>FR893525.1 GCA_000433675.1 Clostridium sp. CAG:433
AATATAGTTATTTTTTTTGTTATAATTATATTAAAGGATGGTGATATGTATGGAATTATTAGATATTTATGATGATAATGGGAATAAGACAGGAAGAGTTATTGAAAGAGGAAAGAATATGACAAATGCAAAAGATTATTTAGGAAAAATAGTGACTGTAGAAATTGATAGAGCATTAGGTACAAAACATCCAAAACATGGTTTTATTTACACAGTTAATTATGGATATATAGAAGGAACAATTAGTGGTGATGGTGAAGAACTTGATGCATATGTTTTAGGAGTATTTGAGCCATGCACAGAATTTACAGGTAGAGTAATTTCATATATTCATAGAACAAATGATAATGATGATAAATTAATTGTAGTGCCAGATGGTAAAGAATATAATGATGATATGATAAGGGCTTTAACGGAGTTTCAGGAACAATATTTTGAATCTGTAATAATAAGATAATAATGTGGAGGAAATAAAAATGAAGGAAAAGAAAAAAATAGAATCAATTACAATAGAGGATAATGAAGAATATTTAAGACAAATATCAAAAGAAGTTGATATAAAAAATGATAAAGAATTAATGGACGATATAAGTGTATTAGATGAGTATTGTAAAGAAAATGCAGTAATGGCAATGGCTGCTGTTCAACTTGGTATACCTAAAAGAATGGTATATTTAAAAAATACTAATTTAGATATTATAAATAAGATTCAAGCTAATACTGTGAGTGAAGAAGAAAAAAATTATAATCAAGCAAAAGTATTAATAAATCCTGTTATAACAAATAGAGAAGGATTAACTGATTATTGGGAAGCATGTGCTAGTTGTTTAGATAATTTTGGAAGAGTTTTAAGACCTTACAAAATAGAACTAGAATATTATGATGTTGAGGGTAATAAAAAACAAGAAACTTTTGAAGGATTTGAATCAACCGTATTATCACATGAAATTGATCATTTAGATGGTATATTACATATTGATATAGCAGAAGAAGTATATCAAATGCCTGCTGAA
>FR893526.1 GCA_000433675.1 Clostridium sp. CAG:433
TCATAAAATATATGATTTATTTTTTCTTTTTCCTCTAATTTTGAAAATGATTCTTGAAGTAATTTTATTTCATTATCATGTTTAAGAAGCATATTTTTCATATTATCTTGTTCTATTAAATTTACTGATATATATTTTCTCATTTTTACAAATGTTCTCATTATATTAACGCTTACTTCTGCTGCAACAGGTGTATGTAAAATAGTCGCCAGCATTGCAATCCCTTGTTCAGTAAATGCATATGGATTATACCTTTTTCCACCATAATTAGTCGTTGAATTTGAGGTTTCAAAATGAAACCTCAAGTTTTCTGTTTCATTGTTAGTTAATTGAAAATAAAAATCATTTGGAAATTTTTTAACATTTCTATTTACCGCTAAATTAATTGATTTTGTTCCATTTTTACACTGATATAATTTTGCTAAATCAGAATCTAGCATTACCTGTTTTCCCCTTATCTCATATATCATATTTTCTATATTTAATTCTTCTTTTAATCCGTACATTTATATCCTCCTATAATTATATTCTCTCTTTTTAAAGTGAATTCCACTAAAGATAGAAAAAAAGAAGATAAAAATCTCCTAATTTAACTTTTTTCATTGTGTCTACTTACATTTAATATTATTCCTATGCTTACTAAAGATAATATTAAACTAGATCCACCATAAGAAAGAAATGGAAGTGTTACACCTGTTATAGGAACAAGTCCTACAACAACTGCTAAATTTAATAATGTTTGAAAAGCCATTTGAAATGTTATACCAAAAACTAAATATTTACCAAATAAATTATCACAATTAATCGCAATTTTTATACATCTATGAAATATTATTATAAATAAAAATGCTACTATTAATATTCCAAGTATACCAAGTTCTTCACTTATTATTGAAAATATAAAATCTGTTTGTGGTTCTGGTAAATAAAAATGTTTCTGTACTGAATTAAAAAGTCCAAGACCCAAAAGTCCTCCTGGTCCTATTGCATATAATGATTGTATTGACTGAAATCCAGCCCCTAACGGATCTGTCCAAGGATTAATAAATGACACTATTCTTTTTATTCTATATGGAGCTGCAATAATAAGCCCAGCAAGTCCTAATAATCCTACCACACCTATTTTTACAAAGAACTTCATATCTACACCGGATACAAAAAGTAAACCAACTACCCCTACTAATATAATTGCTCCTGTACCTAAATCTGGTTGAAGCATTATAAGACCAAAAGCAAGTAATGTAATAATTAATATAGGAAATACCCCTTTTACAATATGCCTTACATCTTTTGGATTAGAACTTAAATATTTAGATGCAAATATAATAATACCTAGTTTCATAAATTCTGATGGTTGTACTCCAAGTCCACCAATACCAAACCAACTTCTAGAACCATTTCTAATTGTACCTATCCCAGGAATTAATACTAAAATTAAAAGAAGAAAGCAAATTCCTAGTATAACGTTTGCTTTCTTCAAATAGTTCGTATAATCTACCTTTGATATTATATATTGTGCGATAAGTCCAATTACAAGAAAAAATCCTTGTAATTTTAAATATTTAAATTCATCATTAAATTTATATTCAGCCCATATTCCTGATGCTGAGAAAATCATAAGTACTCCAAACAATGATAAAATCACCATTGCTATAAAAAGCTTATAATCTATTTTTTTCATTAATACCATACCCCATATACAAGAGCGCCTGTTCCAAGAATAAATCCAACTACATAAAATAATCTTACTATGTCAGTTTCGCTCCATCCTAATTTTTCAAACGTATGATGTATTGGTGTCATTGGAAATAATTTCTTCCCTCTTATTTTTACTGATGCAACTTGAAGTATTACACTAAGTGTTTCAATAACAAATACACCACCTACTACTATTAATGACATTTCTCTATGAGTTAATATCGCAAGTGTTGCAAGTACTGCACCAAGTGCGAGTGATCCAGTATCACCCATAAACACTTTGGCGGGGTGACCATTGTATACCAGAAATCCAAGAAGTCCTCCAACAAGTATAAAGCAGAATACTGCAACATCATCATAACCTGCTAGCCATCCAGAATTCCAAGCAATCATACCATAAACCATAATTGCGATTGCAGATAGTCCTGCAGCAAGACCATCAAGTCCATCTGTTAAATTAACTGCATTACTTGTTCCAACAAGCATAAATAATATAAAGAATCCATACATAAATCCTAAATTAATTTTTAAGTGAAGCGCATATATTTCTATTTCTGGATTAGATCCATTTCTAATATATATATAGAAGAACATAATTGCAATTACTACTTGTGCTAAGAATTTTTGCATTCTTGTTAGACCTTTTTCATTACACTTATATTTTACCTTTAAGAAGTCATCTACAAATCCTATAAGTCCATACCCAAAGAATACAAATAAAATTATAAGTAAATTACTTGATATCTTAAGTTTATTAGTAAAACACAAAAATAAAATTGTAAAAATAGTAGAAACAATAAATATTATTCCTCCCATTGTAGGTGTTCCACTTTTATTTTCATGAGCTTTAACAAATTTACTTGTTTTTTGTCCTACTTTTAATTTTCTAAGCCATGGAATAAATACTAAACCTAAAACTACTGACGCTATAAATCCTATCATTAAGGCTAGTACTGATTTCGCTAGTACATACATATAATACACATCCTTTATTCACAAAAATAATTATATCATACTTAATAATCTTTTTATTATATTTTTTCACATTTTTACACTTTTATTTTTTATCTCCAAGTAATATTCTTATTTTACTACCCTCATATACCCTTTCTCCTGCTGATGGAGACTGGAATAATATGTATTCTCCACTGCCTGTATATTGTACATCAAATTTCTGTAAACTTCCTTTTACATCACTTAATTTTTGGTTTACAACATTAGGCACTTCAGCATATTTTTTATCCCATAGTTGATAATTTTTTTCTTTAGCATCTTCACTTTTAGGAATATTTAAAGCGTTAATTGAGTCTTCTAATATTGCCTTTGCAATAGGGGCTGCTACTGTTCCACCATATTGCACTATTCCTTTTGGATTATCAATTGCAACATATACAACTACTTTAGGATTATCTGCTGGTAAAAATCCAATAAATGATAATATATAATTACCAGACATATATGCACCATCTTTAACTTTTTGAGCAGTTCCTGTTTTACCACCTACTCTATATCCATCTATAAATGCATTTCTACCTGTACCATTTGTAACAACACTTTCAAGTGCAAGTGCTGTTTTTTTACTTGCTTCTTCACTTATTACTCTTCTTACCATCTGTGGTTTATTAGTTACAACCGCATTATTTGTTTCTGGTTCTGTTATACTTTTTACTATATATGGTTTAAATAATTTACCACCATTAATTGCGGCTGATACTGCAGTTATCTGCTGTATTGGAGTTACTGATACACCTTGACCAAATGCAGTAGTTGCAAGTTCAACTTCACCAACTCTATCAAGTTTAAATATTATCCCTGTCGCTTCACCATTTAAATCTATTCCTGTTTTTTTACCAAATCCAAATTTTTCAATGTAACTAAATAATCTTTCTTTACCTAGTCTTTGTCCTAAAGCAACAAATCCTGGGTTACATGAATTTTCAACAACTTGAAGGAATGTTTGCGCACCATGACCTTTTGTTTTCCAACATTTAATTTTTGCATTTGCTACTCTTACACTACCTCCATCATAAAAGTGATCATTTTGTAAATCAACTGTATTTTCTTCTAATGATGACGCAAGAGTTATTATTTTAAATGTTGATCCTGGTTCATAATTCATCCATATAGGAAGATTTCTATTTATTTCTTCTGTACTATAATTTTGATAATTTGATGGTGAAAAATTAGGTCTTGAGCTCATACCCAAAATTTCTCCTGTATTTGGATCCATCGCTATCGCAAGTGCATGTTCTGGATTATATTTACTTACTGCATTATCAAGTTCTCTTTCTATCGCAAGTTGTATATCATTATTTATTGTAAGAGTTATATTCATGCCATCTTGTGGTTGTTCATATATTTCACTTAATTTTAACTTATTACCTTTGGCATCTGAATAATATTTAATTGAACCATATTCTCCAGTTAAATACTTATCATATTGTAGTTCAAGACCTGATAATCCTTGGTTATCAATTCCAACATAACCCAAAACATGCGATAAATTAGTATCATACGGATAATTTCTTTTAGACTCTTTTACTAAATAAACTCCATCTAAATTTAAAGCCGCTATTTTATCCGCAACTTCAAATGATAATCTTCTTCCTTCTGGATGTACTCTTTCTATAGATGTTTTTTTATTAACATGTTTTGCCATTTCTTCTTCTGTTACATTAAGAATACTGGCTAATTCTTTTGTTACTTTTTTCTTATCTGTTATTTGATTTGGTATTAAGACTAAACTTGTTGTTGTAACATTATCTGCAAGTACAACTCCATTTCTGTCATATATTAGCCCTCTATTACCTTCTATAGGTAAATTACGGCTCCAAAGTTCACTAGATAAATTAGACAGTTTGTCATACTCAAATACTTGTATATATATTACTTTCCCTATTACTACTAAAAATAAAATAATTACTACTACAAAAAATAATCTTATTCTAACATGTATATCTTTGAAAAACACATAATTCACCTCTAATAAAATATATGAAGGCAAGTCCAAATTAGAACAAGATAGGATAAAGAAAAAAAGTAGAATATTTTCTACTTAAAATTCTTATTATTTTGATAATTTTTTTGATATACCTAAATTATTTTTCATAATATTTTCATAATAATCTTTGTCCATTAAATTAATATCAAATTTAACTTCATTGATTTCTCCATCATGAGCATATTGTCTTACAGATACATTATCAGCTGCTTCTGGAAAATTATTAACTAAACCATTAGAATGTGCATCATTTACAGCAACTACCCACAAATTTTGTTTGTTAATATCATCTAGGTCATCATAATTAAAGATTTCATTTAAAGCATTTTTATCACTATATAAACATACCTCATGTTCTGTTTCTAATCTTAATTTATTCATTGCATAATTAAGTACCTGAGTTAAATTTTCTTTATTACCTTCTTTAGCATATACATATAATCTTGTATCTTCGGAACTATATTCATAATCATAATATAATGGCATTACATTATAAGTATAATTTTTATATTGTTCACAATTTCTTTTAATATAGTCTACTTCTTTATCTGCCTCATCTGTTGTAAGTGCCTGTGAGAAATAGTAAAATCCAAATGGTATTTCATATTGTTCACATAAATCCGCTAATTCTTTTACATTATCCTGACTAATATTTGCAAATCTATTTTCATTTAGACCATCTGCAAGTGATGTATAAGTAGCCCCCATTTTAATAATAACAAATGATGGTTTTACTCCTTCTATTACTGTTCCTCTTTCTTTATCATAATAATCATTTCCTTCACGCAATAATTTTTCAAAAAGCACATAATCTGTTGGAATAGGAACATCAAGTCCCATATATCCTTCTTTTTGTCCTTCATCTCCAAAATTAATTGTATATATTGAATCATCATATTCTTGTTTTTTTTCATATTCTTCAACAAATGAAGCACATACATAACCAACTTCTCCACTTGTTAATCTTACCTTTATCCATTTTGTATTATTTTCATCTAAATTATTTTTTGACTCTTCCATTTCTTTCTTGCTTGTAAATAACTTGGCCCCATTTTCTAACTCAGAAATAATATCATAAGATGTTCCCATCCCTTCTCTAAGTTTTAATGGAACACCTCCATCAGAATCAGTATTAACTCTTAATAAATATGTATATTCATTATTATTTTCTTTTTGTTCTGTATTCTCTTCTGTAGTAACATCATCTGTCTTTTCTTCTTCTTTTTCTATTAAATAATTAACAGCTGTTCCATCTGTAGGATGGTAAGTAGCACAAGAATATCCAATTTTTACTCCATCTTCTGTATTTACTGCAACATAAAACCAATCATGATCTTCATCACTAACTGATGGATATCCACTCAATAAAACTACCTCACTATTATTAGGAATAGAGTATATTATTTCACCATCTATACTTGCTTCATCTCTTAGTTTTAATGGTGAACCATCTTCTGTTGATACAGTAAATTTTTTACCTTTGATTTTATCATAATCTTTTGAAGCAACATTTTCAGTCGCAATAAATCCAACTTTTAAATCTCCATCAACGTATGTAACGCCTTCACTCCAGGCATATGAATCAACATCATTATGATAAGTATGATTAGATACTGCAAGGTTTTGATTATAGTCTAATAAAACAGCATCATCCGTATCTTTATCAACTTTTGCTTCTTTTCTAAACCAACCACCTGATGGAGAAGAAATAACAGATACATCATTACAAAATTCTCCAACTAATTTTTCAGTATCAAGTACATCATCACTTAAATATTTACCTTCAATATAACCACTTTGCATTACGCCTTCATCATCAACTAAAATAATCTGGTATTTTTTATTTTTCTTGTGTTTTTTACTATCAGTAATTGCAAGTAATTTATCAGGACTCGCATCATTTATCTCAATTTTATTACCATCTTTATCTTTTAAAACTATTTCATCCTCATATTTATCAGTTATATCTACTAAATATAATTTTGTTTCCTTTGTCTCACTATCTTTTTTATGACCTCTAATTCCACAATAAGATGTAAGACCAACTACACCTGCAGTTGCAAATAAAACTGCTAATTTACCTTTCTTACTAAAATTTTTAAATTTTTCTAATAAATCCATAAAAGATCCCCCTTCTTTCAAAAAACGGGTATATTCTATCACATTGAATTTTTTTTGTCAAATTAAGTTTTCAATCTAATTTTAAAGCATAAGATAAAGAAATATTATTTATATATTTTAAATATAATTTTTCATCTTCTTCTTGTTTATAGTAATTAACATATTCTTTAAAAAAATTATGAATAATTCAAATAAAGTAGATTTACCACATTTTTTTATTCTGTAACTATCTTTATTAAATCATTATATTTCAAATTTTTTAATGTTTCTAAATATTTATTTTTTTCTATCAAATTTCATCACCTAAATAAATAGCAAAAAAATAGTATTATATTTTTACATAAAATAAAAGAACAACTATTTAAGTTGATCTTATCAATAAATTGAAATTAATAATTTATTTGCATAATTTACAAGAGTACAAATCACTATAAATTTTATATCCTTGATTAATTATTTTTTCTAATTCTGATTTGTCATAACCTATTTTTTTACTTATAATTTCTAAATTATTTCTATTTTTTTCTTTTAATTCATCTACACTGAAAACAATAGTTTCATCTTTATCTTTTAAACTTTTAGACAGGTAAAAGTCATTAAGGTCATTAAATATTATTTTAATTATACTATCATCATTATCAATATACGCATATAAAAACTGAGCATAAAAATGTAAAACTCTATCTTTTTTTGGTGGCATTTCTTGAGAACCAGCAACAAACTTAACATTATCAGAAACTTTTAATGTATATATTCTATCACTTTTTTCAAAATTATAATCTTTTAATGTTTGATAATATTTTACTTCTATTTCATTTTTTACCTTATCATATCTTTTACTAAAACTAACATATTTAATACCATAAATTATTCCAACAATCATTAGTAAACTACATATAATAAATAACAATTTTTTTATTTTCTTATAATTTTTTCTTTCTTTATCAATTTTCTTAACCATAACTTTATCCTCTTTTAATAAAATGTCTAAAGAAATATCAAACTTATCACTTAATTTTATAAGTGTTTCAATATCTGGGTAACTCTTGGAATTCTCCCAACTTGAAATTGTTTGTCTTGTTACATTAAATATTTCCGCAAATTCTTCTTGTGACATTTTATTTTTCTTTCTAATTTCTTGTATTTTGTTTCCAAGGTTCATAAATTTTTCTCCTTTCTTTAAAACATTTTATTATTAAAGAATAAATATTTCTATCAAGTTATTTTTACATTTTGTGTTTTTTTAGCAAAGTTTCTTTGCTTTTTAAAAAATTAATATTTTTCTAAACAATAAATTATAATTTATTTAACTAATTCTATAATGACCTATAATATCATTACGATATTCTAATATATCTTCTTCATAATATCTTTGATAAGGATTAGCATGATGAATTATAAAAGGAATACCTTTTTTATTTCTCTTATCAGATACTATACCAATATGATTTTTAAATACAACAATATCTCCACCTTGCCATTCTTTTATTTTATTAATATCATTTGTTAAAACAATTGCATTATTGTCTAAATATACTTTTAAATTTTGTACTCTTCTAAAATCAATATTTTTATCTATAACATCAATATCATATAAATTTCTATTTGATTTTATATGTTCATTTACTAAATTCATTAAATCATAACCTGCACCTTTTAATCCAAATGCAACAACATCGGTACATACACCATATTCATCATTTGGATAACCCGTAGCGTAATATTTACTTTTATATTTAGGATTTGTTTTTATATAATCCCTTACATTATTTAATATATCAGTTTGATCATCTATACCATCATTATCTTTATCAGTTTTACTTATATAAGTCTTAATATTAAAATCTTCATTAGTATATTTTTTATGTGGAATATAATTAAAACGATATAACGCATATAAAACAACAATTATTAATACTATTAAAAAATTTGTCACAATAATTAATATTTTCTTTTTCATAAATTCTCCATTTCAACAAATTACTATTTATCTATCAAACTGTTCTTATTTCAATAAAGAAATAGCATATTTATCATAATTATTAAAATCTGAATGACTTTGTTGTAAAAATTCTTTATAGTGTTTTAAATAATCATTTGCAGATTCAAAATCATATTTAAAATTTTTATTTATCTCTTTACATAGTAATGCCTCAATATAACTTTTTAGTCCATTATTAGCATTTGTTTCGATTAAATCTTTAATTGCATATTCAAATGTTTCTTTTGGATGATTTAATAGTTCATTATATTCTTTTTGACTTGTTTTAATATAATCAAACGGATTTGATGATGTATGAGGTCCATTATTAACTATTGAATCTATTATACTAGATACATTAATTATTGTGTTTTTAGATTTTTCGCCTTGTTCAAACTTTATATATTTTGAGTTTACTATATTTTTCTTGAACCATTTTTGTTCTTTTTTACTATTATCAATTAATCCCACAATAACAACCTTATTTTTTTCATCTACATAATTGTAACTATAATTATTATATTTTTCTGTACCATTTTTTTGAAAATAATCAATTATTTTATTATTAATATTATTTAACTCTTCAACACTTACATTTGTTTTTGTTTCACATCCTGTTAAACCTAAAACCATAATCACACATAATAAAATAGTTAAAATTATTTTTTTCATAATCATTCCTCCATTTACAATTACTATTTATTCAATAGTTTGATAATTTAATCATAACCTTTTTAAAAAAAGACTATTAACAAATTATACTTTATCAACGGTATGAGCAAGTTTTTTCTACTATTTGTCTAATTCTATGTTACCATTTACATTTTGATTAATTTGTGATTCTTCGTTATTTATTAATTCGGTATCATAATAACTGCATCCTGTTAATTCTAATAATAAAATACAAAATAAAATAATTAAAATTATTTTTTTCATAATTAAAGCCTCCACATCTACCTTCATTTATAGTTATTATAACATAAAAGAAAGCAGTTTCTTATAAAAAATGCTTTCTTATTAATTATCTTCAAGTATTATTTGACCATCCATAATTGGTATATTTGGGAAACTAGCATCCATTAATGTAAAGTTTCTCTCAGGTGCACTTGGATTTTCTATTTCAACAACTTGTGATTCTGTTGTCATAACAGTTGATTTAACTGCAGTATCAAATGTATGTCCTCCATCACCAGATATTTGCTTATAATATATTGTAATATTTCCTGATGCAGAAAATGGAACATTATTAAATACAGCATTACCATCTTGATTGGTTACTATTTCTGAACCTATTACATTTCCAACATTATCAGTTCTAACAAATTTTGCACCAACAATTTGTACACCAGTATCAGG
Organism: Clostridium sp. CAG:433; assembly: GCA_000433675.1. Classification (GTDB taxonomy): domain Bacteria; phylum Bacillota_I; class Bacilli_A; order RF39; family UBA660; genus CAG-433. Next base: position 10,158 of record FR893526.1, read on the forward strand.
ATTTCCAGTATCTGTAACATGAAGTGTTAAAGTTCCTTTAGCACTTATAGTAAATGCATATGTATCAGTACTATCTATAATATCAACACTTGTTGGATTTAAAGTTGAAACATCATAACCTTCTACAACAGCAGTGGCCTTATATTTTCCTGTAACAAGTTCAATACTTCCTTTACCATTTGTTATTGGGATTGTATGTCTTGCCATAATATTATCTTTCCTCCTTCTATTTTCATATTAGGATAATTTTTATCCTTTAATAAAACTGTAATAAGATGTTCTTTTCTTTTATTATTACCAATATTTATACAATAAGTTTTATTACTTTTTGCTATTAAAGGTACTATTATTATTACTAAATTAGAATATATTATTAATCTATAAACCTCATTATCACATATTGGTATTTTTATTTTTCCAAAATTATCAGTCATTCCCTCAAAAACAATCTTATTACATTTATCCTTTAACTTAACTTTTATATTATTTGACTTTATACTCTCATTACCACATAATTTAATATAAATATAATCCTTTTTCATAACTCACCTCATTACAATATATTTTATGAACTAATTTTATTTTTTGTAAAGGCATTACTCTTCTATACTCCATATTATTAAAGTCGAGTAATCTTCATCCTCAAGTAAATTATTACTTGGTTTTAAAAATAATCCTTTATCAATTGAAAAGGTAACATTACTTACACTTACATTTCCACCATTATCATTTGATTCAAATATCATCTCTTTATTTGTTTTTAATAATATTTCTTTATTATCAAATTTTTTAAAAAATAATGAATCTACTAATATTTTTCCTTCTTTTTCTATCATTGGATTTGTAAAATATAAATATAATTTCCAATTAGAACTATTAACTCTACTATCAATAACAGTTATTACTGTTTTATTTTTTTTAGGTAAAATAATTGGATTCAAAGAAGATGGTATCATATTAAATGGAATATTTTCTGTTACTTTTAAAAGAGTTAATTCTCCCATAAATGGTACTGTAACTTTTCTTTCGTTATAGCAACTATTTAAACAAGATGTTATTTTAACATTTGTATTATCAGGTATAACAGCATCAATACTTGCTTCAAATAAGCCATTTTCATCTGCTTTAGCTGTTAGAGTTTTATTACTATATTCTATCTTAACATCCGAATATGGTATAGTATGACCAGATATAGCATTTATAGAATCATTAATTGGATGAATATTTGTTTTTATTAGTCCTATAGTTAATATCTTTATATTTTGAAATTTAAAACTATTTATATCTGATAATGAACCTAATTCACTTTCTGTAAAATTATGTGATGTTACTGTTGTACTATCTTTATTAAATATACCTGTAATTTGTGCAGGATTATTCTCTTTATACCAATAAAAAGCAGGTGTATCATCAATTGTGCAAGCATCAAGATAATCAAGAGCATATATCCACATATTTATTCTGCTAAATTTAAATATAAAATCAACAGGATTATTTGTATATATAACATTTGCATTTTTTGTATATATATTTATATATTTTGGATTATCTAAGATAAATTTTTGATTTGTACCTTTAAAATAAATATTATAATTATCAGTTGGAGTATTCATATACGTATTTATTACTGATAAGCTTGCACCTTCTTTAACCGTAAAATTACCAAATACATTCCACATTGGAACTCTTTGATGACTTTTTTCTATAAATGTAAATTTTGCCATTTCTTCTATTAAAACATTTCTAGCACCATGCGTTGTTGTTATCGCAAATCCATTACCAGTAGTTAAAAGGAATTCTGCTCCATGACCTACTATTAAATCTAATCTATTAGTTCCATTCATAAGTTCTTTATCAGTTGTTATATTAACATTACTATTAGGAATAATTTTAATATAAGATGGTATAACATCATTAAAAAAGAAAACAGTATTTTTATTTGAACTACTTGAAATTGTTGTATTTCCTCCTATTAAAATTCTATTAGAATCACATACTTTTTGTGCTGATACACTATTAGTATCTTTTACATTTATAATAGAATCAATAATTTTAGTTGTTCCATAATAATTACATGAAAGTTCTATTCCATTAAAATTTATATTATTATATTCTACTACTACACTAGAATAATTTGGATGAGATGGAACATATATTACCCCATAACCATGTGAAGATACTATATTCATATTTTTTAATATAATTTTTTTATTAGTAGTACTTACCTTTATAACTTCTGATTCTAAACTCAAATTATTTGTATAAGTATATTTAACATTATTATAAGTCCCATCAATAATAACTTTGCTTTTTTTATTATTTATAACAAATCCACTTGTTACTGTAATATCATTACCTAAATATACATAATTATAGTTATTTTCTTCACTTAATACTTGTTTCAATTCATCATTATTATTTACTACAACAGTATTATCATTTATTATTTGCATATTATCACTTTCCTTTACTATAAGTTATTCACTAAATAAAACTTAGCATAATTAATTCATAACAAAAAGAGTAGAATTTTCTACTCTTAATGTATTTTTATAACACTTAACATTGCATTTGTACTTCCATTAAATGATATATTGACATTCATAGATGATTTTACATTTAATGTAATAAGATCATCTTTATTAAGTGATACAATTGTTGAACTATTTATACAATTAACTATTTGTGCTTGAAATTCACTAGTTGTATTAGTGGCAGGTAAAAGTAAATCATTTGCCTTTACAGACATAGTTAATGAACACTCTTCATTTGTTCCACCGCATAATGTATAAGAAACAAGATAAACTCCGCTTTCTTTTATTTTAATTGAATTATTATCAGGATATTCAGTAAATAACGCTACTCCCTTTTCTGGTAAAGGAATCACTGTATCTGTTGCTTGTGGTAAAGTTATTTGTGTTTCTGTCATTAAATATCGCATTCCATAAGAAGATGTAAATTCTGTTCCAGGTGGACCTGCAGGACCTTGTGGTCCTCTTGGTCCAGTTTCTCCTTGTTCTCCTTTTTCTCCTTTTGGAATAAAAAATGCTAAATGATGGACCCAATTTTCAAAAGTATCCATAACTTCTGCTTGTTCACCTGGTTCAATAGTTTCTGTTTCATCTATTGCGATATGTTCTGTTCTACCAATTTCACCAGGAAGTCCTCTTGGTCCAGTTTCTCCTTGTTCTCCTCTTGGCAATTTAAAATCTAAAACTACATCTATTGGTGTACCACTGTTTACAACTTCTGCTTCTTCATTTGGTTCAATAGTTTTAACATTACCAATTTGAATAGTTGCTGGACCTTGATCTCCTTTTTCACCTTTTATTCCTTGTGGTCCAATATCTCCTTTTTCTCCTTTTGGTCCTGTTGGTCCTTGTAATCCAATTTTTCCTTCTATACCTTGTTCTCCTCTAGGTATTTTAAAATTTAAAATAACATCTTCATTTGTTCCTACATTTTCTACTTTAGCTTGTTCTTTATTTTCTACAGTTTCTGTAATACCAATTTTTATAGTTGAAGGCCCCTGAATTCCTCTTTCACCTTGAATACCTTGATCACCCTTTGGTCCTGTTGGTCCTTGTATATAACATTTTTTACATTTTTTATTTTCTTCATCTATTTTTTTCTTTATTTTTTCAAAATCATCATTACAATTATTATACATTTTTACCTCCTTTTTACATTATATTAATTAATTGAGCATTTATGATTAACAAAAAAAGTACCTTTTAACTATAAAAAAACTATAAAGTTTTTGATCTTTATAGTTCTTTTAATATGAAATATCACTTTTAGATACCTCTATTACAGGACGTACTCCAATTAAAACATCAGTTTTTTGAACTTCTACACTATTTAAATTTCATATTCTTTCTTCCATTTTAAAAATTTTTCTAATTCTTCCTTAGTTTCTATTTCATAGTGATAATAATGTTTAGTAAATTCACCACATGAACTACCAACACATCTTCCTGGTGGAGAATAACTCTTAATATTTAAATTAGGTAATTCTTCTTTTAAAGACTTAATCCAAATCTCTTCATTATCACTTTTCTTTAGAGTATTTGTTTCGTTAAATTTTATAAACTTAATTGGAATATTATATTCTTTTAATAGATTTATTAAACATTTTAACTCTTTGTTTCCATCATTTACACCTTTTATTAAAGTATAATGAATTTCAACTGGTATATTATTTCTATGAAACATAATATAATTATCCATTATTTTTTCGTTTTTCATAACTTGATTTTTATAATTTGAAAGTAGTTTTAATGCATCAGAAACATTTACTCTTGTACTTGGTATTAACTCTTTTCTTTCACTATCAATAGGTGTATGAAGTGAAAAATGAACCTTTAGTGGAATGTTATATTCATTTACTAATACTGATAACTTTTCTAAATTATCATTTGGCATCATAGTTGAAAGTGCATAACTTACACTTTCGTATCCCAACTCTTTAATTTTATCTTTATTTTTAAATACATTTAAAATAAGATCTATATTTAATAATGGTTCTCCTACTCCCATAAATGAAATTAAAAGTTTACTTTTATTAGTTTTATATTTGCTTAATGTTTCTATTAAACATTTCATAAAATCATCTATTTCTATTCTTATCATTTTTTTATTTAACCCTTTATTTGTTAAATGGCACATTTTACATCCTAGATTACAAAAATGGTGAGTTGGGACGCATACTACATCCTTATCTTCCTTATTATATAGTACACTCATTTCTACTATTTTTTTGTTTTCCATTTCATAAACACATTTTATTGTTCCATCAATTTTATCTTTAAAATTTCCAATATTTTTTATCATAATTCTTTCCTCCTAAAACAATTGTAACAAAAAAATAGATAACGAAAAATTATCTATTTTTTAATACTCTATTAACTTTTAATTAATAGTTTTATCTATATACATATTTATAAATTTTTTAGGAGCCACTGTTAAATATTTACTGTTATATATTATATTTATTTTTACATTAGGAAGTTTTTCATCTATATTAACAATCTTTAAATCACTTTCTTTTGTAATTAAATCTTCAATTACATACCCTATTCCAATATTATTTTTAACTGCAGATATAATCATTTCACTAGTATGAAAATTAAGAGAATTATTAAAGTTTATATTTTTTTCTTTAATTAATTCATCTAAATCATTTCTGTTTGCTGTGCCTTTAATTGGAAGTATTAATTGATACTTTTCTAAGTCTTTTAATTTTTTTATTTTAGATGTATCAAAATCTTTACTTGCTGAAAAACAATAATTAACTCTAGCAAGTTCTTTGATAGTATAATCATTAGATAATTCTATATTTATTGGGGATGTATCAATTACAAAGTCAACTGTATGTGATTTTAATAATTCTATTAATTTAGATGTTGAACCTGTTACTACAGTTACATCTATATTTGGATATTCATTATGAAATTTAATTAAATTATCAAATAAGAAAAATGAACCTACATTAGATGGTATTCCAATATTTAAACTTCCTTTTTTTAAAGTATCTTCTTCTACTAAAGTTCTTTCTGCAACATTTAAACTATTAAATGATTCTTCAACATAAAATAGTAATTTTTTGCCATAACTTGTAAGCATCATACCATCACTATTTCTATAGAATAATTGTCTATTTAATTCACTTTCTAATTTTTTTATTGATTTACTTATTGCCGGTGGTGATGTATATGACTCTTTTGCAGCCTTATTTATACTTCCATATTTGCAAACTAAGTAAAAATCTTTATATAAATTTAAATTAATATTATTAAACATTTTTTCACCTACTTATCTTAACGCTTTACTTGAAATATTAATTATGTCATAAATACTAATTATTTTACCATTATTTAAAATAATTTTTTTGTTTACACTATCTATTTTTTTAATTTTTCCCGTATATTTAAAATATTTACCTCCATCTTTTTTAGTATCGCTTACAAAATATGTTATAGAAACAAAAGAATCTAGTTTATTATTTTTGATTAAGAAATTTAGTTTGTTATTTATTTCTTCTTTTTTATCTTCACTTATTTCTATTCTTTCATTTACTACTCTTGATACTTCTTTTACCATATCATCATATCCGGTAAGTGCGGAAAAAGGATTAAATTGCGCCGCTCTTTGTATTTTACTCATTCTTTTATGATACTTTGGTTCATAATGAGGTAAATTAATTATTGAATCATATTTCATCCTTTATGACCTCCAACTTGCATATTTCTCTCTTTCATAGTTGCGCCTTCTTCTAGACTCATTGCTTTTAGAATTATATTTTTACCATATTTATTTTTTAAACGAGTAACTGTTTTTTGAAGTTTTATTTCATCATTTTGTTTTATCTTATCTTCTTTCTTCTCTTCTAGAACTTTATTATTATCAGAAAACAAATCTAACTGACTAAAATTAACTTCTTTTTTAGCAGTTTTTTCATCTATTACATTACATGCGCATATATTTATTCTTCTAACAAGTAAATTTTTATTTATTATTTCATCATATAACTCCAAACATTTACTTGTAAGTATTTTACTTGATGAAGTGCTATAGTCAAGAGTTTTATGACCATGTGCAGGTTTTGGTACTCTTCTTCCATAATAATCAGTTACTATGTCACCATCATAAGAAAAAGTATTATCTATTTCATATCCTATCATTAGTACTATGGAATTAGTCATTTTTTCTTTTTCTGTTAATTCTAACGAAAGTGAATCAATCATTTCTGAGACTATTAATCTAGCCTTTTTATAATCATATGGACAGTGTAATACTTGTCCACTTGATATACTGTTATTTTCTGGTTTATACTCTTTTATATCTTTTATATTTGTAGTTTCATATCCCCAAGCATGATCTATTAATAGTTCTGCATTAACACCAAAAAGTTTATATAATAAGTTTTCATTTTGAATGCTCATTAAAGCCACATCACCCATTGTATACATATTATTTTCTTTTAATTTTTTTGCATATCCTTTTCCTACTCTCCAAAAATCAGTAAGTGGTGTATGGTCCCATAACTTTTTTCTATAACTCATTTCATCAAGTTCTGAAATTCTAACACCTATTTCATTTGGTAAAGCGTGCTTCGCAACTATATCCATAGATACTTTTGCTAAATACATATTAGTTCCTATTCCTGCGGTTGCGGTTATACCTGTTTTACTATATACATCTTTTATAATCATACTTACAAGCTCTTTAGGTGTCATTTTATACATACTAAGATAATTAGTAATATCACAGAATACTTCATCTATTGAATACACAAAAATATCATCTTTTGATAAATATTTTAAATAAATATTATATATTTCAGAACTATATTTCATATAAAGTTTCATTCTAGGGCTCGCAACTATATAACCTAGTTCCAATGATTTATTATTTTTTAGTTCACTATTTTTATACGATTTACCTATAAATTTCCTATAATTATTATTCTTTCTTCTTTCACTATTTACTTTTCTTACTGCACTTACTACTTCAAATAATCTTGCTCTACCTTTAAGTCCATATTCTTTTAAGGATGGGCTTACTGCCAAACATATTGTTTTTTCTGTTCTAGATTTATCCGCTACTACTAAATTTGTATCTAGCGGATCAAGATTTCTTTCGACGCACTCTACTGATGCATAAAAACTTTTTAAATCTATACACATATAAACTTTATTCATTTTATGCACCTTCTTTCTAATTAATTATATCACATTTTGTTTTTTATGAACATAGGTTCGTACATATTTTAAAATAAAAAAAGATTTTATTTGTTTAATCCTTTTTTACTTATATTATTATTTAATGCATATTTTGATACATTCTTAAAATTATCATCATAAGGATATACTGTTTGTCCAAATCTTAGCCACATTCCTGACCAAGTTTTTTCTTCTGAAAGTAATTTCTTAACTAATTCATTTTCTAATGTTTTATTACCCTCTTGCTTATTTAAATCAACACAACCTTCTTCATCATATAATTTACTTTGTAAATCGCATTCTAATTTATCACATTGATAAGCAAACATTGCCTCTTTTGTACTATGCGAATCAAATTCTGTAAATAAATTTTCTATTTCTTTACCATCTAATAAACCACATAATATTTCATGAACTGCTTCTTTTTCTATTTTTTCTTTTTCTTCTTTAGATATTTCAAACATTGTTTTATCACCAATAACTATTTCTCCAAGTTCATGAACTGCTAACATAAATATAACTTTCATAATATCAATGTCATATTCATATTCTGACTTCATAGCAATCGCAAGCATTTGAACACCAAAAATATGTTCTGCAACACTTTCTATTCTTTCTCTTTTAACATTCCAAGTTTTCCATCCAGTTCTAATAACATTCTTTAATTTATTACACATAACATAGTATTTTATTACATTTTCTTCTTTTGACATATAGCTTCCTTCTCTCTGGTTAAATATAATATCAAAAGAAGAAATATAATTCAACTAAATTTTATAAATTTTCTTTTATTTCTGGAAACAAATCATATAAATTATATCCTAGTAAATTATCAAAATATTCTTTTAATTTGTATGTTTCTTCTACATGATATTGTGTATTAGAAAATACTCCTTTTTTTAGAACAATATCAATTAATCTTTTATCTATTGTTAATATTTTTGTAGTACACATTAAATCAAACAAGTTTACTAATTTTTCTTCTACTGTGTATTCATGTTTTTCTATAAAATCTGTTAAAAATGGATTTTTTTCTTTATCTGGTATACCTCCAGCAGTGCATAAAATATCATTATTTAAATATGAATGTGTTAAGCATATATTAGCGTACTCTTCATCATATCCTTTATTTTTTAAATATTCATATCCTCTCATTACATGTCCATGAGATTCGCCAGTATATTTACCTATATCATGAACATAACCTAAAGTAATTGCTTTGTCTACATCTATATTATATCCTTTTTCTTCTAGTGCCTTTGCAAGTATTCCAGCACTATCACCAACACATATTGAATGTTCTATCCATCTATCATCTTTTGCATTTTTTCTTTCTATTTCTAATAGTTCTCTTGCTTCTTTACTTGTTAGTTTCATAGTTCATACTCCTTTATTTCACAATTTTCCTGACCACTTACATTTAAAAGCATACCATCTTCTGGTAATTCTTCAAAATAAAATTGCATTGCTCTTGCGACTGCACCATGAGTTACTAGTAAAATATTTTTGTCATAATATTTTTCTTTTATTTCGTCTAAGAATGAATGTGTTCTTTTGAACAAATCAGGTAATGTTTCAAGCCCATCAACTACGTTATCTGAATAATAATTATAGTATTCTTTAAAATAATAGTCATCAAGAATTGTATTAGTTAATACTCCTCCATCTCTTTCAATTAATCTATCATCATAAATAACTGGAATGTTATTAGCATTTATTATTTCACATGTATGTTTTGTTCTTTTCATTGGAGAACATATTATTAAATCAATGTTTATTTTTTTTACTTTTTCCCTTGCTTGTTTTGCTTGCTCTATACCCATTTCATTTATATCTTCATCTAATCTACAATTATACTTATTTTCTACATTACATTTTGTTTGTCCATGTCTTACAATATAAATCTTCATTTTGTACCTCTTTCATATTTTATTATCTTTTATATCTTTAATATCATATCTCTATAATGTACTTTAAATCCCATTTTTTCATATAAATGAATCTCAGGATTATTACCAAATACTTCAAGTTCTATATCTCTATTCATATCTTTAGCAATATCAATTATTTTTTTAATTACTTCTTCACCAATACCCATATTTCTATATTCTTCATCTATGTATAGTCTATTTATATATAAAGTGTGTTGATTTAACACTTCATCATCTCTTAAGTCCAATCCAACAAAACCAACCATAATATCATCTTTTAATATTTTATAATAAAATTCATTTTCACCAAATTTTATTTTTACATCATAAAATCATCTATAGTATCATGATGATGCCATATTTTATATATCCATTCTATAAAATATTCGTTTTTTTCTTTTTCTAATTTAATATTATTTTTCATAAAATCGCTTGCTTTCTATCTTCAATCATAATATATGTTATTTTGTTTTAATCAGTTTTTAACAATATTTCTCATTTTTCATCTTCTACAAATCATATTCATATATTTTACAGTTTTCATTAATGTTTGATGAATTTCCATTCTTAGGTATTCCATTAAAATACCAATATATAGCCCTTGATATTCCACCATGGGTTACTAATAAAACATTCTTATTTTGTAATTTTATTTCATCTATAAATTTTTTAACTCTTTCATAAACGCTTTTCATCGTTTCTAATTCTGGATATTTTAAATCAGAATTATAATTCCAAAATATATTCCAATCTAAATTTTTAAAAGGAATATTTTCATATATTCCCATATTTCTCTCTTTTATTCTTTCATCTATTATAACAGGAATATTTTTATCTAAATTAAATAATTCTAATGTATGTTTTGCTCTTTCTATTGGTGAACAGTATATTGTGTGTATGTCTAATTTTCTTAAATCTTCTCCTATTTTTTTTGCCTGAATGATTCCATTTTCATTTAATGGTTCTTCTTCTGTCGCAATAAGTTCCTTTTTTCCCATATTAGTTTCACCATGTCTTATTACATATAATTTCATATATAGCTCCTTCTATTTTTTATAGTTCATATATTTTAATTTCACAATTTTTAAGTCC
>FR893527.1 GCA_000433675.1 Clostridium sp. CAG:433
CTATCACTAACACTACTAATACAATTATACCTAATACTGCAAATAATACATTTTTGTTTTTCATACCCATTCCTCCAATCATTTCAACAAATTACTATTTATCGAAATAACCTATACAAATATATTATATCAAAAAAAAACTAATTTTTCTATTGGACTACTTATTTTTAGTGAAATATCGACACTAATATAAATAATACAAGTATAATTAAAAATATAGTAAATAGCATATAAGCAAACTGAATGGAGAAATCCATTCTTTTTTTGTTTGAAAGGTGGTGTAGAATATGAATGAATTGATTTTAAATAATTTGAATTTAGTACATTTTGTAATAAAGAAAATGAATATCAAAATTGGAAATGATTTTGATTATGATGATTTATATCAAGTTGGAGTAATAGGTTTAATATATGCCTCAAAGAATTATGATGAAAATAAACACATAACATTTTCTACATTTTCTTTTGTTTGTATAAAGAATGAAATTTTAAAATTTATTTATAAAGGTAGTTACAATGACTCATTACAAGTCGAAATTTGTGATGATGTAGTATTGGAAGATACTATTAGAGATGAAAATGTTAACATAGAAGAAGAAATTATATTTAATGAAAATAATCAAGAATTACATTATATTCTAGATAACTACCTTAATGAAAATGAAAGAAAAATAATAAAGATGTTATATGGAATAGATAGTAAAGTATATAAGCAAAATGAAATATCAGAAATATTGAATATTCCTCAATATAAAGTATCAAGAATCAAAATTAGATTGTTAAAACGAATTAAGGATTGTATTAACAATCAAAAGTTTTAAAACTAGATAGAATTGTATTTAATAAAATTTATAAAAATGTTATAATAATATCAATAAGTAGTTGATATTTGGTATATTTTTATTGTAAAACTTAAATACAATTAAATTAATAAAAACATATGATGGAATGGATGGATTAAAAACAGGTTATACAAAAGAAGCTGGTTATTGTTTAACTGCGACTGCTAAAAGAAATAATATGAGATTAATAGGTGTAATTATGGGAGAAGAAACAAGTGCTAAAAGAAATGAAGAAATGAGTAAAATGTTAGATTATGGATTTAATCTTTATACAGTAAAGGGGTATTTAACAACAAAAACAAAGGTTGGCACATTTAAAAATGATAAGAGTAAGACAGGAAGAGTAAATGTAGTTCCAACACAAGATATAAATGTTCTTAATAAAAAAGGTAATAAAGATAGAGAATTAAGTTATAATCTAGAAATAACTAAAAAGGATATTCCTATTAAAAAAGGCGATGTAATTGGATATTTATCAGTTCATGAAAATAACAAGGAAATATATAAAATAAATGTTACCGTTGATGAAGATGTAGAAAGAGCAAATATTCTTGAATTATTGCTTAGAAATATAAAGGATATTATGACTGGTGAAAATATAATGTAAGAAAATATGGACAATTAAGTTCATATTTTTTTGTAGATAGTGTATAATTAATTTACAGGTGAAAACGATGAAAAAAAGTAAATTATTATTAACAATTTTATTATGTATTCTATCTTTTTTATTATTAACAGGATGTTCAAATGATTCTGATAAAAAAGCAAATTGTTCAGCTTTAGAATGTATAAAAAAAATAAAAGTAGATAATACGGTAGAAGAAGTAAATAAAATTATAGGTGTAAAAGGTGTTTTATATGATAAAGAAAATAAGTTTTATAGGTATGATTTAGATAATGGGGAAACAATTACTTTAAAATATTATTCAAGTGATACAGCAACTATAACTGCTTCTTATAATAAAAAGGAACTAGCAAATAGAAAAGTAGATTTATCTAATTTAAATAGTTTAAAAAAGAAAGTTAATTCAGGTATTACATATGACAAGTTTAAAGAAGAAGTCGGTGGAGTAGATGGTACTTTGATAGAAAAATCAAAAATAAGTAAAACATATTTTTGGGCTTCTAAAGACGGAGGATATATAACAGCAATTTTTAAAGAAAAAGATAATAAATGTTTTTATTTTTATGGATATGGTGATGTGAGATAAGGCCTTATTTAGGGCTTTTTATTTTGCTGTTTTTAATGTATAATATTTTCTAGAAATGAAGTGATTTATATGAAATTATTATTACATATTTGCTGCGCACCATGTAGTATTATGTGTATAAAAAAATTAAGGGAAGAAGATATTGATGTTACAGGTTTTTGGTATAACACAAATATTCATCCTTATATGGAATATAAGGCTAGGCGAGATACTTTAAAGAAATATAGTGAAATGATTAACTTGAATGTAATATATAAAGATGAGTATGGTCTTAGAGAGTTTACTAAAAATACTATTAATATACTTGATAATAGATGTAGATATTGTTACTATTCAAGACTTGATGAAGCAGCTAGATATGCAAAAGAAAATGGTTATGATGCATTTTGTACAAGTCTTCTTATAAGTCCATATCAAAAACATGATATAATTAAAGAAGTAGGAAAATCTTTAGAAAAAAAATATGGTATTAAATTTTATTATTATGATTTTAGACCATATTTTAAAGAAGGTAGAGAAGAAGCAAAAAGACTTGGACTTTATATGCAGAAATATTGTGGATGTGTATTTAGTGAAGAAGAAAGATATTTAAATTATATTGTAAAAGATAAAGAAAGAATGAGTGAAATAAGATTAGTTAAACCATCTACTATGTTTCAAAATGAAATAAAAAATTATTTAATAGAAAAGAAAAGAGAGTTTAATGGAGTAGATGATTCTTGTGATTACTTAATTATAAGAAAAGATGATAACAAGTTAATTGGTATGATTGAAAATGTTAAAGATAATAACTTTACTTTATTAAATGCAGAACAAAACAAAGGTTATGAAGATGAAATAATAAAATTAATTGAACTAAAAAAATTATTATATAAAAATTAGTGTAATACATGTTATAATTAAAATAGCAGAGGTGTTATGATGTATGGAGAAATTTGATAAGAAAAAAAGTATATTTAAATATGAAGGAAAATATACATATGAATATTTTGTTGATGCATATAAAACATACCTAATTCCTTATCTTTTTAGAGATATGATTTACACATTAATTTTTATAATTGGAATAAGCATTATTCCAGCAATTTTATCAAAGAATACGGTAGGAAGTTATTCTTTTGGTATTATTATATTTTTAATAGTAGTGTTTCTTGCTAGATTATTATCTTTTAATAGATTTGCTAGAAAAAGAAGTTTGGATGATCTTGAAAAAATTAATGATAAAAATTATAATTTTTATTTTTATGATGGTTATTTTATTTTTGAATCAGAAAATAATATTATGAAGATTAATAATGATAAGATAACCAAAATTGTTGAAAGTGATAAATATATCTATATTAATGATTCAGATAAAATTTTAGGTATAAAAAAAGAATTAATATCAAATGAACTTTATGAATATATTATAAATATTAAAAAAGATGTATATAAAAGAAAAGGTGAAATTAATTTTAACAATCATCATAAAAAGAAATTAGTAGATATTTTGTTTTGGATTAATGTATTTTTAATTTTTATAATGTTATACTTAATTCAATCTGGAATTAAACTAGATATTTTATTCTATTTGTTAGAAATTATTCCTGTGATTACATTCATAGTTGGTGTTAGTTTTAAAGCAGATAAAAATTTAAATTCAAAAAAGGATATTACAATTGGTATTTTTTGCGTTATATTTATATTTTTATGTTTTGCAATTATAGACCTTGGTGAACACATAGGACCATATAAACTTAATGATATAGGGAAAAAATTAGATTATAATGAATTTATTTCAATTACTTTACCAGATAATGCACAAATTAGTGAAGAACTTGTATATAATCCGAAAATGGGAAAAGAAAAAGAAAGAGATTTTGAAATAAAATTAAATAATGAGGATAAAAGTAATATTGAAGAATCCATGAAGGATAGTAAAAATTGGAAAAAAGGATATTTATTAAAATCAGATTTATATATATTTATTGATGATTTTGACTATAGTGATTCAAGTTACTATCTAATATATAATTCTGATAATAAAGAATACAATTCTGTACCAGAAAGTACAGGTGTATATAAATATTATGTCGCATCATTTAATCCAAATATTAATAATGGAAATATTGAAATATCTGAATTTTATTATCAGTATAAAAAATAGAAAAGAGGGTAAATATGAAAAATAATGAATATATGAAAGTTGCTGTAGAAGAAGCAAATATTAATATGAAAGAAAATTTTGTAAATGGTGGACCTTTTGGAGCAGTAATAGTTAAAGATGGTAAGATAATATCAAGAGCGCATAATACAGTTTTAAAAAGTAAAGATGCAACTGCGCATGCAGAAGTTAATGCAATTAGAGAAGCATCAAAAGTGCTTAATACACATGATCTATCAGGATGTATTCTTTATACAAGTGCTGAACCTTGTCCAATGTGTTTATCAGCTATTATATGGGCTAATATAAAAGAAGTTTATTATGCAAATACTAAAGAAGAAGCAAATGAAATAGGTTTTAGAGATGATATAATTTATGAATATATAAAAGGCAATAATAAAGATTTAATTAATTTACATAAATTAGATGAAGAAACTGCTAAAGAAGCATTTGATAGTTTTAAAAATAGTTTAGATAAAGAAATTTATTAAGAAAATTGGTAGAAATATCAATTTTCTTTTAATTTATAGGGGAATTCTAACTGTAAAGAGAGAATATAACATATGAAAGGGTTATTTTGGTAAGTGAAAGGAGGTAAATATAACCTTGAATATACAGTAAATAAATACTATTATTATGAATAATTAAAAAGAAAAATAATAAATAGAACAAATGTTTGAAAAAACACTTGATTTTGTTTTTAAGTTGAGTTATAATAGAAATGTATTAAGCTACAAGGAGGAAAAAATAGATGGCAAAAACAAATGAAACAGATAAGGACAAGATATTATCACAAGTTCTTTTAGATATAGAAAAACAATTTGGTAAAGGGGCAATAATGAAACTTGGTGATGATACTCATAATGAAATAGCAGTATCACCAAGTGGATCATTAACACTTGATTTAGCTTTAGGTGTTGGAGGATATCCTAAGGGAAGAATTATTGAAATATATGGACCAGAATCATCTGGTAAAACTACATTTGCACTTCATGCAATAGCAGAAATTCAAAAAGCAGGAGGAAGAGCAGCTTTTATAGATGCTGAACATGCACTAGATCCAGTATATGCTAAAAACTTAGGAGTAAATATAAATGAATTATTACTTTCTCAACCAGATACAGGTGAACAAGCACTTGAAATTTGTGAAGCATTAGTTAGAAGTGAAGCAATAAATATAGTTGTAATAGATTCAGTTGCAGCACTTGTACCACAAGCTGAAATAGAAGGTGAAATGGGTGATTCACATGTTGGTCTTCAAGCAAGATTAATGAGTCAAGCACTTAGAAAATTATCTGGAACTATTAATAAAACAAATACAATTGCAATTTTTATTAACCAATTAAGAGAAAAAGTTGGTGTTATGTTTGGTAATCCTGAAACTACACCAGGAGGAAGAGCATTAAAATTCTATTCAACAATTAGAATGGACGTAAGACGTAGTGAACAAATAAAACAAGGTGATAGTGTTATTGGTAATAAAACTACAGTTAAAATTGTAAAGAATAAGGTTGCACCACCATTTAAAACAGCTGTTGTTGAAATTATGTATGGTGAAGGTGTAAGTAGAGTTTCTGAAATAATTGATTTAGGTGTTGAAGCAGGTATTATTGATAAAAGTGGTGCTTGGTACTCATATAATGGTGAAAAGTTAGGTCAAGGTAAAGAAACTGTTAAAGCATTATTAAAAGAAAATGATAAATTAAGAGATGAACTTGAACAAAAAGTAAGAGAACATTTTAATATGGCAATAAAAAAAGAAAAATAAAAAAATTCTATATGATGTTAATTTAAAATATCAAACATCAATATAGAATTTTTTTTATATTAAATAACTTTTGTCCCCAAGCATTTTTTTAGCATATTCTTCATATAGTGCTTTAAATCTTTCATAGTGAATAACTTCTCTTTCTCTTAAGAATGAAAGAGGCGCTAAAATATCTTCATCATCAGTTAAATCCATTAGATTTTCATATACAGTTCTTGCTTTTTGTTCAGCAGCCATATCTTCAGCAAGATCTGTTAAAGGATCACCAGTTACAGCAAAATATGCGGCAGTAAAAGGTATCCCGTTAGCATCTTGTGGGAAAACAGCATTTTTATGTTCAGTATACTGACTTCCAAGACCTGCTTTTTTTAATTCTTCAGGAGTCGCACCATCTAAAAGTTGATATACCATCGCACTTATTATTTCAAGGTGTGCCATTTCTTCAGTTGCTATATCAGAAAGAATAGCTTTGCCTTTATCATCTGGCATTGTATACCTTTGATTTAAATATCTAAGAGTGGCACCAAGTTCCCCAGCATAACCACCACTTTGAGTTATAATATATTTTGCCATTTCAACATTTTTCTTTTTTATATTTACAGGAAACTGTAATTTTTTTTCATATTTCCACATAAGAACCTCCTACTGTCTTTCCCATGGCCATGGGCTATTTATCCAAGGCCAAGGAGAACTTTCATTTGAATTTAAAATAATATTTCCGAATTTTTTTTCATATTCTTTTAAGTATTTATTACTTATTTCTGAATATTGATTATAAAGTCCAATAGCCTGTGCATCATTTGGATATATATCTAAATATAAATTAAGTTCATGAGCTGCGAAAGCATACATTTGAATCTTTTGCATTAACTCATCTCTTTCATTCATTGGTTTTATATCCGCAACATATTTATAAGGCCAGAAATAATAATCGAAAAGATTACCTCTATTAAGTGCTTCACTTGGAGAAACTATGCTATATAATTCTTTATTTTCATTCATATTTATCATCCTTTCATTTTTTATATTATGACAAATGTTTATATTTGAATGAGCATTTGCCTATTGAGCATAAAACAAATGTTTGATATAATAAATATGAGGAAAAGATTATGGAAAGAATAGTTTTACATATAGATGTTAATAGTGCTTTTTTATCTTGGTCTGCAGTTAAACTTTTAGAAGAAGGATATAAAAAAGATATTAGAAATGAAGTTGCTGTTGTTGCTGGAGATCCTAAAAAAAGACATGGAATAATAGTGGCCGCTAGTATTCCAGCAAAAAAATTAGGGATAAAAGCGCCAATTAACTTATATGAAGCAAGAAGAAAATATAAAGATTTAATAGTAGTAAAACCAGATTATAATTATTATTATCAAAAATCAAAAGCAATGATGGATTTTTTAAAGAAATTATTCCCAGAATTTCAACAATATTCAATAGATGAATGTTTTATAGAATATACATCTATGAAAAGAATTTATGGTGATGAAGTAAAATTTGCTTATAAACTAAAAAATGAAATATATAAAAGATTTGGATTTACTGTTAATGTTGGTATAGGCAATAATAAATTATGCGCTAAAATGGCATCAGATTTTGAAAAGCCTAATAAAGTTCATACATTATATGAATATGAATTTAAAGATAAAGTATGGAATTTAGATATATCAGAGTTATTTATGGCTGGTAAGTCTTCTTGTAAAAAATTAAGAGAACTAAATATAAATACTATTAAAGACCTTGCATGTGCAGATTATAATATGATTGTTCGTAATTTAAAAGGAATTGGTAAGATGCTTTATGAATATGCAAATGGTATAGATGATAGTAAGGTTGAAAATCTTTATGAAGAAAGAAAAGGAATAGGATATTCTAGAACACTAACAGATGATTCAGATAATATTGAAGAACTTTATTCATATCTTTATAATTTTGCAAAAGATATTTCATCATCACTTAGAAAAAAAGAAGTATATGCTTCTACGTTAATGGTAACTATTAGAAATTATGAATTTAAAACAGTAAATCATCAAAAAAAGTATACAAATTCATTTTGTTTAACAAACGATATATATGAGAAAGCAAAAGAATTATTTAATGAGTTTTGGGACAAAGAACCAGTTAGATTAATAGGCCTTAGAGCAACTGATTTTACAAGTACAAATAGTGTGCAGCTATCTATGTTTGATAAAAATAACGATAGTTATAAAGAAGAACAATTACAGAAACTAGTTGATAATATTAATAGTAAATTAGGTAGTTCATCTGTAACACTTGGTGTGAAAAAATAATATTTGTATGGTATAATTTATATGTTGAATAAAAAATATTGTAAATGAAGAGGATGTAAAAAAATGAATGAAGATATAATTAAACAAATTGCGCTTGAACTAAATATTAGAGTAGAACAAGTTAAAAGTACATTAAAAATGTTAGAAGATGGTAATACAATACCATTTATCGCAAGATATAGAAAAGAAGTAACTGGTAATCTAGATGAAGAACAAATAAGATCAATCAGTGAAGTTTATGAATATCAAGTTAACTTATTAAAAAGAAAAGAAGATGTTATTAGATTAATAGATGAAAAAGGTTTATTAACAGATAAAATAAAAACAGAAATAATGAATGCTTCAAAATTAGTAGAAGTAGAAGATTTATATAGACCATACAAAGAAAAGAAAAAAACAAAAGCAACAGAGGCAATTAAAAATGGCCTTGAGGGCTTAGCAAAAATTATATTAAGTTTTCCAAAAGAACTTTATGCTGTGGATAAATTCTTAAATGATAATGTTAAAACTAAGGAAGACGCTATTGAGGGTGCTAAATACATAATCGCAGAGTATATAAGTGATAATGCATATTATAGAAAATGGATAAGAAATGATATATATAATAATTCTAAAATAGTTACTAAGAAAAAGAAAAATGCTGTTGATGAGAAAAAAGTTTATGAAATGTATTATGATTATTCTGAAGATGTTAAATATATAAAGCCACATAGAGTACTTGCTGTAAATAGAGGAGAAAAAGAGGGCGTACTAAGTGTTTCACTAGAATATAATAAAGAATATATTTATAATTATTTAGAAAAGAAACTTATAAAAGATGAGAATTCTGAATGTGCAATATATGTAAAAGATGCAATAGTTGATTCATATAAAAGATTAATTGGACCAAGTGTTGAAAGAGAAATTAGAAGTGAACTTACTGAAAAAAGTGAAGAAGGAGCAATAGAAGTATTTGCTAAAAACTTAGAAAATTATTTACTTACTCCTCCAATGAAAGATAAAATGATATTAGGTTTAGATCCAGCATATAGAACAGGTTGTAAACTAGCAGTTATAGATTATACTGGTCAAATGCTTGATATAAAAGTAATATATCCTCATGAACCTAAGAATGATTTTGAAGGCAGCAAAAAAATTGTACTTGATTTAATAGATAAATATAATATTGATGTAATAGCAATCGGTAATGGTACTGCATCAAGAGAAAGTGAAACATTTATCGCAAATGTTATAAAAGATGCAAAAAGAAGCGTAAGCTATATTATTGTTAATGAGGCTGGAGCGAGCGTATATTCAGCAAGTAAACTGGCAATAGAAGAATTTCCTAATTTACATGTCGAAGAAAGAAGTGCAATATCGATTGCAAGAAGACTTCAAGATCCACTTAGTGAACTTGTTAAAATTGATTCTAAGTCAATAGGTGTTGGACAATATCAACATGATGTAAAAGAAAAAAATCTAAATGAAGCACTTGATTTTGTTGTTAGTAAATCAGTTAATAATGTTGGTGTTAATATAAATACAGCAAGTGCATCAATACTTAAATATATATCAGGTTTAACTAAAAAATCTATTGAAAAAATTATAGATTTTAGAAATAAACATGGCAGATTCAATTCTAGAAATGAACTTATAGATAATAAGATATTAAGTGCTAAAGCATATGAACAGTCAATAGGATTTATGAGAGTACTAGATGGATCTAATCCACTTGATAAAACAAGTATTCACCCAGAAAGTTATGCTAAAACAACTAAACTTCTTGAAAGTATTGGTATGAATTATGATAGTCTTGGAACAGAAGAACTTGTACAAAAATTAGATAATATTGATATAGATGATTATTCTAAAAAACTTGATATAGATATTTATACACTTGAGGATATTATAAATTCACTTAAGAAACCTAATAGAGATCCAAGAGATGATTTTGATAAACCTATTTTAAAAAGTGATGTTCTTCATATAGAAGATTTAAAAAAAGGAATGGAACTTGAAGGTACAGTTAGAAATGTAGTAGACTTTGGTGCATTTATCGATATTGGAATTAAAAATGATGGACTTGTTCATATTTCAAAGATTACAGATAGATATATAAAACATCCATCAGAAGTATTAAGTGTTGGTGACATTGTAACTTGTTATGTTGATGAAGTATTTTTAGATAAAGGAAAAGTAGCACTTTCTTTAATAAAAAATGATGAAGAATAATATTGTTTAATTAAATGAATATATTGTAATAAATATAGATTGGAGTGAATTATATGAAAGGAAATCAATTAAATTTAAAAGATGAGAGTATATTTAATCAATATTTGGAAGAAAATATAAAAGAGTTAGATAATAGAATTCAAAAATTACAAGAAGAAATCTTTTGTCTAATATTTAATAATATACCAGAGGATCAAATGAATGGTTCCATAGATGTACCAGTTGTAAAAAGAGAGAATAGCGATTTTGAGATATTAAAAACGCAAAAAGGTAAAATTTGTCAAGAAATAAGAAATATTCAAAAACAAATAACAGTGTCTTCAATTTTATCAAAGTCAGAGATTTCTAGTTTAAAACAAAGAAAAGAAAGTTTAGAAAAGGAACTTGCTTATATAAATGAAAATCCTAAAAAATATTTGAGATATCAAGAGGCAAAGAATTTTAATTTTTCAAGTATTTCAGATGAAAGAATCAGAATAGTAATTAAATGTAAACTTGATGAACTTTCTATGCTGGTTAAAGAAAAAGAAAAATTTTCAAAAATAAATCCTTTTTCAAAGAAAAATGAAAAACAGAGAAAATATAAACCTGATAACAAATAAAAATTTAAAAAAGGTATTGACAACTAACAAAAAAATAAGTATACTTAAATAGTACTTATTTTTGATGCAGGTGTAGTTTAATGGTAGAACCTCAGCCTTCCAAGCTGACTACGGGAGTTCGATTCTCCTCACCTGCTCCATAGTGAAATCTGCTCGAACTTTTCGAGTTTTGATAAATAACTAATTCAGAAATGGATTAGTTTTTTTTGTATTTTAGAAAACTATTCCATTCTCAAAAAGAAAGGATGGAACTATGGTAAATATTATTAAAGAAGAAATTACATTAGAAGAATCACTAAAAAAGAAATTAGAGTTTATATGTGATTTTGCAAAAGTAAAACCTACTATTATTAATGGAAGTATTAGAAAAATTGATAAGACTAATTTAACTTATATTGAACCACATAGAATTATTATTAACAATATTACTTTTCTTATCTTTAATTATTCTAATGAAATATTTATAGAGAATTTATCTAATAAGATTAAATTATCTGAATTAGAAAATTATTTGAAAAACTGCTAAAACCTTGACTTTTAAATAAAAAGTGATATTATAAATAACCAATAAATGACAAGCAGTATTAGTCGTTTTGAAAGAAAGCGAGGTACAACTATGGTCAGATACATATTTAATATTTATAATGATTATTATTTTGGAGTTAAGGATATTAGATTTATCTAGTGTCTTTGACTCCCTTTTTTAGTGAAAGGAGTTGAAAAATTATGAATGAAGAATTGAGACTGAAAGAAAAATATTTTAGTGGTAATACATATTTGCAAGCATCAAATAAAAAGCAAGGAGAAGAAGTTTTAAAGATTCTATACAATATTGAGCAATATGGTGATGAAAATAAAGGCCCAGATTTAATTTCAAAAACAAATAATAAAATATATGGAATTGAACATTTTGAGTTTGATAGTACAAAAAATGATAAAAAAGGAAGTAGATTTAAACAACAGATAGGAATTATAGATAATAAGGTTAATAATGAAATAAAAAGCAAAGATAAAGTTCACAATACTTCCGTATTAGAATTAAGTCAAGATTTGAGCAATTACATTAACAACTATAAAAAAATATACAATTATCATTATTCAAGAATTCAAAGTTATTTCGAAAATCTTAATAGAGACTATCCAAGCTTAAAAAAAGAAATTTGGTTTTTTATAGAAGATGTGACACCATTTGGAAATCACTATCTAGATGCAGATTGTAATCCTGTACTATTTCAACCAATGTTAGTTAAAGAGTTAATTGAATTATTTGAAAATTCTCCTCTACTTAAAGGTATATTGTTTGCAACTAATTCATTTGGTAATGAGAAAAAAATATTTGCCTATCTTAATAAATTAAATAATATTAACAAATGAAGGAAAGAATGTGCAAAAGAATCAGTGGATAATTTGATGATTCAAAATTCATTATGTTTTACAACTTTAATGAAAATTGAAAATTTGGAGGACTTTGAAGATGAATAATGAAAAAATAAAATGTGGAATATACATGAGAGTTTCAACAGAGGATCAGGCCAGAGAAGGTTTTAGTTTACCAGAACAAAAAGAACGATTAGAAACCTATTGTAAGTTTAATGATTATGAAATAGTAGAATACTATACTGATGCTGGAATAAGTGCTAAAACTGGAAATCATAGACCAGAATATGAAAGAATGCTAGAAGATGGTAAAAATGGCAAAATAAATATGATAGTTGCTTTAAAATTAGATAGAATAACAAGAAGTATTAAAGATTGGGAAACTTTAATGGATTATTCTGATAAATATAATGTTGCTCTTGCTTTTGTAAACGATAAAATTGATACAACTAATGCCAATGGAAAAATGGTATCTAGAATTATGATGAGTGTTAGTCAAAATGAAATTGAAAGAACTAGTGAAAGAACAATTATAGGTTTATCTGGTGCAATTAAGCAAGGTCATATTCCTGCTCGTGCTCCATTAGGTTATAAACATATTGATAAAAAATTAGTTCCTGATCCACTTACAAAAGATATTGTAATTAGAATATATAATATGTATTTTGAAGGTAAAACTTACTTTAATATTGCTACTATATTTAATCAAGAAAAGGTTTTAGGAAAAACTAATTGGAAAGACACAGGAATATTAAGAATAATAGCAAATGAAGTTTATAAAGGCGATTATGTGCATGGAAAAAGAACAAATCATCCAACATATTATGAAAATGTTGTTGAACCAATAGTATCAAAAGAATTATGGGAAAATTGCCAAGTTCAAAAAAAGAAGAATCAAAAAAATTATATGAGAACACAAACCTATATATTTTTGCAAAAATTAAAATGCCCTAAATGTGGAAGAATACTTGCTGGTGGGGCTAGTCATAAGAAAAAAGCAGATAAATGGTATTTCTATTATAGGTGTGAAGATTGTAAAAATAATATCAAAGAAACTGAAATAGAAGAAACTATTAAAACTTTACTTGCTGATATTTTGGAATATGATAATGTTGTTAATGAATTCTTTTTACCAGTATTAAAATCTAAAATAAATAATCCAGAAGATGAACTCAAAAAAGAACTAAAAAATTTAGATAATAAAAAAGAAAGAATTAAAAAAGCATATATTGATTCATTATTTACTGAAGATGAATTTAAAGAAGAAACAAAAATAATAGAAAATCAAATTGAGTATATAAATTCAAAACTATTAGAGAATCAACAAGCAGAACAATTAAACTTTACTACTGATGATATACTTCTTAAAAGAGATATGGATTTTATCAATAAAGTTAAACTACCAATATCTTATTATGCTTTTAATGATAATTGGAACTTACTTGATAGAGAAAAGAAAGCAGATATTATTATGAGATATGTTGATGATATAGAACTTGAAATGATAAATAATAAATATGCAGTTAAACAAGTTAATTTTAGAAGTACCTTTTATAGTGATTTTGAAGAACTATATAAAAAAGGTTATATTGATAGAAAAAGACCTCTTGTATTTAACTTTGATGGTATATGTGTAGATACAAATGTTAGATATAGTGAATATCTACCAACTGAAAAAGTAATACAACATTTATATAGATTAAATGAATATTATGAAGTTAATTTTTATAAGGGAACACTTTATAAAGAAACAGAAAAATTAGATATGCTACCACTTAAAAATGGAGAAGTGCCTGTTAGAATATTCCCATTACAAGATAACAATAATGCAGATGAAACCTGGGTATCAATGGGAATGATTACAACAAAAAATAATCCAAATGATATAAAAGTAAATATTAGAGATGTATTTGAAACAATACCAAATGAAATAACGAAAGATGATATTGTTAGTCAAGAACAACAATAGTTGCTTGTGAAATTCTTGACTAACAAAAAATAAAAACATAATGGAAAAACTTTAAAACAAAAATTACATTTTTCGTTTTGAAGTTACCTATCAAAAAGAGTTTTTTGCTAACTTTTTTTGAAAAAAGTTATAACAAACGAGCACGTTTTGTTGTTGTAAGACAATGAAGGTGGGAAAAGTTTGTTAAATAAAATTATGAAATAATTGCTTACGAAGTTTGTAATTACTTGAATAATTTTCAATAGATAAAATAAAAATCAGTGCTTTCTATTTTATCAGTAGTCTTATGTAGTTTTAATGATTTACGAAGTTTATCATTATTATGAAATAAGACAGGTGGATTCTAAGGTAGCCTAAACCTTAGCCCCCATATTTTGATACTTGTGTCAAAATCTATAGGGGGTTAGAGATTTTGACAAAGCAAAATTACCCTACTATAAATAGTAGGACTCTATTCTAATAAAGGGGGAATATAAAATATGAATGATAAGGAAGAATTATCTTATTCACTACATTTAAGTAATGATAAAAATAAATCAAAAAAAGCAAGAAGAAGTGTAAAAAATACTGAAACTGGAACTACTTCTCTATCTAATAATGCAATACAGAATCATCAACAATTATCAAAAGTTGATAAACATAATTTAAGAAAATATGATGATGACAAAGAATTAATTTGTACGATTAAGGGTACTTCATCTGTTGTAGAAGATACTAAAAATTTATATTTAGAACTATTTGAAGATGCAAGAATTAAATATAATGAAAAACAAACTAGAAATGACAGAAAGATAGAAAATTACTTTAATCATATTTCAAATGATAGCAAAAGAGATCTTGCTTGTGAGATTATTATTGAACTTGGCGATATGGATTTTTGGGCTGATAAAGATGATAAGTTTAAACATAAAATGGAAGAAGTTTTCAAAGAACAAATACAAGATTTAGAAGAAGTTGTACCCAATTTTAAAATAGCAAATGCCACCATACATTTTGATGAATCTAGTCCCCACTTACATATTGTTGGAGTCCCATTTAAAGAAGGTATGCAAAATGGTATGGAAAAACAAGTTGGTAAATCAGATGTATTTAATAAAATAAGTTTAGTAAATATTCAAGATAGAATGAGAGAATATTGTATCAACTCATTCAATAGAATTTATCATTTAAACTATACTCTTAAAGCAAAAGAAGAAGGAAGAAATGTTGATATTAATGTTGCCAATATGAATGAATATAAAAAGTTCAAACGAGAGCAAGAAAAATATAAAAAGCAACTTAAAGAATTAAATAGTAAAACTGATGAATTACAAAATAAATCCAATGAAATTACTGATATTATTGATAATTTAAAAACAACTATTATGAATAAAAATAACTACTCTATTTCAAGTGATGATGTAAATAAAATTAGAAGATATATAGAACAAACTAATGATACTACTTCTAATTTACGAAATGCTAATGACATAAATATAGTTTTAAAAAGATATGAAGATGATTTAAGAGAACACTCTAACGAAGTTAGAAATTTGAAAAAGAAAATTAAAACTCGTGAAGATAGAATTGAAGAATTAGAATATGATTTAGATAATGCAAATGACACTATTTATGAGTTAGAAGATAAAGTATCAGAATTACAAAAAATGGTTGATTACTTTAAAGAACTATGGAAAAAGTTTATAGAATTTCTAAAAGATAAATTCTTTTCTAGTAATAAATATGATGATTTTATAAATGATTTATATGATAAAAATATACTTGATGAAAATGACATTGATATTATACAAAATAATGAGAAAGACAAAAACAAAGATGATTTTGAAAGATAAATTATCTTTTTTATGTTTAGATAATGATTAAATATTAATTCTATGGTACAATATATTTGATAGACAAATAGTAATTTGTATAAGAAAGTA
>FR893528.1 GCA_000433675.1 Clostridium sp. CAG:433
TAGTATTGTTTTTATTAATACTATTCATGTATTGCACTTGTGTAATATCAAGTAGATGTTCAAGAGAGGAGGAGAAAAGAGATGAATATATTAGAAATGTACAAAAGACTATCAAAAGAAGATAAATCTCATTTAACTGTTTATTGTATTTATGACAGTATTTATTTGTGTTGGTTCTTCCATATCTGGCTCATCCATATATGGAATATCCGTAGCTGGATTATTTTCTTTTTCTAATTCAATAATGTGAGGTATTTCATAAATAAGATAATTATATTCAAAATAACCTTTATCTCCTCTAACTTTTTCAATTTCTAAATAATGATGTTCCTGAAGTTCTTTTAATATAGATCTTATTCCATCTCGACCTTCCTTACTAATGGCACATAATCCATTAAGTGAATAATCCCAATTTTCGGGTAGTGACAGCATAAATGATAACAAGCCTTTGGCTTTATATGATAATTTTTTATCTCTTAAGTGATAATTACTCATTACTGTATAATTTTTATTCTTTTCTATTTTAAAAACTGACATTCAAACACCTTCTTTCGCAAAATAAAAACTAGAATAAATCTAGTTTTGTTGTAATATTCTTATATATTGAATAACTTTCTTCCATATTATTACATTCATAATAAAATAATATTTTTATTTTATTATCTTTCAATAAAACTTTTTCTACAATATAAGTATTATTTTTCTTTATTAAGTTAAAAACATAAAAATCACCATTTTTTAAATCTAAATTATTATTTTCTAAAATTATTTCTTTCATAAATCACTACCTCTTAAATTTTACGGAATTTATTATTAATTCTTGTGAATCAGTCATTTTAGTGACTTGAATATTATCTACAAATCTTTCTAAAAATTGTTGTTTTTCTTTATTAGTTAAATACTCCCAATTTAATTTTATATTTGAAACTAAATCCTTTATTTCATCAAAAGTAAATTCTTCCTTTTCTTCGTTTAAAGTTTTCTCAATGTTACTTAAACTAGTATTTAAACTTTTCAATGAATTATCAATTTCATTACTCATTTCTCTATAATCATCTATCCCTAATAATTCATTAATAAATTGTGTTCTAATTTTTTTCTTTCTATTATTCAGTTTTGCAATTTGATTATTCAAATTTTGAATTTTTTTCTTATTTTCATTTAAAACTTTATTTTCTTTCATTATACTTTTATCTGGTTTCATTATTTCTAACGACTCTAAATACTTTAAAAAACTTTCTTCTACTTTCGTATGTGAAAATCCTCCACATTCACAAAAACCCCTAGCAGAATTATTACACCTATAAGTTATATAAAGCTTGCCATGTTGCGTTTGCTGTCTTGCTGATATATTGCCTCCACATTTTCCACATTTTATTATATGAAAATAATAAGAATTTTCACTTGGATATCTTCTAACACAATAATGTTTTCTAGTTGCCACTATTGAATTTGCTCTATTCCATTTATCAATATCAACAATTGGTTCAATATTATTTCCATCAACAGTAAAACTTTTGTCTTTTAATTTCTCCGTAACACCATACCTAACTTTTCCTAAATATAAAGGATTTTCTAATATTGACTTTATAGTTGAAGATGCCCAATGTCCACCTCGTTTAGTAGGTACTTTTTCTGCATTAAACAATTTTGCAATTTTTAAATAAGATTTTCCATCTATATATTCATCAAATATTCTATTAACAATTTCTTTTTCAAGATCATTAACAACTAAAACTTTTTCTCCAACAATATAGTCATATCCATAAACGCCATTTGTGTTTGTATAATTTCCTTCTCTCGTTTTTTGCTCATATCCAAAAGATACTCTTTCAGCAAGATTTTCTCTCTCAAATTCTGCAAATATTCCTATTATTTTTACAAACATTCTACCAACTGCATTAGAAGTATCTATTTTTTCAGTTTGAGAATTAAAAGTACAATTATGCTTTTCAAATAATTCAATTAAATATATTAAATCTTTTGTACTACGAGTCAATCTATCTAATTTATAAATTAAAATGTTATTAATTTTTCCATTTTTTACATCATCAAGCATTCTTTTTACTTCTGGTCTGCCTTCAAGATTTTTACCACTAATACCATCATCCACATAATAATCGTGTATATCCCAATCATTTGCCTCAGCATATTTTGTTAATTTTTCTCGTTGAGCATGAATTGAAAATCCATCTTTAGCTTGATCTTCAGTTGAAACACGAATGTATATACCTGTAATTATTCTTTCGTCCATTTCTATCTCTCCTATTCTCAAATAGTTTTGATATTGGTACTACTTAAAATTCTAGGAATACTAGTTTGTAAAAAGAATTTCATTATTTCTAACTGGATGTTTCTCGTGATTACTTCTTCTTTCATACTTATCCCCACTTTCTAATTAAGTATAGATAAGCACTTTGAAAAATATGCAGTTTAATTATAATTACTTTCTTTTAAGTAAATAAAAAATAGATTTATTGTTAAATTTAAATACCATACTAGTAATATTTATGTTTAACTATAATAATCTATTATTGTAAAATTTATATACGACTTTATTTGTATTAACAAGCCAAAATTTATTTTTAGTATTTTGTCTTAAATATGTTTCATATATTCCAGAATATTCAAGTATTTTTTTATGTCTTACAAGTTCTCTTGCCATAGAAGCCATATCATATGCTGAACTATAGTGATTTGCAGTATCTAATCCCGTTGCATTTTTAAAATTAGTATTTTTAAGTCCCATGCTTTTTACTTTTTCATTCATTTTAAATACAAATGCTTCTTCTGTTCCTGATATTCTTTCTGCTAGAGTAACAACAGCATCATTCGCAGATCCTACACATATTGCTTTAAGTAAATCATTAACAGTCATCTCTTCTCCAGCTTCTAAATATATTTGAGATCCACCCATAGATGCCGCTGTCGCACTTACCTTTACTTTTTCATCAAGTGATAAATTACCTTTTTCAAGCTCTTCCATAATAAGTATTAAACTCATTATTTTAGTCATTGAAGCAGGCGCATATCTTTCATTTGCATTACTTTCATGAATAATTTCACCTGTTGATGCTTCTATTAATATAGAACTTTTAGCGCTCTCTGTAAGCCCTAAGTCTTCTGCTTTTACATTTGTAATAAACATAAAAGATAAAAATAATACTATTAAAACTTTTTTCATATTACACCTCTAATAAAAACTATGAATAAATATAATAATTTATGAAATTATTTGAAAAATTTGTAGAACAAATTACATCTATTTGATATAATTAAGATAATAAGGAAGGTGATATTTTGGCTAAGAAAAAACCAAATTATAAATTTAGAAGAAATCTTGCAAAAGCATTTTTAGTGCTTATTATTATAATTCCAATCGTGCTTATTAATAGAGTAAAGCTTGCACATTTACCACTATATTTATCAAATACAAAATATACTGACATAATTGATGCTATGTTTGAGGTTCAATATACAGGTTCTGAAGCAAAGAATACTTTAAACTACCTAAAAGAAAAGAAAAAAATAAATGATAATACTGATGATTATATATTAAAACTATATGATAAAGGATATAATAAAAACACTATTGATTATTTAATTAGAAATCTAAATAAATCACAAATTACTGATTTTCTTGATAAAAAATATAGTAAAGATTTTGAAGAATATATAAAACTTGATTTATTCAAATACTCAAAATATAATAGATATATAAAATATCAAGAAAAACATAAAGACTTAAGTTTAGAAGATGTAGTTATTAGAATAGAATTAAATATGGATAAAACTTATTACGAAGATAGTGAATTTATTAAAAATCCTGACGAAATAACTACTCTTGCAAATAAATATTATGAAATACCAGAAGATTACGAACCAAAAGATTTAGTTGATATGGAAGATGATTACGCAAATAATATGTATGGAACATTAACTCTTAGAAAAGAAGCATATGAAAAATTTAAAGAAATGTGTAATGCATCTAGAAAAGATGGCGTTAAATTTTATGCTGAATCTGCTTATAGAGGATACAATTATCAAAATATAATATACAAAAATTATATTGATGAAAATGGACAAGAAAAAGCAGATAAATATGCTGCAAGACCTGGTTTCTCAGAACATGAACTAGGTTTAGCACTTGATCTTGCTAATATCTGGACAATAACTACTAAAGGTGAAGAATATAAATGGCTTACTAAAAATGCATATAAATATGGATATATAATAAGATATAAAGAAGAATGGGAAGATATAACTGGATATTCTGCTGAAAGCTGGCATATTAGATATGTTGGAGTAAAAGCAGCAAGTGTTATACAAAAAGAAAATATTACATATGAAGAATATTATGCAAAATATATATTAACGAAAAAAAGTTCAAAATAATGAACTTTTTTTTATTTATCTTTTTTTAATTCTGATTCATATAATTTTTTATATTCTTTTGATTTCTTTAATAATTCTTCATGTGTTCCTTCAGCAGTTATTTTTCCATTATCTAATACCATAATTTTATCACTATTTAATATAGTTGAAAATCTGTGAGCAATAATTAAAATAGTATATTCACCTTTCATATTATTTATTGCTTCTTGTATTTTCTTTTGTGTTTCATTATCAAGTGCGCTTGTTGCTTCATCAAATAAAATAATTTCTGTTTTTTGAACTAATGCTCTAGCAATCGCAAGTCTTTGTTTTTGTCCACCTGATAAATTAACTCCACCTTCTCCAACAACTGTATCATATTTATCAGGAAGAGTATTGATAAAATCATCTAAACATGCAACTTTTAATGCTTCTATCATTTCTTCCTCTGTAATATCTTCTTTTACTAGTCTTAAATTATCTCTTATACTAAGATTAAAAATATATGGACTTTGATTAATTATTGTAATATTACCTCTTATTGAGTCTTTATCTAACTCATTAATATTAATTCCATCTATTGTTATTTCACCAGAATCTATATTATATAACTTACATAAAAGGTTAAATATTGTTGTTTTACCTGCACCACTTTTACCAACAAATGCTACAGTACTATTTGCTTTAACTTTAAAATTTATTTTATCTAGTATTTTCTTTTCATCATAAGCAAACGTAACATCTTTAAATTCAAAATCACCATTAACTTTATCTATATGTTTGTTTCCAAAACTTTCCTTTTCAAATTTATCACCATTCATTATTTCTTTTATTCTATCTACTGATAAATTAAAATCCTTAACTCTTTCAAGTAATGACCCAATCCAATATATTACATCTGATACTCTACTTGAATAATTATGTATTATTAATGCACTAGCAATAGTAATATCTTTATTTTCTATTAAAAATATTAATAAAACTATAAGAAGAAAATCCTTTAGATCAAGAAGTGTTCCACGATACAAATTATAGTTTCTATCAACTTTATTCATTTTATATCTTTCAGTATTTAATTCAATAACTTTATTATGTAATTCATTTGTAAAACTATCTTCAGAATTAAGCATTTTAACATCTCTTATTCCTCTAACCATTTCACCAACAAAGCTTGAAACTTTTTCATTCATTTTTCTAAATTTCTTATCATTTTCATTTCTTAACTTTACTCTTTTTCTTTCTACTAAATATAATATTATAGTCATAACCATTATATAAACAAATACAACTTTATTTATTATAAAAATAGCAGCAAAAATACCTACATCAGTAATAATATTTGTTAAAAAATCTACAAGCATTGGAAATATTTCAGATAATTTTGATGTATCATTAGTAAGTCTTTGAATGAATAAACCTGAACCTGTACTATCAATACTTTTATTTTCTATTTTTAATATTTCTTTACCTAAACTAGTTTGAAGATTCACATATGTCTCTCTAAACAAAATATTACTATTATGTCTTTTAAAATAATTACAAATATTTCTAAACCATTCAACAAGTAAAATAATAATCGCAATTAATAATAATTGATGAAATTCATTATCAGTTAAATATACAATTATTTTAGCAGATAATATTGGTACAACAACACTTATGGCTATTATTAAAATATTAACAATTATAAACCATATTAAATTTTTCTTTTGATCTTTTGCATAATTCCACGCAAATTTTAAATTTTTAAAAAACTCCATAAACACCTCGCATTATAATTATATCAATAATATAAATAAATACAAGCCCTGAATTATCAAGATAATTTTTACACTATATAAGCAAACTAAAAAAAGGCCATGTTATTGACCTTTTTTTTACTTTACAACATCAAATATAATTTTTGGATTATCCATTTTTTCATTACTTATTTTAAACGCACTATATAATTCATTAATATCAATTTTTTCATCACAAATAATAGTTAGTAATTTATCACCTACACTTACTTTTTCATTAATTTGCTTATTTAATTTTACACCTACACCATAATTAATTATATCGTCTTTCTTTTGTCTTCCAGCACCTAACTTATTAATAAATTCTGCTAAAACTATAGGATTTATATCTGTAATATATCCATCTTCCTTACTTATTAAATCAATACTTTCTTTTGAAAGTGAGATACTATCTATATCTCCATCTTGACTTTTAACAAGTTCTTTAAATTTATTTAGTGCTTCTTTATTATTTAATTTTTCTGTAACCATATCTAAAGCATCTTCTACACTTATTTCTTTTCCAATTGATACCATATATGAAGCAAGAACAAGACATAATTTTGTAAATCTTTCTTCACCCTTACCATCAAGCGTGTCGATTGCCTCTTTTACTTCAATGGCATTTCCTATAGTATAACCTAGTGGATAATCCATATTAGTTATAAGTGCGACAACTTCTTTACCAAAATTATTTCCTATTTTTATCATAGTCTCAGATAATTTTTTAGCATCCTCTATTGTTTTCATAAAGGCACCTCTTCCTACCTTTACATCTAAAACTATTTTATCTGCACCTGATGCTAATTTCTTACTCATTATGCTAGATGCGATAAGTGGTATTGATTCTGTTGTACCAGTTACATCTCTTAAAGCATATATTTTTTTATCTGCCGGTACTAAATTACCAGATTGTGATACAAGTGATATGCCTATATCATTTACTTGATTAATAAATCTTTCTTCACTTATATTTGTGTTAAATCCTTTTATTGATTCTAACTTATCTATTGTTCCACCAGTAAATCCAAGTCCTTTTCCACTCATTTTAGCAATAGGAACGCCACATGATGCCGCAAGTGGTCCAACTACTAATGTAGTTTTATCTCCAACTCCACCTGTTGAATGCTTATCAACTTTAACACCATTTATTTTAGATAAATCAATTTTATCTCCACTATCTAACATTATTTTTGTTAAATTAAAGATTTCTTCTTCAGTCATTCCATTTAATACAATTGCCATTAAAAGTGAACTCATTTGATAATCTTTAACTTCACCGTTAATAAAGTTATCCACAGCATATTTTATTTCATCATATGTAAGTATTTCTTTATTTTTCTTTTTTTCTATAATATCTATTATATTCATTTTTTCACCTCTATTATAAGTTAATTATATCATATTTAATTTTATTTTACATTACATTAAATTAGTGTTATAATACTTTCCTAGAAAAGAGGTAATATTATGGAAAAAAATAAAAGAAAAATGATGATAGCATACCTATCTTTAGCATCTACTCTTTTGGCTGGTTGTAATTCAAATAATAATATAAATCAAAATACAACTGAATACATTAATAAAACAACAACAAGTGAAATAACAACAGAAATTATAACTACAGAAGCAAGTACTCAAATGACAGAAGAAATTACAACTACTGAAAACACCACTGAAGAAAAAACTACTGAAAACACCACTGAAGAAATGACTACAGAGGAAGTAACTACTGAATCTAAATCTGTTGATGATGAAATAATTGATAATATAAATGACGATAAAAATAAAATTGAATTATATGTAACAAAAGAAGATTATGAGAATGTAAAAAAATATGGAAGAGAGTTCTTTATTAAAATGGTAGATTTTATTTTTTATGATAAAGATATTAATGGTATAAAATTTAGTGAATTAAAAGAAGAAACAAAAGAAGATGTTTATAATACTTTCTGTGATATTGACGCACTTATTATGACCTTTTCTCCTGATTATAAAGAAAATATTGGTGAAAAATATGAGGTTGTTAAGGATTTCACAAGTAAAACATATTACAATGCTCTTGATAAAATAAGAGAAGCTATTGGTGATGAAAAATATGATAAAGTAAAAGAAATCAAAGATAATACTAAGGAAAAAATTAAAGATGGCGCTGATGACGCTAAGGAATATATAAAAAAGAAATATGAAAACTGGAGAGATAGATAAAAAAACATATAGAAATAACTATATGTTTTTTATTTTACTAATATATTCAACTCTTCTTTTAGGATCTTCTCTTAAATATTCTACTAATTTTGGATTTTTTCTTATTTCATTTATAATTTGAATATCTTCTTTTGGAAGAACTACCTTATAATCTTCTTCATTTTCAGCTACAACTACACTATCCATACCAAGTAAGTATGCTGCAGTTGTATCAAGTGCATTAATTAAATCCACAAAAGTATCCAAATTTGGAGTTCTAGTTCCTTTCTCATAACAACAAACAGATACTTTTGTAACATTAATCATATCTGCAAGATCTTGTTGTGTTAATCCTTTTGCTTTTCTAAGTTCTCTAACTCTTGATCCAATAAACATTTACTACTACCACTCTTTCATTAACTTATGGTTAAAGTATAAATAATTAGATAATGTAATTGTTTAAAGTTAACTAAATAGAAATTATTATTTACATTTATAATTCTTATACTTTTCAAATATTATTTTGGATAAGTTTTAGATTAATATACTAAAAGAAACAGATTTATTTATCTTCTGTTTCTTTATTTTTATTACTTGATAAAAATGTTACTTTTTCCGCAACTACTTCTGTTGCATATTTCTTTTCTTCATCTTTTTCATAAACTCTTGTTTGAACTCTTCCTTTAACACCAAGAAGATCGCCTTTTTTACAGTACGCACTTGTATTTTCTGCAATACCTGTCCATAATGTACAATCAATGAAATCTGTTTCATATTCTCCAGATACATTTTTATAACTTCTTGGAACAGCAAGAGTAATATTAGTTACTTTCTTTCCTGAATCTGTTTCTCTAAGTTCAGGATCTTTAACAAGTCTTCCAACAATTACTATTTGATTTAACATGACATTTTCCTCCTTTCAGTGCTGTATAATACACTACTAAAAAGAAGAAATCAAAGCACAAAAATGGCATTTTTGCATAAAAAAAATACTCAAAAATTGAATTTTTGTATAACAAAAAAGGAATTTTTGTATAAAATTCCTTTCTAAAATTTAAATATTGCACATTTTTTGAAAATTGTTTTTTAATAAATTATTTAATTCTACTGCATATTCAAGTGGTAATTCTTCTGTAAATTCTTCTATAAATCCTATTAATGATAATTCTATTGCTTTTTCTTCATCAATTCCTCTACTCATAAGATAAAATAATTTATCTTCATCTAATTTTGAAACTGTTGCCTCATGTTCTATTATTGACGACTCATTTTTACATATATTAGTAGGAATTGTATCACTTTTTGATAATTTATCTAAAAGAATAGTATCGCATTTTATACTTGATCTTGAATTAGTAGCATTCTCTTCTATACTTACTAAACCTCTATAACTAGCATTTCCACCACTTCTACCTATTGATTTTGCGATTATATGACTTCTTGTATTTTTACCTAAATGAATCATTTTAGCACCTGTATCTTGAATTTGATTATTAGATGCAACAGCGATAGAAATACATTCACCAACAGAATTATCTCCTTTTAAAATACATGCTGGATACTTCATATTGATTTTAGAACCAATATTACCATCTATCCACTGCATAGTACCACCTTCATCAACTATTGCTCTTTTTGTTACTAAATTGTTTACATTATCTGACCAGTTTTGTATTGTTGTATATCTACATTTTGCATTTTTACCAATAAATATTTCAACAACAGCTGCATGAAGTGAATCAGTAGTATAAGTTGGTGCTGTACATCCTTCTATATAGTGTACTTCAGAATCGTCATCAACTATTATAAGTGATCTTTCAAATTGTCCCATATCTTTTGTATTAATTCTAAAATAACTTTGAAGTGGTCTATCTAATTTTGTATGTGGAGGTACATAAATAAATGTTCCACCACTCCATACGGCACCATTTAATGCTGTAAATTTATTTTCATTATAATCTACTAATGTACCAAAGTATTTTTTAAACAACTCTGGATATTTTTTTAGTGCTGTATCTGTATCACAAAATATTATGTTTTTTTCTTCCAAATCTTTAATCATATTATGATATATTGCTTCACTATCATATTGAACACCAAGTCCATCTAAATATTCTTTTTCTTGTTCTATTACTCCAATATCATCAAATGTCTTTTTAACATTTTTATCTACACTATTCCAAGAATTATGCACTTCATTATCAATTCTTTTATAATAAGTTATATTGTTAAAATCAATATTTATCTCTGGTCCAAAAGAAGGAAGAGGTTTATTTATAAAATCTTTATATGATTTTAATCTATATTCTAGCATCCATTCTGGTTCATTTTTTAATTCAGATATTTTTCTTACCTTTTCTTCATCTAAACCTTTTTCGAATTTTACTTCCTTCATAATTACCTCCTATTTTTCTATTAAATCTTTTATTCCAAGTATTGCGAGTGTTGCGCATTTTTTTCTTGCTGGTTGTTTATATATATCTTCATACGCAAGTAATTCTTCTAATAAATCTTTATCGTATTCTTCTTCATTAATCATTTTTTCATAGTTATCTATTATCTTTAATGCTTCTTCTTTTGTTTTACCAATCAATTTTTGAATTGATATAGATGCCGATGATACTGCGATTGCACACGCTTCTCCTTCAAATCTTATATCTTCTATTTTATTATCGTTCATTTTAAGTTGTATATCAAAATTATCAATACAAGATGAATTATTTTTATTTTCTTTTAAATATGTACTATCATCTACAAGTCCCCTATGAAAAGGTTTTTCATAATTTTCTAATATTAATGTTCTTTTAAAATTTGGATCCATTTTTATACACCTAAACTTTCTTCTAATATTCTATCATTATCTAATGCTTTTATTAATTTGTCTGCATCTTCTTTATTATTATAAAAATATATACTAACTCTGCATGTATTTTTTATTCCAAGTTCATCTTCTAGTTTTTTTGCACAGTGGCTTCCACTTCTAACACATATATTATATTTATCTAAGTATATTGCTGTATCTTGCGCAAATACACCATCTATATTAAATGCTATTGTTGCACCTTCTACATTTTCATTGTATATTTTTACATTTTTTAGTTTCTTTAAACCATTTATAATATAGTGTTTTAATTCATCGCAATATTCTTCTATGTTATCTATACCTATATTATTTATATAGTCAATCGCACTTCCAAATCCAATAACACCAGCAATATTTCCTGTTCCTGCTTCTAATCTATAAGGTAGTTCCTTATACTCTATTTCACTAGGACTAACAAATGCAATATTCATACCACCACCTACTTTAGTAGGTTTTATTTTATCAAGTAATTCATATTTACCATAAAGTACACCAACACCTGTTGGTCCAAGCATTTTATGTGCCGATATAGCTAAAAAGTCTATATCTAAATCTTGTACATCTACATTTGTATGACCTACACTTTGTGCTCCATCAACTACTACTAATATACCTTTTTTATGTGCATAATTTATTATTTCTTTTATTGGTCTTACATCACCTATAACATTTGATATATGTGCAATAGAGATTACTTTTGTTTTATCTGTTATACTTTTTATAACATTTTCCATTGTTACTTCATGATTACTAGTTAAAGGTATATAGTTTACTTTTATACCCATTTCATTTTCAAGTTCAAACCAAGGAAGTATATTTGATGCATGTTCTGCTTTTGTAAGTAATACTTCATCACCTGGTTTTAAATTATACTTAAAATATCCATTAACTATTTCATTTAATGACTCAGTTGAACCACTAGTAAATATTATTTCTTCTCTTCTACTAGCATTAATTAATTCTTTTACTTTATCTCTAACATTTTCGTATTCATCACTTGCTTTTAAACTAAGTGAATAATCACCTCTATGTGCATTAGATGAATAATTCTTATAATAATCACACATCTTATCAATTACACAATTTGGTTTAAATGTTGTCGCACCATTATCAAAATATACGATATCTTTTTCTAGCATAGGAAAGTCTTTTCTATAATTCATTTTTTCACCTCCAATACTTTTTAATAATTTTCTTTAAATCATCCTTTACATCATCAGTTATATTAAATTCATTTAATAAAAATCCATTAATTAAAAGTTCGTAACATTTATTTTCATCTAGTCCTCTTGAATTTAAATAAAATAATTCTTCTTCATCAAATTTACCAATATACGCACCATGTGATGCTTCTACATCATATTCATCAATAAATAAATTAGGTTCTATTTTTGATTTATTATCATTCATAATAATAATTTTATTATCTTGATGTAAAACACTTTTTTCTGAACCATTTGGTATATATCCATTGTTCTTTATGTATATGGAATTATTATCTATTGTAAGTCCATGTATATTTGTATTACTTGTGCAGTTTTTATTATTATGATGAATACTAACATCATAATTATTTTCATTTAATGAAATAGATGAAATATTAATTAATACATTTGAATTTTTTCCATTAATATTTACATTTATATTTCTATTTATATTTTTTGATGCATCAAATATATTAAATACAAGGTTACAGTTTTCATTAATATCAAAATTATAACTTACATCCTTATCTTCTTCATTAATTATAGTAAGCGTAATATCTACATTATCATTTACTCTTATATCTTTATTACCATTTTCTTTTAATATAAATTCTCCATTATCTTCAAAATCAATACTACTCTTTTCTATTAATATATTATTCATATATCAATTATTCACTTACGATACTTGCACTATTTTTGTAAGCATCATATCCTTTTTCTTCTATTTCAAGAGCAAGACTTGCATATCCTGTTTTCTTGATATTTCCATTTACCATAACATGTACATAATCTGGTTTTATATATTGTAGTATTTTAGGATAATGAGTAATTATAAGTACTGATGTGTTTTCATGTTCTTTTAAATAACTATTTATATTTTCACAAACAATTTTTAAACTATCTACATCAAGTCCTGAATCAAGTTCATCAAGTATTATGAATTTAGGTTCTAATACTTTTAATTGAAGTATTTCATTTTTCTTTTTTTCTCCACCTGAAAAACCTTTATTCATACTTCTATGAATCATATTTTCATCCATTTTTAAGTCTTTTACTGCGCTATCAATTTTTTTTATATATTGATATAATGAAACTTCTTCTTTTTCATTTAATGCAGTTCTTAAAAAATCAGCAGTTGTTACTCCATCTATTTCACATGGAAGTTGATTACATAAAAAGATTCCTTTTCTTGCTATTTCATCTGTAGACATATTTGTTATATCTACATCATCAAATATTATTTTTCCAGATAACTTTTGATATTTTTTGTTATTTAAAATAACTTTCGATAAAGTACTTTTTCCTGTACCATTTGGTCCCATTAAGGCATGTACTTCACCAGCATTTATGTTTAAGTAAAAATTTTTTAATATATCTTTACCATCTATACTTGTATTTAAATTTTCAATTTTAAGCATAACATCATCTCCAAACATTATTATTTTACCATAAAACTATATATTTTTTTAGTGTTTTTTGTTAAAATTATTAGAGGAGATGATAAAAATGGATTGTATTTTTTGTAAAATTATTAAAGGGGACATTCCTTCATACACAATTTATGAAGATGATATTGTAAAAGTATTTTTAGATGTTAATCCTATGAGCCCTGGACATATGCTTATAATACCTAAGAAACATTTTGAAAATTTAGATGATATTGATATTGATACATTAACTCATATTAATGAAATTGCTAAAAAAATGCATATATTATTAAAAGAGAAATTAAATATTGATGGAATGAGTATAATGCAAAATAATGGTGATGTTCAAGAAGTAAAACATTATCATATGCATTTAAAACCATATTATAAAGAAAATAATGGTATAAGTGTTGAAGAAGTATATAAAAAACTGATTGGTTAATCAGTTTTTTTACATTTGAAATGGTTTAATATCTCTTGCTGTTTGTGCTAAATCTTCTTTGCATAAAATAAAACTTGGTTCTTCATCAGAATCTGTAATATATGATATATATGATGATTCTTTTTCTAATGAGTCAAGCATTCTTTTTAATTGTTTCTTTTCAGAATTTAATTTTAACATTTTAATTAAATTTAAATGCTTTTTAGCAGTCTTATATTTTTGTATTGTTTCTTTATACTCATCATTTGTTTCTTCTCTTTCTTCAATTATATCATCATATAAACGAACTCTTCTAAATCCTACAGTACTTTTACCAACTTTTTCTTCAGCATACATTTCAATTCTACCACTTGCTATTCCTTCTGCAATTTTAGTAACATATTCATCATTACCAGAATTTACCCAACTTGGTATTTGAACACTGTCTTTTATCATATTATTTCCCCCTTTGGTGCGATATATATTACCAAAATAGTGTATTTTTGTCAAATTTTTCAAAGAAAAAAAGTTCTTTTGAACTTTTTTAGCAAACGAATGAACTAAGTATTATAGCAAGTAAGATATAAAGTACGATTATTGTTACATATCCGCATCCGCGTGATGTTTGTGTGCATGTATTAGTACATGTTGTATTTGTACATCCCATTTAAATTACCTCCTAACTTAATTTATTTAGATATAAGCACCTATTATTATTACTAATAGTATGAATAGTACTAGTATTATACCAGCACCTGATCCGCATGAGTGTGTCATTTTCATTCCTCCTTTTTTATTATTCACATTATTTTATGGCAAAAGTACGAATAGTGTGATTATATTTTGAAAAATATTGTTTTTATTTTATAATTTTGTTATTATATATATGTGCATTATTAAAGGAGGATAAGGAAAAAATGAAGAAAAAAATAATGTTAGTAAGTTTTGCTGTAATTTGCACAATATTATTAACTGGATGTGGTAATGCGAAATTAAAAAATGGTGAAGATGTAGCAATTACTGTAAATGGTACTAATATAACTGCAAACGATATTTATAAAAAGTTAAGAGATAAATATGGAATTTCTACTGCACTTGATATGGTAGATAAGGAAATACTTGATACTATCTATAAAGATAATGCTACTATTGAAAAACAAGCAGCAAATCAAATAGAAAGTTTAAAATCACAATATTCTGATAGTTGGGATGAAACTTTAAAAAATGCAGGATATGAAAGTGAAAATGATTTAAAAGAATATTTCATATTAAACTATCAAAGAAATCAAGCTATTGAAGATCAAATTAAAGACAGTATTAAAGATGATGAAATAAAAAAATATTATGAAGAAAATACCGTTGGAGATATCAGTGCTAAACACATTCTTATAAAAGTTGATACAGATTCAGAAGATGGTTTAACTGATGATGAAGCTAAGAAAAAAGCTGAAGAAATAATTAAGAAACTAGATAAAGGTGAAGATTTTGATACACTTGCTAAAGAAAATTCTGATGACACTGGTTCAAAAGAAAAAGGTGGAGATTTAGGATATTTCAATAAAGGCGATATGGTTGAAGAATTTGAAACAGCAGCATACAAACTTAAAGTTAATGAATATACTAAAGAACCAGTTAAAACAACTTATGGATATCATATTATTTTAAAAACTGGTGAAAAAGATAAACCAAAATTAAAAGAAGTTAAAAGTAATATTATTGAAACTTTAACTAAAGAAAAATTAGAAAATGATAAAACTCTTGAAGTTACAGCTTTAGATGATTTAAGAAAATCTTATGGATTAAAATTTAAAGATGCTAAATTAAAGAAAAATTATAATAACTATATAAAAGAAGCAATTAAACAAGCTGAAGAATCTAATTCATCATCTGAAAGTTAATAGAAAAAAGTGATTAATCATCACTTTTTTTTAATCCTTTACTATATAATTTTTGTTTAATAAAATATTCAAGTTCTGAGCCACTATATTTACTTTTATATTTATTGTATAGCTTATTATATTCCTTATTATATAAATCTTCATTATTCAAATCTTTCTTGTTTAAAATATCAATTATATCTTCCTTGTTATAGCCTTTATTTACAAAATCCGTAATTATCTTTTGCTTTAATAAACTTCCGCCATACGATCTATTTGTTCTAATTTTTTTATCAATTAACTTTTCTAAATTATCAATTATATCTTCTCCTGAATAATTATTAATTTCTTCATCAACAATATCTTTATCAAGTTTTAATTTATATAATTCAGATTTTATTTTGTTTAATCCTATATTATTTAATCTTACTTTATCTGATATATAACTTTTAATGTAATCTCTATCATTAAGTAAACCATTTTCTCTAAGTTTTACAATAATTCTATCTGATAACTCATCATTAATTTCTTTGCTCTTTAGATACTTTCTTATTTCACTTTCACATCTCATTTTTTTACTAATATATTTAACTGTCATATCATAAATCATATAATTATTATTATCTTTTATTATGTCATCATAATCTTCTTCTATTTTTTTAGTTATTAGTAAATTATATTTTATGATTATATTTTCATGTAAAAGAATATTTTCACCGTTATCAAAAAAAATTTTGTATTTACTTCCAGCCATTTTTTTAAATTTTGTTATTTTCATCTTTTTTCTCCTTATCACGAATTTATGTTCGCTTAG
This sequence comes from Clostridium sp. CAG:433, assembly GCA_000433675.1. Taxonomy (GTDB): domain Bacteria; phylum Bacillota_I; class Bacilli_A; order RF39; family UBA660; genus CAG-433. Next base: position 16,950 of record FR893528.1, read on the forward strand.
CATTTAAATTAAAAACTTAATACTATTCTTTAACATGTATTAAGTTTTCAGCAACTTCTTCCAAAGCTCTACCTATGTTTTTTGTATTAACATATTTTTTTTCATCTAATTGATAATGCTTTGTTTCCTTCATTTGATGAGATCTTTTAGATACAATATAAACTAATTGATATTTTGAAGGAACAATATTTAATACTTTATCTATTGATGGATACATTATTATCACACTCCTCACCATATAATATATTAATATTAAAAATAAATCAACACTTTTTACAAAACTTTACATTTTTGGTTTGTTTTCTAAATTTTTTTCTTTTAATTCTTCCATATTCAAATCGTAAATTCCTCTATTTAAAATTGAATTATTGTTATAACTATCTATCGAATTATAAAGATCAACAGCATTTTTTTCACTACCTAAAGATTCACCTACTTTATAAAATAATTCAGAACCAGCACCATTTATAAAACTTTTTAATAAGAATTCTGCACCGAACACTTCACAAAAATCATGAATTGTTCTATCAGGTATAGTTTCATAATCTTTAGGACTATCCAAATAGAAATCTTTTACGCTTGTTTCTTTGTTATAGCCTGTTATTAAAGTTCCAATATATGATGCTAACATATCATTTAAAGCAAAACCATGAAATTTTAAATTTGTATCTCTACTTAAAAGCCCTTTATCATATCTTCCCTCTTCAAAATTATACTTTTGTGAAAGTACATTTAAAAGAGATTCTATAAGTTCTGCTTCATATCTTTTAGCACTAAAATTAGGATTTTCAAAATTTTGTTTAATAGTATTATTTACTTCATCATAAGAAACAACATAATCTTGTTTTCCTTGTATGTCTTCTACTTTTAAGCTTTCAAATAATTCTCTTGAATTATCATAATCAATACTAACTCCAAACTTAGCAAAAAACAAATCTATTTTACTTATAGTCTGCGCTAATAAATTCTTATCAATATCACTAATATTATTACCCAATAAATTCTTATCAAACATTTTATTCACCTACTACAATTATAACACTAATTATGATAAAAAAACAAATATAATATTAAAAAAATCCCAAAAGGGACATTTTTTTATTATAAAACTTCTATTTCAATACCAAGAACACCATATTTTTCTTGTTTATCCTGTGGATAATATTGTTCCATATCTTTAGGATCCGCGATTTCATCTTCAGCATAACCTAAAGATATTTTATCAAAATGTTTATATAATTCTTCAAAATTACCAAATTTGTGTAATTTAATTACTTTTGTCTTTAATTTTTCTTTTGTGGCTCTATTTTCAAATTCAATAATATCTCCTTCTTTTATTAAACTTCTCTTTTCATCATTTAATCTTATCTCAATAGTTTTTGTTCCATTTTTTATAAGTTCAAATGGAGCATTATGTAATCTCATTTCGTGCATATTTTCCTCCTCATAATTCCATAATCCTAATTTTCCTTTTATAGGAATAGGTTTATCATATTTTATAACATTTTCAAGTTTCCAAGCATATGTCATTTCATGTGACTCTCTTCCATATACTGTTTTATCAATTTTTAATAATTCTTCTTCAAACTCTTTCGTAACAAGAATACAATCAGTAAGAAGTGCTTCACCTATAATCATACCTTTAGAACAATTTAAATTATAGTCTTTAAATTTTTTTAACATATCTTTTTCTTCGCTCATTCCAGCATGTATTAATATTTTACCTCTATAATTTGTTTTCCATGATCTAAACTCATATTTTTTATAACCATCTATTATAAGTGTTGCCCATGGTTCTTTAATTGTTAATGCTTTCATGATTTTTCTCTCTTTCTAAATCAATTTTAATTTCTTCTATTATATGACCAATATTACCTTCTCCTGCATATTTATTTAAATTGAAGAAATTATCTGAAAGACTTCTCCACTCTAATTTATTAACTTCTTCTATTAGATTAACATCACCATTTAATACACCATAATAAACTTCAAGCTCTATATCCCATTTTATATATGACAAATTCATAAAATGTACTAATTTAGTATCATTTTTACTTATATTTGTTTCTTCGTAAAGTTCTCTATATGCCTCTTCTAAGCCATTATCATTTTCAATTTTACCACCAACAAAATTATACATTCCTTTATATGGTTCTTTTGTTCTTTTGCACATTAATGTACTTGTTATGTCTTTATCAAATATAACAATTATATTCATTTTTTTCATTTATAACCACTCTCCATACTTTTTAATATATATCTTTTTAATAATAGAAACAATAGCAAAATATAAAATAACAAGTAAAATTAAGAATACATAAAATTCAAATGGTAAAATTACGAAGTGAAATGTGTCAATTTTAGTTAAAAGCATTGGAGTGATTATTGTTAATACAAGTGAAAAAATAGTTAATACATTTAATTTATGACTTGCATTTGATTCTATAAAAGGCTTTTTACTTGTTCTAACATTATATATAATCATAAGCTCTGTTACAAGACAAGTTACAAACCACGCTGTTTGAAAATATGCTTGTTTATCTATACTATTATAACCTAATACAAACCAGAATATTATGAACGATATAACATCTATAATTGAACTTGTTATACCCATTACCTTCATAAATCTTGATATTCCCTTAGTATCCCATTTTTTAGGTTTAATTAAAAATTCTTTATCTACATTATCATATGGTATACCTATTTGAGAAAAATCGTATATAAAATCTTGAAGTAACATTTGAATTGGAAGAAGTGGTAAAAATGGTAAAAATATACTTGAAATCATAATGCTAAAAACATCACCAAAATCCGCACTTAATGCCATTTTCATATATTTAATAATATTCCCATATACTTTTCTTCCTTCAATCACACCATCATATACAACTTTTAAACTTTGTTTTAGTATAATTATATCGCTTGCTTCTTTCGCTATTGATGATGCGCTATTAACAGATATTCCAACATCTGACTTATTAAGTGAAGGAGCATCGTTAACACCATCACCCATATATCCAACTACATGTCCATTTTTCTTATATAAATCAACTATTCTTTCTTTTTGAAGTGGATTCATTCTTGCGAATACATCTATATCTTCTATTTTTTTTGATAATTCCTCATCACTCATTTTGTCTATATCACTACCAAGTAATATATCATTGCCATTAAGTCCTACCAAATTACAAATATTTTTTGTAGCATAAGGATTATCACCTGTTAATATCTTTGTTTTAACGCCTATTTTATATAGATTAGATATTGTTGTCTTTACATCTTTTTTAGCAGGATCTAAGAAACATGTAAATCCTACAAATGTCATATTTTTTTCACATTCTGAATTAAATTTTGAATCTCCTGGATAATCATTCTTTTCTGCTAAAGCAATAACCTGCATACCATTATTCGCAAGTTCCATTGCTTTATTCTTTATTACATTTATAAGCTCATTTGTTATCTTCTTAATTTCACCATTAATAACTGCACTATCACAATCATTAATTATTTCTTCTAATGCACCTTTGGTTATCATTCTATATTCTGATTTATTTTTCACAACAACACTTTGTTTTTTTCTATTATAATCAAACGGTATTTCATCAATCTTTTCATACCTTTCTAAAGTAGTATCAAGCTTGTGTTCTTTACCATATGAGATAATTGCTTTATCAATTAAATTCTTTATACCTGTACTATAATAACTATTTAAATATGCATACTCTAATATATCTTCATTTTCATTACCTAACGCATCTATATATTTTTGAAGTGTTATATTATTTTCTGTTAACGTACCTGTTTTATCAGTACATAAAATATCTATTGCACCTAAATTTTGAATTGAAGCAATATTCTTAACAAGTGTTTTTTTATTTGCTAAACTTTTGCTTCCTTTTGTTAAATTAACATTAAGAATCATCGGAAGCATACTTGGTGTAATACCTACCGCAACTGATAACGCAAACAAAAGTGCTTCACCAATATTTTGTTTAATTATACCATCTATAACAATTACTACAAGACACACAACAACCATATATCTTATTAATAATTTAGTTATATTTTTTATACCTTTATCAAAATTAGTTACTTCTTTTTTTGTATTAACTTCTTTACCAACTTTACCTAAATATGTATTAAAACCTGTATTTATTACAATGCCTTCTCCTCTTCCACTTACTACAGAAGTTCCCATAAGACAAATATTATTTATATCAAATATTTCTTTTGCATTATTATTTACTTTATTACTTTTTTCTACTAATATACTTTCACCAGTAAATACTGACTCATTTAAAAATAAATCTTTACTATCAATTATTCTTAAATCAGCAGGAATTATTGTACCAGCATTTAATTTAATAATATCTCCAATTACAACATTTTCTACTTTTACTTCTTTTTCTTCATTATTTCTAAGTACATTTACTGTGGAATATATCTTTGACTTTAATTTTCTATTAAATTTATAAACTGAATAGTCTTGAAAAAATCTAATAAGCGCACTAATTATTCCTATCACTACAATTATTAATGATCCAAGTGTATCACCCAAAAGAAAATTAATTAATGAAAGAAACAATAAAATTATTATAAATTCATCTTTAAATGACATTAGTAAAAAGTATAATGGACTTTTTTTATCATCTTTTATAACAACATTTTTCCCATTTTTAGAAAGACGTATCTTTACTTCATTGTCATTTAGACCTTGAACTTTCGAATTATATTTTTTCATTAATTCTTCATTATTTAAAATTGATTCATCCATGTATTTTTTTAGCATTTCACTATCATTCGTTTTAAGACTTTTTTCCTTTTTTATATCAAATATTTGAATCATTTTACCGCCTTCTTTATTATCTATAAAAATTATACCATAAAACATAAAAAAGAAAAAAATTCCTAATGGAATTTTTTAAAATTTATTACAGCAATTATCATCTACATTTGTACATACATTTTCTTCAGAACAAGTATATTCTGGTACATAAGTATGTTTATAAATGTGATTATTTACTATTCTTGTATGTACTGGACATACGTGAACTATTTCATGTACAAAATCTTTTTTTATACATTTTTCAACTGGTGCTTCATATACTGGATCTTCGCAGCATTTTTCTTCGCAAACAGTTGGACAACACTTATTTTCGTTATTGAAACAACCATTCATATTAAAATTATTATAAAACATTTTAATCCTCCTTATCTATTACTAGAATATGAGAATTATAAATTTTTGAATAGTTTATTATCCTAAAATGGCATCTTAAATGAACCATTACTGAACATTTTCATCATTTTTTTACTTTGTTCAAACTGAGTTAATAATTTATTTACTTCTTGAACACTTGTTCCAGAACCTTTTGCTATTCTTATTTTTCTATTAGCTTTTATTATTTCTGGTTTTCTTCTTTCTTCAGGAGTCATAGAAAGAATTATTGCTTCTACTCTTGCCATGTCTTTTGGATCAATATTAATATTGTTTAATCCCATTTTTTTAGCACCTGGTATTAATTTTAATAATCCTTCTATTGAACCTAATTTCTTTATTTGTTTAAATTGCGCTAAAAAGTCTTCTAAATCAAATTTACCTTTTTGCATTTTTTTAAATGTTTTTTCTGCATCTTTTTCATCTTCTTCAGTGTAAACAGATTCAACCTTTTCAACAAGAGACATAATATCTCCCATACCTAAAATTCTATTTACCATTCTTTCTGGATCAAATACTTCAAGCCCATCAAGTTTTTCAGAAGTACCTATAAATTTGATTGGAACATTTGTTAAGTGTCTAGCTGACAAGGCAACACCACCTTTAGTATCACCATCTAACTTAGTTAAAATAGTACCTGTAAGTGGTAGTTTATCATTAAATCCATTAATTACATTAATAGCATCTTGACCAATCATACTATCTAATACAAGTAATATTTCATCAGGATTAAATTCTTCATTTAATGATTTTAATTCATTCATTAATTCTTCATCAACATGAAGTCTACCAGCTGTATCTATTAATATATAATCAAGTTTATTTTCTTTAGCATATTCTAATGCATTTCTAACTATTTCATTAGGATTTTTTATGCCTTCTTCATAAACTGGAATATTAAGTCCTTTACCAATAGTTTTTAATTGTTCTATTGCGGCTGGTCTATATATATCACATGCGACAAATAAAGGCTTTTTATTATATTTTTTTCTAAGTAAATTACCAAGTTTACCAATAGTTGTTGTTTTACCTGAACCTTGAAGACCTACAAGCATTAATATTGTAGGGTTCTTTTTAGTTTCTATTTCACTAGTTCCCTCACCAAGTAAATTAAGTAATTCATCTTTTAATATTTTTAAAAATACTTCACTTGGTTTTAAACTTTTTCTTACCTCTTCACCAAGTGCTTTTTCTTTAACATTATTTGTAAATTCTTTAACTACTTGATAGTTGACGTCTGCTTCTAAAAGTGCAAGTCTAACTTCTCTTAAAACATCACTTATATTATCTTCAGTTATAACTCCATATCCTTTTATTTTCTTCATTGCACTTTCTAATCTATCACTTAAATTTTCAAACATTATTTCACCTTCTAGCTTTCTAATATATCTATTATTTCTTCTTTTAATTTTTCATCATTAGTACTTTCTAATTTTTCTTTTATTAAATTACTTTTTTTAATTATCTTTAATTTTTCCTCGTACTCTTTTAATTTAGCTTCAGCACTTTTTATTTGTTTATGAACCGCATTTCTACTTATTTCTAAGTTATCTGCAATTTCTCCTAAACTTAAATTATTAAAATAGTAATCCATAAAGTATTCTTTTTGTGAATCACTTAATAACTCTCCATAATAATCATATAACATTATTAATTCATTTATTTCATCCATACTGTCCACCTATAATAATTCTTTAAAAAGTCCATATATATATTTTTCAATATCAAATGTTTTTAAGTCTTCCATACCTTCACCAAGACCAATAAATTTAACAGGAATATTAACTTCTTCTTTAATAGCAAGAACTATACCACCTTTTGCAGTGCCATCTAACTTAGTAAGTACAATGCCTGTTATATTTGTTATTTCTTTAAATTGTTTTGCCTGTGAAATACCATTTTGACCTGTTGTTGCATCTATTACCAAAAGTGTTTCTTGTGGTGAACCTTCTATTAAATTACCTATTACTCTATTAATTTTATCTAACTCTTTCATTAGATTTACTTTATTTTGAAGTCTACCAGCAGTATCTATTAAAACAACATCATAATTATCTTCTTTTGCTTCTTCAAGACCTTTATATATTACACTTGATGGATCTGCATTTAAAGTTGATGATACTACTTTTACACCTATTTTTTCTCCCCAAGTTTCTAGTTGTTCAACTGCACCCGCTCTAAATGTATCTCCTGCGACCATCATTACCTTCTTACCTTTATCTTTTTCTCTTTTAGCAAGTTTTGCAATTGTAGTAGTTTTACCAACTCCATTTACCCCAACAAATAAAATAACAGTTGGAGCATTATCATTATATTTTATCTTGTCTACTAAAATTTCATCATTAACATATATAATAAATAATTCATCAACAATTAATTCTTTTAACTCTTTTGGATCAGTTATTTTTTCATTTTTAGCTCTTGTTACTAATCTATCCATGAAGCTCATAACTGTATTAACTCCAATATCAGCCATAATAAGTATTTCTTCTAACTCTTCAAAATATTCACTATTTACTTTACTATATTTTTTATTTAACTTATTTAATTTATCTGTGAATTCTTTTCTTGTTTTTTCAAATCCCTTATCATATAAGTCTTTTTCTTTTTTATCTTCAAATGTATCTTTACTTACAATTTTTTTTAATTTATCAAAAAATCCCATTCATATCACCATAATAATTATATCATCTAAAAGCATAAAAAAAAAGAAAAATAAATTTCTTTTTCCATATAAACTCTTTAATTACTAAGCAGATACTACATATCCATACAAAATCAAAACAAACATTAATATTATAAATACCAAAATTAATGCATCAATCCATACACTAAACATTGCATCTTTTGTTAATTTGAAACTTTGTTCTGCATTTGAAATATTATCTTTTTTCTTTTTAGCTGGTGCTTTAACTGTACTAGCCTTTTCTGAAACCTTATTTGAAGATGCTTTTGTTGTTTCTTTTTTAACAGGTGCTTTTTTTGGAGCAGCCTTTGTAGTGCTTTTAACAGCAGTCTTTTTTTCTGTTTTTGCAGCTGGTTTAGTTGCTGTTTTTTTAGTTGTAGTCTTTGTAGTAGTTGTTTTTTTCTTAGCTGCTGTCTTAGTAGCAGTTGATGCTTTCTTTTGTTCTGCCATATTATTCAACTCCCTCTATATTATATTCAACCTTATTATATATTATTTTTATATATATTTCTAGTACTTTTTTTCTACTTTACAAAAAAAGATACACTTTTTGTGTACCTTTACATAGTTCTTGCATGAGTCATAGGATTTTCTGCAACTATTTCTTCTCTTTTTTGTTTTAATAAGTTTAATTTAATATTAATAGCATCTAATTCATTTTTTAATGTTGATCTTCTTTTTAATAGATCTTCACTAACTTTTTCACCCATATGTCCATACCAAGCTTCATTAAATTCTGAATTAATTTGTTTTTGTTTTTTTACAGTTTCAATAATATCTGCTTGAACTGCATCTAATCTATCAAATCTATCTCTTTCTTCCATAGAGATTTCTCTTCCTGCTTCATTTGTATATTTGTTATTATCAACTATTTCTTTAATTTGGTCTCTTAATTTTTTTGTTTCTTCATCATAATGTTTAGCAGTTTCTTCTTTTGCAAACTTGGAAGCATTTTGTATATTTTTTAATTCTTCTTTATTTCTTTGAAGTCTTTCGATTTCACTTCTTATTTTTGCAATACGTTTTAAATTTTCTCCAGCAGATAAAGTAGTATTTACAGTTTCTGTATGTGATTCACTAGCTTTATCACTTTTAGTTTCACCTTGTTCTACATTTTCCTTTGGTGTTTCTGATTTATTAACTACTTCTTCATCTTTTTTAGTGTTATTCACATTTTTAGGTTCTTCTGGTTTCTTAGTATTATCACCTGTTTTGTTTTCTTGTTTTTTAACATTATCATTATTTTTATTTTCTGTTTCTTTAGTAATATTTTGTTCTTTTGAATCTTTATTTGATATATCTATATCTAGTTCTTCAGTATCAAAATCATTATCTAAATTAATTTCTTCATCTGCTAAATCATCTGGCATTATAAATTTATTCTTAAAAAAGTTTATTATTTTCTTGAAGAAACCAATATTTGATTTTGTTTTTTTATTTTTTCTTTTTTCCTCTCTGGCTTTTTGTTTTTTTGCTCTTCTTTCTTCTCTTGCCTTTTTCTTTTCTTGTCTTTTTTGATCTCTATCACTTGTTGAGAATTCATCTAAGAAATCATCATCATTTATTATTTGTTCTTCTCTTTCTTCATTTTCATTCATATTTTCTTCCTCCTCGGCATTTTTATTATTTTTTCTTACTTCATTTACTTTTAATGATACAAATACAGATAATGCTGTATTTTCTTTATTTGTTATACGATTATTTTCATCTAAATAAAAGTTTTCAGGTAAGTCTAATTCATTAATTGGTTTAGATATATCAATTGATGTACATTTTTTATCTAATTTTATATCAACATCAGGATTTAATTTTTTTAGATCTTGCGCAAATTTACGTGCTTCATCTCTTGATAAATGATCTTCATAAGCATTTGTTGCTTCATCGATGTAATTTTCCATATTTCTTTCTTCATCATTTTCTATCGCATCATTTAACCATATAACCAAATTATTTGTCGCATCGTCATATTCTGCAATACTTCTTAATAATTTTATTTGTAAATCTGTTAAATTTGCATCTTTATTTCCCTCAAAGTATCTATTAGTCACTTCAAGTATTTTATCCATATTATAATCAGTTTTTGTTACTGAGTTTTTACCCATTCTGTTCTTTACATCAGAAAAAATCATTAATATATCATCTGTTTCGTTTTCTTTTGTTGGTACTATATCATTATATTTACTTCTTTGAGTTTTCATAAGTTCAATTGCTTCATTAGTAAATTCATCATTTTCAGAAACTTTTTCAATAAGTTCTAATTCACTATCACTTAAACTTGTATCTCCATATAAATTATTAATTTCATCTAGAATCTTCTTTTTATTGTTTTCCATTTGAAATTCCCCCTTTTCAAAAGACGGCCATTATATTAACATACAAGTGCTTTTTTGTCAAATTTTTTGAAAAGATTGCAAATTCATAAAAATAATAGTATAATTGTAGTCGTTAATCTTATTAACTTTGATTCTATAAAGAAAGGAGAAAAAATGAAATTATTTGAAAATAATTTAGATACTAAGATTTTTGCTTTAGGTGGTCTTGGGGAAGTTGGAAAAAACATGTATTGTATAATGCATGGAAATGAAATAATAATTATTGATAGCGGTGTATTATTTCCTGAAGACTCACTTCTTGGTATAGATTATGTTATTCCTGATTATGGTTTCTTAAAAAGAAATGAGGACAAAATTAAGGGTTTATTTATAACACATGGGCATGAAGATCATATTGGTAGTATTAACTTCTTATTACAATCTGTTAATATTCCAGTAATATATGCCCCTAATCAAGCAGCAAAACTTATTAAAAAGAAATTAATTGACAGAAATATTAAATATGATAATATTGTTATTTTTGATGAAAACACTAAAGTTAAATTCAAAAATTTAGAAGTTGAATTTATTTCAACAACACATTCAATTCCAGATAGCTTTGCAATCGTTGTTAATACACCAAACGGTACAATAGTTGAAACTGGAGACTTTAAATTTGATTTTACACCAATAGGACCAATGGCTGATTTACATAAAATGGCTAGAATTGGAGAAAAAGGTGTAACACTTTTAATGAGTGAAAGTACTAATGCATTAAATCCAGGTATGTCACTTAGTGAATCAAGAGTAGATGCAACTTTAAGTGATCTATTTCAAAGACAACTTGGTAGAATAATAATTGCTACATTCGCATCAAATGTTTATAGATTAAAACATATAATTGAAACTTGTAAGAAAAATAATAGAAAAGTAGCAATATTTGGTAGAAGTATGGAAACTCAAATTGAAATTGCTTTAGAAGCAGGTTATATAAAGGATAAAAATATATTTGTAACACCTGAAGAAGCAAATGCATTAAAACCTGAGGAAGTATGTTTATTATGTACAGGATCACAAGGTGAACCACTTGCAGCTCTATCTAGAATTGCTAATGGTACTGATAAAAAAATTAAATTACTTCCTAGTGATACAGTAATATTTTCGTCATCACCTATTCCAGGTAATGCACAAGCTATATCTGTAACATTAAATAAACTTGCTTTAAAAGGAGTTAAAACTTATACAAATACATCATTAAATGAAATACATTCATCTGGTCATGGTAACCAAGAGGAATTAAAATTAATGCTTAGATTAATGAAACCTAAATATTTAATGCCTATACATGGTGAGTATAGAATGTTAAAAGCTCATGCTGATTTAGCTGTAAGCTGTGATGTTCCAAGAGAAAATACATTTATAATGCAAAATGGTGAAGTTTTATCCATGTTAAATGGAAAGGTAAGAAAAGATAGAAGTTTCCCATGTTATGACATTTACGTAGATGGTAACAGAATTGGTGATATTGGTAATGTTGTTATCAAAGATAGAAAAATAATGGCTAATGACGGAATACTTGTTGTTATTTGCAATATAAATGCACAAAAGAAACTATTACTTGGAAAAGTAAATATTACAACTAGAGGATTTGTTCTAGTTAATGAAAATGAAGAATTATTAAAAGAAATAGAAAATAAAGCGTTCGAAGTTATAGTTAAAGAACTTAAAAATAAGAAATTTAATTATACAGAACTTAAGAATCAAATAGTTAATGAGATAAGTCCATTTATAATGGATAGAACAGGTAGAAAACCAATTGTTCTTCCTGTAATTATGGATATAAAAAATAGCGATTAATTAGTCGCTATTTTTTATTTAATCTACTAAACTTGAATCTTGAAAAACAATTAAATCTTCATTATTTTTTATTATATATTTTATAACACTATTGTCATCATCAATAACAATATTAACATCATTTTTAGCATTTTCTTTTAAATAATTACTTTTTATTTCTTTAGACGAAATACCTTGATATTTATTATCTTCTTTTGATAAAAGTATAATGTTTTCTTGTTTTAAGAATGGCATATGTTTTTTAAACCATGTTATTTTATCATAAACTATATTATTAGTTTTACATATTGAAAGAATATATATACTAATATTATCTTCTTTATATAAATCTTTTATTTTTTTAATTGTACTTGTAATCGGTCTTCTATTTTCATAATCAAAATTATCAATATCATATTCTGCAAGTACACCATCCATATCACAATATATACTAATATTTTTATCTTTATTTTTTTCTATACAATCATAAAATTTCATATTAATCATCCTTTTAATATAAAACCCCGCTAAAAATGCGAGGTATTTATTATTCTTTTGTTTCTTTCTTTTCTTCTTTTACTTCTTTCTTTGGAAGTGCTTCTTTTCTAGATAAATTAAGTTTACCTTTTTTATCGTATCCAGTTGCTTTTACTAGAATTTCATCACCAACAGATACAACATCACTTGGTTTTTCAACTCTTTCATTAGCAAGTTGTGATACATGTACAAGACCTTCACAGCCTTCCCATAGTCTAACAAAGCATCCAAAGTCATGAATATCTACTACTTTTCCTGTGTAAATCTTTCCTATTTCTACTTCTCTAGCTACATTTTCTATCATTTCTCTTGTTTTATCAATAATATCTTTATCCATATGATAAATAGTAACTGTACCATCATCTGCTAAATCAACTTTAACAGCATTAACATCATTTACACTATTAACATGGCTTGCTTCTAATATGATTTTAGTAATCATATCTCCACCTTTACCAATAACATCCTTAATTTTATCAGGATTAATTTTAAAGATTTCTGTTTTAGGTGCATATTTAGATACTTCTCTTCTAGGTTCAGCAATAATTCCTTCCATCATATCAAGTATCTTCATTCTTGCTTCTTTTGCTTGCGCTAAAGCTTCTTTTAATATTTGTTTTGTAATACCTTTAATCTTGATATCCATTTGAAGTGAACAAATACCTTTTCTTGTTCCACCTACTTTAAAGTCCATATCACCTAAATGATCTTCCATACCTTGTATATCAGTTAGTATTGTATAATCTTTTTCATCTTTTGATGTTATTAGTCCCATAGCAATACCCGCAACTGGAGCTTTTATTGGTACACCTGCGGCCATTAAACTCATGCATCCAGCACATATTGTAGCTTGTGAACTTGATCCATTTGATTCAAGTATTTCAGAAACTACTCTAACTGTATATGGGAACTCTTCTTCACTTGGCATTACTTGTTTTAAACATCTTTCACCAAGTGCACCATGACCTATTTCTCTTCTACCAGGAGCACCATATCTTCCTGTTTCACCTACTGAAAATTGTGGAAAATTATAATGTAACATAAAATGTTTTTCTGCTTCTAAACTTATTCCATCAAGTGCTTGATATTCATTTAAAGCACCAAGTGTAGTAACTGCTAGAGCTTGTGTTTCTCCTCTTGTAAATACAGCAGATCCATGTGTTCTTGGAAGAATATCAATTTCACCACTAAGTGGTCTTATTTCATTCATAGCTCTTCCATCTGCTCTTGTTTTTTCATTAACAGTAATTGATCTAAATATATCATATTCTATTGATTCTAATACTAATTTTACTTTTGTTAATAAAATATTTAATTCATCTTTATCTAAATCACTATTTTCTTCTTCATACTTAGAAACAACTTCTTTTTTAACATTATCTATTGCTTCATATTTAGCAAGTTTTTCTTTTATTCTCATTGCAGAATCTAACTTATCTGCTGCAAGACTTTTTACTTCTTCTCTTAGTTCATCAGTTATGTCTAATTTTTCATATTCCATTTTAGGTAATCCTATTTCTTTAATAATAGTTTTTTGGAATTCACATAACTCTTTAACTGCTTCATGACCAAACATTAATGCTTCAAGCATATCTTCTTCTGATACTTCTTTTGATCCTGCTTCAACCATGTTTATTGCTTCTGTAGTTCCCGCAACTGTTAAATCAATATCTGATTTTTCAAGTTCGTCAGGTGTTGGATTTATAATAAATTCTCCATTTACTCTGCCAACTTTTACACCTGCGATTGGTCCATCAAATGGTATTTGTGAAATACTTGTTGCTAGTGAAGACCCAAACATTGCTGCTAATTCTGGCGAATTATCAGTATCAACTGATAAAACTGTATTAACAACTTGTACCTCATTTCTAAAATCTTCTGGGAACATTGGTCTCATTGGTCTATCAATCATTCTTGCTGCTAAAGTTGCAGCATCTGTTGGTCTACCTTCTCTTTTAATAAATCCTCCAGGAATTTTACCAACAGAATATAATTTTTCTTGGTATAAAACCATAAGTGGGAAGAAATCAGATAAAATATTTGCATTATCAGATACAACTGCTGTAGATAAAATAACTGTATCACCATATCTTACTAAAACTGCTCCATCTGCTTGTTTTGCATATTCACCTTGTTCTATAACTAGTTTTCTTCCTCTAAAATCTAATTCAAATACTTTTTTACTCATAAAATTCTCCTCTAACTATATTTTACCACAATAATCGTATTTTAAATATTATATTTTGCTTTTTTCTATTATTTTTACAAAAGAAAAAGCACATAAGTGCTTATTTTCTTAATCCTAATCTTTCGATTAATTTACGGTATCTATTAATATCTGTCTTTTTAAGATATTCAAGTAAATTACGACGTTTACCAACTTTCATAAGTAAACCTTTTTTTGAATGATAATCATGAATGTTTACTTTTAAGTGTTCTGTTAAAGTCTTAATTTCTTTAGTTAGAATAGCTATTTGTACTTCTGGAGAACCAGTGTCACCTTCGTGAGTAGCATATTCTTTAATTATGTTTTCTTTTTCAGATTTCTTTAATGCCATTTTAATTTCCTCCTACAATAATATTTGCCTTAAACCTAGTATATGGTTCGGAGAATCCGATAACCAAGCAAAAGGTATGTACTTAATATACATTAAATCATAAATAAAATCAATACTTTTTGTAAATTATTTACATGCTTTACTTATTATTACTACTATTTTCTGGAAATTTTAATACTTTACTTTTACCTTCTTTTAAAAGTTTAATACTCGTATCTGTCAAAGTATCTACTGAATCATCTAAGGTAACTTCAAAATCTTCATTATTTAATCTGCTATAAAATAATATTTTCTTTTTAAATTTAGATAATTCATTAATATCATCTATTGTACTTGCCATACCTAAAACTACATTATATTTATAATCATCTAACTCATATATTTCTTTTGAAAAAATTATATCCAAAAAAACTTTTACTCTATTCATTAAAGTTTTATTATAATATTCACCATTGGGTATTTTTGTATTATTTAAATCCTCTAATACACTAAAAAATCTTGAAAATATAACATCTAAATCGTGATCATAAATTTTATTTATATCATAATCTTTATACCTTGATAATCCATTTGAAAGTTCAATAATTATTTCAGAAGCATAATTTTTTTCATCTTCTTTATTATATACATCAAATACTTTTGAAAATATGGTTGCCATTATATATTCAATATTTTCTAATATTATATTAAAATCCATATTAGAAACTAAATAATCATTATCAAATATATTATAAATACTATCTAATAATCTTTTTCTTTCTAAACTATCATCAAGTGATGACACAAACGTACTTATACTTATAAAATGGTCTAGTATATCACTATCTAATATATCATTATACTTAATACACAAATCATAAAATATATCTTCTGCATCGCCTTTTACACTTATCATTTTTGGTAAATCTTTTTCTATTATTTCTTTATTATCAAGCTCATTATATAACTTCACTATAGTACTTTTTTTCACAAAACCACCTTCTTTTAAGATAATATATTATTTTATAAAAATAATCAAGAAAAAATAGCTATAAAACTATAGCTATCATGTTATTAGATCCTTTATTTACTACTTTGCATAATGTTGATTGAAGTTTATATCTTAAATTATCTGGCATAAGAGATAATTTTGCTTGTATTCCTTCTTGTACAATTGCATCTAAACTTCTTCCAAATATTTCACTTTTCCAAATACTATCAGCACTTTCTTCTTGGTTTTTAGTTAGATAATTTATTAATTCTTTTGATTGAAGTTCTGATCCTATGATTGGTTCAAATGTACTTTCAACATCTACTCTAATCATATGAATTGATGGTGCGACTGCTTTTAACTTAACACCATATCTACCCCCTTGTTTAACTACTTCTGGTGTATCTAATTTCATATCTTTTAGAGTAGGTATTGCAATTCCATATCCTACTTCTTTAACCATTTTAAGTGCGCTCTTATATTGTTCAAATTCTTCTTTTGTTTCATTATATTCTTGGAATATATTAAGAAGTGAGGCCCTACTATTTATACTTGTTCCTATAATTTCTTTTAATACTTCATCATACAAATTATTAGGAGCAGTAAGTGTTATTGTTACTTCACCCTTTGCTGGATCTACATTTGACATATATGCTTTTTCTATTTGATCACATTGTTTAAAATGTTTATTAATAGAGTCTATATCACGAAGTTTATCAACTTCTACAACACATTCTCTTATTTGGTCTATATATACTTTTTTTATTGGATGATTTGGATTTAATGTTCCTATCCAATCTGGAATATCTACTTTAACATTAAGCACAGGAAACTCATATAAAGCTTCTTTTAATATGTTATACACATCTTTTTCATTCATAGTTTCTGCACTTATTGGTATTACAGGCACATTATGTTCTTCTTTTAATTTTTCTGCTAATCTTTCAGTTTCTGGAAGTGTTGGATGTGCTGAATTTAATAAAACTATAAATGGTTTACCTATTTCTTTTAGTTCACTTATTACTTCATTTTCTGCTTCTATATAATTATTTCTAGTAATATCACCTATACTACCATCTGTTGTTACTACAATACCTATTGTAGAATGATCTCTAATTACTTTTTCTGTGCCTATTTCAGCTGCTTCTACAAAAGGAATATCTTCATCATACCAAGGTGTTTTAACCATTCTTGGTTCTCCCATTTCATCTTCATAACCTTTAGCAGCAGGAATAACATAACCAACACAATCAACTAATTTTATATTTGTTTCAAATTCTTCAACCTTTATTTTAGCGGCTGTTGATGGAACAAATTTAGGTTCTATTGTCATTATTGTTTTTCCTTGTGCCGTTTGAGGAATTTCATCTAAACATCTTTTTCTTTCATATTCATCTTCAATATTAGGCACAACTAAATTTTCTATAAATTTCTTTATAAAAGTGGATTTACCTGTTCTTACGGCTCCAACTACACCAAGGTATATATCTCCACCAGTTCTTTCTGATATACTTTTTATAATATCTATCTTTTCCATTTAATCCCTACTTTCTTTATTAAACTATATGAATTAAATAGTAAGTTATTACAAAAAAAAAGAGAAATAATTCTCTTAAAACATTTTATCTACATTCTTAGGTACATTATCTGTAACTATAGTATTTATAATTTTATCTTCTTGTTCTTTACTTACTTCCTTGCCTGTCATTTTACTAAGTTCACGAATAACATCTCTTATATTATCCTCATTTTTCATGTTATCACCTTGAAGTTTTTTAGCAAGATCAAGTATTGTAGACTTTTTAACATTAGTCTTTTTTTCTACTTTATTAAAAAAATTATCACTAAAATTCATTAGATTACCACCTTCTAATCTAATATATGTCTTTTGCCTAAAAATGTGACAAAAGAAAAAAGTAATATAAATTACTTTTCTTCACCTTTACTTTTAAATTGTATTATTATTGGTGTTCCTTCTAAATCAAAATTTTCTCTTATTTTATTTTCTAGATATCTTAAATATGAGAAATGTACTAATCCTTTATTATTAACATTTAATGTAAACTTCGGTGGCATAGTACCTGTTTGAGCAGAGAAATAAATTTTAAGTCTTTTACCTTTATATGAAGGTGCTGGATTTAATGCATATGCATCATTTATTACATCATTAAGTACACTTGTTTTAATCTCTCTTCTAGAATTTTCATATACTTTAATTATTTCAGGCATAAGTGTATGAAGTCTTTTTTTAGTAAGCGCACTTAAAAATACAATTGGAACATAACTTAAAAACTGAAATTCCGCTCTCATTTTTTGAGTATATGATTTTATATCATTTTTATCATCAACAGTATCCCATTTATTTACTACAAGAACCATTGGTTTACCTGCCTCAAGTGCATAAGCCGCAATATGTTTGTCATGTTCAATGATTCCTTCTTCTGCATTTATAACAATTACGCACACATCGCTACGTTCTATTGCTTTCATTGCTCTCATAAGGCTATACATTTCAACATTTTCATATATTTTACCTTTTTTTCTCATTCCAGCAGTATCAATTACTACATAATCTTTCTTTTCATACCTAAATTTAGTATCAATTGAATCTCTTGTTGTTCCTGCTTCATTACTAACTATTACTCTATCTTCATTTAAAAGTGCATTAGTAAGTGAACTCTTACCAACATTTGGTCTACCTATTAAACAGAACTTTAAAACATCACTAGAATACTCTTCTTCATATTTTGGGAAGCCTTTTGTTACTTCATCCATAAGATCATCGAATCCAATTGCATGTTCACCGCTTATTGGAATATAATGTTCAAATCCTAATTCATAAAAATCATATAAATTATCTAAATGCTTTCTATTATCAATTTTATTAATAGCAACTATTACCTTTTTCTTTGATTTAAATAATATATCGCGAACTACAAAATCATTAGCATTTAATCCCATTTTACCATCTACAACAAATATAACTACATCTGCTTCATCAATTGCGATTTCTGCCTGCATCTTTATATCAATATTAAATGTTTCATTACTAGTATCTATTCCACCTGTATCTATTAAATTGAATTTATAGTCATCATATGATCCAATACCATAAATTCTATCTCTAGTAATTCCTGGAACATCTTCTATAATTGCTACTTTTCTTCCTACTAGTCTATTAAATATTGTTGATTTACCTACATTAGGACTTCCTACTAACGCTACTGTTGGCATTTTCATAAGTAATCACCTCACATAGGAAGATTATATCACATTTTATAAAATTTTGTAAATTATATTTTTATACCTCTTCCTATTATCTTATAAACTATATCACCATATACTAAGTTTGAATTTTCCATTAAATTTATATCTTCTCTTTTAGCATTAACATAAAATTTATCATTATAGTAATATATTTCATAGTTAATGTATTCAAGAGGATCATCTACTTCATATAAAAATAGTGTATCTCTTAAAATATTTAATTTTAAATTTACAATATCATCATATATAAAATCTTCGTTTTCTTTTATTTCTAAAATCATTCCATAATATCTATTAATATAAAGTTCTAAATTATAATCACTAGTAAAAGTAATATTATAATATTTTTCTAAATTATCAAATACATTTATAAGTATTTTCTTAATATCCGAGTCTTCATTATATTTTTTGTTATCAAGTAAATATACTATTATCGTATTTGATAACATTTCTACTTTCATTATCAACACCTAATTAAATATATGAAAAAAATGAAGAATTAATCTTCATTTGGATAAACAATTTTATCAATAATACTAGTCACATCATTTTTACCAAGTTTTGTTGTACTTGAAAATAATATATATTTATCTTCTTCTTTTATATTTAATGTATCCTTTATTAACTGAAGTTGTTTCTCTCTTAATGTTCTGCCTATTTTATCTACTTTAGTTAAAATTATTGTTACACTTAAATCATAATATTTTAAAAAGTTATACATAAGTAAATCATCATTTGTTGGTTTATGTCTAAAATCTATAAGTAAGAATACTTCTTTTAAATTTTCTCTATTAGTTAAGTATTCTTCTATCATCATACCAAATTTTTGTTGTCTTTCTTTACTTACACTAGCGTATCCATAACCTGGTACATCTACTAAGTAAAAATCATTATTAACATTATAAAAATTTAATGTTTGAGTTTTACCTGGTTTACTTGATGTTCTAGCATAATTTCTTCTTTCTATTATTGAATTAATAAAACTACTCTTACCTACATTACTTCTTCCTACTAATAAAAACTCTGGTTTATTGTCTGTAGGATACTGGCTTTGTCTTACAGCACTTATAGAAAGTTCAACACTATTAATTTTCATAAACAAATCACCTATCTACAATTATATCAAATTAATAAAATTAAAGCAAATTCGGGAATATTTTCCTATCTTTATACTTAATTATTTATATATTTTCTTTTAGTTTTTTTATTTCATCAATTGTTAAACCAGTTGCTTTTGATATGTCTTCTAATGTCATATTCATTGATAATAAATTTTTAGCAATATTTGATATACCATCATTTAATCCAGAATTATACCCATTTTCTTTGGCATCTTCTATGGCATCT
>FR893529.1 GCA_000433675.1 Clostridium sp. CAG:433
TCAAATAATTCTTTTTTAGTGTCTACTTTTTGTTGACAACTTCAATTTTTAGTCTTCCTTTTTTAATATATCTAAAGTATGCGCAGCAGCTCCTATCATTTCATATCTTTCACAAGTACTTAAATGATATTTAATAAATTCATTAAATGTATTTTCATCCATTTTATTTAATACATCTCTAATATAATTTGCACATCCATCAGGAGTTATAATTTTAACTCTTTTTAAATTTACTATTTTATTATAATTGTTTATTTCTTCAATTCTAACAGGTGAATATAGATTATCAACCCAAGATACAATTTTATAATTATTATCAATTTCATTATTATTAATAGAGTTCATTATGTTATTTTCTTTAAAACCATATCTAATAATACAATAATCATTCATAAAATATTGAACTAAAATATAACCATTCTTTTTAGTAACTCTTTTTGCTTCAGATAATGCTTTTATTTTTTCTTCATCAGTCATTAAATGATACATTGGACCAAAAAGTAATACAATTTCAAATGATTCATCTTTAAATTTGGAAAGGTTAGTCGCATTTCCTTGAACAACCTTAACTTTATCGCTATTTTTTTCAATTACTTTTAAATTATGTTTAATAAGTTCAAGGGCAGTAACATCATATCCATCATTTGCTAAATTTATAGAATATTTACCAGTACCTGCGCCAACATCAAGAATTTTAGGATTATTAAATTCTTTTAAATATTCTTTAATATATTTCATAGATGTAATAAATTCAACTTGTCCATGTCTTGTATTTAATCTTTTATCTTCATTAAACTTATTATAGTATTTAATTAAATTTTCTTCGTTCATAAAAATATCACCAATAAAATGATACATTATTTTCCTTATTTTTTCTAGTGTATGGTATAATTATTTTATAAGTAGGAGGAAAATATATGTTTTGTAATAAATGTGGAAGTGAAATAAAAGAGGATAATAAATTTTGTACAAATTGTGGTAATAAAGTTATAAAAGATGAAAATGATTGTTATATATTATTTGAACGAATGAAACAATTTTATGGATGTTTAGTTCCAATTGATATTTATTTAGATGGTAATAGGGTTGGAAGTGTTAAAAGTAATAAATCAATAAAAATAGATACAACATATGGAAATCATAAACTTTCATTTAATTTATGGAGTGGTAATGGAATGTATGATATCAATATTGCAAAAGGAGAAAATGTAAAAGTAACTTTTAAATTATCAATGGGACTTGTTACATCTGAACCTGAAATTATTTCTATTGAAAAAATTAAGTAAATAAATAATTATATAAAATTATTATAGGAGTATAGTTATGGAAAAGGAAAGATTTAATTATAAATCAAAAATAAATTATGATGATTTTGTTCAATATGCAAAACTAAACAAAAATATTAAATACGGAAATTTTGTAAAGTTTGAATTGATTTTATTTGTGTTATTAGTTTTTCAAATATTATTAAATCGTAATTATTCAACATCTTATATTTTATTATTAATGTTTTTATTGCTTACATTAATATTATATATAGTAAATAAAATTACATTAAACGGATATATAACAAAATTATATAATTTGTTATATATAAATGAAGAAGAGTATGAAATAAGTTTTTATAATAAATACTTAATAAGAAAAAGTAAAATTTCTAATAACAATATAGAATATTCTAAAATTAACAAAATAATTGAAACAAAGAAAAATTTTTATATAATTTATAAAACAATATATATGTGTTTAAAAAAAGATGGATTGTCCAGTGACGAACAAGATTTTATCAGAAAAATTGATATAAAAAAATATAAACATAAAAATGATAATAAAAATATAAATTCAGATAAAGTAAATATTATATTTAGAATAATGTTTGTAGTTAATATATTTCTTTTATTATCTTTAATTTATTTTATTACAGGCAGTTATTCTGAAAAATTTTGTTATCCAATATTAATTGAATTATTTATTTTTATAATATTTTTAGTAATTCAAGTTGTCGCAAATAAAAAGGGTTATAAGTTAAATAAAAATATTGTTGTTAGTATAATAGGTATATTTTTGTCATTAGTTTGCATTATTTTAAATCTGTCTCCTAAAGATATTTCGATTGATTATAATAATATATATAAGTATGAAAAAATATCTTCAATAAAATTACCTGATAATGGTAGATTTTATAAAGGTGTTAATTATCATGAAAACAGCTTAAGTAATTATAAATATTTTAAATCAATTTACTATAATGAATATGCAACTCAAATAGAAAATGAAATAAAGAAAAGTGATAAATGGTTAAGTACTGATAATATTTCTTCAAAATTAAATATTAGAAATTTAAATTATAATTCTGGATATTATTTAATATATAATAAATCACTTAATAAATATACTGATAAAATAGATAAAAAACAAGATTATGAATATTGTATAATGACTTATAATAAAGACACTAAATATTTAATAATAATAGAATTTAAGTATTAGGATGAGATACAAAAATTATCTTATCCTTTTTTAGTGTCAGGTTAATGTTCATTTTCATATTATGTATTATGAGGTGAGTTAAAATTTGAATTGGTTTAATAGTTTAAACCCAGTAATTCAAACATTATTAGCAACAATATTCACTTGGGGAGTAACTGCTTTGGGAGCACTTGTTGTTTGCTTTTTTAAAGAGATGAATAAAAAAGTACTAGATACTATTTTGGGATTTAGTGCGGGAGTTATGATTGCATCATCTTTCTGGTCACTTTTATCTCCAGCACTAGATTTGTCATTAGAACTAGGATTTAAAGAATGGGTACTTCCATCAATTGGTTTTATAATAGGAGGCTTATTTGTACTTTTTTCTGATAGCTTTTTAGATAAAGTATTAAGCATAAGAAAGAAAAAAGAAAATAATGAATCATTAAAAAGAAGTATATTATTTGTTTCTGCAATTACGATTCATAATATACCAGAAGGAATGGCAATAGGTGTAGCATTTGGAAGTCTTGCAAGTTCTAGTGCTAGTATGAATGTTGTAGGAGCATTAATGCTTGCACTTGGAATAGGTATACAAAATTTTCCAGAAGGTGCTGCTGTATCACTTCCACTTAGAAGAGAGGGGTATTCTAGGTTTAGAAGTTTTATGATAGGTCAGGCATCAGCAATAGTAGAACCAATTGCTGCTATTATTGGAGTAATACTTGCAATGAGTATAAAAAGTATACTACCAATTCTTTTATCTTTTGCATCAGGAGCAATGATTGTAGTAGTCGCAAGAGAACTACTTCCTGAAAGTGTAAAAGAAAATAAAAATTTATCAACAATAGGTTTAATAGGTGGATTTGTATTAATGATGATATTAGATGTTGCTTTGGGTTAAAGATAGAGTAATCTATCTTTTTTTCTTTATTTTTCCTATTTTTCACCATATTTTACACATAATTAAATTTTATAATGTAGTCATGAAAGAAAGAAAAAATATGAAAAGAAAAATAAAGAATATTATAACTATTATACTTATATCAGTACTATTAGTATGTATGTATTTTACAGTAACTAATAATGTAAGTAATAATCAAAGTAGTGTTCAAAATAATCAAATGGGAGGTATGATGAGTCAAAGGTGAACCACCAGAAAAACCAGGTGATAGTTCAAATGATAATGCAGAAAACTCAAATAATGTACCAGAAAAACCAAACGAGGATTCAGAAAGTTCTAAATCAGATACAGATAGTAATGTTCCAGATAAGCCATCAAATGATAATTCAAATATGGCTGGTGGAAATAATATGATGCCAGGCGAAGGTAATGCACCTGAAATGAATGATAATCAAAACAATTCATCAGTTTACTATTATATAGTACTAGGTCTTGAAGGACTTATAACATCATCATTAATAATATATTTATTTATGTCGGGATTTAATAAAAAAAGTATAAAAGAAACATTTAAATCAGGAGATAAAATAATTATATATTTATTATCTTTAGCATTACTTACTTTAGCATTAACATATTCTAGTGATAAATTATTAAGTAATAATTCTACAAATAAAGATAATCAAATGAATAATAATATGGGAAGTGAAAATGTAACATATAAAGGTGCAGAAGAAATTACAAAAGATACAACTATTTCAAGTGGAGAATATGAATCAACTAACAGTGATGAGAATGCTATCTTAGTTAGTGGTGATATAACATCTAGTTTATCAAACATAACAGTAACTAAAAAAGGTGATTCAACTAGCGCAGACGGAAGTAGTTTCTATGGAAATAATTCTGCTGTATTAGCAAAATCAGGTGCAACATTAACGCTTGATAATATAAATGTAACAACTAGTTCAAATGGCGCAAATGGTGTATTTAGTTATGGTGGAAGTGCTACAACTAATAACTCTAATAGTGATGGAACAAATGTAACAATAAGTAACTCAAAAATAACAACAACAGGTGATAATGCTGGAGGTATTATGACAACTGGAGGAGGTAAAACAACTGCAAATAATTTAACTATAAATACAAGTGGAACATCATCCGCAGCAATAAGATCAGATAGAGGAGGCGGAACAGTTACAGTAAATAAAGGAACATACACTACAACAGGAACAGGTTCCCCAAGCATATATTCAACTGCGGACATAACAGTTAATAATGCAACACTAGTATCAAAAGCATCTGAAGGTATAGTAATAGAAGGAAAAAATAAAGTTACAATAAATAATACAAAATTAACAGATAGTAATACAAAACTAAATGGTCAGTCAACAACATATAAAAATATATTCTTATATCAATCAATGAGTGGAGATGCATCTACTGGTACAGCTGAATTTACTTCTAAAGATAGTGATATAGTAACTAATAATGGTGATACATTTTATGTAACAAATACAACAGCTACTATAAATTTAACTAATAATAAAATTACAAATAATGATTCAAAAGGTAATTTTTTAAGAGTTCAAAAAGATTCATGGGGAAACTCTGGTTCTAATGGAGGAGATGTAACTCTTAATATGACTAATCAAGAAGCAGATGGTGATATTGTTATTGATAGTATTTCAACTCTTACTATGAATTTAAAAGAAAAATCATCATTTACTGGTAAAATCAATTCAGAAAATAGTGCTAAAAGTATAAAACTTGTACTTGATAAAAATAGTAAAATTAAATTAACTGGTGATAGTTATATATCTAGTTTAGAAGATGAAGATAGTAGTTATGATAATATAGATTTTAATGGATATAAATTATATGTAAATGGAACTGCTATAAATTAATATTTACAATGGATAGCCAAAATGATAAAATATAAAGGTACGAAAGAAGATGAGAATATGATAAAGTTTACAAAGATGCAAGGTCTTGGAAATGACTATGTTTATATAGATGCAACTAAAGAAAATATAGAAAATCCTAGTGTGCTTGCTAAATATATAAGTGATAGACACTTTGGTGTAGGATCAGATGGTTTAATATTAATTTGTCCTAGTGATAAAGCAGATTTTAGAATGAGAATGTTTAATTCAGATGGTAGTGAAGCAGAAATGTGTGGAAATGGAATTAGATGTGTTGGTAAATTTGTTTATGACAAAAAATTAACAGATAAAACTTTAGTTACTATAGAAACAAAGGCTGGAATAAAAACTTTAAAATTAAATGTAAAGGATGAAAAAGTAGATACTGTAAGAGTTGATATGGGAACTCCTATACTTGAAAGTGAGAAGATACCAGTTATAACAGATGAAAATATTGCACAAAATTTAAGATTAAATGCACTAGATAAAAGTTTTGATTTTACGTGTGTATCTATGGGAAATCCTCATGCAGTAACAGTTGTAGATAATGTAACAGATTTTGATGTAAAAAAATATGGTAGTATTTTAGAAGTTAATGAGGTTTTTCCAAATAAAACTAATGTTGAATTTGTAGAAATAAAAGATTCTGAAAATATAAAAATGAGAGTTTGGGAGAGAGGTACAGGCGAAACATTAGCGTGCGGTACAGGTGCTTGCGCAAGTGCAGTTGCATGTAATTTAAATGGATTAACTAAAAATAACGTTAATGTTGAACTTTTAGGAGGAAATTTAAATATCGAACTTGGTGAAGATAATCATGTGTATATGACTGGACCTGCAGTAACAGTTTTTGAAGGTGAATTAAATAATCCAAAAGTATTAAAATTAACAAGGTAATAAGTAGGCATATCTTATATTGATATGCTTTTTTTGTGGAAAAATATTAAAAGATTATGTATAATTAATTTAAAGGATTGGTAATTATGAATAGATGTTCTTGGGTTAATATGAATAATGAGCATTATATAAAGTATCATGATGAAGAATGGGGAAGAAAAAGTTTTAATGATAATCATTTATTTGAAATGTTATTACTTGAATCATTTCAGGCAGGTCTTTCTTGGGAATGTATACTAAATAAAAGAGAGAATTTTAGAACGGCATTTGATAACTTTAATATTGATAAAATAATAAATTATGATGAAGAAAAAATAAATGAACTATTAAATAATAAAGGAATAATCAGAAACAAATTAAAAATAAAAGCAGCCATTAACAATGCAAAAATATTTAAAGAAATACAAAAAGAATATGGATCATTTAGTAATTATATCTGGTCATTTACTAGTAATAAGGTTATATATGAAACAGGTAAAACAAAATCAGAGTTATCAGACAATATATCAAAAGATTTAAATAAAAGGGGTATGAAATTTGTTGGAACAATAGTAATATATTCATATCTTCAAGCAATAGGAATAATTAATTCACATGATAAAGATTGTTTTTTATATAAGGAGGAACAATAATGGAAAATGTAATAGAAGTTAAAAACTTAACAAAAGAATATAAAAATTTAAAAGCCATAGATAATTTATCTTTTGAAGTAAAAAGTGGTGAAATTCTTGGACTTTTAGGACCAAATGGTAGTGGTAAAACAACTACAATAAATAGTGTATTATCACTTATAAAAGCAGATGGACAAATAAAAATATTTGGCAAAGAAATGAGTCCAGACGCTTATGATATAAAAAGAAAAATAGGTGTAGTATTTCAAGAAATCGCTGTATTTAATGAGTTAACTGTATATGAAAATATAGATTATTTTTGTTCACTTTATATAACAGATAAAAATAAAAGAAAAGAATATGTAAATGATGCGATAAAACTAGTAGGGTTAGAAAATTATAAAAAGTTTTATCCAAAACAGTTATCAGGTGGACTTCTTAGAAGACTTAATATAGCGTGTGGAATATCACATAAACCAGAACTTATATTCTTAGATGAACCAACAGTTGCGGTTGATCCACAAAGTAGAAATAATATATTAGAAGGTATTAAAAAATTAAGAGATGATGGCGCAAGTATAGTTTATACAACACATTATATGGAAGAGGTAGAAATATTATGTGATAGAATTATTATTTTAGATAAAGGTAAAATACTTGCTGAAGGAACAAGTGATGAACTTAAAAAACGTGCAAATATAGAAGAAAAAATAACAGTAGAAATAGATGAAATAAATAATAAAATAATAGAAGAAATAAAAAAATTTAAAACTGTTCATAATATATCACTAAATGAAAAAGTACTAGTAATTACATATAAAAAAGGCAAAAATAATTTAGGAGAATTAATAGATTTCTTAAAAGAAAATAATGTAAAATATAATAAAATATTCTCAGAAAGACCATCACTTAATGATGTATTCTTATTTCTTACAGGTAAGGAACTTAGAGACTAATGTTTATAAATAATTTTAAATATTCATTTAAAGTATTAATAAGAAATAAAGGATTAATCTTTTGGACATTTGCCTTTCCAATATTACTTGGATTATTCTTTTATCTTGCATTTTCAGATATAGAAAATAAAGAAACTTTTAAACAAATAGATATTGCAGTTATAGAAAATAAAGAGTTTCAAAATGATGAATTCTATAAAGAAGCAATAAAAGAGTTAAGTGATAAAAATAATAATTCAAGAATATTTAACACAAAATATGTAAGTAAAAAAGAAGCAGAAGAAAAATTAAAGAATAAAAAAATATCTGGTTATTTAGAATTTACAAATGATAATGTTAATATTACTGTTAATTCATCTGGAGTAAATGAAACAATAATAAAGTATGTGGTTTCAGAACTTAAAAGTGATAAAAAAATAATGAATGATTTGGTAAGAAGAGAAGTAATAAAATCACAAAATAATAGTTATGATAAAATTATTAATTATGAAGAAATATATAACAATGTTATAAAAATATTAAATGAAGATAATGTAAAATTAAATAATATTTCAAATAAGAATTTAAGTTATACAATGATAGAATACTATACTTTAATTGCAATGGCATGTTTATATGGAAGTATGCTTTCAATGTATATTACTAATTTTAAACTAGCAAATATGAATAGTGTTGGAAAAAGAACATCAGTATCACCAACAAGTAAAACAAAGTTATTATTAAGTAGTTTACTTTCTAGTTATTTAGTTCAGTTAATAGGATTAACACTTTTATTTATATTTACAATATTTGTAATAAAGGTAGATTATGGAAATAATTTGCCACTTGTAATAGCACTTTCATTAGTAGGATCATTATCTGGACTTACACTTGGAGTATTTGTTGCATCAAAATTTAAAGTAAGTGAAGGAAGTAAGATAGGTATTTTAATATCAGTTATAATGCTTGGATCATTCTTATCTGGAATGATGGGAATAACAATGAAATATGTAATTGATAAAAATGTTCCTATAATTAATAAGTTAAATCCAGTAAATATGATAACTGATGGACTTTATTCATTATATTATTACAATACTTTAGATAGATATTATTTTAACATTATTAGTTTAGTAATATTTTCTATTATTATGATGATACTTTCTATAAACTCTTTAAGGAGGCAAAAATATGACAGTATTTAAAACATTTTTTAGAATAGTAAATAAACTAAAACCCACAATCATTTTATATACTGCATTATTAATTATATTTGGCGCAGTTAATATGAAAACAAGTGATAATAATATTAATTTTGTAAATAGTAAACCAGATATATTAATAATAAATCAAGATGTTAATAAGGGCCTTACTAAGAATCTAATTGATTATATGAAGAAAAATTCTAATATAGTAAAAGTAGAAAATAATGAAGAAAAAATAAATGACTCACTTTTTTATAGAGAGGTAAGTTATGTAATATATATTCCAAAAGATTATAGAAAAAATGTACTTTTAGGAAATAATCCAAAATTAGATATAAAGAAAACAGATGAATATGATGCACATTTATCTGAAATGATGTTAAAAAGATATATAAAACTTCAAAATATATATAATGAAGAAGTGGGTAGTGAAGATGAACTTATTACTCTTATAAATGATAATATAAATGATGATGTAAATGTTAAAATAACATCAAAAATAGATACATCAAAAACATATAATATTGCTTACTATTTTAATTTTGCTAGTTATAGTATTTTAGCAATTATAATATATATTATATGCTTAGTACTATGTTCATTTAAAGAAGAAAGTATTAGTAAAAGAATTAATATTAGTAGTATAAATTATAAGAGTCATAATAATAAAATATTACTCGCAAGTATTGTTTTTTCAAGTATAGTTTGGCTTTTGTTTGTTATTATTGGTGTGATTGTAGTTGGTGATATAATGTTTTCTATAAGAGGATTAATATCAATTATTAATTCATTTATATTTACATTTTGCGCACTTACTTTATCAATTTTAATAAGTTCTCTAACTAATAATAAAAATGCAATATCTGGTATAGTAAATGTAATTGCTCTTGGTTCTGCATTCCTTTGTGGTGCATTTGTACCAGCAGAATATTTACCAAATTCAGTACTTAATTTCGCACATATTTTACCAGCATATTACTATATAAATTCTAATGATTTATTAAAAAATATAGATGTTATTAATATAAGTAGTATGCATCCTATAATAATAAATATGATAATAATTATTATGTTCTCTATATTATTTATTATTTTAAATAACGTAGTAACTAGAAAAAAGAGAAAATCAAATTAAAATGAGTACTAGAAATAGTACCTTTTTTGTTGTATAATATCTTCTAGGAAAGAGGAATTTTTATGATAACAATAAAAAGCAATAGAGAAATTGAATTAATGAGAGAAGCAGGTTATATGGTTTCAAAAACACATAAATACTTAAAACCATTTATTAAGGAAGGTATTACAACAAAAGAACTTGATAGACTTGCAGAAGAATATATAAGAAGTATGGGCGGAGTTCCTACTTGTAAAGGTTTTGAGGGATTTCCAGCAACTCTTTGTACAAGTATAAATGATGAAGTTGTTCATGGTATACCAAGTAATAGAAAACTTAAAAAAGGAGATATTATAACTATTGATATGGTTATAGGTTATAAAGGATACCAAGGAGATGCTGCTTGGACTTATAAAGTTGGAGATGTATCAAAAGAAAAAGAATACTTAATGGAGCATACTGAAAAAGCATTATATGAAGGAATAAAAATGGTAAAACCAGGAGCAAGAGTAGGAGATATATCTGCAGCAGTTGAAAAATATGCTAGAAGTCATAATCTTGGTATAGTAAAAGAATTATGTGGTCATGGTATTGGAACAGATATGCATGAAGATCCTAATGTTCCAAATTATGGTAAAGCAGGGACAGGACCAATATTAAAAGCAGGTATGGTAATATGTATAGAACCAATGCTTAATCTTGGTACAGATGATATTTATGAAGAAGATGACGGATGGACAATTAGAACAGAAGATGGGAAAAGTGCAGCACACTATGAACATACAGTATTAATTACAAAAGATGGGTATGAAATATTAACTCCAAGATTAGATTAATGTAACAAAAAATAATTATTGACATATAATAAAGTAAATGATATCATTTATTCAAAAGTTAAAAATTAATCAAGTTGTTATTTATTAACAACCGGGCCTTTTTTGGGCAGCATATAAGTATACACTTAATTTGCGGGACATAACATAAGTTTCACAAATTAGGTGTATTTTTATTTAAAAATAGGAGGATATATGAAAAATAATGAAAAAATAGCAATCAAGGTTTCTATAATAAGTATTATTTTGAATTGCTTATTAACACTTATAAAATTTATTTCAGGTGTTATATCAAAGTCATCTGCGATGATATCAGATTCAGTACATTCACTTTCTGATGTACTTAGTACTTTTGTTGTTATAATAGGAGTAAAAATATCAAATAAAAAAGCAGATAGTGATCATCCTTATGGTCATGAAAGAATAGAATGTGTATCTGCAATTATACTTTCTGGTATGCTTTTTGTAGTAGGAGCATTAATAGGAATAAATGGAATAAAAAATGTAACTAATAGTAGTAATCTTGTTATGCCAGGAGTTTTAGCCCTTATCGCATCTATTATTTCAATAATATCAAAAGAAGCAATGTATCAATATACAATAAGGGTATCAAAAAAAATTAATTCAGCAGCATTAAAGGCAGATGCTTGGCATCATAGATCAGATGCATTATCATCAATTGGTAGTTTTATTGGTATATTAGGTTCTAGACTTGGATTTAAAGTATTTGATCCACTAGCGAGTGTAATAATATCTTTATGCATTATTAAAGTTTCAATAGATATATTTAAGGATGCAATAGATAAAATGGTAGATAAATCTTGTGATAAAGAGGTTATTGATAAAGTAATAAGTGTAATTGAGAAAAATGAAAGTGTTAAAAATATAGATGATATTAAAACAAGACAATTTGGTAATAAAGCATATGTTGATGTTGAAATATCAGTAGATGAAAATTTATTATTAAAAGATGCACATAAGGTTGCTGAAGAAATTCATGATAGTGTTGAAAATGAAATAAATATCGTAAAACATTGTATGGTTCATGTTAATCCATATGAAGTAAAGTAAAAAATATGATATAATGAGTTAAGAGGTATTTTATGATTGATGAATTATTTAAAGACTATTACAAATATTCAGATTTTTATGATATTTTCAATAAGTATAGAAATTATGAAAGAGAAATGCGCTTTTTATTTAGAATGATTAAAGATAAAAAAAGAGTATTAGATTTAGGTTGTGGTACAGGGACACACTTAAATATTTTAGAAAATGTAGGTTATATAGTTGATGGCCTTGATTTAAGTGAAAATATGGTTGAACTTGCAAAAACAAAGGTAAAAAAAGCAAGAATTTTTAAAGCTAATATACTTGATTATAAGATTGATGAAAAATATGATGCGATAATATCAATGCATTCAGTTTTTAATCATTTAAAAAGTTATGATGAATTTGAAAAGGCACTTCAAAATTCACTTGATCATTTAGAAAAAGATGGAATAATGGTAATAGATTTAGATAATAGAAGATCAAATGATGATGTTTATGATAAAGTAGATGGAAATAAAAGATATATGGAATGTTTTTATAGTCCAAAATATAGTATGCAAATAAGAACTATTAATTTTACAATTGGACTTAAAACATTTACATTTGAACATGAGTTTTTTATCTATAAAAAAGAAAAATTAGAAGAGATACTAGACAAATATGATGTTAGTTATGCACTTCTTACTAATTTTTTTAGACAAAAAGCAAATGATGAATCAAAAAGAATACATGTAGTTATAAGGAAGAATGGATAATGGAAAAATATATAGTAAAAGAAAATGAAATATTAATAGAATTTTTAAAGAAAACATTTAGTAATTTATCAAAAAATAGTGTAAAAAGTTTATTACATAATGAAAAAGTATTTGTAAATGGTAATATGACTACTAAATATAATTATGAATTAAATATTGGAGATGTAGTTGAAATAAGAGAAAAAGTTGCTAAAAACATAGATATAATATATGAAGATAAAGATATTATTGTAATAAATAAACCATCTGGGTTACTTACAGTTGCAACAGAAAAAGAAAAAAATAAAACCGCATATCATTTAGTTATGGAATATTTAAAAAAGAAAAATAAGAATAATAGAATTTTTATAATTCATAGACTTGATAAAGATACATCTGGAATAATTATGTTTGCTAAAAATGAAAGAGCTAAACATTTATATCAAGATAATTGGAATGATATAGTAAAGAAGAGATGTTATTATGCAGTTATTGATGGAAAAATGCAAAACAAAGAAGGAACAATTAAAAGTTATTTAAAAGAAAATGGCAATATGGTATATTCTGTAAAAGATAGAAGTGGCAAACTTGCTATTACAGAATATAAAGTTTTAAAAGAAAGAAAAAATATTTCTCTTTTAGATATTAATTTAAAAACAGGTAGAAAAAATCAAATAAGAGTACATATGAAGGAAAATAAAACACCAATACTTGGTGATTTAAAGTATGGAGAAAAAAGTAAATTAATTAATAGACTTGCACTTCATGCATATAAGTTAGAACTTATAAATCCAGTTACGAAAAAATTACTTACTTTTGAAGTAAATATGCCAAATGAATTTAAAATATTATTTAAATAAATTATAGAGTTGATAGAAATATCAATTTTTTTCTTTTTTTAGGGGAGTTATAACTAAAAAGAGAGAATAAAACAAGTGAGAGGATATTTTTAGGTAAAGGAGGACAGAAATTTAAAAAGTATTCTTATCTTGGTGAAAGGAGGAAAAATATGGAGGCATTTTATACATGTAGAAATGATAGAGCATTTAAAGAAGTATTTTTAAATCCAAATAATAGTGATTTATTAAAAGCACTACTAGAATTTATTCTTAAAATAAAAATTAATGAATTAGAAATTAAGAAAACAGAATTATTAAGTGGTAATGTAAATGTTAAGGATAAAAGAGTAGATGCAATAGTTCATACTGGTAATAAAAAAATTGAAATAGAAATTAATTCACAAAATAAGGATTATCTTCATACTAGAAGTACCGCATATATTTGTAATATATATCAGTCTAATGCAAATGTAGGCGATACATATAATGAAGACACAGACATAATTCAAGTGAATTTAACATGGGGATTAGGCAGAAATAATGATGAAATGAAAAT
>FR893530.1 GCA_000433675.1 Clostridium sp. CAG:433
ACACCTTATTTTTTAAGGCCTCTTTGTCACAGCGCACATTAATAGTACCATAACTAAATTGGTGTGTCAACAATTTTTTTAAAATTTTTGTCGATTTTTGTAATTTTCTTATTTTTAACGTATTTTATGGCATTTTTTGGTACTTTTTTATGTGCTACAATATAATTTATTCAAAAAAATAAAAATAATTCACATTATCTTTATTTTTTCTTCATTATTTTAATTTTTTATATAAATCATAATACTTTTTTATAGTTTCTTCATTAAATGGATCTTCTCTTCTTTTATATTTTTCAATTAACCTATTCAATTCATATTTCACTATTTTGTCTATTTCATCTGGATAATTCATAATTTTTTTATGATACTCATATTCCGACTTATCTAATATTTTATATGCTCCATCAGGAAATACTCTAAGATCATAGTCATAATCAATATATTTTATTGTATTGTTTTCAATTATTACCGGCGAAGAAATATTACAATAATAATATATTCCTGTATTTTTTAATTGAGCAATTATATTAAACCAACTTTTCTTATAATAAAATGTAATTGCTGGTTCCTTAGTTCTCCAACTTCTTCCATCTATCTCAGTAACTTTAATTTTATTATTTGCAAAAACATAATAATCATCTGTTTGTGCTAAAAAAATTGTTTCGTCCCATACTTTATATAAATCTCCATTATGTTTATAACCATGTATATTATATTTTTCTCCAAACTTCATATTTATTCCTCTTTCTATTACATTATAACATAAATATCCAAAATAAAAATAGTCTAAATTATTAAGACTATTTTAATAAATCTAATGCCTTTTGAAGTTGTGCATCATTTTCCTTAGTAGGATTATTCTTATATGAATCTCCTAATTCTACTTCATAATCTGGTTTAATTCCTTCTTTATCTATATTTTTACCACTTGGAGTTAACCATTTTTCAATAGTATATTTTATCATTGATCCATTTGATAAATCCTTAGTTGTTTGTACTGTACCTTTACCATATGTTGTTTGACCAACAAGTGTTGCACCATAAACTTCTTTCATAGCAGCTGACATTATTTCTGATGCTGAAGCACTTCCACCATCTATTAATACAACTATTTTATATTTTTTATCAGAAGCTTTAACAGTTTTATATTGTTTTACACCTGAACTACTTTGAATTTGATATATAACATTTCCTTTATCTATGAATTCTTCAAGCATATTAGTTACAGTAGATAAATATCCACCTGTATTACCTCTTAAATCAATAATTAAAGAATCCATATCTTGTTTTTCTAATTTTGTTAATGCATCCTTAAATTGGGAATATGTTTTTTGACCAAAAATACTTACACTTAAATATCCAACATTTTTACCATTATTATCAAGCATTTCAGAACTAACTGAGAATAAAGTAATATTTTCTTTAGTTACTTTAAATGTTAATTCTTTATCATTTCTTTTTACAACAATTGTTGATGTTTTTACTGAATCACTTTTTAACATATTTGCTACTTCTGTTGCACTTTTTCCTTTAACAGAAGTTCCATCAACACTAACAAAAACATCTTCTTCTTTTAATCCTGCTTTTTTAGCTGGGGAATCATCAAACACTTTAGTTATTTTTATTGTCTCATCACTTGTAAGTTGTATTTGTGCACCTATTCCATAATAATTTCCTGAAAGTTCTGAATCAAACTCTTCTTTACTCTTTTTATCAAAATACATAGTATGTTCATCATCTAATGATTCAAGCATACCGTTTATTGCACCCTCTATTAACTTATCGCTATCAACATCTTTATAATATTCACTCATTATTGTGTCATAAGTTTCATATAAAGAATCAAAACCCTTTTTTGTTTTGCTATAACTTACTTCTGTTTTATTTGTATTAACTTTTGCTACATCAAAATCTTTTATAGCAATAGTTATAACAGAACCAATAATCATCGATACAACTGCTAAAATTGCTAATTTGATGTATTTTTTTGCGTTATTTGCCATGAAATTTCATCTTCTTTCTAATTATTCTTAAAGTAATCTTTTATAGAATCTTCTCCTTCAATATATTCAGATACCTTCTTATTACTTATTTTAATAAGTGTTGGGCTTTTTACTTTTAAATCCGAATATGAACTAGGATTTGTATTACTATTATCATCTGTTAAATAATTTGCATTAAATTTACTTTTAGAATCTACTTTATATATTGTTACTTTACTATTGTTACTTGTAAATACTTTCATCCAAGTAGGTATTATTGATTTATCATCATTAACATCGTAAACAAGAACATAATATTCATCTTCTGATTGATCAAAAATTTGACCTAAAGTTATTGTTGAATTATCAATAGTAACATCTTCTGTAGTATCTTTTTTGTTATCACTTTTAAAGTCTATTTCCTTAGTATAAAATACACCAATTAAGAAATATACTAATATACCTAATAGTACTAGTACAACAAGTGTTGTGATAAATTTAAAAAATACATCTTTCTCCCCTTTTGATTTACTATCCTTTGTATTCTTTTCTATATTTTTTAAAATTTGTTTCTTCTTCATATATCCTCACCATAACAATTATAACATATTTAAAAACAAATGGATAGATATTTTTTCTTCTTTATCTTTAGTATGCATAATAACTGAATTTTTATAAAAAATAAAAAAGTAATCACATTGATATGAACCTCATTTTTTTAAATTTATAAATGAGGTCCACACAATTTTAATGATTACCTTATTATTTCATATTAGGAAGTGTACTTATAGATTCTGCTACTTGTAATATTTGTTGTTTTGTTAAACTTTCAGATGCTATATAATATTCTATTCCATTTGATATAAAGTTAACTGATGAATCTGATAATGCAGCAACTGAATCAAGAATTATAGTTGGTTCTCCATATACTGGTATTACCTCCATTTCATCTGATTTACTAACTGCTTCTTCAACAAGTATGAATGGTGATTCTCCAGCAAATGTTAATATTACTCTATTTCCATCATCTTTTGATACTGATTCTTCATCACTTAAATATGTTCCACTAGGTAAATACATAGGATATACAGATTCTTCAAGTATTGATGTAGTAGAATTTTTGCTTGAGCTATTTGTTGAATTTTTACTTGAGCTATTTGCAGAATTTTTACTTGAACTACTAGTTGATTCTTGTGATTTTCTATCTAATTCTTCATCATTTGAACTACTTTCTATTTTGCTATTTTTTTCACTTGATTTTATATTAGTTTCTTCTGATGAGTTATTATTTCTAATTTCATCTTTATTATCAGCATTAATTTCTTCTTTAGTATTAGTGCTTCCATTAATTGACTCATTTGAATTTATATTTGCATTAGCATTTTCACTAGCACTAGTTTTCATATTTTCACTTGTTGAGAAATATTTATTGTTAAATGTTGCTTTTGTATCTATAGAATCAAAAACCATTTTTATTTGTTTATTACCTGATTCGTCAAATACTTCTATTTTTGTAAAATTAAGTTTTTTATCTAAATAGATTTTTTGTGATGATAAATTTTTATTATTAGAATGATTTACTTTAGCAGTTAATATATAATTTCCATCTTTTTCTTCTAGTTTTACATTTTTATCTTCATTTATATCTACAAGAACAGATTGAATTATATATACTTGTGAATTATTTTCTGGCCAATTGCTTTGAAATTTAAAACTTTTATTAAGCGATGGTGTAAGTACATATACTCCATCTGAATTTCTAAGTATTATTTGTTCATGATTATTTGCTTTATTAACTAAACTAACTCTATAGTTATCATTTTCATATGAAGATGTTACATCATATTTATATGCATCATCACCATTATAAATCTCCATACTTCCTTGGACATGATATCCAGTTATAGCATTAATTTTTTTATTTAAATCTTTTACTATAGTTTTCTCTGTATATTTACCACATCCTGTTAAAAAAAATAAACTTATTATTAAGCCTACAAAAAATATTTTTTTCAAACTTTCACCTCTTCTTCATATTTCACTTAATTATATTAGTTAAAAATATCAAATATTCATGAATAATTTTAAATTTTTTGTTTAATATAATTAATGAAATTAGTACAAAAGGAGGATAATAATGAAAACATTAAATGTTATTGCATTAACACTTACTATTATTGGCGCAATAAACTGGGGATTAATTGGTTTATTTGATTTTAACTTAGTTGCCTTAATATTTGGTGGCGCTGATAGTTTATTTACTAAAATTATTTACATAATAGTAGGTATTTGTGGTGTCATTAATATAAAGCTACTTGTTGATATAATTCAGGATAATGACTAAAAAATATAGATTAACAAAAATCTATATTTTTTTAATATTCAACATTATTTAAATAAAGTCCTTCAGGATTTGCAACCTTTTTATAATTTTTATTATAAGTGCCATCTATTATTAATGGTATATCATCTACATCTATTTTGCCTTTTCCTACTTCAATTAACACACCAACCATTACTCTAACCATATATCTTAAAAAACCATTACCACAAAAAGTAAAGATTAGTTTATCCTTTTCTTTTTTTATTTTTGCACTAAATATAGTTTTAATAGTACTTTTTTCTTTTATTTCATTTGATGATAAATTTTGAAAATCATGAGTTCCTTCCATATATTTTATTGCCTCTTTCATTTTATCTACATCTAGTTTTTTACAATATTGATACTCATAATTTCTTTTTATTGGATTATATTCACCCATATTTAATATATAAACATATTCTTTTCTTTTTACCATAAATCTTGCATGAAAGTCATCTTGTACTATTTTTGCATTTTTTACATATATATCATTTGGAATTAAACTATTTAATGCTCTTTTTAGTTTTTCCTCTGTAATATTTACAGAAATATCTACATGGGCTTTTTGATTATTAGCGTGAACAAAAGCATCAGTTCTACCTGATGAAACAAGTTTTGTATCTCTTCCGTTATTAATATATTTTAGTGCTTCTTCCATACAACCTTGAATAGTATTTAAACCATGTTGTTTTTGATATCCATTATAGTTTGTACCATCATAGGAAAATGTTATTAAAAATCTATTCACTTTTTATCACCTTATTTCTCTATAAATTGCCTTTATTAATTCATTAACACTATCAACTTTACCAATATCTATATTTTTATTTTCAAGCATTTTATCTCTTAAAGTTAACGTTATTGGATTATTAATTATATCACAAGGAAATACATCATATTTATTTCCAGTAATTATAGTGTCACTTACTATAATTAAATTATCTACAAATTCAAATATATTATCAATATTTATATCTGAAATAAGAATAGTTTTATTCTGAAATTTTTTTAATTTAATTATTAATTTGTATAATCTAGTTCTTGATGATGAATCTAAACAAGGTAAAATATTATCAAAATATATTACTTCATAGTTTTTTAATAAAGCATTAACTATTAATAATTTAATTTTTTCACTTGTACTTAACTCACAAATGTTTTTGCTTAATATCTTACTATTTATATTTAATGTTTTTAAAGCATCTGGCAACTTATCTTCATTTTTTTTAGCATTCAAAAAGTCTTCCACTATTCCTTCATTCATATTTTGAACATTAAAATATGAAATAATATATACTTCACTACCTAAATTTTCATTAAATTTTATAATATTACTTACACTATTACTTACTATTCCTGTTATTTTCTTATCTATTATATCAATACTTTTTTCTTTATATTTTATCTGCATATTTCATCCACCATTTCATCAATTATGCTAACATTATCACTAATTAAGTTATATAACTTTAATTTGTCTTTTAATTCGTAGAATACAGGAATATTTATGTGATTATCTTTTATAATTTTACTTGTAAATAAATCTTCCATTGATATCAAATTTATTTTTTTATTATTTATAATGTATACACTATCAGAAAATAATACATCTTCTAAATTAACGGTCGTATAAATAATTGTTAAATTAAGTTCTAATTGATATTTTTTTATCATACTAAATATTTTTAGTTTTTCATGTTTATTTAAAAATGAAAATATTGAATCAATTAATATCAATTTAGGATTTTTAAGTATACATTTTATTATATTTAATTTTTGATTATCAAAATAACTTAAACTTTGAGTAGATTTATTTACCTCGTCATATAAATCAAAATCTTTAAGTATTTTTTTTATTTTAACTATATCATTTGTGATTAATAAAAGTTCATCTAATATTGTTTTAGAATATGATTCTGTAAATGGTGTTAATAAGCATATATTTTCCTTTATAGCGCTAATTTCTTTATTATCTACAGTTATTGTACCATTATAGTTTAAAAGCCCTTTAATAAGTCTTAAAAAGGTTGTTTTACCTGAACTATTTGAAGATAAAATAGAAATAAAGTCTCCTTTTCTTATCTGCATGTTAACATTACTAAATATTTTTTTATCATCATAACTAAATGATAAGTTTTCAATATTAACATAGTTCATTTTTACCACCCATAAACTTTCTTTCACAAATTAGATTTTATTATATACTAAATTCAAAAAAAAGAAAATTAATATTATTAATTTTCTATTATTTTTTTCTTTTGTTCATCCAGAATATCTTTAAATCTTGATTTTAAACTTGTTAATTCTTTATCATCTGTTATTTCAACAAAATATTCTTCGCCATTATCTAAAATCATTTTAACAATTTTAATTTCTTTGTCATCAACAAGATTTAATAATAACATATAATTTATATTATTATCTATCAAAGTTTCTAATACAAAATATTCTTTGTTATTTTCTAACTTTACTATTTTATTCTTTAATGAGTCCATCATAATAATATACCTCCATTACTTATAATATTATTACCTAAATAACTATAAACATTAGGCATTACTGTACTTGAAGAAAGTATTTCTTTAACTGCAACATCTGGTACATCCTTTGAAAAAATAACTTTAACTCTTTTTTCTTCTACTTTTGGCATTTCTATTTTATCTGTTTCTATATTAGTTAATTTAGGCATAACTATTTCATCATTATTTGATAATATAGAATCTAAACCAATCATAGGATCTTCTTTTACTTGATTTTCAGTACTTTGAATTGCATTTTCTTCATTTACAACTGGTATATCTATTTCTGGTTCTATTTTTGGAATTTCAAGATTATTTGTTTCTGGTTCATTTATTATTGGTTCATCTAATACATTTATTTCTGTATTTATGATAGGATCAACATTATCTACTTTTTCTTCTTTAACTTCTTCTTTTGGTTCAACAGATTCTATAGCTGGATTTAAAGCTGTTTTAAGCTCGTTATTTCTGCTTTCTTGTAAAGATGCTAGCTTTCTTTCTTTTTCCTTTTTTACATCTTCTAAAACTTGTTTTAGACTTGGATTATCACAAACAGCAATTGCATCTTCTATTTTAGAAATTTGATTTTGATAATCTGAATTAGCATCTGACAAATTCTTTATGTATTCTTTTTTTGTTTCTTCAACATTATTTTTTGTTTCTTCTAATTCTTTTCTTTCATTTTCTAATTTTTCAATATTAGCATTTATCTCACTTAATTCACTTTGTGCTGATTTAATTTTTCCAGCAATTTCTATAAGTTCATCAGGAGATGCATCCATACTTATTTTTTCTCTACTTGATTCTTCTAACTCTTTTATTTCTTCTTCTTTTGCATTTAGTTTTTCAGTTTCTGAATCTATTTCACCAATCTTATCTTCAAGAAGTTTTGATACTTCTTCATCTTTCGACATAAAACCTTTTAAGTTTTCATCAATAACTTCACTTTTATTTTCTT
This sequence comes from Clostridium sp. CAG:433, assembly GCA_000433675.1. Lineage (GTDB taxonomy): Bacteria > Bacillota_I > Bacilli_A > RF39 > UBA660 > CAG-433. Next base: position 7,822 of record FR893530.1, read on the forward strand.
TTAATTCCTCTAAATCTAAAATTTCCATTGACTCCACTCGTCAACACCTCTCTATTCTATAAATAAGTATACCAATTTATGTAAATGATGTCAATTTAACTAAGGCAAAAAAAGCAAAAAAAAGGACGCATCCTTAGGTTATACTAATTCTAGTACAACCATTAATGCATCGTCCCCTTTTCTTTCTTGAAATTTAACTATTCTAGTGTATCCACCATTTCTTCCTTCATAACGTTTTGCTAAATCGTTAAATACTTTTTCAACGCAAGCTTTATCATTATGTAAAAATGCGTATGCTTTTCTTCTAGAAACTAAATCACCTTTTTTACCATATGTAATCATTTTATCTACAAATTTTCTTACTTCTTTAGCACGAGTTTCTGTAGTTTCAATAGATTCATTCATGATAACTGCTTTTGTTAAATTAGCAAGCATAGCACGTCTATGTTTATTGTCTCTACCTAATTTTCTATAAGCCATGTTTTCCTCCTATTAATATTAATCATCATCTCTAAAAGATAATCCCATTTCTTTAACTTTATCTAATACTTCTTTTAGGGATTTCTTTCCAAGATTTCTAATTTTCATCATATCGCTTTCTTTTCTGTTTACTAAATCTTGCATTGTATTAATACCTGATCTTTTTAAACAGTTATAAGCTCTAACTGAAAATTCCATATCATCTATTGATGTTTCAAGTGCTTTAACCTTTGGATCTTCGTCTTGCTCAGTCATTAATCCTTTTATATCAGCTATACTATTAAGTTCAGTTAATATTTCAAAGTGTTCAATAATGATTCTAGATGCAAGTGCGATTGCTTCTTCTGGTTTCATAGCTCCATTAGTCCAAACTTCTAATATTAATTTATCATAGTTAGTTGCTTGACCAACACGAGCATCTTCAACAGCTATATTTACTCTTTCAATTGGAGAATAATTTGAATCTATAGCTATTACGCCTACTTTTGTATCTCCCATTAATTTTTTATTAGCTTCTGCTCTTACAAATCCACGACCGTTTGATACAGTCATTTCCATATTTAAGCTTCCACCTTTTACAATTGTAGCGATTTCTTGATCTTTATTAATTATTTCAACATCAGAAGGGCATTCAATATCACCAGCTGTAACAACACCTTCTTTGTCAGTAATTAATCTAATAACAGCATCTTCTTCTGTATGATTCTTAACTACTACATTTTTAAGATTCAAAACTATAGAAGTTACATCTTCCATAATTCCATCTATTGTTTGGAATTCATGCATAACCCCTTCAATTTTTACAGAAGTTATTGCTGATCCTGGTAAACTAGATAACATTACTCTTCTTAGTGCATTTCCTATTGTTGTACCAAATCCTCTTTCTAGAGGTTCTATTTCAAATTTACCGTAACTATTACTTTCAACATATTCTGTTACTTTGTATTGTGGTTTTTCAAATTTTATCATAAACACACTCCTTATCTATTATTATCCTCTTGGACGTTTTGGTGGACGACAACCATTATGTGGTACTGGTGTTACATCAGTGATTGATTGTATTTCTAACCCTTCAGTTGCTAGTGCACGAATTGCTGTTTCACGTCCTGGTCCTAAACCTTTAACTAATACGTCAACTTTTCTCATACCAGCATCATAAGCTTTTTTAGCTGCTGATTCTGAAGCCATTTGAGCTGCAAATGGAGTTGATTTTTTACTACCTTTATAACCAATAGCACCTGCTGATGCCCAGCTTACTGCGTTACCTGCTTCGTCTGAAATAGTAACGATTGTATTATTAAAAGTTGCTTGGATATGAACACAACCTGTTGGTATATTCTTCTTAACTTTACGTTTTCTTGCTTTATAAGCCATCTAAATAACCTCCTTATTATCTATTATTTCTTCTTATTAGCTACTGTTTTTCCTTTACCTTTACGAGTTCTTGCATTACTTCTAGTGCTTTGTCCTCTAACTGGTAAACCTTTTTTATGACGGATTCCTTGATAAGATCCAATTTCCATTTTAGTTTTGATATTAAGACTAACTTCACGTCTTAAATCACCTTCTAGAACATGTTTATCTAATTGTTCACGAATTCTTGCTTGTTCATCTTCTGTTAAATCTTTAACTTTTGTGTCAACATTTACATTAGCTTCTTTTAATATAGTCTTTGATAAATTTCTACCAATACCATATATATAAGTTAATGCTATTTCAACTCTTTTATTATTTGGAATATCTATACCCTTAAAACGTGCCATTTAATACACCTCCTATTAACCTTGTTTTTGTTTATGTTTTGGATTACTACAAATAACTCTCAAAACACCTTTTCTCTTAATTACTTTGCATTTATCGCAAATCGGTTTTACTGAAGCTCTAACTTTCATAATTTACCTCCATTATCTTTTATTCCATGTTATACGCCCATGTGTTATATCTGCTGGGGATAATTCTAGGACAACTGTATCACCTGGTAAGATGCGAATATTGTTCATTCGTATTTTACCAGAAACATGAGCTTCTACAATGTGTCCATTTGCAAGTTCAACCTTGAATTTACCTCCAGGTAATACGTCGATTACTTTTCCATCTACCTCGATTACATCATTTTTTGCCATCTTTACACTCTCCTAATTGCCCATAATATTATCTATCTGTGATTTCATTTCATCAAACGTTCCATTATTTGAAACAGTATAAATGTCATATTTATCACTTAAATATTCTACAACAGGCATAGTTTTTTCTTTAAATAATTTATATCTATTTTCGTATGTTTCAACTTTATCATCGTCTCTTGTATATAAAGAGCCACCACATACTTTGCACTTATTATTTTCTAGATTATCAATATATTTATTATAAATTTCATTACAGTTCTTACACATTAATCTTCCTGTAACTCTTTTTAATGCAATATCTTTATCTATATCTATAAATATTATTTTATCTAAAATGATGTCATGCTCACTCAAAATATCTAAAAATGGTTTAACTTGTTCCATAAGCCTTGGAAAACCTTCAAATATAAAAGATGAACCTTTATTATCTTCTAAGAATTTAGAAAATAAACTGTATACTATATTATTTTCAATAAACTCACCATTAGCAAGTTTTTCTTTTAACGATATATTCTTTTCTGATTCTTCTCTTAGAAGATTTCCAATTGACATATGAACCATATTATACTTTTCTTTTAAATACTCTGATGTTACTCCTTTACCTGCGCCTGGCGCAGATATTAAAAGTATATTACTCATTAAAATCGCCTCTTATATTCTTTTTGTGTTAACACACTTTCAATTTGTTTATAAGTTTCAAGTGCAACACCTACAACAATTAATATTCCTGTACCACCAAGTGTTATATTTGCATTTTGAACATTTGAATAGTTTGAGAATAAAATTGGTAAAGCAGCAATTACTACTAAGAATAATGAACCAAATGTTGTTATTTTAATAAGTACTGATTTAATATAATTTTTAGTTTCAACACCAGGTCTTATTCCTGGAATATATCCACCATTCTTTTGTAAGTTTTCTGAAATATCTGCTGGTCTAAATTGTAATAAAGTATAAATGTATGAAAATAATACGATTAATACTAAATATATTATTAAACCAACAACTGTATTATAGTTTAGGTAATTATTAACAAATTTAATATAACCTTCACTTTTAATAAAATTTGCAAGTGTTTGTGGAATTGCGATTATTGCTGATGCAAATATTACAGGCATAACTCCTGCAGCATTAACTCTAAATGGTATATAAGTTTGTTTAGCACCATATGCACTTGATGTTTTGTTTGAATACTGAATTGGAATTCTTCTTTCAGATTCTTGAATAAATACAACACCAATTACTATTGCAAAATAAATTGCTACATAAATAATGAATGAAACAATTCCAATAAATAAATTATCATTACCTAAAACGAATGTTTTAAATGCTTCAGTCATCATATATGGAAGTTGTGCAACTATACCAGCCATAATTATTAAAGATAATCCATTTCCTACACCTTTTTGTGTAATTTGATCTCCTATCCATAATAAGAATGCTGTACCTGCAGTTAATATAACTGCAACTTTTATATAACTCATAGCATCAGAACCTGATCCTACTATACCAAGTGATAAGATAATACCTTGGATAAATGCTATTGCAATTCCTAAATATCTTGTGATTGTGTTTAATTTTCTTCTACCTGAATATCCTTCTTTTGCAAGTTCTGTAAAATAAGGAATAATATTCATAGTAAATAATTGAATAATTATTGATGCACTAATATAAGGCATTACACCTAGACCAAAAATTGATCCTCTTTTTAGTGCACCACCGCCTATAGAGTTTAGTAATTCTAAGAATCCTAAATCTCCACTTAGCTTATTCGTATTTGGAATACTTATAGTTGTTCCAATAATAAATATTGCTAAACAACCTAAAGTAAATAATATTCTTTTTCTTAATTCTTTATTTCTAGGTGTAAAAATTTGTTTGAATGTTGCAAACAACTTAAATCACCTCTGCTTTTCCACCATTCTTTTCAATTTTCTCTTTAGCTGTCTTAGAGAACATTGATGCTTTAACTGTTAATTTTTTAGTTAGTTCTCCGTTACCTAGAACTTTGATACCATCTAATTGTTTTTTTACTAATCCCATATCTTTTAATAATTCTGGATTTATTTCTGTTCCATCTTCAAATTTATTTAAATCACTTACATTAATTACTGCATATTTAACTTCGAAATTATAATTGTTAAATCCTCTTTTTGGTACTTTTCTGAATAATGGATTTTGTCCACCTTCAAAGCCAAGTCTTACTCCACCACCACTACGTGAGTTTTGTCCTTTTTGACCTCTTCCAGAAGTTTTACCATTACCACTGCTTGTACCTCTTCCGACTCTGTTAGCATTTTTAACAGCGCCATCATTATACTTTAATTCGTGTAATTTCATTATCCTAAAATCTCCTCTACTGTTTTTCCTCTTAATTTAGCAACATGTGCTACTGATTTTTGAGCAAGTAATGCATTCATTGTTGCTCTTGAAGTATTAATTTTAGTGTTTGATCCAAGTGATTTTGATACAACATCTTTAATTCCAGCAAGTTCTAATACTGTTCTAACTGGACCACCAGCAATAATACCAGTACCAGCTTTAGCAGGTTTAATTAAAACTCTTGCTGCTCCGCTAACTCCTATCATTTCATGAGATATAGTTCTATTATCAACAATTTCAATTTTATGAACATTTTTAACAGCTTGCATTCTAGCTTTTTTGATGGCTTCTACTACTTCTCCAGCTTTTCCTGATCCAATACCAATACTACCTTTTTCGTCTCCTACTGCTACTGTTGCAGAAAAGTGTAAAGTACGACCACCCTTTGTTACTTTTGTAACACGACGAATATCAATAACTTCGTCTCTATAATCATCTTTACGTGGGTTGTTAAACTTTTTTTCCATCATTACCCTCCTTAGAATTCTAATCCATTTTCACGTGCTGCATCAGCAAGTGCTTGTACTCTTCCATGATATAGGTATCCACCTCTATCGAAAACTACCTTAGTTATTCCAGCTTTAACAGCTTTTTTAGCAATTGCTTCTCCTACTTTTTTAGCAGCTTCAACATTACCACCATTTTCGATTTTTAAATCTTTATCCATAGAAGATGCACTTACTAATGTATTTCCAGCTTCATCATCTATGATTTGAGCAGTAATATGTTTAGCTGATCTAAACACGTTTAATCTTGGAACTTCATTTGTACCACTTATATTTTTTCTAATACGTTCATGTCTAGCTTGACGAGCTTCATTACGAGATACTTTTTTCATCATATATAAGACTCTCCTTTTCTACTATTTAGAAGCTTTCTTTCCTTCTTTACGACGGATATACTCACCTTTATAACGAATACCTTTACCTTTATATGGTTCTGGTTTTCTTATTTTTCTAATATTAGCTGAAAATTCTCCAACTAATTCTTTATTTATACCTTTAACAACTATTTCTGTATTACTAACTGATTCAACTTCAATTCCATTTGGAATTTCAACTTCAACAGGATGAGAATAACCAGCGTTTACTACTAAAGTATTTCCTTTTAATGTAAAACGGTAACCTACACCTATAATTTCAAGTCCTTTAGAGAATCCATTACTAACACCTTCAATCATATTAGTTATAATTGCGTTAGTTGTTCCATGCATTGATTTTGTTTGTTTATCTTCTTTAGTTCTTTCAACAGTTACTGTACCTTCACCTACATTAACTTTTAAATTTTCGTTAATATCAAATGATAATTCACCTTTAGGTCCTTTTACTGTAACAACGTTATCATTAACTGTTACTGTAACTGAAGCAGGTACTTTAATTTCTCTATTACCAATACGACTCATACTTAAAGCCTCCTTACTATTTTTTATTACCAAACGTATGCTAAAACTTCTCCACCAACATTTTCTTTACGAGCTTCTTTATCAGTCATAACTCCTTTAGATGTTGATATTATTGCAATTCCAAGACCATTTAATACTCTAGGAATATTTTCAGCTTTTGCATAAACTCTTAATCCTGGTTTAGAAATACATTTTAAACCAGAAATAACTCTTTCTTTCTTTTCTCCATATTTTAAAGTTAATACAAGTTCATCTTGAACATCTTTTTTAACAACTTTAAAATCTTTTATAAAACCTTCGCTTTTTAATATGCTAGCGATTTCAACCTTCATTTTTGATGTAGGCATTGAAACTTCTTCATAACGCATTTGGTTTGCATTACGAATTCTTGTAAGCATATCTGCGATTGGACATGATACTACCATAATATCCTCCCTTCATTCTACCAACTAGATTTTTTTACACCTGGTATTTGGCCATTATATGCTAATTCTCTAAAGCAAATACGACAAATACCATATTTTTTAAGTACTGAATGTGGTCTTCCACATCTTTGACAACGTGTATATTCACGTACTTTATATTTTTGTTTCTTTTGTGATTTTACAATCATACTTTTTTTTGCCATTTTACTTTCCTCCTATTACTTTCTAAAAGGAATTCCGATTCCATTTAATAAGTCAAATGCTTCTTCATTTGTTTTTGCTGATGTAACAAATACAATATCCATTCCACGACTCTTAACAATGTTATCGTATTCAATTTCTGTAAAAATCATTTGTTCCTTAATACCTAATGTATAATTACCTCTACCATCAAATGCTTTTGGTGAGACACCTCTAAAGTCACGAACACGTGGAAGTGAAATTCTTATTAATTTTTCTAAGAATGTATACATTTTTTCTCCACGAAGTGTAACTTTACATCCGATTGCTTGACCTTCTCTTAATTTAAATCCAGCAATTGATTTTTTAGCTTTTGTAACAACTGGTTTAGCACCTGTTATTAATTCAAGTTCATTAACAGCAGCATCTAATAATTTGCTGTTTGTTGTTGCATCACCAACACCAATATTAATTACTATTTTTTCTAATTTTGGTGCTTGCATTACTGAAGTATAGTTATATTTTTGCATTAAACTAGGAACGATTTCATTTACATATTTTTCTTTTAGGCGGTTCATAAATACCCTCCTTTCGCTTAATTAAGTCTCTCTTTAGATTTTACTGAAATTCTATGTTTCTTTCCATTTTCATCAATTTCATGAGCTATTCTGGTTCTTTTTTTAGTTTTTGGATCTAATATCATAACATTAGATGCATGAATTGGAGCTTCAACTTTAATGATTCCTCCATTTTCGTTTTGTGCTGATGGTTTAACATGTTTTGTAACCATATTGATTCCTTCAACTACAACTTTATTATCATTTTTTAATGTTTTGATTATTTTTCCTTCTTTACCTTTATCTTTACCAGCGATAACCACTACTTTATCTCCAACTTTAAAGTTCATGTTTATCCTCCTTTAAAATTCTATAGCACTTCTTTAGCAAGTGAAACGATTTTCATAAATCCTTCATCACGAAGTTCGCGTGCTACTGGGCCAAGTACACGTGTTCCTTGTGGACTCTTATCATCCTTAATAAGTACACATGCATTATCATCAAATCTGATATAAGAACCATCTTCTCTTCTTGAAGCTGCTTTAGTTCTTATTACTACGGCCTTTACTACTTTACCTTTTTTTACAGTTCCATTAGGAGTAGCCTTCTTAACTGTTCCAACTACTATATCTCCTAATCCACCAAATTTTTTGTTTCCACCAAGAACTCTTATTACTAATAATTCCTTTGCACCAGAATTATCAGCCACTTTTAATCTACTTTCTTGTTGAATCATGATTAATCCTCCTTCTAAGCATAGAGATTATAGAATTATTGCTTCTTCAACGATTTCAACTAGTTCATATCTTTTTGTTTTAGATAATGGTCTAGTTTCAACAATACGTACTTTATCTCCTACTTTAGCTTTATTTAATTCATCGTGTGCAGTGTATTTCTTTGAACTCTTAACACGTTTGTTATATAGTGGATGTTTACGATATGTTTCTACTTTTACTGTTATTGTTTTATCATTTTTATCACTAATAACGATACCAACAATTTCTTTACGTTTATTTTCCATACCTTTTCCTCCTACTTATTATTTATTTCGCGTTCACGAATAACCATTTTTATTCTAGCGATTGTCTTTCTTATTTCTTTTATTCTTGAAGGTTTTTCTAAGTTACCTGTTGCATTAGCAAAACGTAAATTGAATAACTCTTCTTTTAATTCTTCTATTTTATTTAATAGTTCTTCAGTGGTTAATTCTCTTATTTCCTTAATTTTCATTTACGTCACCACTTTCTTCTCTTTTTACAAATTTACATTTAACTGGTAATTTGTGCATTGCAAGTCTTAATGCTTCTCTAGCTACTTCTTCAGATACACCTGCAATTTCAAACATTATTTTTCCTTCTTTAACTACTGCTACCCATAGTTCTGGATTACCTTTACCTTTACCTTGACGAGTTTCAGCAGGTTTTCTTGTTAATGATAAGTGAGGGAATATGTTTACCCAAACCTTTCCTCCACGTTTCATGTAACGAGTCATAGCAACACGGGCTGCTTCAATTTGTTGAGTAGTTATCCATGCACCTTCTTTTGCTTGAAGACCATAATCACCAAATTGAAGTTCTGTATTACCTTTAGCTTTACCATCATGATAAAGTCTATGAGGTTTTCTATATTTAGTTCTTTTTGGCATTAGTGGCATGTCTACTACCTCCTTTTACATTTTTCTTAGGAAGTACTTCACCTTTGTATATCCATACTTTTATTCCTATTTTACCAAATGTTGTATCAGCTTCAGCTGTAGCATAATCAATATCTGCTCTTAAAGTATGTAGAGGAACTGTTCCTTCACTATATACTTCGCTTCTAGCTATATCTACACCATTTAAACGACCTGAAGCTAAGATTTTAATACCTTTAGCACCAGCCTTCATTGTGTTTCTTATTGCTCTTTTTTGAGCCATTCTGTAAGAACCACGATTTTCAATTTGTTTAGCGACATTATTAGCAACTAATTGCGCAACCATGTCTGGGTTTTTAATTTCAAATATTGAAACAACAATATTTTCACCTGTTAATTTACATAATTCTTTCTTTAATTTTTCAATTTCTTCTCCACCGTGTCCGATTACAACACCAGGTTTAGCAGTATAAATAACGATTTCTGTTTTCTTATTATCTCTTTGAATATTGATATTTGAAACAGATGCATCTTTAAGTCTTTTATCAAGATATTTTCTGATTTTTAAATCGTTTCCAAGATATTTAGAGAAATCTTTGTTATTTGAATACCATTTTGCTTGCCAATCCTTGATGATTCCAACTCTCATTCCATGTGGATTAACTTTTTGTCCCATAAATTAACCTCCTTTACTAGTTTCTTTCAGCCACAACGATAGTTATATGACTTGTTTTTTTATCGTGTCTATCAATATGTGATCTTGAACCAATTCTTCTTCTTTTCATTATTGGTCCATCATTTATGTAAGCTTCTTTAACATATAGATTATTTTTATCCATTTTGAAATTATTTTCAGCGTTAGCTACAGCTGACACTAAAACTTTCTTAGTTAAACGAGCTGACTTTTTATTTAAGTTATTTAAAATTGCCATTGCATCACTAACATCTTTACCACGAACTAGATTAACAACTAAACGTGCTTTTCTAGGAGCGATAAGGACTGTTCTAGCAGTTGCTTTTGCTTCCATTTTCTAATTCTCCCTTCTCTTAAGGTTCAAACTATTTCTTCTTATTTTCGCCATGACCACCATTTTTACGAGTTAATGCGAACTCTCCTAATTTATGACCTACCATATCTTCAGTAACATAAACTGGAATATGTTCTTTACCATTATGAACTGCAAAAGTGTGTCCAATAAAATCAGGAAAAATAGTTGAACGACGTGACCATGTTTTAATTACTTCTTTTTTTCCACTTTTATTCATTTCTTGAACCTTTTTCATTAAGTGTTCATCTACAAAAGGTCCCTTTTTTAAACTTCTAGCCATTATAATTCATCCTTTCCTTATTTACTGTTACGACGAGTAACTATTAATTTATTTGAACTCTTCTTGTTCTTACGAGTTTTATATCCAAGAGCTGGTTTACCCCATGGAGTCATTGGTTGTTTACGTCCAACTGGAGCTCTACCTTCACCACCACCATGTGGATGGTCATTAGGGTTCATAACAGAACCACGAACTGTTGGTCTTACACCCATATGTCTTGTTCTACCTGCTTTTCCAAGTCTAACAAGTGAATAATCTTCATTACCAACTTCACCAATTGTTGCCATACAAGTACCTAATATTTTTCTTGTTTCGCCTGAAGATAATCTAACAAGTACATATCTTTCTTCACGACCAAGTATTTGAGCACTTTGTCCAGCACTTCTTGCGATTTGAGCACCCTTACCAGGTCTCATTTCTATATTGTGGATAACTGTACCAACAGGTATGTTCATGATTGGAAGTGCATTACCAACTTTTATATCAACATTTTCGCCTGATACAATTTTCATTCCTACTTTTAAACCTTTAGGAGCGATTATATATCTTTTTTCACCATCTGTATAGTTAATTAAAGCTATATTTGCGCTTCTATTTGGATCGTATTCTATTGAAGCAACTGTTCCTTCAATATCATGTTTATTTCTTTTGAAATCTATTAAACGATATTTTTGTTTAGCTCCTCCACCTTGGTGTCTTACTGTAATTCTACCTTGGTTATTACGACCACTTTTTTTGTTTTTTGCTTTAAGTAAACTTTTTTCAGGAGCTGTTTTAGTTAGCTCTTCATTTACTAAAGTACTTTTCTTTCTTTGTCCAGGTGTAACTGGATTAAAATGTCTTATAGCCATATCTAAAACCTCCTATTATAATTCTATTTGACTACCTTCAGCAAGTGTTACAATTGCTTTTTTGTAACGACTAGTAGTCCCTGCATAACGTCCAACTCTTTTATATTTTGGTTTAACGTTAATTGTATTTACTCTTAATACTTTTACTCCAAATATTTTTTCAACTGCTTGTTTTATTTGGACTTTATTAGCATCGTTTTTAACTTTGAAAACGATTTTATTACCCTTTTCTGCTATTTTTGCACTTTTTTCAGTAATAACAGGGGCAATTATTACATCTCTATAATTTCCTATCATTATCTAAGTACCTCCTCAAGCATTTTAACTGCTTCTTCAGTAATAACTACATTATTATAGTTTAATACATCATAAGTGTTGATTTCATGAGATTCGATTACTTTAACATTACTTAAATTACGAGAAGCTAAAATTAAGTTATCAGTTAATTCTTTAACAACGATTAAAGTTTTTCCTGTTACTTTTAAATCTTCTAATAATTTGATGAAATCTTTTGTTTTATTACTTGAAAGTTCAATATTTTCAACAACAACGATTCCATTTTCTCTAGCTTTATAAGTTAAAGCTGATTTTAAAGCTAATCTTCTTTCTTTTCTATTTTGTTTTTTTGTATAATTTCTTTCTGTTGTAGGTCCAAATACTACTCCACCACCAACAAAGTGAGGTGCACGGATAGATCCTTGACGAGCATTACCTGTTCCTTTTTGTCTCCATGGTTTTCTTCCACCACCAGAAACTTCACTTCTTGTTTTAACTTTGTGAGTTCCTTGTCTCATAGATGCTTGTTTTAAAACAACTGCATCATATATTGTTTGATTATTTGGTTCAATTCCAAATACTTCATCGCTTAGTTTAATGTCTTTAATCTTTTCACCTTTTACATTTAAAAGAGCTATTTTAGGCATATTTCTTCCTCCTTTCATCACAATAATTTTTTATATAATGTTTAATTTAATTATTCAGTTACTTCTTGTGATGATTCTTCTTTTACTTCTTCAGTTTCAGTAGTTTCTTCTACTTCTTCAATAGCTTTTGGTTCTTCAAATGAAACTAATTCTAAAGTTTCTTTGATTTTACCTTCATTTTTAATAGCTGATTTGATTATAACTAAAGACTTTTTAGGACCTGGAACATTACCTTTAACTAAGATAACATTGTTTTCTAAGTCAACCATAACAATTTCTAAGTTTTGAACTGTTACTGTATTTGCTCCCATATGTCCTGGTAATTTCTTACCTTTTAAAACACGCATTGGTCTCATTGTTCCTAGTGAACCAACACCTCTATGGTATTGTGAACCATGTCCCATAGGACCTCTGCTTTGATTAAAGCGTTTGATAACACCTTGGTAACCTTTACCTTTGCTTACACCAGTTACATCTACCATTTCACCTTCTGCAAAGATATCAACTTTAATTTCTTGACCTAAAGTATAGTTACTTGCGTCTACATTTCTGATTTCTTTTAAGAAGCGCTTAGGTGATGTATTTGATTTTCTAAGATGTCCCATCTCAGGTTTGTTACTTAATTTTTCTCTCTTTGTTTCGAATGCTAATTGAATTGCATCATAACCGTCAGTTTCAGTTGTTTTAATTTGTGAAACAACATTAGGTTCAACTGAGATAACAGTTACAGGAATTAATTTACCATTCTTAGCAAAAACTTGAGTCATTCCAACCTTGCGGCCTAAGATTCCTTTTCTCATTTCTTCCTCCTATAATTATTTAATATTTATTTCAACACCACTAGGTAAATCCAATCTAGTCATAGCCTCGATTGTGTCTTTACTAGGATTATTGATAACAATTAGTCTTTTATGTGTTCTCATTTCGAATTGTTCACGAGAATCTTTATACTTGTGAACAGCTCTTAAGATTGTAACTTTTTCAACTTTTGTTGGTAGTGGTACTGGTCCACTAACTTCTCCGCCAGTTCTTTTAATAGTTTCAACAATCTTACTTGCAGCTTGATCGATAGTTCTTGGATCATATGCTTTTAAATTAACTTGAATTCTATTAGACATATTGTATCCTCCTTTCGTCTATATCTTGTATAGGCATACTCCGTGTAAGTTACCTGACATTTGAGGTTTGCCTTTATTTTATAAAAGCAACTTAACCTGGTGTGTCAGCAATCTCCCACATCTACGCAGTCACACATAGGACAATTATATCAATAATTCAAAATAAATGCAAGTATTTTGTAAAAAAAACTGATAAATTTGCTTAAAGCCCTTTATCAGTTAATATAAGTAATTATTTGCATTCATTTTTTTCTGATAATAAATCTTCCAAAGATATAATGTTATATCCCTTCGATAATATATAATTAATTGAAACTTTAATCTCATCTATGTTATCTGAATCAATCGCAAATATTACACCATTGTTTAATTTATCCTTAATCCTTTTATATATATTATCTTTTATAATATCAGATTTAATAGTAACCATGTCATAATCATTACATAATTTTAATGTATTATTATCTTTATCACTTGTAAAACAATATTTTGGTTCATTTGATCCATTCATGCTTATTAAATTATTATGGTAAAGCATATTCTCATCGCTATATTCTTCATTCTCACCTAAGTAATAAATATTACTATTTTCTGATAAAAACTTTACTGTTATCATATTTTCTTCTAAATACTTTCCATCTATAAAATAGTTCACTTTTATATTTTTATCATTTATATAATCTGTAAGCTTGCTATCTATATCTTTATTTACTATGAATATTAAGGATACATTTTTTTCTTTGTTATTACCACCAATTACATACTTATCTGTTAAATCTTTATCATTTGAAGTTTCTTTCATTACTATTAATTCTTCTTTAAATTCTCCTACACTTCTCATCTTACTATAACTTTTATCAACATCTATTTCACAACCATTAATCCCCATTATATATTCATCCTTATTTATTACCGGATTTACATTTGATACCTTCTTATTATTTTCTTCCTTTTTAATAGCTCTCATTATTGGATCTGAATTTCTTGCTATCATAGTTACCTTTTCAGTATAAAAAAAACTAAATCCAACAAGTAATAAAACTGCAGATATTTTAAATATTTTTTTAAGCATTATTATCACCTAATAAATTTTATGAAAAAAAAAGAAAATGATTACTCATTTTCATCTCATTTTAAAGCTTTGAATACTACTGTTCTCGTCATATTTTCTATAAAGAACACCATCATATAATACATCTTCAGGTTCAAAACTATCATCAATATTAAATCCTACTACTTCATAAACTTCTAGATTTGGATCAAGCGTTTCATAATCTATAAAATTTCCATCTGGATCACGTAAAAGAGCATAAGCAAATTTTGAATTTTTAAAACTATAATCTCCAGTATGTATAGAGCATTTTAATTTATTTTGTAAAGTTTCAGCAGATTGTACTAATTTTTCCCTATCATTTTCAGATCCTGTTTCAATATATTCATAATAATCTTTTTTAACATGACCATATTCATTTTCTAAAATTGAATTAAATACCTCTCTAAGAGACTCATTATTTTGTGTTAATTGGTCGAGTTGCGTCATTTTTGCATCAGCCCAACTTTCTATAAGTTTGGAAGGTGCATTACTCAAGCTATATTTAACTAATTGCTTTTCTGAAAGTTCTTGAAGAAGCTCATTTTTTGCATTATTTGCAATTACCTCACTTCCTTTTGTAACTCCTACTATTGCTCCTATACCTACACCTATAAGTGAAGTAGCAATCGCAAACTGTTTTATCCTTTTTTCAAGTTCTGGACTTATCTTAAAACTTTTAAATTTTTTCCTTTTAATTTGTTTGCATGCTCTTTTTGTATTTTCATTTCTATGTTGGTCACTTCTTTCTTTTTTTAAGCTATCAGTACAATATTCATTTTCGAATCCATATTTTATTTCATCGCTTCTTATCCAAACTGATTCTCTATCATCAATTTTTTTATTAAAGTTCTTTAGTGTATCTC
The DNA here is from genome assembly GCA_000433675.1 of Clostridium sp. CAG:433. GTDB lineage: Bacteria > Bacillota_I > Bacilli_A > RF39 > UBA660 > CAG-433. The sequence goes on from FR893530.1 coordinate 23,184, forward strand.
TTTTTACTTGCTCATTTTTCTGTTCATTATATTCTTTTATAGTGTTTTCAAGTTCTTTGTTACTCATTTATAGACCTCCTAATTTTCATTATAAGCTTTCATTATTCTATTATGAATTCCAGGTTCAACATAATCAATTGCATTCATAGTTACTTCAAGAGCTTTTTTATATTCACCCTTAAAAAACAATTTTTCGGCCATTATAAGCCCTTCATTTACTTTTTCTTTATAACTTCTATATCTATTACCATAAACCATAGTTTCTTCAAGCATAACTATTGTTTTAAGTAAGCTATTTGTTGTATTAAATACCTTAAATACTAAATCTCTTGCTGTATCAACTCTTATATTAAGTGTTTCAATATTTATTGGTTTCTTATTAAGTTCTTTTTGAATTTCCTTAATCGCATCTGATGCATCTTGTAATTCTACGAAATAATTATCAGGAATAACTGGAATATTATAAAGTCTAATTCTGTTTTTAGCTTTTTTAAGCAAGTTTTTAATATTATCTAATTGTTCTCTTGCCCTTACTTCATCTTCCTTCATGCTTCCAATTGTTTTTAAATCATAATTTAATGATTCTTCTAGTTTTGAAACCTTAATAATAAGCACATCAAGTTCTTTTACCATTCTAGAATATGGAAAAGTATGATTCTTACTACAATCCATAAGATTATTATAACTTTCTTTTATCTTTTTAACTTCAGTATTTATTATATGAAGTCTATTTACATCATCCTTTGATAAATCATATGTTTCTTTTAAAGAATCTAATTGACCTATTAAATTATTGATTATTTTATTTGTTCTAACCAATTTTGCTTTAAACGATTTAACATTAGATTCAAATGTTTTCTTACATAATTTTTCATATTCGAAATCATTATATAACGAATCATAATATGTAACTATTGTCTTAAGTTCAAACACAACATCTTCTAGATTTAATACTTTTACTCTGTCTAATATATCTTTTACTTTCTTTTCTGTTTCCTTAATATTATATTCAACATTTAAATAATCAAGTTGATATAAATCTCTTGTCATCTTTATATATAAGTTAGATATATCCGCAATTTTATTTGGAATAAGTTCATTACACATAATAAGTATCGCAGGAACTTCTTTAACTACATATTCAATATGATCAATCATTTCAGTAATACCTTTTACCAAATAATTTATTTCATCATAATCTTTCTTTTCCATTACAATTTCAAATTCTTGAAATCTTTTTTCGATATTTTCAAATTGAAGTTCTATTTGATTATTTATTGGTTTATAATCTGCTTTATTTTTTTCATAATCTTGTTTTATTCCTCTATATTTATTTTTTAACTTAACAATTTGATTTCTATTTTTTTCTTCACTTAATGTTATTTCTTTTATTTCAGATAATAATTTATTTGTCTTTTCTCTAAGTTTATATATCTTAAGTTCAATATCCGCAAGTAAAAGTCTTAACTCTTTATATTTTTTTCTAGATACTAAATCATCAGCTTCTAAAAGCATATCAGTTATTTTTGGTATATAAATATTTCTAATATCATCAAATTTATGTTGCCAATTATCATATTTATATTTTAACTTATCATCTTTTACAAGTGCTTCAACTTTAGATAATTCATTTAGTATTGGGGCATTAATGATTAAGTTTTTTTCTTTTTCTAATTCACTAATAGCTTGTGTTAATTTCTTATTTTGTTTTGAATTTCTAAGCACAAAAATAATAATTAACAGAATAATAGTTACTATATAAATTGTAAAAATTATAAGCGTCTTATTCACAATACCACCTCTATTATTTACATTTTAACACAAAATAATGTATTTTAAAACTTATTTCTACGTTTTTTGCATTTTATTTATTAATATTATGTTTGACTATTATTTTTTTTGTGTTATAATATACGTGCAAACATTTTGTAGCACTTACTTGAAATATGTAATGCGTTATATACGGAAAGTATTATTAGTACCGTGCCCTTTTAAAAGCTACGCACGATGGAAAGTATTAAAATATAACACCCTATATATTGGCAAGCAAGATACCGAAGGTTTGAAATCTAGTAAAGGAGGAAAAGGAAAATGTCAAGATACACAGGACCTGCTAATAAGAAAAGTCGTAGAGTTGGTTTCTCAACACTTGAAAATGGTAAGGATTTAGCTAAAAGACCATATAAACCTGGTCAACATGGACAAGATAGAAAAGCAAAAGCTTCTAACTACTCTATCCAATTAAATGAAAAACAAAAAGTTAAATTCACTTATGGTTTAAACGAAAAACAATTCAGACTATTATTTAATAAAGCTGGTAAAATGCAAGGTATTCATGGTGAAAACTTCTTAAGACTTCTTGAAAGTAGATTAGATAACATAGTTTATAGAATGGGACTTTCTAGAACAAGAAGAGGTGCAAGACAAATCGTTAACCATGGACATATCTTAGTAAATGGTAAAAAAGTTGATATCCCTTCATATATGGTTAAACCTGGTGATGTAATTAGTGTTAAAGAATCATCAAAAGATCATAAAGCTATTAAAGAAGCTTTAGAAGCTATCAACAATACTGTTGAATTTGTTACTTTCGATAAGAACAAACTTGAAGGTACATATGTTAGATTACCAGAAAGAAGCGAACTTAGCTCAGATATAAACGAAGCATTAATCGTTGAATTCTATAGTAGATAATAAGAACCTAGAACTATCTAGGTTTTTTTATTGCATAAAAAATAGGACCTTTACAAGTCCTATTTTGCTTTTACTGATGAAATATAGTTATTAACTTTAATTGCCCACATATTACTTGCTGCATACTTCTTATTCATTGCTTCTGGTGTTGTTAATCCATATGCATAATAATTGTCTGCAATATTATCAATAAATCCTTTTATACCTTCATCTAAACTTGGATATGATTTATATGAACCACCATCACAAGATGGAGAACCTTTCTGTCCACCAACATTATTACACTTTCTCATAAGTGAACTACAAGACCAATTACATCCTGTTTCTAAAAGCATAATACTTACTGCTAAATATGGATCTACACCTCTTTCTAAAGAATAAGATGCAAATATATCACCTTTACCAGCAATTGTTGACTTAAGTGATCTATTTAATTTTTCGGCAAGTTCACTCATTGTCATACCATCATATACAATTACTCTTTTTGTAACATTATTTTCTTTACTTAATTCTGATATAGAATCAACAAATTCTTCTTTTGTATCTTCTTCAATCATATTAACAGAAGAAAACATATTACTTAAAACTTCTTTATCAACATTCGATAAAAAACTTGAAAAAGCAAATAATGTAATCATTGAACATAAAAATACAGTTATTACTTTCTCATTAATTAATCGAAATTTTTTCACAACTTTTCACCTCATTTGTAATTAGCGAAGCACACTAATAATACCACAAAAAGGTATTATAGTCAAATTAACGTAACTTTAATACAAACATCATACATATTATTACTATAGTTGCGATTATCATTCCAAGTATTATATAATTTGTCATTTTTTTATCACTTTTAATATCAGTTACAGTATTTTTTTCTTCTATTTCTATACTAGAATCTTTATCTATTAGATTAATTAAATTAATATATCCACTATTTATTTCATCTAAATCTGAGTTAGTACTTAAAAGAATAGTATAATCTTTATTATCCTTTTCCATAATATCAAGCATTTTATTAATTTTATCAGTATCATTTGTATTTGATATCTTTATACATTTTATTGAATTACTGAATACTTCCATCCAATTTTCTAAACTTTCTTTTGAAGAATCAGTTCTTATATTATCAATATTTAATGAAAGTCCTATGTATTTTTCTGCCTCTTCTTCTCTAAAACCAAAATCTCTAACAAGCATTTTTCTAGAATAAACAATAATATCTGTCATTTGAGCAATATTGCTTCCAAATAAAGCATTATTTTCTTCGTATTTAATATTATCTACTGCTACCTCTATTTTATTAGAAGCAAGTGTAGAAATTGCTGTTACAATGTTTAAAAAATATTTCTTTTGTTCATCTAAAGTAGACCATTCAAATAAATCTAAAGACAAATTAGATGCATTTATGGTAATAAGTTCTATTTTATTTTCTTTTAAATTTCTAACTATTTCGTTAACTATTTTTAAATTAGCTAAATCTGGATTTATAGCTGGAACATGAAATAAAATATTACCATTATAAACTTTTCTTAAACTATCTATATCACATTCTTTTTTATCAGTTCTAAGAAGTAATTCAGTAGTATTTGCCTTTAATTCTAATGATTTTTTTAGTCTTTCTATTTGATTTCCTTGAAGAAGGTAACTTCCACTATAAGATATTCCAATATTATTTAAACTCATAATACAACTCCATTCTACTTTATACATAATATTATAAACTATTTTTGTTAATTATAAAATACCTATTTATATTTTTAATAAAAAAAATAGCGAATTATTCGCTATCAGTTTCTAATTTTTTTAATACTTCTTTGCATACATTTGCTGCTTGTTTTTTAACATCTTTAGCTGTTTTTTCAAGTACTGGAGTACCTTTTTCTTTAGCATATTCAACTAATTCTTCAGTTTTCTTTTTTAGTTGTTCTACCTTTTTTTCAGCTATTTTTTTAACTTTTTCTTTATCAAGATCTTCTAATTCTTTTTTAATTTCATCTATTTTATTTTCTAAATTTTCTTTCACTTCTTCTGTATCTACTTCTTTTGCTTTATTAACAAATTCGTTAATTTTACATTTTAAATCTTCTCTTAATTCAGATCCTTTCTTTGGTGCGAATAAAAGCGCTAGTCCTGCTCCTAAACCTGCTCCCAAAATTAATTTTCCAGTTCCTTTTTTACTCATATTAATCATCCTCCTCATTTTCTTCTTTTTTTGATTTAAATATCTTACTAAAAAAGTTAACTATTAAATCAATAAATCTATCTCCTACTATAGAAAATCCATTACTGAATCTATCTATAACAGCAAATACACCATTTAACGATGATACCTTTTCATCAACACTATCAACAATCAACTTAACCTTGTCCATAGTCTTAATTAATCTATATGCAAGTATTATTAATAATATTATTAAAACTACTAGAAGTATATATATTACTATAGGTAAAAATTCATTTAGAAAATCCATTATTCATCGTCCTCCTCATCGTCTTCTGAACTATACATATTATCTATTAAATTAAATAAATCTTGTTCTTTTGTTTCGGATAGAATATTGTCTTCATCTACTAATGGTTTATTATTAGTATCATCTTTATTAGTATTATCCATATCATCACTAGTTGATACATCATTATATATTATTTTTACTTCATCATCTTTATCTGCTTCTTGTTCATCTAGATTAAAAAAGATACTTTTATTTTCTTCATCTTCCTTATCATCTACTCTTTTCATTGCTCTTTTCATAACTGAATCATAATCTAACTTTTTTGTTATATTAAGATCATTCGCACTATCTAAAGCAACATCTTCTTTTTTATAGTTTTTATCAAGTACTCCATAAATAGGTGATATTATTGGAGTTGGCATAAATTTCTTATCATCTTTTGTTGTAGTTATTTTTTCTGTTGGATAAGTCCTTTTTTGATATGCTGTTGTCTCTCTTGTTGTTTCTCTATATGTACTTACTTTAACTTCCTTTTTTGGTTCTTCTTTTTGTACTTTTTCAAGTCTACTTACTGTTTTAGATGGTTTTTCATATATTGTATCATCTAAATCCATTGGAAAATTAAATGTACTTTCTGCTTTAAATAATTCTCTTTCTGTCACTTCTTCATTTTCTTTTTCTAATCTATTTTCTCTTTTTCTTACTATATCTTCTTTTACTGGTTCATATTTTCTTTTATTTTCTTTTTTTACTTCTTTATGAGTTTCTTCTTCGTATTCATCTTCAACGTCTTCTTCGTCATAAAAGAAATTTTTAACTTTATCAAGTAATCCCATATTTATCCTCCTATTCATCCGTAGAAGTAATTTCATCTTGCTCTATTAAACTTTCTAAAGATGAATTATCTCCATTATAAGTGTCATATTCGTTAACCCAATCTAAAAAATTACCATCTGTTGTTTTTTTAGTTTCAAATATGTTATAAGTTTCATTTTCTCCTAAATCATATTTACCACTACCTAGCATAGTTTCAATAGTATTTTTATTGTATTTTATACTAGATAAAACATAAGCCATACTTGAAATTGAATCAACTAAATCATATTTAGATACATATGCTTCTACTTTTGCATAATTAAACATCATTTCAATATAATACTTACCTTTTACTTCATTTACTTCTAAATATCCTGTTTTTGAATTATAATCTAATTTTTTTGATATGTATGCATTTTTATCTATTTTGTAATTATTTTTTGTTTTATGATAATAACTAACTATATCAACATATAAGTAATATGTATTACCATTTGAATATAGCTCTTGATTAAAATCTTTAACATTTCTAGTAGAAATATAACTTGGCAAATAATATTGATATCCAATTGCCTCTTTATTTGAATTTTTTATATTTTTATTTAATATAACATCAAGGTTTTTATCTATGTCACTATCACTTATATTTTGGATTGTGCATCCAATAGATGCAAATACACATATTAAAATTATAAATACTTTTTTTATGTTCATATCACACCTACTCTATCATGATTTATTATACCAAAAATTTAATTATTAATAAAGTTTTTTTTTAAATAATGACAAAAAAGTATCAAATGAAAAAGAAAAAAAATTAAGATGACTCTTAATTATGCTTTAATTCTACCATATTCTAGTTTTAATTTATCAGCAACTGTCACGATAAATTCACTGTTTGTTGGTTTTGCTTTATCATAATCTACACTATGACCAAATACTTCTTCCATAAGGTCTAAATTACCTCTATTCCAGCTTACTTCAATAGCGTGCCTAATTGCTCTTTCTACTCTTGAAACTGAAGTATTAAATCTGCTTGCAATTTCTGGATATAATTCTTTAGTTATTCCACCTACTATATCAGGGTTATTATATAAAAGTAATATACCTTCTCTTATGTATTGGTATCCTTTTATATGTGATGGAACTCCAAGTTCATGTAATATCTTTGTAACAGATATTTTTAAATCATAATCATAAGTTGTCATTGCTTTCTTATCTTCTGTTTGTGTTGCTTCTAATACTCTTTGTTCTAGATCTTTTAAATCAAATGGTTTAAGTAAGAAATACTTTATATTATAGGAAGATAACTTTTTAATAATCGCATCTGCATTAAATGAAGTTATTACTATTATATTAGTATTGATTTCTTCTTCTTTTAATTTATCTAGTAAATATATGCCATCTTTATTTGGCATAATTAAATCAAGTAATACTAAATCAATTTCATTAATATGATTCTTTATCATCCTAAGGCCTTCTTCACCATCGTGAGCCTCATATAGTACTTCCATTTTGCCACTACTTTTCGCATGTTCCCTTATCATGTGAATTAAACTTAAATTGTCATCTACAACCAAAAGTCTTTGCGTTTTCATATTTTTTATTTTCCTCTCTATTTTTCGTACTTTTCCATTATACAACATATTTTTTTCAAATACCAGACATTTTATTAGCTTCTTTCATCTAATTTTGTCGTATTTTGTCGATTTTTGTCGTAGGATTAACTACAAAGAAACTTTAACAAAAAAAATATCAGTTTTTTTCTGATATTTTCTTGTATTTTCTGCTTGCAATATTATTTTTTATCTTGTTTATTATCTTTTTATTGTCTTTTTTGTAGTTTTCAATCGCTGTTTCATATACTTTTAAAACCTTTAATGCAAAATATTCTGATGAAAAATCTGCAGATAATAATCTAGATTGATTTGAAAGTCTATTATATAAATCTTTATCTTCATATAATTTAGATATTGAATTAATATATTTTTCATCATCTGTAAATACAAATCCGTTAAAATCCTCAATAACACTATTTACAAAACTATCATCCTTAACTGCTACAACAGGAAGTGATGAAGATATAGCTTCAACAACCGTTAATCCTTGTGTTTCTGATTTAGATGCAGTTACAAACACATTACCTAATTGATAGTATATTGGGATATCACTTAATGGAACTTTTCCTGTAAAAATAACACTATCTGATACACCAAGACTTTTTGCTTCATCTTTTAATTTATCTATATCTGGTCCATCACCAACAATTAAAAGCTTCATATTTGAATATTTCTTAACAAGCTCTTTATGATTATTTATAATTCTATCTACACTTTTTTCTTTTGCAAGTCTAGAAACAGTCATTACAACAAAATCCTTTTTCTTTATACCTAGTTTTTTCTTTAAACTATTAATATCTTTTTGATTAAAGTTTTCTTTATAGAACTTACTTGTTTCAATTCCTGTTTGTATAATATGTATATTTTTAGTAAATTTATATTTATCTTTAAAAAGATTATATATTTTATTAGATGGTACAATTAACTCTGTTACTGTTTTATCTTCAAAAAATACAACTAAATATTTTAATAATTTTTTACATATATCATCTAATATCTTTTTATTTTTTGTTATGTAATGTGTATAATCCTCCCAATTTGTATGATACGTATGAACAAGAGGAATTGATAATTGTTCAGATACAACTCTTGCGAATATTCCAACAGTAAATTCAACATTCGAATGTATTACATCTAAATTCATTTTTTTAATCATATTAACTGCTTTAATAGGATAAACACTAGTCATTTTATAATCATAACAATTTGCGAGATTTACAGATGGTAATCTTAATATATGTCCATTATTTTCTAAAACATAATCTTTTTTATTATCACTAACTGTTATTATAAATACTTCATGTCCAAGTTTAGTAAGAGCATGTTCAAGCATTAATATACTTGTTGATACTCCATTTACTAAAGGAGGATATGATTCTGTAAATATTCCTACTCTCATTTTACTTCTTCCTCTTTTCCCCTTCTAACAAATGCTATTGAAATAGCGCCTAATATCATTGGTAAATAATATGTTGAAAGTCTCCATAAAATCATACATGCACTTATAATTGATGCATCTGAGAAACTTCTAAAAAACTCTAAGAATGCATATTCTAGTCCACCAGTACCACCTGGTATTGGTACAAACGATCCAACAAAGCAAGTATAACTTGCACAAACAATAGAATCAAGTGCATTTACAGTATTAAACTTTCCTATACTATAAAAAATAAATAAAGGTATTAAATAGTACATAGTAAGACCCATTATGTTATAAAATGTTGATTTTACAAGTATAAATTTATTTTCTTTAAAATATATACTACTATTGTAAAATTCATCAATTTTTTTAGTTGCTTCTTCTTTTAGGTGTTCTCTATTTTTAATAAACTTAAATCCGAATATAAAATTAAATATTTTATTAAATACTTTTGTATTAAGATTTTTCGCTCTTCCTAATGAAAATAATAAAACAAGTACAACAATATTAACTATATATCCAATTAAAACAATGTTCTTAAGTAAACTAGTTGATGGAATTATATGAAGGAAACTATTTGTTACAACTGCAAATGTTCCCATTATAATAAGCGCAAGTTGATATGTAAAAAAGTTTTGTAAAAGGGCATTACCAGAATCTGTAACTTTAATACCCTGTTTTTTTAATAAATACATTTGAAATGGTTGTCCACCTGATGAAAAAGGTGTAATCGCATTAAAAAATTGTGCTGAACACATAAGAATAAATGTGTCTTTTAACTTATAATCTTTTTTTATAGATTTTAAATATAAATGAAGTGATAATGATTGAAAAAATACATAAAGTCCCATAAGTATAAGTGCAACAAATAAAAACTTTATATCTATATTTGTAAGAGCACTCATTATATCTTTAAAATCATCTTTCATAATTAAGTACATTATAAGTACTGAAATTAATATTAATATTATTATATTAGTTTTATATTTTTTCATATTATTCTCCTATATTTTCAAATCCAGGCATATCTTTGCCAGATAAAAATTCTAAAGATGCTCCTCCACCTGTTGAAATATGATAAAAAGAATTTTTATATCCAAACTTTATAGCAGCTGATGCGGAATCTCCACCACCTATTATAACTTTTGCACTACTATTTTTTAGTGACTTTAATACTTCTTTTGTACCATATGAAAAGTTATCATATTCAAATGCACCTGCTGGACCATTTAAAAATACTGTTTTAGTTTGTTTTAAAACATTATCTATATTTTCTATTGTTTTTGGACCTATATCAAATGCTATATCATCATTATCAATTTCATTAATATTTTTTAATATTTTATCATTACTATCAATCTTATCAGATACATATGCATCTACAGGTAAAATTATTTTATCAGAATATTTATTTAGTAAATTTTTTGAATATTCAATGTTTTCTTCATCAACAAGTGATTTACCAACATTTATTCCTTTTGCTTTTAAGAATGTAAACGCCATTGCCCCTACTATTATAATATTATCTACTTTTTCTATTAAATTAGATATAATACCAATTTTATCTGATACTTTTGCGCCACCCAATATAATGCAAAAAGGTTTTTCTGGATTATTTAATAAAATACTTAATTTATTAATTTCTTCTTCTACTAAAAATCCAACTGCGCTCTCTAAATATTTTGAAACACCGGTAGTAGATGCTGCTCTTCTATGTGATACTCCAAATGCATCATTAATATAAACATCTGCAAGTGATGCATAGAATTTTGAAAGTTCTTCATCATTATTACTTTCCTTTTTACCATCTAAATCAAAATATCTTACATTTTCAAGCATTACAATTTTATTATTTTGAACTACATTTTTAATATCTTCATCATATGTACAAAAATATACTTTTTCACCTAATAAATCTGATAATCTATCACAAACTATTTTTAAAGAATTTTTCTTTTTATCTTCTTCATTTTTTATTCTTCCTAAATGAGACATTATTATTACATGTTTTGCATGCTTTAATGCATACTTAATTGTTTCTAAACTTTTAACTATCCTATTATCGTCTTCTATATTACCATCTTTTATTGGTACATTTAAATCACACCTAATTAATACTGTTTTATTATTAATATCTATATCTTTTATTGTTTTCATTTTCTACCCTCTTATAACGATTATAACACACATATATAGAAAAAAAAAGAACCCTATGGATTCTTTTAGTTAACTGTTATTCTACATACTCCAGTTTTACCATTTGAAGATGTAACTGTTATTACTGCTGTACCTTTAGATTTTGCAGTTACAAGTCCACTTGATGTTACACTAGCAACATTTGAATTTGATGAAGAGTATGTTACAGATTTGTTTGTTGCATTACTTGGGAAAACTGAAACACTTAATTGTGCTGTTTGTGATACAGTCATTGTTTTTGCATTTGGGGTAACTACAATACTTGTTACAGAAACTGTTGTATCTGGTTTTTGAATAGGATTACCACAAGTTCTTACAGTGAATTGTTTAGATGCATTAGCTCTATTACCTGAACTATCTGTTACTGTGTAATATAAGTTATAAACACCTGGTGTATTAATTATTCCTGTATCTCCTGTTATACTTACTCTTGATGTTATATTACCATCTACATTATCTCTTGCAACATATCCATAAGGACCATTAACACTTATATTAACACTATTTCCTGTACATATATTTTGATATGCATCACTTATATTAAATGTTATTATAGGAGCTATTGTATCTCTGTAATAATTATTGTTATCATTATTAGTATTATTATCAGTTGGTGTATTCTTATTATCATCTTCTTTAGATTCTTCTTCCTTCTTTTCAACAATAACTTTTCTTTCCGCTGTTGCCTTATTACCAGCTTTATCTGAAACAGTATATTTAATTACATATTCTCCCTCTTTTTTAGTGTCTACTTTACCAGTTATTTTTATTTTCTTAGTGATATCACCATCTACATTATCAGTAGCAACTGCACCAGGTTCTTTATATGTATCTCCTACTTTTATTGTAATAGTTTTGTCTCCGAAAAGTTCAATTACTGGTTTTTCAGTATCTTTTTGAGTTTGAGTTTCTTCTGTATTCTTTTTAGCACTATCAGGTTTTGTACCATATCCATCTGTAGTATATGCATTTTTACAAGTTATATATGCTTTATATGTAATATTACTACTTACTCTTTTATTAGTTGTATCTTCTTTTTTAGTATCTTCGCTTGATGATTCTGTACTAGTTTGATTGGATTCAGTAGTATCAGTTGCATCTGTTTCTTTACTATTTTCAGATACATTTGATGTACTTTCTTCAAGATCTAAAGTCTCATCCTTTAATGCCTCAGCAATAACATATCCTTTGCAATCTGAAGATCTTTTGTTTATAACTAATTTTTGTTTTAAAATATCAGTTATATTTATTTCTCTCCATTCATACTCATATAATTTAATTTTTTCTTTTAATAAATAGTTTGGTGCTGCATATTCTAATTGTTTTTCAAATTTAACATAATCATTTTTTAAATTATTTTTATGTACCATAACACCAACGACTATTCCGGCAATTAATAAAATAACTACTACAAATGTTATTATTTTACCCTTTGTTAGCCATTTTGTCTCTTCCATACATATCCTCCTATTTCATATATTTTATTATAACATATTAAGAAAAAATAAGTAAACATTTTTACTTATTTTAATACTCACTATAATTTGCAGTCATGTATTTTCTGCCACATTTAATATATGCGTTATAAACAAGTTCATATTTATCACTAGAAAGATCTTCCTCATTTGTTATTATTACATAACCATCACATTTATCTTTCAAATCACTATATACTAAATTTGAATCTGACAATGTTTTTAAAGTGATTTTTTTCTCTTCACCCTCATCTATATCTAAATTTTTAATTACATAATAGTTTTGAGCACCAGTTACAAGTTCTTTCTCAAAACTTTTATATTTATTAACGTTTGTACTTTTTCCAACATTTATAATAATAACAATTGCAAGAACAATAATTAATATTAATGCCGCAAGTATTGCCATACCTCTTGTAATAACACCTTTGTTATTCATTATCTTCACTCTTTTCTTTATCATTATCGTCTTTATTAGTATTTTCATCTGTTACAGGATTCATAACTATTGTTTCTTCTTTTTCGTAACCATATGAAAAATCTTGTAATTCAGATGTATTTGGAACACCTACTTCATCAACATCTAATATACTTGCTTCTGGTTCTTTATTCTTATTTTTTTTATTTTTAGATATAATTCCTATAATTATAATCACTATTATTAGAACAACTATTGCTATACCTATTATGATCTTACTATCTAACATCTTACATCACCTATAATAATATTACAACATTTTTACTTTTTTAGCAACAACTTGCTACCTTTATAATCAGATTATTACTATCAAACATATACAATAAAAAGAATATATGCTATAATATACTTAATAATAAGAGATTTTATAAATAATCTGCTTCTTGTTAATAATGGAGGATTTATGGAGGAAATTAAGTTATATGACCATAACGAAGAAGGTTATCAATCAATTATTAAAAGTTTAGAAGATAGTAACTTTTCATTTATTGAAAGAGCCACAGGTACAGGTAAATCATATATACTAATAAAATATTTGGCAACTCAAATGGCTGGCAAACGAGTTTTATTTGTTACTACACATGAGCCTATGTTTGATCAACTTGTAAATAGAGATATGCCTTTGCTTGGAACATCAAAAGAAATATATGATAAACTAGATTTAGTTATATATCCAAATATTAATAAAAATTCAGCAAAATATTATTTTGATAATTACGATTGCTTCATATTTGATGAAGCTCATCATTGTGGCGCTACTGTATGGGGAGAAACAATTGGCGAACTAAGAGATTTGATAAAAACTTCAGAAGATAAAGTTATGATTGGTGCAACTGCTACCGGTACAAGATATCTAGATGATTATATGGATGTAGCAAAAGTATTCTTTGATAATAATGTTGCTAGTAGATTAACATTGTCTCAAGCAATATTAAAAGAAATATTACCTGCCCCTTTATACATTAATATTAATTATAGTGCACAAGAATCATTAAATTCTATAAAATCAAAATTAAGAAAGTTACCAGATACTGAAGAATTTATACCATTACGAAAAAAACAAGAAGAATTACAAGAAAAATTAAATATTGAATGTGATGTTAATAAATTATTAAAAGAAAACGGAGTTAAAGGTGGAGAAAAATACATTGTTTTTTGCTCAAGTATATCAGAACTAGAACAAAAGAAAAAAGAAGCTGAAGAATGGTTTAAAGGAATAGGAAAAATATCAATTTATCAAGCACATAGTAAACAAAACAAAAATGAAAATCAAAGTCAAATTAATGATTTTTCAAAACCTAGTGATAATAATGAAATAAAATTAATGTTTGCTGTGGATATTTTTAATGAGGGAATGCATGTTAATGGCGTAGATGGAGTAATTATGACTCGACATACAACATCCCCTATTATTTACTTACAACAAATAGGTAGAGCATTATCATTTTCTGTAAGAAAAAAACAAATAAAAATATTTGATTTAGTTGGTAATGCAACAGATATAGATGTTGTATATGAATTATATAAAGAACTGTTGCATGAAGCAGAAAAAATGATAAAAGAAAATCTAGAAAATAAAAAACATTACGAAAATATAATTGAAAGGTTTAAAATTATTGAACAAAATAGTTCATTAATTGATTCTATTAATGAGCTTGAAAATTATTTAAATTGCAATTATATTATTAAAAATAAATTAGAAAAAGATATTAACTTCATGGAAGCATATACATCAATATTAAAAGAACCATTTATGGAACTTTTAATTAATAATAAAATTGATAAAGTACATATGGGTATTTATAACGAATTAGTCAAATATGCAAACTATTTATCAGTAGATGATTTACTAAAATTAACTTCTATAGGAGTAATTATATCTAATTGGCAGCGAGATCAAGAAACATTAGATTTAATTTCTAAATATGGTTCATTAACCCAATCTATTAATGCTGAATATATAAATACAATAAATAAATATAATGAATTTTACCTTGAAAATAAACGAAGACCCGATGGAAGAGATGAGCAAGAAAAGATTCTAAAGGAAAGATATAGATATTATCTAACAAACCTAAGACCTAGTAAATTAAGATCAAGTTTAAAAAAAGTATCTTATAAATTAAATGTTGAAGAAATTTTAATTAATAATGGTTATCCAGAAAAAGAAGATATAAATGACTACTTAGATATGATTGAAAAAAAATATATAAATGGTCAAAAAATTGATTCATTAGAAATAAAAACATTAAATAAGATAAAATTAATAGTTGATTTAAATAATAGACAGATAATTCAGGATTTAATAAATAATAAAGTTCTTAAAATAGATAATTGTATTAAAATTATACAGGAATTTATTGCAAATCATCCTGATGATGATAAATTAACATTAGTGTTAGCAATATTTGATAAAGATGTTGCTGCAGCATATAAATATATAGATAAAAATTATAAATATGTAACAAATGAACAATATGATATTATTTATGGATTAAATATGGAATTGCCACCTTCATTTGATAAAAACCGTGAAGAAAGATTAAAAAATTTAGATGGATATGATTCTTATTATGAAAAAGAAAATATTTTATCATATAAAACATCTAAAGATATTGTTAATTTTATTAAACTAAATAAAAGACGCCCCGACCCTAATAATAAAGATGAGGTTATGCTTTATAAAACGTATAATAACTTGTTATCAAAGAATAGTAGATGGTTTAATCTTATTAGTGACAGCCTAATCGAAAACGGTATTGGATTATCATTGGAAGAGAAAATAATAACTGGAAAAGCTATTAGCAATACCGAATTAAAAGAAATATACACATCTGTTTTAAACAACATAAGAGATTGTAATAAGGATTCATTTGTTTATTCAATAGAATTAAAAAAATTAAAGGTATTAAAAAAACATAATATAATTGATTCAAGAGAATCAAAAATATTAAACAGAACCATAAATATGATTAATTCAGTATTTGCAGATGATTTAAATGAAAAACAAATAAAAGTTTTATCTGAAAGTATATGGTCAAATAAAGATATCATACCTTATAATTTAATATATTATATTAGAAATAAAGGTATCACTCTTCCAAAACCATACATTAGCATTATTGCTGCAACAAGTAAAGATGGTATCAACATAGCACATAATATATATATGAATGATATTAAACAATATAGAGATTTCTTTAAATATATAGAAAGTAATGGTAACAGACCAGAACATGATGATTCTTTATCTTTATTTATGAGAAATTACTTGTTAAACTGTTCTGGACATGATAGAAATGTATATATACACGCATTAAATAATTTGAAGGCTCCTATACTAATGGAAGAATTATATATAGCAAATCAATTAAGCGATAATGCCATAAATAATTTATATAACAAATTATTATTAAAGAAAGATAATGATATACCATTTGATATATTAGAAAAATACTGTTTTGATTCAATATCCTTAAGAAGAGTTGATAAATCAACTAAAGTTCGTTTATATGACAATTATACTTATGATACAAAACAGAGTATTTCAGATGAAGTTATAGATCAAATAAAAAAGACAATAATAAATAATCCACACGTTGATTTAGATTTTAATGGGGAATTATCTATACTGAGTGATTCAGATAAAAAAGAAATATCGGAATTCCAACTAGATTTGACTGCTGGAGAATTTATTTATTCTTTAATACAAAGAATAAAAAGAGAAAATAATACTTTAGATAAAATATTATCATTTGATGAAACACAAAAGTTGAGTGATATTAGAAGATTATCAAAGAAAAATAATAAAAATGAAGATTTATTAAATGAATTAGACAGCTTAGATAAGGAAATTTTATTTAAAAAGAATGAAGCAAACATTTCAGGTATGATTGATGAATTAATTAATTTTGTAAAGACAAATAAACGAATGCCAAATAAATCTTCAGATGATCCAACTGAAAAAAAGATTGCAGAGGATTTGGAGATTATTAAAAATATTATATCTGAACAAGAATATAGTAAAATATTAACATTAGCAAGGAAAATATTATTAACAGAAAAACAAGATTCATTTTATGATGAGTTCGTAAGTTTCATTGAAAGAAATGAAAGATTTCCAACAAAATTAAGCAATGATCCGGAAGAAATAAAATTAGCTGAACAATATCAAAAAGATGGAACAAAGTTTAATTTGGAACAAAAAAAACATATAACGATGTTACAAAAGAAATATCAGTTAAATAATATAGCATTATTAAGAAAGATGAAAGGAAGGTAATAAAAATGGCTATAGATTATAGAAATGAAGTAGATTCAGGATTTGATAGAAAAATAATAGTTGAAAAAACAATTAAGGCTTTATTAAACATGGGATTCTCTCCTGAAATTATAATTGAGAACTCTGACTTTAACCCAAGACATTTAGAAATGTTAGGTAATTTACAAGATTCTCATTATATAAAAGAGGATGAAATAAAAACATTATATGATCATTTTTTAAGAGATGATTTGATTGAAGAAAGTTATTCAGAAGGAAGTAGTTTAGGTATTGATCAATATGCGACACCTATTCATGCAATACAAGAATTATATCCAATGGGTAAAGAGGAAGAAAAAGAAAAATTTAGTAAAAGAGATCAACTAAATAAAACTATAGATAAATTAAAAAATGCAGAAAAGAAAAAAATAATAAAAGAAAGAGATAAGATATTAAACAAAATCGTTAAGTTTAAAGCAAAATTTCCAGTAATTGATAATATTATAAATTTGGTAAATGAACTTGATGAATTGATGAGTAAAGGTGAAAATTCATCTGAACAAATAACTGCTCTATTCCACAAATATGGTTTTGATCAGAAAAAAATGACTACATTAAATTTAATTTATAATGATTATATGGCATTAGTAAATAAATTAAATGAATATAATGAAAAAAATATATTATGTGAACAAGGAAAAGTAATGACTGATGAAATTCAAGAATTAACTATGGAAAGAAATGATTTAAATAATGAATTATTTCAAAGAAATATTAAGTTAGCAAATTACTATATTAGAAGTAGATATAAAAGTTTATTAGTTGATTCAGAAGATTTATATTCAACTATGGTTTCTGCATTATATGAAGCAGTTTTAAAATTTGATGTAAAAAAAGGTTATGCTTTTTCAACATATGCATATAAAGGAATGGATTTTGCAATACACAAAAATTTTAAAGATTTAACAGGATATAGTTGGAAAAATTATTGGGCAAAGATTAAAATTCAAAAAGAATTAGAAGTTGTAAGTGAATTATTAGGTCGAAATGCTGGTATTAGTGATTTGATAGATTTAGGTTTTTTAAATATGCGTGAAAATACTGCAGCTGCATTATTAAGTGGAACACTATTAGAAAGCGCTGTTTACGGAGATGAACCATTTTCTGAAAAAAATGCTTATCCAACAACATTTGAGGATTATGAACAAATTGATGAATACGAAGATGCAAAATATGGAAATAATGCAACAGATGGTGATGAAGTTGAGAATACTGCTGAAGCGACAACTATGTCTGAAACACTTGAATCAATACTTGTAAGACTAACTGATAGGGAAAGATTAATGGTTATTTTAAAATTCGGCTTAGATCCACATAAATATATGACTGAAGATGAGCAAAAATATTTTGGTGCTGAAGCAAAAGTTAGAACAATGAATGAAATTAGTAATATATTTAATGTTAGTACTGAAAGAGTACATAT
Organism: Clostridium sp. CAG:433; assembly: GCA_000433675.1. GTDB lineage: Bacteria > Bacillota_I > Bacilli_A > RF39 > UBA660 > CAG-433. Next base: position 42,082 of record FR893530.1, read on the forward strand.
GGTTATTGCAAAAGCTCTAAGAAAACTTCGTCATCCAGTTCATTCAAAAAAGTTAAAGGGCTATTATATTTAATTGGAAAAAAGGAGAAAATATATGAAAGATAATTTGATATATTCACAAACAACTAGAGTTGTCGGTGAAAAAAATAATGTTGACAATTTTAAATTAGGAATAAAAAGATTAGAAGATTCTAAATTCAATTATGCTAATTTAAACTTTTTTGAAATACAAGAACTACTTGATAAGGACAATTATAAAGAAATATTTAATGATTTAATTAATTTTTTAAATACTTCATCTATAACATTTAATATAGCACATGCACCTATTCACTACCCTTTCTTCTTTAATGCTTACTATAATAGAGATGATATAAATGTATTAAAAAATAGAATTTTAAAAGCAATAGATGTATCAAAGAGAGTTGGTGTAAAAAAAATAGTTATTCATGTAGGAACATATTTGGATGAAAATTATAATTATGATGTGGAAAAGTCTATTGAACATAATATAAAATATCTAGAACCATTTGTAGAAAAAGCTGTGGAAAGTAATATTTTAGTTGCTATTGAAAATGGTACTCAAATGGAAAAGGATGAACCACTATTTAAAAATACAGCTCCTTATATTGATGAACTTATTAAAATAGTTGAATATTACAATAAAAAATATAATAAAGAAGTATTAGGAATTTGTTTTGACTTTGGGCATGCAAATGTTGGTAATTTAAATATGTACGATGAAATTATTAAAATTGGTAATAAATTAAAAGTAACTCATATACATGATAATTATGGAATAGATTCCCATAATCAACCATTTGATGGAACTATAAATTGGACAGATGTTAGAAATGCATTAACAGACATTAATTATGATGGAGAATTAACATCAGAAGTAAGATACACAGTTGACGAACTTTCAGACTCAACAAATATTAATAAAACTTATGATCTAATTCAAAAAATACATCAAGGATAATAAAAAAACATAAAATTATTGAAATATAAAAAGAGGATTAAATTAGTTTATAATTTTTCCTCTTTTTTTGATAAATTTTTTCAATATTGCAAAAAAAGTTGACTATTACTAATTAATTTAATCATTAATGTTACATAGATGCTACAATTTTATCTTATAGAACTAATAACACAAAATTATTAATTTATATTACTAAATTTTTAAAATTAACAATTGTATGTTATAATTATTTAAGGGGATGTTTTTATGAAAAATGATATACATAATGTTTTAGGAGATAGTATTGCTAATTCAATCGAAGGTATCGTTGATTGCCTTGATAAGATGGATTTAAAACCAGAAGAAATTGTAGATCGTATAAGTGACATGCACGAATTAGTAAGAGCTGGAATGCATCTTACAGCATTATCTAAAGGTAATGAAGAATTAGCAGATAAGATTGATAAAGCAAACGAATTAATTAAACTTAAAAGAATTAATGAATTTAAAAAATCTGTTGCGAATGGCACTCATGAAGAGTTTTTAGCTGACATTTCATGGAAAGATAAAATTTCATTAGAAGTAGATATGGAATTATCTAGATTTGGACTTTCAAATGAAAAAGACTTAACAGAAGAAGAACAAAAATACTATGATATAATTGAAAATTCTATCAAGAAAGATTTAGAAAAAGAAGCATTAAGTAAAGGGTTTGATAGTATTGATGCATGGAGAAATCATAATGCAATGCGCACTGAAGGTGTTATGTTACTGCTACATTAAATGTAATACAGATTATTGTATACAAAAAAGAGGATTAAATTAGTTATAATTTAATCCTCTTTTTTGATATTATTTGTTTAAAATAAAAACTTACGAATAATTAAATTCGTAAGTTGATTTCAAATGGAGCGATAACAAAGGTTATCTGAAACTCCTAAAGTAAAAGTTGATAAACAACTAATTACTAAGATAATAATACCATATTTTTAGATTTTGATAAATAGTTTTTGTTTAATTTGATGAATCATTCGCGCAAATTGTAATTTGACTAACTATTTTTTATTTTATTACCTATAAAACATCCAATTATTGATAATATAAGATATA
>FR893531.1 GCA_000433675.1 Clostridium sp. CAG:433
AAAGAAGATAAAGAAGTAATAGTATCATTTGTAAAAAAGATAGAAAATCCAAAAACAATAGATAATATAATGTCATATATAGGATATGCATTATTATCAATAATAGGATTAATAATTTCTGGAATTGTTCTTATAAAAAATAAAACTCAAGAGAAAATTTAATCTCTTGAGTTTTTTTCTTTTGATTTGTTAAAAAACTAACATATTATCTTGAAAGAAAATAAAATATTAGCTAATTTTAATTTTTATTCCAACCAAGTATTTTTATAACTCTTTTATTAGGATATACATATCCAGATAATGGATAATTTTCTAAGTTAAGAGAGTTTGAATTTATAAGTAAATCAGTTATTTTTCCGTTATTATCTTTAATATTACCTATTATAACAACAGTATGTCTATAGTTATTATTATATCCAACTTGTCCAATATCACCAGCTTCAGCATAGAAAGGATTTATATCTACTTCTGCGCATAATCCATAACCTTTATTTGCTTTAGCATAATCATAAAAGAATGTTACACCTGTCCATGATGTTGATCTACCATTTTTACTTTTAGTTTCATCTAAATCATTTCCATAATATTTCCAAATTGCATCACCTTGTAAATCCATAGGAACTCCGCCGTTATATACTACTTGTGATGCGAAGTTTTGACAGTTTCCACCATATTCACTAAAGTTTGACCATTTACTATTTCTATTTGTTACATATTTTTTAGCGTAATTTAATGCTTTTGTTCTATCATATTTATAATCACAAGTTTTAGTAATAGTATCTTTTTTATTTTCATATCTACTTAAATAAGTTTTAAAATCTGATACTTCATCTTTAAAATCAGATATATAATCTTCTTTCATTTTATCAAGTTCTTTTTTAGCATTTTTATCTGATTTACCTGTTTTATATTCATTTGTTATCATTACATAAAAATCTTGAACTTTTCTTAAACTTTTTATTTTATATGTATTATCAGTTTTCTTTAATACAAATGTGTTTTCAACCTCGTATGCTTTAGATTCTATATCTTTCATAAAGTCAAAATGAAAGTAATCATTTTCAAGTACTTTTACAGTAACTGTATCATTTTCATTATCTATATCATCAAAAATGATATCATATTTAGCATTACCAATAGTCATTTTATTTCTTTCAAGCTTTCTAGAATTAATAAGTAGTGAGATTGCTGTTTGATTAATATATGCTTCTTCATAAGCGTCATCACAAAATAGGTTAGTCATATCTATTTCTTTTAATGTAGTAATAGATTTAAAATAAGAATCCATATATTTTACTATTGTATTTTGAATATCTTTATCTATATCATCATTATAGTTATCGGTTTTACTTACCTTATTTAAATACGTTTTTGGTTCATTACTTTTTACTACTTCATTCTTATTATCTTTACCGGAATTAATAAGTACACTAGTTAGTTTTATTATTAAAAGGATTACTATTATTAACATTAATATATTTTTAATTTTATATCTTCTTCTCTTTTTTCTTCTTTTTTTCATACTGCCACATCCTAAAAATATTATATCATTAATATCTTAATTTTAAAATAAATGTTCACAATTAATTCTTAATCATAAAATATTATGAGGAGGAATATACATGTTTGAAAATATGGATAATAATTGTAATAAAAAATGTAATAATCGTAAATACTGTTATGTAATAGGCCCAACTGGTCCAACGGGTCCGGCAGGTCCAGTTAATATAACAGTAGGTGAAACTATAACTGGTAATTATGATGAAAATGCATCTGTTACAAATGTTGGTGATAAAGAAAATATAATATTAAACTTTACTATTCCAAGAGGAGAACCAGGATTTGTTGGTGCGTAAGGCGACAAAGGAGATAAGGGTGAGCCTGGTGAAAAAGGAGAAATAGGTCCAATGGGACCTACTGGAAATGTTGGTGAACCAGGTATTCCTGGAGAAAAAGGATTACCTGGTGATATTGGCCCAACGGGACCAACAGGTCCAGCTGGCCCAGCATCAGGAGCATCAGCATATGGTGAAAGATACTCAAATACACCCCAGGTAATTCCATTAACGCAAGATATAGAAGCAGCTGTTCCACTTGAACAAACAGGTCCATCTTTATTTACAGAATATATAAATACACACTCAATTACAGTAAATAAACAAGGTCTTTATTTAGTACTTTATTATTTAAGTGCGGCACCTTCTATGGATGGCAATATAACAATTAGTGTTAGATTAAATGGTACAAAAATACCAGGAAGTGAAGTAAATAGTGAAGGAATATCAAATTACTTTAATCAAATAAGTGGTTCATTATTAACGACTATTGATGAAGGAGACGAATTATCTCTTGGTGTTAAATGTAATATAACGCTCAATTTAACATTTAATGGTTCATCTAATGCTAGAGTTATTATAATAAAATTAGATTAAGCAACATGTGTTGCTTTTTAATTATTCATTAAATTTATATTTCCATAAATTATAATGAGAGGTGGTAAAATGAAAGTATTAGATAGTAAAACAGTAGTAGTTTCAAATAGTGATGAGTTAAAAGAGATATTAGAGGAAGATAATACATATTCATATATATATCTTGATTCAGACATAACTTTAACAGAAGGAATTACAATTAATCAAGATAAAAATAGGATAATCATAGATGGAACTTATGATAATGTTAGGCATACTTTAACAGGACTTGATAGTAGTGAAAGTACTGATACTATAATAGTAAGTAGTATAGAAGGAAAGTATACATTTCAAAATATTGATATGGTAGGATCAAATTTATATGGAATGATATATGTTCCTTCAAATAGTATTTATGCAAATTTGATAACAGAGTTTATAAATATAAAATTTAATGGAGTAGAATTATCATATAATCCATATGGTGTAGTTATAATAATGGATTCAAATATTACTACAGAAGATACAAATGAAAAAACTGCACAAAGAGTGTGCGACGCAAATAAGATTGAAATAGGTGGTAAAACTACAATTTATAGTACCGCCGTTCATGCAGTGTTATTCTCTTTTCTAACTACAACTTTAGATCCATCAATTACATTTTTACCTAATAGTAGAGTTACAATAACTACAGAATTAAGAGAATTTATGAATGGAACAACAAGGCTTGGTTTTTATGTCTTACATGATGCAAATGTATATATATCGACAGGTAATGGATTTGCAGCATATACATTTCATGGCACAAATAATGTACTTATTGATGAAAGAGCATCATTAACATTTCTAGAAACTAAACATCAAAGAGTCCCAATGTGGGTAATATATGGTGTGCTTACTGTTAATGAAGAAGCAAGCGTTTCAATAATTAATACATATGCAAGTACTCCATCTGATAACTATAATATTCGTTTTAAAGGTACAGCAAATAAAATAATATTAAATAATCCAAAAAGTTTTGTTATGTATAGTAAAAATGCAAATGTAATGTATACAGAAAATCCTGTTGAGTTTTCATTTAATGTAAGTAGAGCAAACTTTTGGGTAGATTCTACAGATGTATTAGTTGCGGGTTCTATTTCTAATATTCCTGACTTTTCATATTATAAGGAAGATGAATTAATGATGATTAATGGAACATTTACAACTACTGAAACAACAGTAACGTCACATAATTTTACAGAGGAAGAACTTAAAACTATACCTGATATAAGTAATTTTTCATTTATAAATAGAAAACAGTTTTCAGTAGGTAATTCATATTTAACTATATATCCTATTAATAATACATCACAGGCAATAATGGGCTATACAGAGAATTTGTCAGAGATTTTAATAAAATATGATGGTAATGAAATAAATGTAAATGTAGAAAGTGATGGAAGCTTTTCATATCCACTTGATAACGTTATACCTGATAATACAAATATTGAGATAACATCATGTGTTCCAACTAGTTTTATATACGAAACAAGAAAATTAGTGACACCTCATAATGGGGAATTAACTTTAGTAAAAGGCTCTAATAATGTACCATTTACTTTAAATCCGGTAAATTTATCACCAGTAATATTACCTAAAACATCTGATACTACATTAACTATTGTAGATAGTAGAATTAATAGTTCTGAATTTAAAGTATATGTAAAACTTTTAAAACAAATGGAATCTGAAACAGGTAAAGTATTAACTGATGCAGTAATATTTAAAAATTTAGATGATTCTATTAGTACTTTAAATGAAAATAATTTACTTGTATATACTGGAGAAAATAATGAGGGCACAAATAAAATAACAACTGTTACATGGTCTACTGATAAAGGAATACTATTAAGTTTAGAAAATAATGCTTTAGAAATAAATGAAGAATATAATGCTAAAGTAGTGTGGACTATAGAAGAATAAAAAAAATCACCGAAAGTGATTTTTAAATTCCCAAATAAGGTGTATCACATCCGCCATACCTTTTTCTTGCTGGACTTATTACTGTAACATAATTACTTACTATTTTAGTACTACCCCCGCATTCTAATGAACAATTACTTTTTAGTATAAAAAATCCATTATGCCTTTTTCGCAACGAGAAACGTAAGAGTAGTACTTCCTGAGTGAGATACATCATCTAAGTTTACTGTTAGTGTGTGGCTTCCTTCATCATAATTATATTTTGAAGTTTCAGCTTTAACCCCATCAATAGTAACACTATCATTTACAAATTCAACTAATGTATTATCTAAAACATCTGTTATAACAGGATGTTCATAAGTAGTATCAGTTGCATTATCTAGAGTTATAGTATATATAAGATATCCACTAACCCAGTTATCTTTATCAGCTTCTTTAGTAAGTGATAATCCTTCTACCATATTAACTACAGATGTATTTGATGTTAAACTTGTTGGAACACTATTATAATTACCTATAGAAGTTGCAGTATTGTTTAATTCACTCATAATAAAACCTCCTATGATAATATATGAAAAAAAATAAACAATATTATAGATTAATTCTATTATTGTTTATTTCTTTATTAAAGGCTTCATCAATAGATGAATTAACATTATTATTTCTTAAAATATTCTTTAAATATTGAATCCATAATTCATTATTTATCTTTTGATATCCTTTATTTAATAATTCAGTAAATACTTTTTCATCTTCTATATTTTTTATAAACTGTGAATATGTTAAATCAATTAAGTAATAGTCTTTAGTAAGTTTATTTATTGGTACTAAAATAAATTGATGCTCATAATCAAAACCTAAATCACTTGTATTTATAAGTCTTGCAAGTATATGATTTTTCTTTAATTCATTATATACATAACTACTATATACTTTACACATTCTGTCTTTTGTAAGACCATTTAATTCATTATTTACAGTTTTAATGCTGTCACTAATTACTTTATTTTGATCAACTTTCATTATGTTTTGACTCCACTCAAATAAGTCCATAATATTTCTCCTATCTAAATATTTTACTTATATCATTTTCTTCAAGTTCATCTCTATTATATTTATAATCTTCATTTGAATTAATTATATTGTCATAATAATTAATTTTTTTATTTGGCTTTTCACCAAGTCCAAGTGATGATAGATAAAATGGTTCACCATATTCTTTAGCGACTTCTTCATTAAGTTTTATAAAACCATTTTTTATTAATTCTTTCGCAAAAACTTTATTTTTTACAAAGTAACCAGGATCTGGAGTTTTATCCATATAGTACATACCTTTATTACATTTTTCTTTTGTAAAAAATTGTCTATAAGTTGCATCTATTAAAAAATGTTCTTCTTTTATTTCATCATCTTCTTTTACATTTAAGGTAAGAGTTCCAAAAGCATGATTTAAGTTATAATCAAAATCATTTTGAGCAGTATTTTTAGTAACTTCAAATCCCATTTCTTCAAGTGGATAAAGTGTTACAAACTGAGCAAGTTCACAGTATCCATCAAGTGAATTACCTTTTATATTTACACCAAGTTCTGATATAAATTTTCTTGTATTTTGAACAGTCCAATTTAATATGTATTTTGCGTCGTCAGTAGTTACATATTTATTTTTTTTATAGTTGTTTAAAAGTTCTTTGACTTTATTATAATCAACATCTGTTATTAAAGGTATTTCATCAATAATAAAAGTATTAGAGTTTTCTGTTACTCCCATCATTTCTTTTCTTTCTTTATATAAAGAGTATAAATTATTAATTATATATCTTTTATAATTGTCTTCTAAATGTTCTTTGCTAACTTTTTCTATTTCATCTAATATTTGATCTAAGTTCATCATAAGTTTCACCAACCTTTTCCCTTATTTTATCATGTATTATTTTATAAAACAATATTTTATAATTCACTTATATATCCAAGCATCATATTAACATATGTATTTGTAGTATTAGAATCCCAGTGCATTCCATCCGTTGTATTATAAGTTATTTTATAAGAAAAATTTACTTTTTTTCCTTGTTTTGTATCCATTATCTGAATAAATATTGGCTCATATTTAAGGTTATTTGAATAACTGGACTCAACAATGCTTTTCATTGCTAAATTAAATTTGTAGTATTTATAATTAGATCTATAGGATTTAGTACACGAATTACTATCTTCATTTGTTACTATTTTTGTATTATTTCCTCTTTGACTAACTCTAACAGGATGCATAGAAGCAACATATCCTTTTACATTGTATCCACTATTTTTAATACTTTGAATTGAAGTATTGTATCCACTAGCAAATTTTTTAATAGTGCTGTTTGTTGATGATATTTCATCACAAGAGAAACTTTGTATAGTATTACCTGATAAAGGGAAGAAAACATAAAAATAAGTATAATTTTTATATGAGCTATATTTTTCAATTATATTTTTTGCACGAGATATACCTGTAGTATTTTGCCAATCGATTCCTGTACCACTTTCATTAACATAAACTAGAGTACCATTATCAACATTATATTTATATTTAGATGATGAATAACTATTTTTATACCATACCATTCTAGTTACTTGAGATGCACCAATAATAACAATCACTTTCTTTTTAACTACAACATTAATACTTGCTTGTTTGTTTCCATCAACTGTTTTAACTGTAATAATTGCAGCACCTGGATTATGTGCAGTTATATATCCATTATTAACGCTAGCAATATTTGAATTACTGCTTGACCAAGTTATATTTTTGTTTGTTGCATTACTTGGAGAAACAGTTGCACTTACACTAAAACCAGTATCATTATTAAGATAAATTTCTGCACTTGTTTTATTTAAACTAACACCTGTAACTTTTACTGTTTGACTAGGTTTTGTACTTGAAGAGTTATTATTGTTTGAGTTAGAAGAGTTATTGTTAGAGCTAGAAGAAGAATTGTTTTTATTAGAACTAGAGGAAGAGTTATTGCTGGAACTGGATGAAGAGTTGTTCTTGCTAGAGCTAGAAGAAGAATTATTTT
>FR893532.1 GCA_000433675.1 Clostridium sp. CAG:433
AAAGAGTGCGTAATAGCTCACTAGTCGAATGACACTGCGCCGAAAATGTACCGGGGCTAAACATGAAACCGAAGCTGTGGATTTTATAGATAATATAAAATGGTAGGGGAGCGTTCTAATTGCGACGAAGATGGATCGTGAGGACTGTTGGAGCGATTAGAAGTGAGAATGCCGGTGTGAGTAGCGCAAGAAGGGTGAGAATCCCTTCCACCGTTTGCCTAAGGGTTCCTGGGGAAGGTTCGTCCTCCCAGGGTAAGTCGGGTCCTAAGACGAGGCCGAAAGGCGTAGCCGATGGACAACAGGTTGATATTCCTGTACCACCTATATAACTGATGGAGTGACGAAGGAGGCTATAGAAAGCCAGTTAATGGATTCTGGTCTAAGCACAAAGGTGTACATATAGGCAAATCCGTATGTAATGTAGCTGAAGTGTTATGGTGAAGGTAATAGCGATATTACTGAAATTTCTAGACGCCAAACTTCCAAGAAAAGCTTCTAGGGTTAATTATATAGGTGCCCGTACCCAGAACCGACACAGGTAGGCAAGGAGAGTATCCTAAGGTGAGC
>FR893533.1 GCA_000433675.1 Clostridium sp. CAG:433
ACTATAATAGTGGAAGTAAAGATATAACATTAAATGTAACAGTAAATCCAGCTACATTACCTGCTCCAACAAATATAAAAATAACAACGGCAGGTATAGTGACATGGGATTCTGTATCAAATGCTTCATCATATCAAATTAGTATAGATGGAACAAATTGGACAACAGCAACTTCTGGAGTTGATTATTTAAGTAAAATAATTGCATCAACAGGAGCAAGAACAGTTTATGTTAAAGCAATAGGAACTGGTAATTATTCTAATAGTAATCCAGGCAGTACTTCAGTTAATGTATATAAAATAACAATAAATAGTAATTCAACGACCATGGGTACTGTAGATACAAGTAGTTATAATGCGATTAGTGGATCAGTTTATAGTGGTTCTATTAATGGTAAATTAACAATACTTGAATTTGAAAAAGGTAGTCCTGGAAAAGTATTAAAAACTGTAACAGCAACACCTGAAAAGAATTATGTGTTTAAAAAATGGTCTTCAGCAAGTGGTACTATATCTTCTAATATAACAGTAACAGCTAATTTTGCTGGAGCAGAATATACAATTTCATTAGACGATAGAGGCGCAACTGCTGTTGGTACAATTGAAATATATGAAAGATATAATACAGGAATATATTTAGATAAGGAAACAAATAGTAAACAAATGACTACTAGTTCTAATCCAATAACAATACCTACTATAGATCCATATACATTAAGATTTATTTCAAATAGTGTAGTAGATTCAACAGTATATTTTTCACCAACATTTATGGGATACTATACGATTCCAGTAGGTGGAGGCCAAATGGTGAATAAAGATGGTTATATCACTAATAATTTAACAAATACAACATATACATCAAATGTAACTTTGTATGCACATTGGTTTAGTTATTATACTTTGCCTACAACAGATAATCCTGGATATTCATGTAAGTGGGAAAAAGATAATGTAAAATATAATCAAGGGGCTCAAGTATCAATAGATGGAGATTCTATATTTTATGATATTTGTGATGCAAATAAGTATACAGTAACATTTGATGGCAATGGAGGAACTGTAAGTTCTGAAAGTAAAACTGTAACATATGATGAATCATATGGTGAACTTCCAACAGCAACAAGAACCTTAGATGAAAATACAAATATTAGTTATGTGTTTGAAGGTTGGTATACATCTGCAAATGGAGGAGAAAAAGTTGAAAGTACTACAAAATATAAAGTTGCCGGTAATCAAACTTTGTATGCACACTGGTTATCATCTCCTATTATAAAGGGAGGCTCAAGTGAATGGTATAATAAGGCAGCTACTATATCACTTGCTACACCAAGTGTAAGTAATTCTGGCTCTGTTAAATATCAATATTATTTATCAGAAACCAATGAATTACCTTCGGGATCTATCTCTTGGACTGATATAACAAGTACTGATGGCTCAGTTTCTATTTCAACAAATGGAGAATTTTATATTTTTTACAAAGCGATAAGTACTTCAGGCGCATCAATCACGTCAAATTATAATAGATTACGAATTGATACTAAAGTACCATCAACTACAATATCTGCTTATAAAACGGGAACAACAACTACTGTAACTTCAAATACTTGGTCTAATAAAGGTTTAGAATTTAAGATGGGTTCATTAAGTGCTGGCCCAAGTGGTGGTTCAATATATTATTGTATAGGTGATAGTTGTACGCCAGGTACATTAATTTCACCAAATACTGCAATACCAGCTTCTTCAACTAATACTAAAACAGGAACATATCATGTGAGGTATAAAGTAGTAAGCGGTTCTGGTTTGTCAAGCAGTATAGCAGATTATACGGCCAAAGTAGATACAACAGCACCAACAATGAAAGGTGTAATTACGTCACTTAAAGATAGCTCAACATTAGCAACTTTAACAAATTCAAGTACTTCATATGTTGATTCAACATGGAGAAATTACGGTTATACTATTAATTTATCTGGAACAACAGATGGAGAATCAGGTATAGCAAAAATAGAAAAGTATACAAATGCTAATAATCTTAGCAGAAGTGATACTGATTATAAATCAAATCTTGTTTCAGGAGATATAACAAGTACAAAAACATATACTGAAAAGGCTAATGGAGCAAAATACGCGAAATATGTAGCAACAGATAATGCAGGGAATAAAGCAACATTTATTGTTGAAGTATTAATAGACACTGAAGGTCCAACATTAAAAATTAGTGTTTATAAAGCAGATGATGATGGTAATAAGACTGGAAATGCATTACTGTCAAATCAAACTTCAAATTATACATTTAAAGATGAAAAAACAGGAGAAAATTTATGGGTAAATTATCATTACTATTTTGATTTGTCTGCTTCAAGTGATTCATTATCAGGAATCGACCATTATAGATTCCAATATTCTCCGGGTGGTAAAAGTGCAATTGACACAAGTAAATATGATGAAAGAAATATTGCAGCTGGATCACCACATGATACCGTAAAAACAAATGGAGCAAGAAGACTAATATTTACTGCGTATGATAAAGCAGGTAATACAAAGTCATTTTGGATAGATGTATTTGTTGATACAAATGATCCTGCAGTAACATTAAAATTATATAAAGCTGATTCTGACGGTAAGAAAACCGGAAGCGCATTAAGAACTATAACAGCGGCTAATACGCCAGTAAATTCATGGGCTAATTATAGACAATATTTTGATCTTACAGGAACGAAAGATGGATTATCAGGAATTGCTTCCATAACTATGCAGGCAAATAAAGTTGGAATAGTTGATACAGGTTCTTCTGTAACTGGTGCTTCAGATTTAACTGCGTCATATAATATAACAAGTGCAAAGGGTAAAGCAATAATGTCATCTGGTAACAGGTATGTAAGGATAACAGTTAAAGACAAAGCAGGTAATTCTGTTGTACATAATGTAAGAATATATATTGATTTAGGTGCACCAACGCTTGCATCATCATCGCTTTCACCTAGATTTGAATCGTCTACAACGATAACATATAAATGTACAGATACAATGTCAGGATTTGCAGCATTTGGAACCAAGACATTATCTAAAACATATACGAAAAATGTTACAAGTTCTAATTCACCTGTAACAGTACAATGTAAAGATACAGCTGGTAATACATCAAGTGATAAGAAAACATATACATGGAGTTCAAACAGTGCTTGTGGTACAGAAGAATACACATATACAGGTACATGTACGAAAATAGAAAAAGGTATTACACCAAGCGTATGTACATCTAAAGGTGGAAAGATAGTTTCAACAACAGGTAACTCTGGTCTTGTAAATTGTTCAATTTCATATAGTTGTGATAAAACAGGAACTCGTAACAAAACTTGTTGGCATCAATAATATGTAAAAAAGAATTGTTATTTAAAACAATTCTTTTTTGTTACATAAAAAAACTATTAACAATTATGTTAATAGTCTTTTTTTAGTCTACTAATGGATTACCTTCTGCATCAGTATTAATGCTTCCAGTAAGAATCATAATACCTTCAATAAGTCCCCAAATAGCACCAATTCCACAAGTGAATAGAGTTACAAATATTTGAGCAATACCTTTACCAGTATAACCTAAATAAAAATTATGTATTCCCCAACCACCAAGGAATATACCAAGTAAACCAGCAGCCATTTTAGATTTACCAGCTGGTTTAGTGTTTGTTACAGTTGTATTTACTTGTTCAGTACTTTCTTCTGTATTACCACAGTTACTGCAGAAGTTTTCTCCTTCTTTAATTTCTGTACCACATTTTGGACAAAATTTAGCCATTTTAACACCTCCATTACTACAATAATATCATAAATAATCTTATAAATAAATAGTTTAATTTATTTTTGTTGGAATAAGATAATTAAATAATGGTATATTTCTTAAAACCATATAAATAGAAAGTATTATTACTAAAATTATTAATAATTTTAATGATGGTTTTTTAATATTACCATATCTAATATATAAATATACTTGATATATAAAATATGGAATAAATATTATAAAAAGTATAAAGAAAAGCGGATTATATCTAAATGCTTGATAAAATTTTAGATTTATAATAGATTCTATCATTCTTGTAAATCCACATCCAGCACAATAGATATTAAAAAGTTCTCTATATATACATTTATAATTTATTAGTTTAAGAAATAATAAGATTAAAACTAATGTTATTATCAATGTAAAAATATTTATTATTCTTTTTTTCATATTCTAATATAATTCAGCAGCATATCCAAAAATAAACATAATAACATATAAAACTATGAATACTATAAACATTATTGAGTTAATAATTATACCTGCGATTGCTAGTCCTTTACCATCTTTACCATTTTTATTACAATTTACAAGCCCTATAATTGAGAAAATTAATCCTAGTGTTGATGTAGAACCACAACATAAAAATGAAACGATTGATAGAACAAATCCTGCAACTGCAAACCCCTCAGTTTTATTTGTTTCTTTTTTTGTTACTACAGTTTGTACGTTATTATTTATTGCTTTACCACAATTTCCACATACATTATCATTTTTTTCAACTTCTTTTCCACAGTAGACGCAAAATTTAGCCATATTATCCCTCCTTATGTATGTATAATATCATAAAAAATATTATAAATAAATGTTTTTGTGATATTATTTACTTTTCTTTTTAATTATAGTAAAATTAAAGTAATAATAGAGGTGTAAAAGATGAATATGAAGAAATTTTTTGGGGGCAAAAAAACAATGTTGTATATTATTATTTTTATAGTTTTAATAGTAAGTACAATTATTTTTGTAAATAGTAGAAATGATGGAATGGAAAATGTAAAAGGATTAAATATATATTATAAGGTTTATACAAAAGAAAAAGGGTTTAGTAAGTGGTATAAAAATGGATTATCAAATTCTAATAAAAATTATAATATCAAAAATATAAAAATTAAACTTAAAGAAACTGATGAATATGCATTTTCTATTTATAATAAAGATAATGGTTGGGTAGACGGAAATAATTTAAAAAATCAAGATATAAATGCAATAAAAGTATCTTTATTTGGATCAATGAGAAAAAGGTATTCTGTTTGTTATAGAGTATATAACGATAAAAATAAATGGCTTAATTGGTCATGTGATAATGAAATAAATGGAAATAAGGAAGTTAATATAAAATCTATTCAAATGAAATTAATTCCTAAGAATGCTGTAAAAAATGAATACTTAAAAGATTATGTAGATAATAATGATAGAAAAAATTATAATTTTGAATAGGAGTGGTTTATATGAAAAATAAGAAAAAATATATCTTTATAATATTAACTGTTTTGGTGTTATTTTTATTGTCGGATTTTTTAGTTCACCTTGTAATAAACAGATCTTTTGGTAAAGAAAAGACTGAAAGTAAGCTTGGACATACTCTTCCAATTGTGTATACTATAATGGATGAAAAAAATACTCCAGATAATTTAACAAGTACTGAGGCAACAAGCAAATATGAAAATGATATATTATATTCAACAGTTGGATATGTTGAATTAAATGAACAAGGTGAATATTATATTGCAAAATTAAATAATGTTAATCCTTTGATTATAAAACATATTGCAAGCTTTGGTTTTGCTTATAATGATATAACAGGTACTGTAATTGAAGATGCTTCTATGGATTCAAACCAACAAATAAAAGTTCCTAAAAAATATTATGAAAAATTTGAAAAGGGTGATAAAGAGCCTGTTAAAATGCAAATTGTTACTAGAATAAACAAAGATGATTTAAGCAATATTAAAATAAAGTATAAAAAAGGAAACAAAAGTAAATCACTTACAAGAAATGGTAATGATGTTACAACTTCTTTTTCTGTAATGAAACCTAATGTTGGTAAAATATATACAAAAGATGATATAGCAATTTATATAAATGAATCAACAAAAAGTGTATTTAAGGATAAATATTTTTGGGATTCTAGCTCAGGGACAATAAATTTAAATATAAATCCAGTGTTGATTAATAAAATTACTGTAAAAGTTAAGAAAAAAAGTTTGATTGAAAAAATAATTGATATAAAAAATATATTTGCTGAAACTGCAACATATGATAATATGGCATCTTCTGGTGAACTTAAAAGTGCTCCAAATTTAAAAGATGGGGAAACACTAAAGTTTGATAAAGTTGATACATGGTATTTTTGGCCAAGTTGTCAGGAAAATAATGCTTGTCAATATCCTACTGAAGTTAATGATACTTGGAAAAAAGCAGATAACTATTTATATAGTGATTGTAATAGCTCAAATTGTACATTAAGTTCATCAGAATATGAAGATTTTGTAATTAGATTAACTGAATCTACTAGTAATAAAATATTGTTTAAGGGTACTATATATGCTGCATTATTCTGTAATGATCATAATAACAGTGCATCAAAAGATAATGTACAGGGTAGTTTCAATATACAGGTTATTAAAATTGATAATACCAAGAAGTATATTATTTTGAAATTTACTGGTGGAGAACAGGCATGGCAAGGAGGTCAAACTCCAGGTGGTGTATTAAAATTTACTTGGAGTGCTGAAGAAAAAGGAAAAATTGCAGTAGCGAAAGAATTAAAAGGTATTGGTAATAAAAAATTAGATGGAGAACGATTTAGAGTTACTTTGTATTCAGGAAAAGATTGTAAATCAGGAAATGCAATTAGTAGTAAGATTTTTTTCTCAGGTGATCAAACGGTTTGGAAAAATTTAAAATTTGGTAATTATTCAGTAAAAGAAACTACTTGTAATGAAAATAAATATTATTGTGATACAACATGTAAAAATATAACACTAGATGAGAGTGATTGTGATAAGAATGGTGAAAATTGTATTGAAAAAACCCTTGTTAAGTCACCAGTTTCAAATGCTAAAAAATATTATTGTTATCGCGCAAAAAAGACTGATAAGGATAATACATCATGTGCACTTGCAAATGCTGAATTAGAATTATATAATAAAAATTTAACTATATGTGAAAATAACATTTGTTCTCTAGGTGGTTTTAGTGATACAAAAATAACAGATAAAACTGGGGAAGTTGTATTTACTAATTTGGAGTATTCAAGTTATAAATTAAGAGAAAATGGTGGAACTAATACAGATCCTTTAAGATTGAATTCATCATGTGATTCAAACAAAATGAATGAATATTGGAATGATAGTAATGAAAAAACTATTAAAGCAAGTAATTTAACTCTTATGACAAGAAATAGTAAAGGTGAATATACATGTCCAACATCAGATGCAGAACTTGTTAAAGATACACATGTAACATATTGTGCAAAGGTTATGAAAATAGATATGATTACAGGTGAGCCACTTAAAAATGCTACGTTTACTGCATATTATTCTGAAAATGGTAGTACTTTTGGTACTGCAACAACAGATAAAACTGGAGTAGCAACATTCTACTTTGGAGCAAAGTATAATAATGGTTCTTACTATATAAAGGAAACTAGTGCACCAGCAGGTTATGCACTTAATACACAAGGAATGGACGTACAAGTTTATCAAATGGAAAAAGGAGATTCTAATTGTAATGCACCTTCGAATAATTTTATATATGAAGATCAAAAATTAGTTATAAGTTGGTTTAAAGTTTCAGAACGTGGAGATTATCCAGTACCTAAAGCAAAATTTACAGTTAGTAAGAATGGTGTAAATATTCATCATACTGCTGAAAAGCAACAATATATGAATGGAAATTGTTATGTATATTCAACAAATGCCAATGATTCTACTACATTTGAATCTGATCAAGATGGACCAGTTTGTGTAATTGGTGTTCCATCAGGAGAATACTTGGTTACTGAAACAAGTTCAATACCATCACATACAATGGGTGCAAAAAATACTCTTAAAGTAAAAACAAGTACTGAGGTTAGTAATAACATAACTGATTCTAATAAAATAGTAAACTATCCAACAGTATTTGAATTTACAAAAACAGTTTCTTCTGGTGATGAGGAAAATGTAAAAATAATAGTTAATGGAAAAGAAAAAACACTTAAAGATTTAACTACAGAAGAATTAAAATTATTAGAATTTAATGTTACTGATAAGGATAATAAAGTTCTTTCATTTGTATTAGAAAATGGTGTTTACGAATATGCTGGAAATACGATAGATGGTCCAGAAGGAACACCAACAACAGCATTACATCTTGATAATAATAGAAAAATAACAATTAAGCATTTACCTAAAGGAACATATTATATAAAAGAAAAGAATAATAAGACATGTAACGCATCATCAAATTCTAATGATTGCATAGGTTATTATTATCCAAGTTATACAAGTGATAGCAGTTATAAATTTACTATAACTGAATGTTCAAGTTCAAATGCAACATCATGTACTACACATGTTTCATCAAAACAAACTTTAGAAAATAAACCAACAGAAATAACATTTACTAAGAAAGATTTCTATAGTTATTATGATACGGCTGATAAAAATAAGAGTGATTCAAATGTTACATTTGAAAATGATAAAGAAAGAAATGATTTTGATAAAATCGTATTTAAAATAAAAGATTCAAGTGGTAAATACTTAACACTTAAGAAAGTAAGAGATGTGGGAGATTGTAGTACTGACAGCAGTTATAGTGAATATAGATATGTAAAATCTGATCAAACAGATACAAATGGTACTGAATTACATACATGTGGTGGACACATAAAGATAACAAATTTATGTAGAGGTAATGAATATACTGTAGAAGAAGTTAGTGTTCCAGATGGTTCTGTATATGTTAAAGAAAACACAGAATCAACACCAACATCTGTTAAATATAAAATACCTTGTACTGAAGGAGATACAACTCAAAGTACAACAACAAATTTAATTAGTGATAAACCAACAAGAGTTAGATTTGAAAAACGTGATTCAAAATATAATTATTTAATACAAGATGAAACAACAACTTTTGAAGTATATAAATGCGCTAAAGGAACAGAATGTCATCCAGCAGATTATGTAACAAAAGAAGAAAGAGAAAAAAATGGTATGACACTTGTTAAATTTAATCCAAGAGCAGTTATAAATGGTGATGAAGAAGATCCAACAGATGCAGAAGGATTACAAGGTGTTGAAGTATATAGAAAAATAAGTGATAGCGATGTTTCAAAAGGCCAAAAATATGAAACAAGTTTACATCCATATAATGGAATATTAGTACTAAGATACTTAGAATCAAATTATAGATATGTATTACTTGAAACAGTCGCACCTAAAAATTATTCTCTTCCAAGTGGAAGAAATGCTGAAACTAGTTTCACAGTTACAAATACAACTGTAAAAGTTGATGAAGTGGATGTACCAAATAAACCAACATCATTAATAATTAGAAAATATTCAGATACTGGTGAATTACTTCCAGGCGCAGAATTTAAAATATATGAAGGAAAAACATGTGATGCTAATTTATCTGCTATGAACCAACCTAAAACATTATTAAAATTAAAAACAATTAGAGATGGTGTATATGAAAATAGACCAACTAAGGATACAGATACAATTCTTACATGTACAGATAGAGATGGAGAAAAATGTTCTGAAATAAATACAAAATTAACTTATAAAGATTATGCAGATTCATGGGCTAATTTTGATGAAACGTTAAATACTGAAAAGAACAAGGTTGAAATAAAACAAGGTGAAGCATTAATTCAATATTTAGAATATGATCATTGTTATATTATTGAAGAAGTAAAGGCTCCAAAAGGATATTCTTTACCAAAGAATGAAGAAGATAGATATACAATGGTTACAATTCCAAAGAATACTGAATATGCATCTGATACATATAAAACATTAATAAACAAACCAACACCATTTACATTCTATAAATATGATGAATATAACAATTTATTAGATGGTGCAGAATTTAAACTTCAAAAGTTAGATGATAATAAAAAATATCATGATATAACAGTAACTAGAGAAGAAACAGAAACTGGAGTATATTATAAAGCTGATGAATCAAGTGATAATAAAATAAT
The DNA here is from genome assembly GCA_000433675.1 of Clostridium sp. CAG:433. Classification (GTDB taxonomy): domain Bacteria; phylum Bacillota_I; class Bacilli_A; order RF39; family UBA660; genus CAG-433. The sequence goes on from FR893533.1 coordinate 10,040, forward strand.
AACAACAGTAAATGGTAGTGCTACAGTATACTACTTAGAAGAAGGACAATATAGAATAGTAGAAGTAACACCTGCTCCAGGAAAAGAATTAGGTAAAAATCCAAATATAGCAACATTCTTTGTTGATAGTAGTGGAAATGTATACGGTAATTCAATAATAGTAAATAAATCAAAAACAGAAAAAATAGAAGTAAAATCAAGTGCAAGTGCTGAACTTGTTGTAAGTATACAAACTGGTCAAAAAGTAATAAGATATGGTTTAATAATCGCAACAATTGCATCAGTAATAATAGCGCTTATGATAATGCTAAGAATGTATAAGAAAAAATCAGAGTAAAGGAGAATAGAGTTAAATGGCTAATAAAAAAAAGAATAAAAAGACCTTAGAACAAGAATTAAAAAGAGATAAAATAATGCTTTTAATTACATCTATAATAATAGTGATATTATTATCTCTATTAATTGTTTCAAGAAATTATAGAGACTTTAGTTTAGTAAATTTAAAAACTAATAATAAAACAATATTCTCTGTTTCTGATTTGAAAATTAATGATTTAAAATATGGTGATAAAGAAGAAGAAATAAGAAAATCACTAGGAACTCCAAATAAAGAAAAAAATATTACTAAAGATAAGTATAGTTATAAAGAGCTAATTTATGATGGATTAACAGTTACATTAAAAGAGTTTTATAATGATTATATGCTTGTTGGAGTAAAAGTTACAAGCAATAAATATGATGTTGCTAGAAATATTAAAGTAAATGATTCAATAACAAAAACTATGAAAAAGTTTAAAGTTCAAAATAAAAAAGGAACATACATGTATGGTAACTATCCATATAAAGCATTATCTGATGATGAAATAACTGAAACAATATATTTTGGTGCTAGAAATTCGTCTAAGGTTTTATATGTAAATAAGGATGCAACAGTTAATAATGAAAAATCTAACATATCAAAATTAAATATATATTATAAATTAGGTAAGATAACAAAAATAGAATGGAGTTATGATTTTGAATAAGGATGGACTATAAAAAGTTCATCTTTTTTGTTAGTAAAATGTTTGTTAAAGAAACACTTTTTATAGCGTATATATTGAAAAAAATGGTACTTGTTGATATAATTAACTTAAGAAAATAGGTGAGTATATGAAGTTAAATTTTAAGAGCAAGAAAGTACAAATTATTTGTATTCTAATTGTGGTTTTAATTGTTGCTAGTTTTTTTGTATATGGCAAATTAGCAAGTGCTGATACAGCAGCAAACAAAGTAGCAATGAAGCAAGTAAAATTAAATAAAATAGAAACAGGAGCTAGTAATTTTGATTCGAGTGATGGTCTTGATTATTCTAATCAAAGTTCATATTCAAGTATTACAGGATATATTCCAGGAAATGATAATAATTCTAAAAATAGAATAGTTAGATCATTTGATACATTATCTTATAATTTTGATTATACAATTATGAGTAAAGATGGAAGTAATGATTATGAAGAAAGAACAGTTGATATAAAAGTAACTATTCCAGAAAGTATATCAAAGTATGTTTCATTTACAAAAGATGGTATAGTAGGTGAAACATCACATACATATTCATTTAATGGTATAGATACTTATGGAAATTTTAATTCTAAAATAACTTTATATGTTTTAGGGGCACCTAATGGAACTAAAATAAGTCCAAAGTTTGAAATACAAGAAAGTACTAATACAGATTCGAATTATACAATTAATTTAGGAAGTATTTCGTTTGATACTGAAAAGGTTAATTATGAATATGATAGTGAAAAAACAAATAAATATAGTGATAAAAGTTTAACAACAGGTTTTTACAACTATATGCCAACGATCGTATCTTCAAAAGAAGCAGATTATGATGTAAATTTAATAGGGCAAACAACAGAAGGACAAAAGACTACATATAATAATGTAACAGGTAGATATTTAAGTTATGTATTTGGTATTAAGATTTTAGGAAATGATTCAAAAGGAATCAAAGGTCTTACAATGCCAGATGGTTCTGATATAACATTTAGTATTAATGCATCACAAAATGGAAGTACGAAAACAGTTAATATTGATGATTCATGGATTAGATTATATGGTTCAAATAATGTATCTGGAATAGAACCTATTGCTGTCTCAAATCCATATAGTACAAATTCAACTGATGCAAGTATACTTGTTAAAAATCCTGGTGAAATAAAGGTTACAAAAACTGATTTAGGATATAATGCAGTTATAAGTGGTTATAAAATAAATTATACAAGTGCAAGTGTAAATGCAGATGGTACAAAAATATCTAATAAAGATCATTATATTGGTACATATGCAGTAACAGTATTCTCACCAAGAACAGATGCTGATGGTAAAAATGATATAGTAACAAGTCTTAATGTAAAAAATGTAAAAATAAAAGATGTAAGTGGTTCAGAAATAACTCTTTCAAATTATTCAGCAAATGCAACTAATAAATATTATGAAGTAAAAGATTATTCTTTAACTGGTGAATTTTATGATAGCGCAAGTAATAAAATTGCTAGTAAAGAAAGTGGAACAGGTGCTGTATCTAAAGGTGAAAATGTTACATATAAAACAACATTTAATTATAAGAAAACAATGTCTGATCAAGGATTAAAAGAAGTAATAAAAGTAGATCCAGATGCATATGGAGTAATGCAAAATGGAGATAAAGATATTAAGATAACTGTTGAAGGCACTGGTGATAAAAAATTGTCACAAGATGATTTTGAGATTACTTATTTAACAGGAAGTTTTGATAATTCAAATTATAAAGTAGAAGTAAAAACAAATGTAAGCAAGGAAGATTCATCTATTATAACAAGTGCATGTTCAAAATCTATTAGTTCATATACTAAAGATCAAATAATGAATATATATGGTGGTCCTTGCATTAAAGCAAATGATGGAGTAGAACAAACATTTAAAAAGATATCAGATGCTAGAACAAGTGATAATAATGAGATTCCAATAACTAAGATAGTTATTCAAACTAAGAAAGGTGTTAAACTTCCAGATTCTGCAAAGGTTACTGTTGAAGTACTTTTAAGAGTAAGAAATGTAAGTGATTTAACTAAAACATATCAAGCAACTGTAGTTGCAAGTTCATCAGATTATGATGATGTACTTACTTATTATGCACCAAGAGTTACAAATGATGAAAATAGTATAACAAGTCCTAATAACTATATAAAAACAGTATATAATGGAAATACTATAGCAAGCAAAAGTACTAATGCTTGGGGCGATTCATTAAAAATTGTTAATTTCACTTCTAGAGAAGAAATAACAGTAAAAAATAAAAATTCTGATGGTAGTATTAAAACTAACTATGATGTTTCTAAAAATGATACATTACTATATAATATAAAAACAACAATAAATGATGAAAATGAAAGAGTTGGTGCTGATGATACATGGTACATTAATCATTTAAAAGTTATAGTAACAATTCCAGAAGGAATTAATTATGTTCCAGATAAAGATCTTGGAACACCAGAAGTTACATATGAAAATAATACTACAAAATTAATTTATACACTTCCATATACTAAACCTAATATGAAGATTGATGAAATTAATTTTAAGGCAACATTATCTCCAAAAATTAAAGGTAATGGAGTACCTTTAACAGTAACAAGTACTGTAGAAGCAATAAATGTTAACAATGAAAAAGATACAAGTTATTTTAGTTATTTAACAGGTAGTTTTACAATTTATGCCACAGGTATAGAAAATGTAATTGTTACACAAAAAATTGGTGAAAATGGATCCAAAGTAGAAAAGAATAGTGAGTTTAGTTATATATTAGATATATATAATAATACAAATAAAAATTTAACTGATTATGCTATACTTGATATTTTACCAAGTATAGGTGATAGAAATGGTTCTGATTTTAATGGTACATATAAGGCAAAAATAGAACTTCCAAGTACTATGGGAAATGCCAAAGTATATTGTTCAAATCAAGAATATAGTAAGTTAAATAATGAAGTATTAGATTCAAATAATGAATTTAAAGAATGTAATTTAGATGATTATACAGAAGTAACTGCAATAAAAATAACAAATATAAACTTAGAAGCAAATAAGGCAGCAGATAGTATTAAGGTTACATTAAAACCAGAAAATAATAATTATTCTGATAAATATGTAAATTCATTTGTTGGTGCTTCTAAAACATATACTCAAAATGAATCAAATAAGATAGAAGCAAGTGTAATAAGTAGAAATATTTCTGGTAGAGTATTCATTGATAATAATGAAAATGGTATAGAAGATGATGGAGATACTTATTATAAAGATATGCCAGTTACTTTATATAAACTTGATTCAGATAATAATATGAAGAAAATTAGTGATGCAACTACAGATAAAGATGGTAAATATATGTTTAAAGATTTAGATGTAGGAAGATATAAAATAAGAGCAAACTATAATAGTTCTTTATATGATTTAACACTTAGATATACAACAGAAGATACAACTAAAGATTCTGATGGATATAAAGTAGATGATAATATTATTGAAATAAGTAATAAAAGAACTCCAGATGAATCTGATGGTATAAGAGTCACAAGAGAAATTGAATCAATAAAAGATATGAATATAGGGTTAATTTCTAGAAAAACATTTGGATTTGATATAAAGAAATATATAACAAGAATTGATTTAAATTATAATAATACTTTAAATACACTTAATTATGATAATCAAACTAAGGTTTTACTAAGTGTTAGAAATAGTTTAAGAGCAACTGCAAAAGTATATTATGGAATTGAAATAACAAATAATTCTACATCATCTGGATATGTAAAATTGATAAATGAAGATATTCCTGTTGGACTTACATTTAATTCAAGTGATGAACTTAATAAAGATTGGTTCTATTCTGATGGTGAAATTAGAAGTATTGCACTAGAAAATGATTTAATTAATCCTGGTGAAAAAAGATATTTAACAATAGCGCTTGATATGCCTTCACAAACTGAAGCAAGAACATTTATTAATACAGTAACTCTTCTTGAAGTTGAAAAGAAGGAAGATGAAATAGAATCAACAGATGCAACTGTCACTTCAAATACATATAAAGTTGGAGAAGCAGTAAGATATGCAGGTATTGATTTCCATGTTATAAATACTGTGGATAAAGATAATGAACAAATATTAACTTTACTTGCTGATTCGAAAACTGTAAGTAAGAAGATGGGACATATGAATTCTGGTAGTTCAGTATACAGATGGAGCGATTCAGAAATTAATAAATATATAAATAATAGTTTTATTAATGAAAATTCATTAAATTTACCAATACTTGTTGATACTAGTGTTTGTGATGATGCATCTGGATTACAAAGCGCATCATATGGTGGAACATTAATAAGTGAAGGAAAATGTGTTTCAAATATGTATAATACTTATAAGGTAAGATTATTAACTGAAAATGAATATAATAGTTTAAAACAATCTAATAACTCTGATTTATCATGGTTATATGGTAGTAGTGATTTCTGGTTAATGAATTCAGTTTATAAAGAACAAAAACATGATTCATATGGAAATATAACATCAGATACAGATGTTAAAAACTATGCTAAATATGTTAATAAGACTAATTCGTCAGTTCAAAATGCAACTGTTAATACTGCAAAAGAAGTTAGACCAGTTATTACAGTTTCAAGTAAGAATATAATTCCAGAATAAAAGGAAATAATGTAAAAATTATTTCCTTTTTTTTCTATTCCATTTTCATTTCAAATAAGATATCTCTAAGTTCTGTAGCTCTTTCAAAGTCTAATTCTTTAGCAGCTTCCATCATTTCTTTTTCAATTTTTTCCATCATCTTTTGTTTATCTTTTTTATTATATGCTTTACTAATTTCTTTGTTTTTACTAGTATCTGTATTTTTAATTACATCTCTAATTTCTTTCTTTATAGTAGTTGGTGTAATATTATGTTCTTTATTATAGGCAATTTGAATAGTTCTTCTTCTTTCGGTTTCTTTAATTGCCTTTTCCATAGCATCACTAATAGTATCAGCATACATTATTACGTGACCACTTGCATTTCTTGCAGCTCTTCCTATAGTTTGTATTAAACTTCTTTCACTTCTTAAGAAACCTTGTTTATCCGCATCTAGTATTGCAATAAGTGATACCTCAGGTATATCTATTCCTTCTCTTAAAAGGTTAACACCTACAACAACATCATATTTACCAAGTCTTAAATCACGAACTATTTCCATTCTTTCTAAAGTTTTAATTTCATTATGAAGGAATGCAACTTTTATATTCGCACCTTTTAAATAATTAGTAAGTTCTTCACTCATTCTAATTGTTAAAGTAGTAACAAGTGTTCTTTCATTTTTTTCTATCCTATTTTGTATTTGTTCTATTAAGTCATCTATTTGATTTTGTGATTGTTTAACTTCAATAGTTGGATCAAGTAAACCTGTAGGTCTTATTATTTGTTCAGCAAACTTATTATGTACTTTTTCTAGTTCATAATCTCCAGGAGTTGCGGATACATATATAACTTCATTAATTTTTTTCTCAAATTCATCAAATTTTAAAGGTCTATTATCAAGTGCACTTGGAAGTCTAAAACCATATTCAACAAGGACACTTTTTCTCATTCTGTCTCCGTTATACATCGCACGAACTTGTGGAAGAGTTACATGAGATTCATCGATAACCATTAAATAATCATCAGGAAAGAAATCAAGCAAGGTAGTAGGAGTTTCTCCTTCTTTTCTAAATGCTAAATGTCTACTATAGTTTTCTATACCTTTACAAAAACCAGTTTCTTCCATCATTTCAATATCATAATTAGTTCTTTGCTCTAGTCTTTGTAATTCTAATAATTTATTGTTTGCTTTAAAGTATGCGAGTCTTTCTCTTAATTCTTCTTTTATATTTTTAACAGCCAATTTTAATTTGTCTTCACTTGTAACAAAGTGCGATGCTGCAAATATTGTTATTGTTTGTTTTTGAGAGATAACTGCGCCTGTTGTAGTATCAAATTCAATTAATTTTTCAACTTCATCTCCAAACAAATCTATTCTGTATGCAGTTGTTCTAGAGTAAGCAGGTACTACTTCAATAGTATCACCTTTAGTTCTAAATGTTCCACGAACTAAATCCATATTATTTCTTTCATAAAGCATTTCGACTAATTTTTCAAGTATTTGATCTCTATCAATTACATCTCCAACCTTTAGCGATAATGTTTTATTTTCATATTCTTCTTTTTCACCTAAACCATATATACATGAAACAGACGCAACAACTATTACATCATCTCTAGAAATAAGTGCGCTAGTTGCGCTGTGTCTTAATTCATCTATTTCGTCATTAATAGATGCATCTTTTTCAATAAATGTATCACTTGATGGAACATAGGCTTCTGGCTGATAATAATCATAGTAAGAAACAAAATATTCAACACGATTTTCAGGAAACAACTCTTTTAATTCTGAGTATAATTGACCCGCAAGAGTCTTATTATGAGCTAAAACTAGCGTTGGTTTATTAACTTTTGCGATAACATTTGCAATTGTAAAAGTTTTACCAGTACCCGTAGCCCCTAGTAAAACCTGGTATTTCTCATGATTATTAATTCCATCTACTAATTCTTTTATAGCCTCTGGTTGGTCACCACTTGGCTTATATTTTGATACTAATTTAAACATATTTCCCTCCTTATGACAATCATTATAAAAGTTATTATTTTATTTTCCAATATCCACCATTGTTTGGTCCAATTCTTTCAATAATATCATTGTTAACTAATTTTCCTAAATTATATTTAATACCATCTGATGTAATATTTAATTTGTTTGCTAATTCATTTCTTGTAATTTTTGGATTTTCTTTTATTAATTCTATAATTTTTAATTGATTATTATTAAATTTTATTTTTTGGGTAGTTTTTTGGGTAGTTTTTTCTAATGCTGAATTAATGCACATTAGCATAAAGTCAATAAATACATTTACATTTCCGTTAATGTGACATTGTGCAATGGAATCATAATATTTTGTTTGATTTAAATAAATTTCTTCTTCAATAGGAATATATTCAAACTTTGAGTTCCAATTAGTTAAAATCAAACTTACCCAAAATCTGGCCATTCTACCATTACCATCACTAAATGGGTGTATATATACAAAATAATAATGAAATATACTTGATAAGATTAGCGGATGAATTTCATTTTCATTCTCAGTTATAAAGTTAAATAAGCTTTTCATAAGAGATGGAACTAGTAAAGACTGTGGTGCGGTATAAATGACTTCATTCCCTTTTTTTACTCCTTCACCATGATTTCTATAATATCCATTATCATCTTCAAAATATTTCATCATTAATGTATGAGCTTTTAAAAAATCACTTTCGTTTTTCCAATTATATTCATTTATATGTTCATATAGTTCATTAGCATTTTTAACTTCTTGAATTTCTTTTCTATCGCCTAAAACCATTTTGTTGTCAACAATACTTTTAACTGATTCTAATGATAAAGAATTTGCTTCAATAGCTAATGAAGAGTAGATTGATCTAACCTTAGATTTAACTTTTAATTTTCTTTTTTTATCATTATCGTTCATAGTTATTAAATCAAGTTTATTTTCTATTTCTTTTATAATTTTTTTGTTATCTTCTGTAATATAAAATACTGGTTTTATTGTATCTATACTCTTCATTTTTATTCTCTCCTTTTATATATTTTTTGATAAATTTATTGGATAAAACAAAGTAAATGTAAATGTTTCCTAGTAAATTATTTTAACACTTATTTAATATTAAAACAAGAAAGCGTATTTACTTTCCTGTTTTATTGTTGTATTTTTTACTAAAGTTCTTTATATTAATTTACTATATAAAGTATTTATATCTTTCAGAATAAGGTACTTTTCTTTTTATAAGATCAGCCTCTTCTTTATATTTTTTGTCATAATGGGCTGCAAGTGAATATTCATTTGTATCTGTTATTATAAATGATTGTTTTTTGTTATCAAAAATAACTTTAGGTATTTGAACGACATTATAACCCATAATCAAATAATTAAAATAAAATTCATATGGATTCATTTTTGTTGTAGTTATTGTATTATTTACTTGTGTTTCTATTTTATCAAAACCAATTGTTGAAACGGCAAAATCTTTCATGAATTCATCTGTTATTAAATCCATAAGTTCATTTTTAGATAGATCATGAAAAGTATTCATTACAACATTTAGTACCATTTTATATTCTAAATCATCACATGTTTCTAACATTTTTTTAGATTTTTCATAAGCATCTTTATATGTAGAAATATTATGATTAAAATAAGGATGAGTTTTTAAAGTTCTTTTTATATCATTACTATTTTCCATTAATTTAAGAAAATAATCGTATATTTGAATTTTACTTTCTAATAACATTAATAATACTTTTCTACAATCTAATGAATAAAGATTTTTTAAAAACGGATTATATTTAAAAATCTCTAAACAATTCATATTTAAATAATTTCTAACATCACCAGCAGAGATATCATTATTAAGAAATCTTTGATAATCATTAATTAAGTTATTTTTAAGTGAAATTAAATGTTCTTTAGGTTCTTCTGGTTTACTTAATGAAATTATTGGTTTTTCACCCAATATCTCTAATGATTTTTCTAATTCTTCAAAAAAGTTAGCAGAAAAATGATCTGTAGTCATATAATATATTTTGTTATTTGGCATTATAAATGCTGGAATTAATGTTAATGGTGTTGGTAGTACACCCATTTTTATATTATCTTCAGTTATATTTGCTAATTCTACGGTTAATGGCTTTAATTCCTTATAATTTAGTGTCATATAATCACTGGCCTTTCAAAATTTTTGATTTAGTATAACACAAAATATATAAAATTGCTATATAAAGTAAATAAATACAGTTATAATTACATTTTATTTGAAAGTAAAACAAGAAAGTTAATATAACTTCCTTGTGTGTTAATTATTAATTTATTTAAAAATTATGACCATAATCTCTTATTAGTCCTTTTACTAAATTATCTGTTCTTTTTGCTTGTTCAATTCTGATTTGTTCCTTTACTTTTCTTTGTTTTAAATTATATATTTTTTCTTTTGCTTTAAGTAAAACATATGATTCATATGCACTTAATTCTTCAAATTTATTTTGCTGTGATTCTATATATTCCTCTAGTTGTTCAATTGTTTCTAGTTTTGAAATAGTTTTTGATGCTAATTCAATTTCTTCTTCTGTTAATTTAGTTTCAATCAATGTCTGTAATGACATGCTATCCATAAATCTTGTAACGATATCATATTCCTCCTTACTACAGTTTTTATTTTTATATTTTAAAAATAATTCTGATATCATAAGTTGATTTTTAATTCTTGAATATTCATTTATTTCACTTCTTTGAATAGAGTCATGATTTTTATTTTCTAATTTTTCTAAAAGCGCTGTTTCATCAGGTTTTAGATAACTTGTAAATTTTATCCATATATCAATGTCGCTATCTACATTTAAGTATTCTATACCCCTTACAGGATAAAGTAAAGGTGTTTTTCTTATTATAAGTTTTTCCATGTTAAACCTCCTATTTGTATTATATCATAGAGTTTAATATTTTAAATATTTTTTTATATGTTAAAATGATTTATGTATGGGGAGAGTTTTATATGAAAGTTAAGAATTATATTATTGAAAACTGTTATGTATTTATAGATGAATTAGAAAGAGAATTATGTAAAAGAGGTATATCTTACGTAAGGATAGATAGAGAAATTCATTTTTTAAATCAAATTATTAGATTATATGATTTTGAACTTGATAGAGATATCATATATAGTAGATTAATTAATGGAATTAGTTTGAAAAATCAAAATATTTTGTGTCATGAATTATCCGAATGTATAGATTTTATGCCAGAAAAAAATAACATAAAAAAATTATCTTATCAGAGACAAAATAAAAAGTCTCTAAAGTATGAGTCGAGAATGGTTAGTCAAAAAATTAAAAAATATTCAAAATAGAAATATATCCCCTTTACTTAAAATTTGTTGAACCAATTTTATTTTTTTTGAAAATAGTGTATAATTTAGAATAGAAGAGTATATAGGTGATAAGATGAGTAAAAATAAGAAAATATTGATAATTATACCAATACTATTATTGGTAATAATTATAATGTCTATGAATATAAGTAGTTTAAAAAAACTATTTGCAGATATAAATAGTTTAAGTACTGATACAACAACATTTAAAGATTGGTCAGAGGCTCCACAAACCCTTGATTCAAAATATTCAAATTCAACTATATTTTTAACTAAAGATTCATCTTTTGAAGTATACAGAAACAAAGATGGAGAAGTAAAGAAATATACATGTGATTATAGTAAATTTATTGACGGTGATACTTATTCTATTGAAGAAGAATATATGAAAAATAGTGAGTATAAGTTTAAAATACAATGGAAAAAAGTTAGTGTTAACGATAATGGAAATGATTATACATTTTGTTTTCCAACTCCAGAAATTGATTTACTTGATGGAGTAACAAAACAGTATTTAGATACAGAAGTAAAATTATCTGATGGTTTCAGTATTCTTGCAAAAAATAGTTCAATTGATAGTTCTGGAAATTATGTTGATGCTGTACTTACAGCGAAAAACATAGATTTTTGGCCAAATACAGAATTAAAAAAATGTGTATACAAATCCTATATAAATGTTAATCTTTTAAATGGAATAACAACTGGTGATTATGCGGGATTAGAAAATATCAATCGTTCACAAGTTACTGAGAAACTTGGTATTCCATTTGAGTTTTTTTTGACACATTATATTGGACAAGTAGATGCAAGTCTTTCCTTTTATAAAGCTAATACATATGGTACATCTAATCAAGAGTATGCAGATATAAAAAAAATAATAGGATTGTATTCAGATATTGATATATATAATAATTATAATGATGATGATGATAAAAAAAGTGTATTTGAGAATAGAATTTTTAAAGGAAATGAGGGCGTAGCTTTTACAAATCCAGAAAATAATAAGACAATATATTATGATGTGGATGGTAAATATGGGAAGAAGGTACAAATAACTAATAGTGATGGTAGTAAAACAGTACGTGATTTTAGAGAAAAACTAAGTTCTATCACTTCATTAGATGAGAATAACAAACAATATAGTGGTGTTTATGTTAGTTCTGATCCAGATAATATAAATGTTGCGGATATTCATGAAAAAACATCATTATTTATCACAGAAGATTTAGAAAATGTAGATGAGTTTAATTTTAGATATGCATCTGGAAAGGGTGCAGGAATTAGATTTTCTTTTGTATCACCTATAAAATATGATATAGCGGGTCCTGTAAAAACATCATCAGTTACTAAAACAACAGATAATAAAAATTATATTTATCATATAGTTCAAAAGATTCCAAATAACTATTATGGATATGCATTAAAGTTTGCAAACTATAGTGGAACATTATATAACTCAATTTCTATATCAGATATATTTGATGAAAAACTTACTAATATAGATAAAAATAAAATTACAATAGTAAATGAAAATGATTTAGATGTTACAAAGTATTTTGATATTTCGCTTAGTGAAGTAAA
>FR893534.1 GCA_000433675.1 Clostridium sp. CAG:433
ATTAATTCAAGTTAAAAAGTTGCATTTAACTTTTTAAACAACAATAGATAACTATAAATTTGATTTATTTTACATTGTTTTGTATAATATGTGCCTATAAGTGGGTGAAAAGCATGGACGATATTACTGAATTATTAAAAATTATTGATAATAGGGTAAGTAATATAAATGGAAATAGTACATTTCATTCAAGTTCATTTATATATAAAATGGCAAATGAAGATGTAAGTATATATAAGGATTATTTAAAAAATAGCAGAAGAATATTACCTGTAATATCATCTGGAGATCAAATAATTGAATCAATTACATCAGAAAAGAAAATAATTGATTGTTTTGATATTAGTAAGTATCCAAAATATTACTTGATGTTAAAAATAGCGGCACTTAAGGCATTAAAGAAAGAAGATTATGTAAAATTATTTATAGAATCACCATTAACAACACTTGATGAATATTATGATGATTTATATTATGAAAATATAAGAAAATATTTAAATGGTATATATAAAGAGTATTGGGATGCATTATTTAGTCATACAGATTGGTATGAGATATTTGGTTCAAGATTATTTCAAAGTGATGCAATGCCAAATGATTTTATATATAAATCATTAAGTTATTTAAAAGATGAAAATTATTATAAATTAAGGGAAAATATTGAAAATACTGAATTAAATTTTTATGAAGGTGATATATTTACTCTTGTAAGTAGTTTAAATTCTAAATATGATTTAGTATATTTATCTAATATTATTGATTATGCAAATAAAAAAGATTATAAGAATTTATTAAGCAAATTTAATTTAAATGATAATGGAGTAGTTTTGTCATATATATTCTCTCATATAAAAAAATATAATGATTTTCTTGATATGTGTGAAGTGAAAGAAGATTCAAAAGAAGATAGAGGAGTACTAATATATAAATAGTTATTGCAAACTATTTTTTAGTTATCACGTGCATCAACTATAGAAAACAAAAATCGTATGATATAATATGATTTGTTGACGAAAAAAATAAATTTAGTAATATTATTTTAATATAAAATTGCATAAATATTGAATTTAATAAGAAAGAAATTTAAGATAATGTCAAAAATATCCAACGTTATACTTATGCTTCAATATTTGGAAAACGGATGAAAGTATAATGTTAAAGAATTATCAGATAAATTAGAAGTATCAGAAAGAATGATTCATTGATAATACCGACTCTTATAATTATAGTTTTGATGTAAATTGTACTGCCTATGAAATATTTTCAGGATTAGAAACCTCAGCAGCAAGTAAATTTTTAGAATCTACTATGGTTGAATCTGGAATAGGGTTACCAATTATACATGATAAGTATTCATATTGTCATGGAAGAAGTACATTAGCAACTACTAACAATAATATAGCTATTTATTTTAATTTAAATACTGAACTAGACAAATTATTAATTAATGAATTACCTAAATATTATAAAGATGTAATTATATTAAATACGTGTAATTCAATTATGTCAGAGTATGTACTCTTAATTAAATGTATGTATTTAGCAAAATATATTACTGAAAAAAAAAGTAAAGACTTGTCTGGAGTTGATTATAATCCTATAGTAAAAAAATATATAAGTATAATGGAAATTTGTAATAGTTCAAAATTAAAATATAGATAGATTATTATAAAATTTACTTTTTTTGTGATATAATTATACTTAATATAAATATTGGATAGTAAAGGATGTATAAAATGAGAATAATATTGGCTTCAAGCTCAAAACAAAGACAAGATATATTTGATATGATAGGACTAGAGTATGATGTTATTACTAGTGATGTACCAGAAAAAAGTAATCAAATATTACCAGATAAATACGTTGAGGAACTCTCATTAAATAAAGCTAAATCAGTTAGAAAAAAGATTGATGGTAAAGCAATAATTATTTCTGCAGATACTATTATATATTGCAATAATAAAATATATGAAAAACCAAAAAGTAAAGAAGATGCATATTTAAATTTAAAAAAATTATCAAATAATAAATGCATGGCATATACAGGAATAACATTGATTGATTTATATAAAGAAAGAATTATATGTTCAAGTTCTAAGGTTGATATTTATTTTAATAAAATAACAGATGAAGAAATAAAATGGTATGTAAATAATGAAGAAAAAATATTTAAATGCTGTGGATTTGTTCCATTAGGCAAGGCATCTTTGTTTATAGATAAAGTTGAAGGTGATTATAATACTATGCTAGGAATTTCTCCAAGCATAGTATATAATAAATTAAAAGAACTGGGTTATAGTATAACAGATTTAAGTTTTAAAGATAAATAATTATATGTAATTGTATATTTTTTAAAATGTAAATTAAAAATAGCTAAGAAGTGGAACATATTAGCTCAATTATATTGATAAAAAAAGATAATAAATATTTAGATTATTATGATGAAAGATTGAATATGTATTTGTTTCTAAATATGAAAGAAAATGATAAGGAAAATATATTAAATTCAAAATTAGTATATAATAATAACAAATTTGTTAATGAAATTAATGTGTGTAAATCTAAAAATTAGGATAGATAACTATAAAATCTATCTTTTTTATGTTATACTTAAGTAGATTTAAAAAAGTGAGTCGATTGAAATAAATGAAAATAAGACAAATATAAACTGATATATATAATTTATACATAATAGAAAAGAGGTTGCAATGAATAAAATAACAATGAAAAACGATGATATAATTGAATTATTAGCTGAATTTGAACATGATAGATGGTCAAGGTGGCAAAAATATTTATTTAGTAAATGTATAGTTAACGATGACGGAACATTAACTATACCAAAGGAATTGGTAAATAGATGGACAAGACAAATAAATACAAATTATAAAAACTTATCAGAGAGAGAAAAAGATTCTGATAGAAAAGAGGCAATTAGAATTATAAAATGTATAGAAAAAAGGAGAATTTCGGATGAGTAAGGGAATCATAGTAGCGGGATTTGGAGCAATTGGTAAAACAACTCTTGGAAATAAGTATGATAATGTTATAGACATGGAATCAGGATATTATAGATGGGATAATACTGGTTTTGAAAATATACCATATGAGCAAAGAAAAGGTAAAAAAGAAAGACCAGAAAATATTGAGTGGCCAGATAACTATTATAAAGCAATTATAGAAGCCAGAAAAAAATATGATGTGGTATTGACATCAATGCACTGGCATTTATTAGATTTTTTTGAAAAAAATAATATAGAATACTATTTAGCATATCCAACTTTGGATAGTGAGGAAGTTTTGGAAAAGAGATGTTATGATAGAGGTAATAATAAAGTTTTTACAGATAAATTAAAAATAAATTTATATAATTGGAATGAAATAATAAAAAAATATCACCCTAAAGAACTATTAAGAATTCAAAAAAATGAATATTTGGAAGATGTTTTAAAAAATAAGGGAATTCTTAACAATATAAAATAAGAAGAAATATAAAATTAAGTTATAATTACTATATTAGTGTGAAAGTTATGGATAATTAATGCTTACATTTTATTCAAGGCTATAAAACTAACTATAATGGGCATATTAGTTTAAAATATGTTTTTTTATGTTATACTTAAATAGATTTAAAAAAGTGAGTTGATTGAAATGAATGAAAATAAAACAAATATAAATTGGTATCCTGGTCATATGGCCAAAACAAAAAGACAAATAAAAGAAAAAATAGATTTAATAGATATAATATATGAAGTGGTTGATTCTAGAATACCAATATCATCAAAAATAAAAGATATAGATGATTTAGTAAAAAATAAACCAAGAATTTTAATTATGACTAAAAGTGATTTATGTGATTTAAATAAGACAAATAAACATATTAAGTATTATGAAAGTATTGGATATAAAGTTGTTTTAGTAGATTTAATTAGCAACAAAAATGTAGATAAAATAAAATCTGCAACAGATGAAGTATTAAAAGAATTAAATGAAAAAAGAGAAGCAAAAGGATTAAAGAAAAGGAACTATAGAGCGCTTATAATTGGTATTCCAAATGTAGGTAAGTCAACTTTAATTAATAGACTTGCAGGTAAAAAGGTAGTAGGAGTTGGTAATAAGCCAGGTGTAACAAAACAACTTTCTTGGATAAGAATTAGTAAAGATGTAGATTTAATGGATTCACCAGGTATATTATGGCCAAAAATAGATGATGAAAAAGTAGGATTAAATTTAGCATGTTTTTCAGCAATTAAAGAGGAAATACTTCCAATTGATGAAGTTGCATGTTATATATTAAAGTATATGTTTATTAATTATAAAGAAAATTTAAAAGAAAGATATGGCCTAGAAAATATAGATTTTGAAGATTTTACAGATGCATATGAAGTAATAGGAAGAAAAAGAGGATGCATATTAAGAGGTAATGAAGTAGATTATGATAAAGTATCTGCTTTAATAGTAAGGGATTTAAATGAAGGTCATTTAGGCAAGGTAACATTTGATGAATAATATGTATGAATATGAAGAAAATTTATATAAAGAAGGATATAATTTTATAGCGGGAACAGATGAAGCTGGAAGAGGACCACTCGTTGGACCAGTTGTCGCAGGATGTGTAGTTTTTCCAAAAGGTTATAAAAATGATTTAATAAACGATTCAAAAAAATTAACAGAGAAAAAAAGAGAACAATTATATGATATAATAATAAAAGATGCGGTTACTTATGGAATTGGAATCGTATCTGCTAAAGAAATAGATGAATTAAATATTTACGAAGCAAGCAGAAAAGCAATGATAAAAGCATATGAAGAAGCAAATAAAAAAGTAAAAATAGATTACTTATTAACTGATGCTATGCCTATAACAACACTTGATATACCAGTATTAAAAATAATAAAAGGTGATGCTAAAAGTGTAACAATAGCGGCTGCATCAATACTTGCTAAAGTAACAAGAGATAGAATATTAATTGATCTAGATAAGAAGTATCCAGAATATAATTTTAAAAAACATAAAGGTTATCCAACAAAAGAACATTTAGAGAAAATAAATGAATTTGGTGTGTTTGATGAGTATAGAATGACATATAAACCTGTAAAAAATGTATTAGATAGGGGAATTGTTAGGAAAAAGAGATAATATAATATATGAAGGGACTGATTTTATGAGTAAAAATTTAGTAATAGTGGAATCACCAGCTAAAAGTAAAACAATAGAAAAATATTTAGGTAGTGATTATAAAGTATTATCATCCAAAGGACATATTAGAGATTTAGCAACTTCTGGTAAATATGGTTTTGGTGTAGATATTGAAGATGGTTTTAAACCAAATTATGAACCAATCAAGGGAAAGAAAAAAGATATTGCAGAACTAAAAAAAGAAGTTAAAAATGCAGAAAAAGTATATCTTGCAACCGACCCTGACCGTGAGGGAGAAGCAATTAGTTGGCATTTAAAAGATGCTCTTGGTATTGATGATAAAGATTATGAAAGAATAGTATTTAATGAAATAACTAAAAATGCAGTTGTTAATTCATTTAAAAATGCTAGAAAAATTGATGATCTTATGGTAAGAAGTCAAGAAACAAGAAGAATATTAGATAGAATAATAGGATTTAGATTAAGTAAATTAATGCAATCAAAAACAGGCGGTAAAAGTGCTGGAAGAGTACAATCAGTTGCACTTAAATTAATAGTTGATAGAGAAAAAGAAATTGAAAAATTCATTCCAGAAGAATATTGGACAATAAAAGCAATATTCCCATCATTTGATGCAAATTTATTTGGTTATAAAGAAAATACTAAATTAGAAATAAAAAACGAAATTGAAGCAAAAGATATATTAAATAAATTATCTAATAGTTATAAAATAGAAAGTACTGAAAAGAAAAATAAGAATAAGGCTAGTAAGCCACCTTATACAACAAGTACAATGCAGCAAGATGCAGTAAACAAAATTAATTTCTCATCTAAAAAGACTATGAGTGTTGCACAAAAACTTTATGAAGGTATAAATATAGGTAGTGAAACAGTAGGTTTAATTACATATATGAGAACTGATTCAATTAGATTATCAGATGAGTTTGTTGGAAATACTTTAAAATATATTGAAGTAAATTATGGTAAGGAATATGTTGGATTTGTAAAAAAGAGTAAGAAAACAGAAAATGTACAAGATGCTCATGAAGCAATAAGACCAACAAGTATTACAAGAACACCAGATTCAGTAAAAGAATATTTAACTAATGATGAATATAAGTTATATAGACTTATTTACTTTAGAGCACTTGCTTCTTTAATGAAAGATGCAAAACAACAATTAACAACTGTTATTCTTGATAACAATGATTATAAATTTAAAGTTAATGGTAGTGTAATTACTTTTGATGGTTACTTAAAAGTATATAGTGAATTTGAAAAGAGTGAAGATAAGATTTTACCTGATTTAGATAAATATAAATCTGATAATCTTATTACTGATAAAGTGGAGACAAAACAACACTTTACAGAACCACCAGCAAGATATACAGAAAGTTCGTTGATTAAGGAAATGGAAAGTTTAGGTATTGGTAGACCATCAACATACGCAACTACTATAAGTACAATTGTAGATAGAGGATATGTAAATAAAAAAGATAAAAAGTTTGTTCCAACTGAAATAGGAATAGAAACAACAAATAAACTTCAAGAGTTCTTCAAAGATTTAATTAATGTAAAATATACTGCAAAAATGGAAGAAGATTTAGATAATATTGCAAGTGGAACTGTTGTATGGAATGAATTATTAAAGAAATTTTGGGAGGATTTTGAACCAATGGTAAAAGATGCATTTGATAATATGGAGAAAAAAGAACCTGAAAAGACTGGAGAAGTATGTCCTGAATGTGGTAAAGATTTAGTTAAAAGAAATGGTAGATATGGTGAATTTATAGCATGTTCTAATTATCCAGAATGTAAATATATTAAAAAAGAAGAGAAAAAAGTTATAGAAGTTTGCGATTGTATTAAATGTGGTAATAAGATTGTTGAAAGAAAAACAAAAAAGGGTAAAGTTTTTTATGGTTGTTCTAACTTTCCAAAATGTAAAGAAGCTTATTGGGATATGCCTACAGGTAAGAAGTGTCCAGAATGTAATAGTATGCTAGTTACAAAAGATGGAAAAGTAAAATGTTCAGCGTGTGATTATAAAGAAGAATAGTAAGTTTTTACTATTTTTCTTTTTATTGTATTGACAAACTTTTGTTTGCAATATATGATGTAAATATATTATGGTCTAACCTTACAAGTATAAGGAAATATTAGTGTGAATTTTAATTTAAGTGGAGACAAAATTTATTAAGAAAGGAGAAGAATTTTTGTAATAAAATTAGGCTAAAGTAACAAAACATTACGCTTTAGTAAATAAAAAAATGTAGGAGGAAACTTAAATGGAAAATGAAATAAAAATTTTTGAAAATCAAAATGTAAAATTAGAAGTAAATATGAAAGATGAAACTGTGTGGTTAAATGCAGAACAAATGGCAAAATTATTTGGAAGGGATTATAAAACAATAAGAAAACATATTAATAATGCATTACAAGAGGAATTATCTAATGAATTGGTTATCGCAAAATTTGCGAATACCACTAAACATGGTTCTATAGAAGGTAAAACTCAAACTCATATGATAGATTATTATAATTTAGATGTTATTATATCTGTTGGTTATAGAGTTAAATCATCACAAGGCGTAGCTTTTAGAAAATGGGCTAATCAAGTATTAAAAGATTATATGATAAAAGGTTATGCAGTTAATCAAAAAAGACTTGAATATTTAGAAAAAACAATTAAGTTAATTGATATAGCAACTAGAGTAGATGACAATTTAAATGGTGATGAAGCAAAAGATATATTAAATGTAATAAGCAATTATTCTAAAGCACTTGACTTACTTGATGATTATGATCATAGAACCGTAAAAAAAATAAAAGGAAATATATCAAAAGATAAAATTAATTATAAAGAATGTATGAATATAATAAATACATTAAGATTTAATGAAGAAAGTAATTTGTTTGCACTTGAAAGAAATAATGGATTATCTTCTATAATAGATAATATATATCAAACATTTGATAATAATGAAGTATATAAAAGTATAGAGGAAAAAGCTGCTAATTTCCTTTATTTAATAGTAAAAAATCATGTATTTGTAGATGGTAATAAAAGAATAGCAGCAACTTTATTTATATATTTTTTAAATTATTATGATATTCTTTTTAAAAATGGTAATAGGATAATAGATAATAATACACTTACGGCATTAACACTTTTAGTCGCACAATCTAATCCAAAAGAAAAAGATATATTAATAGATTTAATAATGAATTTTTTAACAATATAAGTGTTTTAGAAAATAGTAATTTTTTACTATTTTTTCTTTTTATTATGATATAATTTAAATGAGGTGTAAGAATGAAAATAGAAGAAGAGATAAATAATATAAAAGAAAGAAATAAGAGAGTAGAATTAGATAAAAAATGGGAAACAAGTTTAACAAGAAAAATATTTATTATGGTATTAACTTATATAGTTGTTATTATATATTCATATTTAGTTAGAAATTATGATAATATTTTCTTAAGTTCTTTAGTACCAATAATTGGTTTTACATTATCTACTTTATCATTAAAAGTCATTAGAAAAATCTGGGAAAGATTTATAAAATAATTTATTGGAGGGAGAATTTATGTTAAAAAAAGAAGATATAAATAAATATAAAGAAAGTTATGAAAGTAAATCAACAAATAAGGTTATGCAAAGAGTACTAAATAAGGTTCAACTTATTGATTTAGTACAAGACTCTGAAACAAAACCAAGTTACAATTTTAGTATAGAAATTAAAACTCATAGTATTACAGATCAAAAAGTATCTGGAAGATGTTGGGCTTTCGCAGGTCTTAATATTTTGAGAGAAAAAGTGATAGAAAAATGTAAATTAAATAATTTTGAATTGTCTGCTAGTTATATTGCCTTTTATGATAAGTTAGAAAGATTTAATACTCTTTTAGAAAGATTAATAGAATATAAATTGCAAAATAAGGATCTATATGATAGATATGTATCAAATTTACTAGAAACAGGTTTAGGTGATGGTGGGTATTTTACACAATTAGCAAATTTAATAGAAAAGTATGGTGTTGTTCCAAAAACTGAATTTGAAGAAACTTATGCATCATCAAATACATATGAGTTAAATTTAATATTATCAAGATTATTAAGAAAGTTTTATATTGAACTTAATAGTTCGAAAGAAAATAATCAACAAATAAAAGATAAATATATGCAAATGGCTTATAATGTTATTGCGGGGGTATACGGTATACCAAAAGAAAAATTTAACTTTGAATATACTGATAAGGATGGTAAATATCATATTGATAAGGATATAACTCCTAAAGAATTTTATGATAAGTATATTGGTATTGACTTAGAAGATGAATACGTAGAAGTAATTTCTTATGAGGATGAAAAGATAAAATATAATAATGTATATGAGGAAGAAGAAAGTTCAAAAATAATAGGGAAAAATGATTATGCTACATTAAATTTACCATCTAAAGAATTTAAGAATTTAATATTAAAATCATTAAAAGCAAAAGAACCAGTTTATTTTTATTGTTCGACAACATCAAAAAGAATTGATGGTGTATGGATTGACACTATGGAAAGATATGGTGAATTGTTTGGAATAGATTTAAAACTTGATAATAATTCTATTTTAATGACTAATGGTATTACTAATTATCATTGCATGA
Organism: Clostridium sp. CAG:433; assembly: GCA_000433675.1. Lineage (GTDB taxonomy): Bacteria > Bacillota_I > Bacilli_A > RF39 > UBA660 > CAG-433. The sequence continues at coordinate 9,800 of FR893534.1, forward strand.
TAATAACAGGAGTTAATATAATTGATAATAAAATAGATAAATGGAAGATTGAAAATAGTTGGGGATCTAAAAATGGTAATAATGGTTATTATGTTGCAACAGATGATTTTATGAATAATTATGTACATAGAATAGCAATTAATAAAAAATATCTAAGTGAAAAGCAATTACAAATATTATCAAAGGATAAAATTTTAGTAAGCAAATGGGATGCTAAAATGTAATTTAAAATTAAATAGTGATTTATTCGCTATTTTTTTCTTTTTTATGATACAATTTTTAAAAGGAGTATAGGTATGAGAAATAGAGCAGGTGGATTATTAATAGAAAATGGCAAAATATTATTAATACATAGAATAAAAAACATAAATGGTGAAAGAAAAGAATATTATGTTGTTCCAGGTGGTGGAATAGAAGAAAAAGAAGATATTAAAGAAGCAACAATTCGTGAACTAAAGGAGGAAACAGGTCTTAATATTAAATTAATTAAAGATGAGCCATTAATAACATTGAAAACAGAAAAGGGTAATCAGTACTTTTCATTGATTAATAAAGTATCTGGAGTATTAGGTACAGGTGATGGACCTGAATTTAATGATTCAGCATATAAAAATATGGGTGAATTTATTCTTGAGTTTATAGATATAAATGATATTATTGAAATGAAAGTAAATATGGTACCAGATAAAGTGAGAATGAGCTTTATAGAATGTACAAAATCATTAAATAAAAAGATAAGTGATATTAACTCTAGTGATTATTTAAATGCTAAAAGCATTACTATCGAGGAATAGATATGAAAAATGATTATTATAAAGCATACGATAAAAGGTATAGACAAACCTATGAAAATAATTCATTATGGGAAACTTCTGAAAGAACAAAAGAAGTACTTGATACTTTAAAAACATATAAAATTACAAAAAAGTCAAATATATTGGAATTAGGATGCGGTGAAGGAAGAGATACAATTTACTTACTTGATAATGGTTATAATGTTTTAGGTGTAGATTATTCTTTTGCTGTAATAGACAAGTGTAATGAGCTAACTGATTATAAATATGTAAATAATTTTAAACAATTAGATTTAATTGAAAATTCATTAAATGAAAAATTTGATTTTATATATTCAGTTGCAGTAATCCATATGTTTGTATTAGATGAACATAGAAATAAATTTTATAATTTTATTTATAATCATTTAAAAGATAATGGAATTGCTTTAATTATTTCTATGGGTGATGGTATTTTAGAAATAAATTCGGATTTAGAAAAAGCATTTGATGATACAAAAAGAGTAAATATAAATACTAATAAAGAAATAATGGTTGCGAGTACATCATGTAGAGTTAAAAAAATAGATGAAATGAAAAAGGAAATTCAATTAAATAATTTGGAAATATTAGAAGAAAAAATAATAGATGATGTTCCTTCATTTAATAAATGTATGCTATTTATCGTAAAGAAAAAACTGGAGGTTAAGTATGAAAATTTATATGATAAGACATGGTAAAGCAGATTATAGTTATTGTGACTCACATAATTTTATTGGTCATGGAAATGATTTGGCACCACTATCAGAAAACAATATAAGTGATGTAGTTAATATGTCCAAAGATAAAAGATTAAAAGAGGCCTCAATAATTGTTTCATCACCATATACAAGAGCTCTTCAGACGGCAGCTATTATTTCAAAAGAAATAGGATTAGATATAAAAATTGAACCTGATTTAAGAGAGTGGGAACCAGACACATCATATATGTATAAAGTAAAAGAAATGAAAGAATATTATAAAGAATATGTGAATAAGGATGGAATTCATATTAATGGTAGTGAAAAATGGGAATCAAAACAACATTTGAAAGAAAGAATTCAAAGTATAATTGATAAATATGATAAATATGATTGTGTTATATTTGTATTTCATCAGCTTGCGATTAAATCAGTTGTTAATATAGAAAAAGTAAAACCAGCAGAGATAATAGAATATGTAATATAGATTGAAAGAAGGTATTACTATGATTAAATTATATGTTGTAAGACATGGTAAAACAACTTGGAATGAAAAAGGACTGCTTCAAGGATCAACAGATATTGAATTAAATGATGTTGGAATAAAAGAAGCAAATGATTTAAGAATAAAGTTAAATTTAGATAAAATAGATATTTGTTTATCATCACCTCTTAAAAGGGCAAAACAAACAGCACAAATATTAATAGGTAATGAAATAGAAATCAAATATGATGATTTATTAAAAGAAAGATATTTTGGACTTCTTGAAGGAAAAGAAATAAATTATGATTTAATAAGTAAGATGTGGGATTATAACATAGATAATTCAGAATATAATATAGAAGGTTTAAAAGATTGCTTAATAAGAGCAAATATATTTTTAGAGAAAATAAAAGAAAATTATAATGATAAAACTATTCTTATTGTATCTCATGGTGCGTTTATAAAATGCTTACATTTTGCAATAAATGGTTATGATAAAAATACTGATTTTTTATCTTTTAATCCAAAGAATACAACTATATATGAATATGTAATTGAATAATTGAGGTGAAATTTAAATGAAGAAAAGATTTGCAATAATAACTGATATTCATGGTAATATTGAAGGCTTAAATGCTATTTTAAAAGATATAGAAAATAAAAAAATAGATGAAATAATATGCTTGGGAGACACAATTGATATTGGCCCAAACTCAAAAGAATGTATAGATAAGTTAATTGATAATAATATTAAAATGACATTGGGTAATCATGAGTTATATTTACTTAGAGGAACAAGTATTGATCCATCTATTAATAATGTTGAAGAGATAGAACATTATAAATGGGTAAAAAATCAGTTATCAGAAAAAGAAATTAATTTTATAAAAAAATGTCCATTATATTACACAATTAATGTTGATTATGAAAATAAAAAATTTAATAAAGAAATAATATTAAGTCATTACTTAATAGAAGATGGAAATAAAGATAATCCTTTTGAGAAAAATTATTTAAAAAAAGATATTAATTTATGGATTAAGTATAATAGCTTAAATAAAATATATATAATAGGTCATTTACATAAATCATTTAATATAAATGAAGTTGAAGGTATAACGGGTGATTATATAGAAAGTATTGATAAGCTTACTAATATTGAAATTGTTGATAGTGCTGGATGTACGTATGATGAATATGTTTCTTATATGATACTCGAAATAAATAAAGATATAAGTATAAAAAGAATAAAAGTTAAATTTGATAGAAAAAAATTTATTGATAAAATAATGAATTTAGATTTTCCAGATAAAAACAATATACTAAAATATTTTTATGGAATAGAATCATTGAATTGATTTCTTGACAAAAAATGGAAAATATAATATATTTGAATTGTAAATATTTCAAAGAAAGGAGTGTGATTAGTCATGAAAAATATAATGAATAGTTTACAAAATAATAAAATTTATAGTGTAGGATTAATCATATCTCCTAGTTTTTTAGCATAGTAAAATTTTAAAAATTTCTATCTTTATGATTAATTCTGCATTACGCAGAATTTTTTTCTGTAAAAAAATAAAGGTAGGTAAAAATTTATGACAATAAAATTAGATATTAATGATAGAGCTGCTCTTGCTATCAAAAATAATCAAAAAAAAGTAGAAATAAGAGCAAACGATAATAAATATGATTATAGTAAATTAAATTCTAATGATATAATTGAATTTAATAGCAATAATATAGGTATATTTTATGTAAAAATAAAAGAAGTAAATTTTTATAATTCTTTAGAAGAATTATTTATGTTAGAAGGAACAAGATATACAACATCATCAACTAATGACAAGGATGAGGCAATAAAAAATGTTGAAAAAATAGGGGACTATAGAGAATCAATAAAACAAAATGGTGTATATGCAATTCATATAGAGTATTTATATAGTGAAAATACTGTTTGGGAAGAATTATATAATCATTGTAAGAGTGTGTTAAATGGAAGAGTTATATCTGATAGTATTGACGCTGGTGGTGTAGCAGCAGCCATACTTACAAAAAATCATAATATATACAAAGGAGTATGTATAGATACTGCTTGTTCTCTTGGATTTTGTGCCGAAAGAAATGCAATAGGTAGTATGATTACCAATGGTGAAGAAGAAATAGAAAAGTTGGTATGTATTGGAAGTCATAATGATAATATTATGATGCCTTGTGGTGCATGCAGGGAATTAATAATGCAATTATCAGATACTAATAAAAAGACAAAAATATTAACAAATTTAAATAATAATGAAAGTGTATCATTAGAAGAACTAATGCCAAAATGGTGGAAATAATGAAAAATATAGAATTAGTTGTGCCTAAATTAGAAGAATATTACTATGAACAAAAATTAGAAGAAAATCCTAATACTATGAGTTATAATAAAGGGTATAATGTCAGTTATGAAGGATACCACTATGATACAGGATGTATTGATTTTCCAAAAAACAAATGGAAAGCATCATATGAAAAAAGAATAAAAGAAAATAAATTTTTTGCGTACATAAGAGATATTGAAACAAATGAATATGTTGGTTATGTAAATTATCAGTATAATAAAAATGATGATAGATATGAATGTGGAGTATTAATAGAATATAAATATAGAGGAAAAGGTTACCCAAAAGATGCATTAATATTACTTATTAAGAAGCATACAAAAATAATATTCATTATTTATATGATAATTTTGAGTTAGATAGAGGAAATACCTTAAATTTATTTAAAAGTGTTGGTTTTGAAGTTGTAGAAGAAACAACATGGAAAAAGTTTGATAAAGATGTAAAAGGCGTTATTGTTAGAGTTGATACGTCAATATTTGAATAGGTGATTTAATGATAATAGAATATGAAGATAAATATTTAGAGGATGTTAGAGATTTACTTGTGGAACTTGAAGAGTATATTGTAAGCATTGATGAAGATAATTTAGATATAGTTAGTGATGATTATAGAGAAAAAATGGCATTAGTTGATTTAGAAGAAATAAAAAATAATAATGGGAAATGCTATTTATATATTGATAATAAAAATGTAGTTGGTCTTATTATGGGTATAATACCAAAATATGAAGAAAATGATTATTTAGATTACAAGTGTCCTAAAAAAGGAGAGGTAACGGAACTGATTATAAAAAAAGAATACAGAAATCATAATATAGGTAAAATATTATTAAATAAAATGGAAGAATATTTTAGAAAAAATAATTGTGAATATTCATTTATTGATGTTTTTGCCTATAATAAAAGTGGAATTAATTTTTATGATAAAAATGGTTATCATTCAAGAATGATAATAGATATTAAAAAATTATAATAGGAGAGAAAAATGAAATTTAATAGTTTAATACCAGAACTAAGTGTAACAGATATAGAAAAAAGTAAAGAATTTTATTTAAATTTAGGTTTTAAAGTAATGTATGAAAGAAAAGAAGATAAATTTTGTTTCTTATATCTTGAAGACAATCAAATAATGATAGAAGAAATAAATAATAATTGGAATGTTGGTGAAATGAAGTATCCCTTTGGTAATGGTATAAACATAAGTATGACAGTAAGTGATATTGATTCATTTTATGAAAACATTATAAGTAAAAAATTTGTATTATTTAGAAAAATTAAAACTTCAAAATATAGAGTAGATGATATAATATATGAAGACAAGGAATTTTTACTTCAAGATCCAGATGGATATTTACTTAGATTTAATAATTAATAATAAAAAAAGTAAGAAACTGAATGTTGAAAATAAAGTGGTTTATTAGGAGGCATTATAATGACTATGAGAATTGATAAAGAAATGGTATCAAGAAATTTAGTACCATCAAGAACAAAAGCACAAGAATTAATCAAATCAAAACTTGTTTTATGTAATGGAAAAATAATTGATAAAACAAGTTATTTGGTAAATGAAAATGATATAATAGATATTAAATTAAATGATAAATTAAAATATGTTTCAAGAGGTGGATTAAAACTTGAAAAAGCTTTAGATACATTTAATATTGATTTTAATGGCCTAAAAATAATGGATATTGGATCAAGCACAGGTGGATTTTGTGATTGTGCGTTGAAACATGGAGTAAAATCAATTGTTGCAGTCGATGTTGGTACAAATTTGATGCATGAATCATTAAGAAATAATAAACAAATAGATTTACATGAAAAAACAAATTTTAAAGATTTTGATAGTAAATATTTTAAAGATATTGATGCAATTGTATGTGATGTTTCTTTTATTTCTTTGAAAAAAATAATCGATAAGATATATTTAGAAAATATAAAAGTTGATATTATATGTTTAATTAAACCTCAATTTGAATGCGGAAAAGAAATTGCAGATAAATATAAGGGAATTATATTAAATGAAGATGTTCACATCAATGTTATTAATTCTTTATTAGATTATTTTAATTCAAAAGGGTTTTATGTCAAAAATTTAACATCATCTCCAATAAGAGGTGGAGATGGTAATATAGAGTATTTGACATATATTTCTAATAAAATAAATCAAAATGAAAAAATTGATGTAAAAAAACTTGTTTTAACAAGCTTTATGAATAAAACAATATAAATATTAAATGATTTATATTTATAAAGGAGGTAACAATTATTAAAAGAATTGATCGAATAATATCAGAACAAACAAATTACAGTAGAAAAGAAATTAAAGATTTAATAAAAAAAGGACTTGTACTTGTTAATAATGAAAAAATAAATAATCCGCAAGAAAAGTTTAATGATAAAGATATATCAATTGTGATAAATGGGAAAGATATTACTATAAAGGAACATATTTACTTAATATTAAATAAACCCGAAGGATATGTATCTACAACGGATACAGAAACAGAAAATAGTGTATTAAATCTTGTGCCTGATAACTATAAAACAAGGACCATATTTCCAGCAGGAAGACTTGATAAAGATACAACAGGTTTAATGATTATTACTGATGATGGTAATTTCTCACATGATATTTTATCTCCTAAAAAACATGTTAAAAAGGAATATGAAGTTACTTTAGATATTCCATTAACAAATGATATGGTAGAAGGTTTTGAAAAGGGTGTAAAATTAAATGATGGAGAGTGTAAATCTGCAATTTTAGAAATAACAGGAACATATACAGGGAAAGTTACATTAAAAGAAGGTAGATATCACCAAATAAAAAGAATGTTTGGGTGTTATAAAGCAAAAGTTATTGAATTAAATAGAATATGTATTGGAAATCTATATTTGCCTAATGATTTGAGGTTAGGTGAAATAAGAGAACTTAGTGAAAGTGAACTTGATTTAATTAAAGAAAAAAATGTAGTAATTAATGAATAAAAAAATTATTAAATAAGAAAAATTAAGAAAAATAAAATTTCTTAATTTTTTTTTACAAAAAGAGTTGACAAATTTATATGTTTTTAATAAAATGTTAGTAACAGGTGAAGAAAACCTGATTTAAATTAAAATATGTTATTAACAAAATGTTATAAAGACTATTTTTTTTTGAAAATTGTTATTAACAAAAAGATAAAAAGAAAGAAGGACATAATATGGACAGAAAGTCAAAAAAAGAAGTGTATGAAAATATAAGAAAGGCATTATACATGATTGATATGAATAATGGATTTGTTAATTTTGGAAATATGGCTAATCCAAAATATAATGAACTAGTTAATGAACAATTAAAATTAATTAATAAATTTAGAAAAGAAAATCAATTAGTAAATTTTGTATTAGAAGGGCATACTACTGATTCAATAGAATTTGATTCATATCCATCTCATTGTGTACTTGGAACAAAAGAAGCAGAATTGATACCAGAATTTATAGATGAACAAAATAAAGAAAACACAAGAACTTATTATAAAAATTCAATTAACGGAATGCTTAATAGAAATTTGCAAGATGATATAAAAAATCAAGATAACTTAAATGAAATTGTTATTGGAGGAGTATGTGCAGATTTATGTGTTATGGATTTTGCAAGAACATTTTCAAGGTATCTAGATGAAATAAATAGAAGAGCAAAAATATTTGTTGTTGAAAATACAATTGATACTTATGATTCTTTAGATCATAACAGGGAAGAATGGATGGATATATCAAAAAAAGTTATGACACAAGCAGGAATTATTATGGTTCCAAATATAGAAGAATTAGAAAGAAAGGAAAAAGAATTAGGATTAATTCTTAAATAGGTGAAAATTATGAAAATATATAATGGTTATGAAAGATTACCAAGAAACTATACTCTAATGAGTGATGAATATGAATTTACAATGTCAAATGGATATTTAAGTAATAATAAAGAAAAGGAAGAAGCAGTATTTGATTTATTTTTTAGAAAAATACCAAATGATGGTGGATATGCTATAATGGCAGGACTTGATAAGGTAATTCCTTATATTGAAAATTTAAAATTTACAGAAAAAGAACTAGATTACTTTAGAAGAAATGGTTATTCAGAAGAATTTATAGATTATTTGAAAAACTTTAAATTTACAGGAGATATATATGCAATTGCGGATGGTACTCCAGTATTTCCAAATGAACCTCTTATAACAATTAAAGCACCAATAATAGAAGCACAAATAGTTGAAACAGCAATATTATCTATGATAAATGGCGCAATGGAACATGCAACTAGTGCTAGAAGAATAATAGAATCTACTAATGGAAAAGTAGGAGTTATGGAATTTGGTGCAAGAAGAGCAGATGGTTCTGAAGCAGCTATTGATTCATCAATATATGGAATAATGGCGGGATGCATAGGAACAAGCAATATAATTGCGGCAGATATGCTTAATATAAAAGCAATGGGAACTATGGCTCATAGTTTTATTGAATCATTTCCAAATGAATATGAAGCATTCTTAGCGTATGCAAAGGCATATCCAGATAATTGTATTCTTTTAGTAGATACAGTTGATACATTAAAAAGTGGTGTTATTAATGCAATAAGAGTGTTTAGATATATGAAGGAAAATAATATGCCTCTTGATCATATTGGAATACGTATTGATTCAGGCGATTTAGCATATTTATCAAAAGAAGCAAGAAAAATGCTTGATGCAGCAGGATTCCCACAAGCAAAAATTTGTTTGAGTAATGGATTAAATGCAGAAACTATAGAATCTTTATTTAATCAAGGTGCTAAGTTTGATAGTCTAGGTGTTGGAGATAATATATCAAAGCCAAACGGAAGAATGGGATGTGTTTATAAAGAAGTTGCGTTAATAGATGAAAAAGGTAATGTAATTCCTAAAATAAAATTAAGTAATGATACTGTAAAAATAGTAAATCCAGATTACAAAAAATTATATCGTGCTTATTCAAAATCAACTGGATATGCACTTGCAGATATAATGTGTAGAAAAAATGAAGAAACAAATGAAAGAGAATTAACTATTGTAAGTACTATGGATCCATTAAAGAAAAATATAATAACTGATTTTGAACTTGTAGAATTACAAAAGCCTATATTTAAAAATGGAAAATTAGTTTATGAAGATCCAGATATTTTTACAAAACAAAAATATTGTAGTGATCAAATGAAAACACTATATCCTGAAGTAAAAAGAGAAAAAATGCCACATGAATATTATGTTGATGGAACAGAAGAATATGTAAATTTTAAAAATAATATGATTTCAGAGTATAGAAGTTTAGTTAAGAAAATGTAGGTGAAAACATGGATAAAGAAAAGTTAAAAAATATAAAATCTTATCTTGAAGAACTAAAGACAACCAAAATGAAACAAACTTCACCATCAAATTTCCTAAGTATAGAATCTTATTCATGTACACTTAAAAATAATAAAACAATAACAAGAGAAAAAATATTAAAAGGAAATAATGATGGAAGTGCAGCAATAATATTACCTATTACAGAAGATAAAAAAATAATACTTGCAATTGAACCTAGAGTTTTTACAAAAGAAACTGTTGATATTGGTTTACCTGCAGGATACATAGAGTCTTTTGAAAATCCTATTGATGCTGCAAAAAGAGAGTTATTAGAAGAAACAGGATATGAATCAGATGACTTTATATACCTTGAAAGTTACTATCAAGATCAAGGATGTTCTTCAGCATATAATTATTACTATATTGCTAGAAATTGTAAAAAGGTAAGAAGTCAAAAGTTAGATAAAGATGAATTTATAAAATATATATTAGTAACAAGTGATGAGTTACAAGAATTATTTAATGAAGGTTACATAAAAGGATTAAATTCTGCTTACGTAATTGAAAAATCAAAAAAATATATAATGGAGGGATAAAATGAATGAATATGGATATGTAAAAGTAGGTGCATCTACTTTAGAACTTAAGGTATCAGATACAATATACAATGTTCAAATGATAAAAAAACAAATAGATGAAGCAGTAAATAAGAATATTCAAATAATTTCTTTTCCAGAGCTTTCAATAACAGGGTATACATGTGGTGATTTATTTAATCAAGATATCTTAATTGATAAAGCATATGAAGGACTTAAAGATTTAGTAGATTATTCAAAAGATAAAATGATAGTCATTATAGTAGGATCACCTATAAAATGTGAAAATAAATTATATAATTGTGCAGTAGTTATAAATAATGGCAAAATTCTTGGTATTGTACCAAAAACATATATTCCAAATTATAATGAATTTTATGAAATGAGATGGTTTAAAAGCAGCAATGATTTAAAAATAAAAGAAATAAATTTATTTAATGAAATTGTACCTATTGGTGTAGATTTAATATTTACAAGTAAATTAGATGATGAATTAAAATTTGGTGTTGAAATATGTGAAGATGTATGGAGTTTATATCCTAAGAGTAATGATTATGCATCAAGTGGTGCAAGTATTATATTTAATTTATCTGCAAGTAATGAAACAATAGGAAAATATGATTTTAGAAAAGAACTTATAAAAATGCAATCTATTAAAACAATATCAGGATATGTTTATTCATCATCAGGTATAAATGAAAGTAGTACAGATTTGTTATTTTCAGGTTCAAGTTTAATATATGAAAATGGAAAATTATTAAGTGAAAATAATAGGTTTGATTTTAATAGCAATTTAATATATAGTGATGTAGATATAAAAAGACTAGTAAATGATAGAAGAAAAAATACAAGTTTTATTTCAAATACTGATAAAGAATATAGAAATATATATTTTACAACTTCTAAAAATAATCTTATTTCACGAAAATATAGTAAATATCCATTTGTACCATCAAATGAAGACAAAAGAGAAGAAAGATGTAAAGAGATAATAAATATTCAAAGTAGTGCTCTTGCTAAAAGATTAAAACATACAAATATAAAAAAATGTGTTATTGGAGTATCTGGTGGACTTGATTCAACATTAGCATTCTTAGTAATAAAAAAGGCATTTGAAAAACTTAAAATTGATAATAAAAATATAATTGCAGTTACAATGCCTGGTTTTGGTACAACTAATAGGACTTATGAAAATGCACTTGATTTAATAAAAATAAATAATGCAACACTAAAGGAAATAGATATTAAAAAAGCATGTTTAGTTCATTATAGTGATATTGATCAAGACATTAATAATCATGATATAACTTATGAAAATGCTCAAGCAAGAGAAAGAACAAAAATACTTATGGATATTGCAAATAAAGAAAATGCACTTGTTATAGGAACAGGTGACTTAAGTGAACTTGCCCTTGGATGGTGTACTTATAATGGAGATCATATGAGTATGTATTCTGTAAATTCTAGTATTCCAAAAACACTTGTAAAGTATTTAGTTAAATATATTGCTGATACTGATAAGAAAAATAAAAAAGTTTTGTATGATATTTTATCAACACCTATATCACCAGAATTATTACCCGCAGATGAAGAAGGTAATATTAAACAAATAACAGAAGATAAAATAGGACCATATATATTACATGATTTTTACTTATATCACTTTTTTAGATATGGTGCATCACCTAAAAAAATATATATGTTAGCGGTAAATACATTTGAAAATGAATATAGTAAAGAAGAAATATTAAAATGGTTAAAAGTATTTATAAAAAGATTTTTTACTCAACAATTTAAAAGAAGTTGTATGCCTGATGGTGTAAAAGTAGGAAGTATATCACTTTCACCAAGAGGTGATTTAAGGATGCCAAGTGATGCATCATATAATATATGGATTAAAGAATTAGAAGAAATTTAGGAGGTATTTAAAATGGAAGATTTAAAACTTATTGTACTTGATAATATAGAAGAATTAGGTAAAAAAATTGATAATAATTTAAAGAAAATATATAAAACTGATAAATCATTTATTGCTAATATAACAAGAGATAGATTTAGTAATGGTGAAGGAAAGATAAGAATAAACACTAATATAAAAGGTAAAAACGTTTACATAATTAGTGATATTGCAAATTATGATATAACTTATAAAATGTATGGATTTATTCATCATATGTCACCAGATGAACATTTTCAAGATATAAAAAGAGTAATATCTGCGCTTCAAGGTTACGCTAAAAAAATAGTGCTTATTATGCCACTTTTATATCAATCAAGACAAGATAAAAGAATAGAAAATGAATCATTAGATTGTGCACTTGCACTTCAAGAACTTGAAAGATTAGGTGTAAATAATATAATAACATTTGATGTACATAATATATGTGTTTCTAATGCTCTTTTAAATCTTTCATTTCAAAACTCTTATGCTTCTTTAGATATTTTAAACCAAATTAAAGCAAAAGAAGATATTAACAATATTCTAGTTGTAAGTCCAGATATGGGAGGAATGACAAGAGCAAGAGCGTATGCTGATATTTTAAAATCTAATGTAGGAGTATTTTATAAAAGAAGAGACTTAAATAAAGTAGAAGATGGTAAAAATAAAATAGTTGAGCATACGTATTTAGGTGATGATGTAAAAAGTAAAAATATCATTATAGTTGATGATATGATAGCAAGTGGTTCATCAATAATAGAAACTATAAAACTTTTAAAAGAAAAAGGTGCAGGTAAGATATATTTAGCAGTAACATTTGCATTTTTCACAGAAGGAATAGAAGAATTTGATGATTGCTTTAATAAGGGGCTATTTGATAAATTATATACAACTAATTTATCTTATATACCATCAAAGATAAAGGATAAAACTTGGTTTGAAGAAGTTGATTTATCTAAAAGAGTAGCAGAATTAATTAAAGAAAATAATTATAATTAAAAGGACAGATGTATATGAAAATAGGTATATTTGGAGGATCATTTAATCCACCACATAACATGCATAAAAATATTGCGTTAGATTTAATAAAAAATAAATATTTAGATAAGGTTATATATGTTCCAACAGGAAATAAATATAATAAAAAAGGATTAGCAAATCAAAATGATAGATATAATATGTTAAAATTAATGATAGAGGGGTATGATAATTTAGATGTATCTAATTATGAATTTGGTAAATTAACTTTTACATATGAAACACTTAATCATTTTAAAAATATTTATAAAAATGATGAAATATATTTTATATGTGGTTCAGATAATTTAAAAGAAATAACAACTTGGAAAAATTATGATTATATATTAGATAATTTTAAGTTAATAGTAATAAGAAGAAATAATGATGATATTAATAAAATATTAAGTAAAATTAATAGTAAAAATATAGTGGTTCCTAATATTAATTCAGATAATATTTCTTCAAGTTATATTAGAAAAAATATAAATAATGAAAAAATATTAAAGATAATGGATGAAAATATAGTAAAATATATAATTGAAAATAATTTATATAGATGAAAAAGGGTGATATGTAAATATGTATGGAGCAATAATTGGTGATATAGTAGGTTCATATTATGAAGTGTTAGAAATAAAAAATAAAAATAGATCATACGAAGATAGAATGAAAATAATGGATAGAAATGTTCCTTTATTTAATGAAAATTGTTCGTGTACAGATGATTCTATTTTAACAACCGCTATTGCGGATGCAATATTAAATGGTGAATCTTATGAAAAAAAGCTAAGAGAGTACGGTTTGAGAGAAATAAATTTAGGAAAAGATATATACGGAAGAAGTAGGTTTGGTAAAGGATTTGTTGAATGGTTAAAAAATGATTATATGGGTGAAAGTTTTGGGAATGGTTCTGCTATGCGAATATCTCCTGTTGGATATTTATTTAATAGTATTAATGAAATAAAAATCGAAAGTTTAAATGCAACTATTCCAAGTCATAATCATATTGAAAGTATAAAATCAAGTGAAGCAGTCGCAGTATCAATATATTTATTAAGAAAAGGAATGGATAAAGATTCATTAAAGGAATATATAGAAAAACATTATTTTAGTTTAGAATATGATTTAGATGATTTAAGAAAAAATTATAAGTTTACAAGTAGGGCAATAGATTCTGTTCCACAAGCAATATTTTGTTTTTTAAACTCAAATGACTTCGAAGATGCTATTAGATTATCCATTTCAATCGGTGGAGATTCTGATACAATTGCATGCATTACAGGTGCACTAGCTGAGAGTTATTATGGAATCGATGAAGAAATTATAGAGTGTGCGAAAACCTATATAAAGGATTATATGAAAGATGTTATAGATAAATTTTATAGTACAATTAATAATAAAAATAATATACTTGTAAAAAAAGAATACTAATTAGATTAAAAGTTATTAAATATATGAAAAGAGGAATACAATGAAAGAAGTAGTAGATAAATTAATAAAATTAAATAAAACAGTTTCAACAATGGAATCTTGTACAGGAGGTTTTATCGCAAGTTCAATAACAGATATTGAAGGCGCTAGTGATGTTTTAAAATTTAGTGCTGTAACATATTCAGATGAGTATAAAATTAAAATGGGTGTTAGTAAAGAAATAATTGATAAGTATTCTGTATATAGTATGGAAGTTGCAAGACAAATGGCTTATAATATAGCAGTATTTTCATCTAGTAATTATGGAATAGGTATTACAGGAAAGATTAATAGAATTGATAAAAATAATTTAAGTGGTGATGATAATAAAGTCTTTTATTGTATATATGATAAAGATAATGATATTTATTATGATTTTCATCTTAAATGTATAAGTGGTACAAGACATGAAAATAAAAAGTACATTGTTAATGATATAAAGAATAATTTTATAAATAAAATAAATTAATAGATATATATTGAAAGTAACTATTTCTTTAGCTAGAATAGTGCTTTTTATTTATAAAAAAGTATGTTATAATCAAAATGAGAAAAAGAACTTATATAAGAGGTGTTTTTATGAAAGAATATAAAAATGAAGAAGAATTTTTAAAAGATTATGATCCAAATAAGTTTGATAGATTATCATTAACTACTGATATATTAATATTTAGTGTTTCAGATGGAGTACAAGAAAACTATAGAAAATTAAATAGAAAATATTTTAGTGTTCTTTTAGTAAAGAGAGATAATTATCCATTTAAAGATAAATGGTGTCTTCCAGGTGGATTCGTAAAAATAGATGAAGATATAGAAGATGCTGCTAAAAGAATATTAAAAGAAGAAGCAAATATTAGTGATATATATATAGAACAGTTATATACATATGGTGATCCAAAAAGAGATCCAAGAACAAGAGTTATATCAACATCTTATATGGCATTAATAGATAAAAATAAATTAAAATATGATATATCTAAAAACGCATCTTGGTTTAATGTAATTGTTTTAGAAGATGAAAAATTTATAGATATCACTTTAGATAATGGTAATGAGACTATAAAATATAAAATTAAAAAAACATTAAAAGAAAAGACAACAGATAGATTTAAGTATGAAGTGGTTCAAAATGATAAACTTGCATTTGATCATGCACTTGTAATTACAAGTGGTATATCAAGATTAAAAAATAAAATAGAATATACAGATATTGTATTTAATATGATGCCAGAATATTTTACTTTGGGAGAACTTCAACAAGTTTATGAAGTAATATTAGGTAAAAAATTACTTGATCCAGCATTTAGAAGAATAATTGCGAATAAAGTAGAAAAAACAAATAAAATGAAAACAGGAGAGGGACATAGGCCTTCCGCACTCTTTAGATATAAAAAATAAGTGTTGACACATGCTAAAAAAAATACTAAAATGATATTGTAAATTGTTGATGAAAGACTAGTAGTAAGTATTTTATTTAATAGAGAGCTAATGGATGGTGTAAATTAGTAATAAAAACTTATGAATCTACTTTCTAGACCGGTTAATAGCCGGCGGGAATAAAAACCGTTATCTAAATTAAGTAAAATAAAGGATGGTACCGTGCTTTTATGCACTCCTTAAGTACCATTCTTTTTTTTATTAGAAAGAAAGGAAGAAAGAAATATGTTAGATATTAAGTTTGTAAGAGAAAATCCTGAAAAGGTAAAAGAAAATATTAAGAAAAAGTTTCAAGATAAGAAATTAGGTCTTGTTGATGAAGTTATTGCTTTAGATTCTGAATATAGAGAAGTAAAAGTAAAAGCAGATAACTATAGAAAAGACCGTAATGAAATAAGTGATAAAATTGGTAATCTTATGAGAGAAGGAAAAAAAGAAGAAGGTTTATCACTAAAAGAACAAGTTGTTAAAATTAATGATGAATTAAAAGAATTAGAAGAAAGAGAAACAGTTTTAGAAAAAGATATAAAAGAAATAATGTATCAAATTCCTAATATGATTGCGGATGACGTTCCAATTGGTGAAAATGATACAAAAAATGTAGAACTTGAAAAGTTTGGTGAACCATTTGTTCCAGAATATGAAATACCATATCACGCAGATATAATGAAAAGTTTTAATGGACTTGATAAAGAAGCCGCAGCTAGAGTATCAGGTAATGGTTTTTACTATTTAATGGGAGATATTGCTCGTCTTCATTCAGCAGTTTTAGCATATGCTAGAGACTTTATGATTGATAAAGGATTCACATACTGCATTCCACCATTTATGATTAGAAGTGATGCGGTTAATGGTGTTATGTCTTTCGAAGAAAAAGAAGCAATGATGTATAAAATAGAAGGAGAAGATTTATATTTAATTGGTACTTCTGAACACTCTATGATTGCTAAATTTAAGGGTGAACTTTTAAAAGAAGAAAATCTACCAATAACTATGACAAGTTATTCACCATGTTTTAGAAAAGAAGTTGGTGCTCATGGTATAGAAGAAAGAGGAGTATATAGAGTTCATCAATTTGAAAAACAAGAAATGATAGTTATTTGTAAACCAGAAGAAAGTAAAGATTGGTATGAGAAAATGTGGAAATATACAGTTGAATTATTTAGAAGTTTAGATATACCAGTTAGAACTTTAGAATGTTGTTCTGGTGATCTTGCTGATCTTAAATATAAGAGTGTTGATGTAGAAGCATGGAGTCCAAGACAAAAAACATATTTTGAAGTTGGATCTTGTTCAAACTTAACTGATGCTCAAGCAAGAAGACTTGGTATTCGTTATAAGAATGAAAATGGAGAAAAAGTATATGCTCATACATTAAATAATACAGTACTTACTCCACCTAGAATGTTAATTGCTTTTTTAGAGAATAACTATAATGAAGATGGATCTATTAATATTCCAGTTGCTTTAAGACCTTATATGGGTGGAAAAGAAAAAATAGAAAAATAATATGGAAAAGTTAGTAGTAGAAATAAAAAATAACAATTATAAAAAGGTAATAAAGAAAACAAGAAAAATCTTAAATATATGTGATAATGAAAATAAAAAATTAGAGATAATAAATAATGGTAAATTAATAACAAAAGAGGATAATATAGAACTTTATAATATAATGCATGCGATAAATATAAAAGATAAGAGTAAAAGATATAGTTTTATATACGATACTGTTTGTGATTATATAGATAAAAAATATTTAGAATGTAATTATTGTGATTTTAAAGATGATGTATGTGTATTTTTTAGAAATCATCCAAAGATAATGCATAAAGATGGGTGTTGCTATAGTGATGCAAGAGGTGGTTTATGTGAAAATTTAAAAAATCATAGATGTCAAATAAAATCAATATCTTGCAAATTATATTCTTGTGAGTATTTAAGAAATAAAAAAGTATACTTTAAAATAAAGGATATACCATTATTAAAATATTTCTTTAATTTAAAACAAAAATATATATTAAAGTATAGTTTCTTTAAACCAAAAAGTTATGTTATGTATAAACTTATGGAAAATTGATAGAAATATCAATTTTTTTAATTGTAAAATGATAATATATATGTTATCATAATTTTGAGGCGATACGATGAGTAAAAAATTTTATGAAAAGTATTATGATAGTTTTCTAGGATTAGAAGATGTTCCTTCTGAATACGCATTAACTCCAGAAGAAGTTACTTATTATGTTTCTGAAAATTTTGAAAAATTTGAAGATATTCAAAAAGGTGATATAGTTTTTGTAAAAAAATTTATTTATGGTAATGGGGAAATAGGTCAAAATCATTTGTTTGTAATATTAGATAATAACCGTTATATGCCCATTGAGTATTTTGGTATGATTATATCTTCGAATATAAAAAAGGAAAAATATAAATATAATATTAAAATTAATAAAGATAAAGAAAATAATTTATATAAAAATAGTATTGTTAAAACTGATTATATATATAAATTAAATAAAAATGATATATTAAAAAAAGTTGGTAAAATTGATTCTGATATGATAAAGTTGTTTGAAAGTAAATATGAGGAGTATAGTAATGAAAAAAGTTTTGTTAGATGATTATGTAAATAATGAAAAGAATTTATTAGATTTAGAGTATGATTTTATAGAAAAGTTATCAAAAATAAGAAAAGAAAAAGGGATATCACAAAGAGAATTATGCAAAATGATTAATATGAAACAGCCATATTTAGTAAAGATAGAAAAAAGAGAAATATCTCCAAGTTTAAATACAATCTTAAAAATAATAAACGCACTAAATTTAAGTTTAAACGTTGTTGAAAAAGAAAGTCATAAATGATATAATAATTTAAGTTTGGAGGCGTTATAATGATTAAACAAGCACATATAAAACCATCATATGCAAATGCTAAAAAAAGAAGTAAAGGAGAAGTAAAGGTTTTAACAGATGCATATATAATGAATAATGAATTAAGTAAAATTGGAATAAATAAGAAGTACCATATTATTACATATGGTTGTCAAGCAAATGAAAGGGATTCAGAAACAATAAGTGCAATACTTGAAGATATGTCATTTACAAAAACAGATAATATGGAAGATGCAGATCTTATCTTATTAAATACATGCGCAATTAGAGAAAATGCTCATAATAAAGTATTTGGTATGCTTGGTAGAATTAAGCATTTAAAAGAAAGTAAACCAAATATAATCACTTGTTTATGTGGATGTATGGCTCAAGAAGAAGCAGTAGTAAATGAGATAGAAGAAAAATACAAATGGATGGATGTAGTATTTGGTACACATAATATTCATAATTTACCAAAACTTATAAGTGAAGCAATTGATGGTAATGAACTTGTAATTGAAGTATTTTCTAAAGAGGGTGATGTTGTTGAAAACTTACCTGTTAGAAGAGATAATAAATACAAAGCATATGTAAATATAATGTATGGTTGTGATAAGTTCTGTACATATTGTATAGTTCCATATACAAGAGGAAAACAAAGAAGTAGAAAAGTAGAAGATATATTATGTGAAGTTAATAAACTTGTAAAAGACGGTTATAAAGAGGTAACACTTTTAGGGCAAAATGTTAATGCATATGGAAAAGATTTAAAAGATGGAGTAACTTTCGATAAATTACTTGAAGAAGTTGCTAAAACAAATATTGAAAGAGTTAGATTTGTAACATCACATCCATGGGATTTTACAGATGAAATGATAAGAATAATAAGAGATTATGAAAATGTAATGCCTTATGTTCATTTACCAGTTCAATCAGGTAGTGATAAAATACTAAAATTAATGGGTAGACGTTATACTAAGGAAAGTTATTTAAATCTTGCACTTAAAATAAGAGAAATGATTCCAAATGTAAGTCTTACAACTGATATAATTGTAGGTTTCCCAGGTGAAACAGAAGAAGATTTTACTGAAACATTAGATGTAGTAGAAAAATGCAAATATGATAGTGCATTTACATTTATATATTCACCAAGAGAAAATACACCAGCTGCTAAAATGAATGACCCAATTCCTTTAAGTGTAAAACAAGAAAGACTTCAAAGACTAAATGAAATAGTTAATAAATATGCACTTATTAATAATGAAAAATTAGTGGGACAAGTAGTTCCTGTATTAATAGAGGGTGAATCACAAAAAGGAAATGGACTATATGCAGGTTACACAGATACAATGAAACTAACTAATGTAAAATGTGATAAAGAAGATATTGGTAAAATAATAAATGTAAAAATAACAGAATCAAAAACTTGGAGTTTAAATGGAGAAAAAGAATAATGAATGACATAATAAATGATGTTAATGAATTAAAAGAAAATATATTAAAAAGTAGTGAATACTTAAACTTTAAGAAAAGTGAAAAGAATCTTGATAATAATAAAGAAGTAAATAAAATAATAACTGACATAAAAAAATTACAACAAAAAATAATAAAAAAAGAAGATAAGAATTTAGATGCTGAAATGGAAAAGATAGAACTTGAAAGCTTATATAAAGAACTAGAAACATATAATGATTACATAGAATATAAAAAAAATGCTAGAATATTTAATAATCTAATTACAAATATTCAAAAAAATTTTGAAGAATATTTTAATAGCTTCTTGATATAAATTATTAGTAAAAAAAAGAAAAAATCATATTTTTGATTTTTTTGACTGTCAAGACTTTGTAAATTAATAATATGTATGTAAATTGTATTTGAATTTATATAGTGTTATAATTTTAGAAGAATAAGTTGGAGGATAAATAAATGAAAAAGAAAAAAGAAGAAGAACAAGTCAAAAATAAAAAAGTTTATAAAGGCTTAAATATATTTGCAGGGGTTATTGTTGGAATGTTTGTATGCATAACTGTATACTTAATATACAATTTATCTAAATTAAGTGGTATAGAAGATTTAATTAGATATATTGTAATGATTGCTTTAGGATTAGTTAGTATTTTTGTAGTATTTAGATATTTTAGATTTAAGAAAAATGCAAAAATAGGTAAATATATAATGTTTATTTTAGTACTTGCTATAATTGGAACTGGTGAGTTCTTTGTAAGTTCCACAATAAGTAAGAGTGTTAGTTTTATTGATAAACTAAATAAAGATGAAGTAACTTATAAAAGTTCTTTAATCGCACTTAAAACAGGTGATTATAATACTTTAAATAAAGCAAAAGAGGGCAAAATTGGTATTATAAGTGACGAAAATGATACTGAAGGATATGTACTTGCTCAAAATATAATTAAAAAAGATAAAATTAAAGAATCAAACTTAGTTAAATATGATGATTATATGAGTATGTTAAATGACTTATATGATGGTGAAGTAGGTTCAATATTTGTATCTGGTAGTTATGCAGATAAATATTCTTCAATTGATAAATATGCAAAAATAGATGAAGAAGTAAAAGAACTTGATTCATATTCAAAAAGAATGAAAAAACAAGTAGATAAAACAACAGAAGTAAGTACAAAAAAGGTTACTGAACCATTTACAATGCTTTTACTTGGTGTTGATTCACCAACAGAAGACATATCAAAAGCAAGTGGACTAGGTGATTCAATAATGCTCGTTACATTTAATCCAAAAACTTTAACTGCAACAATGTTTAGTATTCCAAGAGATACGTTTGTACCTATTACATGTTATAGAAATGCAAGAAGTAAGATTACACATGCTGCGGCAGGTGGAGATTCTTGTATGATAAGTACAGTTGAGAATTTTACTGGAATAGATATTGATTATTATGCAAAAGTTAATTTCCAAGGACTTATAAAATTAGTTAATGCATTAGGTGGTATTGATGTTGAAGTACCATATAGTTTCTGTGAAAGTAATAGTGTAAGATCACTAGAAAGTGCAGATTTAATATTTGTTGAAAAAGGAATGCAACACTTAAATGGTGAACAAGCACTTGCATTATCTAGAAATAGAAAAGAAGTTGCAGAGTGTGGTAAAGAATGGAATAAAGGAACAAGAAATGATTTTGTAAGAGGACAAAATCAACAACTTGTTATAAAAGGCATAATAAATAAAATGAAAAATATAAAGAGCATTAATCAACTTTATGAAGTACTTGATGCTATTAGTATAAGTTTAGATACAAATTTAACAAGAGAACAAATATTAGGATTCTATAATGTATTTAAAAAGGTTTTATTAAATTCAGATTCATTATCAGATTCAAATGATATTATAAAAATTCAAAAAACATATTTAAATGGTTCAGGTGGTTTAATGCTTGATAATGTTGCTGGAATGAATTTATACGAATTTGTACCATCAACTCAATCATTAAATGCAATAATTAAAGCAATGAAGGTAAATCTTGAACTTGTAAAAGAAGAATATGATACATCATTTAGTTTTAGTATTGATAATAAATATGAACAAAAAGTAATAGGAGCAGATTTATATGGTGGAGTAGCATCATATCCTAGTAAATCAGACACAACAAGTACTGAATCAAAATGTGGAACAAATGAAGAATTAGGTGCTGATGGAGTATCTTGTGTATGTAAAAATGGTTATACAAAAAATTCATCAGGAGTTTGTGAAAAGAAAGATTCAAAGTGTGGAACAAATGAAGAACTAGGTGCTGATGGAGTATCTTGTGTATGTAAAACTGGTTATACAAGAAATAAAACAACTGCTGTATGCGAAAAAAGTACAGAAAAAACATGTACAGGAGAAAATGAAGAATTGGGCGCAGATGGAAAAACATGTGTATGCAAGAACGGATATACAAAAAATTCCTCAGGAGTTTGTGAAAAGAAACCTACAGTATCTTGTGGAGCAAACTCAACACTTGGTGCTGATGGAGTAACATGTGTTTGTGATTCTGGTTATAAAAAGAATTCTTCTGGTTCATGTGTAAAAGAAGAAACAACAACACCATCAACTCCTGAAGAAGATAATGTAAATGAATAAGAATGACAAAAAAAGGTCATTCTTTTTTTACTATAAATTTACAAAAAACTACAAATATCTATTATATCTCTTTAAAATTATTAAAAAATTTGCTATAATGTGTTATGAATAATAAGGAGGGATAATTATGAATAATGTTGTTAAAAAGTTATCGGCACTTTTAATCATTTTAATTATTCTCTTTATGTCTAAAATATCAAGTGTTTATGCAAGTACAACATTTACAACATGTACTCTTTCAGAAGGATCATACATAAGAAATGAACCAGGTGGTACACCTTTAAAAGATGTTGATGGCAATAATTTTTTAATTTACTCACCAAAAAGGCTTGAAGTAATTGATTCAAAATATGTAAGTGGGAGAGAATATAAGAAAATAAGAACAAATTATTATAGTAACAACTATGAAGGATGGATATATTCTGGATATTTAAAAGATTTTAAAACATATACAACAGATGACAATTATGGTAATACTCTTAGAAACGCAGGGTTCCCAGAAAGTTATATATTACCACTTCAAAAATTACATGCAATGTATCCAAATTGGAATTTTATTCCATCAAAATTAGGTGGTGGTCTTGATTTTAATACTGTAATAGCGCAAGAATATAGCCCAGTATATAAAAATTTAATTAATAGTAAAGATCAATCTTTATATTCAACAGATGGAGCAGCATATAATAGTGGAAAATTTACAGAATTTGAACCAGGTTGGTATGCTCCAAGTAAACAAACAATAGCATTTTATATGGATCCAAGAAATTGGCTTACGGATAATACAATTTTTATGTTTGAACAACTTTCATATAATTCCTCTTTACATACTGAAGCAGCAGTACAAAAAGTATTAGATGGAACATTTATGCAAGGTTCATATGATTATAATGGAACAAAAATATCATATGCAAAAACTTTTGTTGAAGCAGGTAAATTAAGAAATGTAAGTCCTGTTCAACTTGCTAGTAGAGTAGTTCAAGAACAAGGTGTCAATGGTAATAGTCTTACAATAAATATGAAAAGTGATGGTAAAACATATTATAACTTCTTTAATATTAATGCATATGGTTCATCAAATGAAGCAATCGTATCAAATGCATTAAATACTGCTAAAGAAAATGGATGGGATAATCCATACTCTTCAATAATTGGAGGAAGTAGTACAATATCCAATGGTTATAACAATGTTGGACAAGATACAATATATTATCAAAAGTTTAATACTATTAATAGTAAAAATTTATATTGGAATCAATATATGGCTAATGTAAGAGTACTACCAACGGAAGCAAATTCATCATATTCATCATATGTTAAATCAGGGTTAGTAAATAGCAGTTTTACATTTAAGATACCGGTTTATAACAATATGCCTGATAAAACAACTTTATCAATAACAGGAAATGATGATAATACATTAAAATCACTATCTGTTTCGGGATGTAATTTAAATCCATCATTTAATTCAGCCGCAACTGATTATACTTGTAATGTATCAAGTACTTTAAAACAAGTTACAATAAGTGCTAGCAAAACAAGTGCATATTCAGTTATGAAAGGTGATGGAGTAGTAATATTAAATGATAAAACAACTGTTGCTAATATAGAGGTAACGGCTGCAAATGGAAATGTTAGAACTTATAAGATTACAATACAAAAAGTTGAATCTGGTAAAGAAAGTCCAGCAGATATAATTAGTTACTTAGGATACAATAATTCAAATGGTATATTAAGTGGAATTGCATTAGATACAGATGTAACAAATATAATATCAAATGTAAGAAATAAGTTTGCATCATCTAATATAAATATAAAAGATAAAAATGGTTCTACAAAAGAAAATGGCAAAATATCAACAGGAGACAAAATAACAATTACAAGTAATTCGAGTACTATTACATATAAGGTTGCTGTAAAAGGTGATGTTAATGGAGATGGTAAAATTAGTATTTCAGATTACGCAAAAGTTAAAAGTCATATTCTTGGTGTTGCTCGTGTTGACAATGAATATTTAAAGGCTGCAGATGCAAATGGAGATGGAAAAGTAAGTATTGCAGATTATGCAAAGATTAAAAGTCATATTCTAGGAACATCAAAAATTACTAAATAGAGGTGAAATAAATGAAAAAAAATAAAATGTTAGTATTCTTATTAATTTTGTTTATAGGTGTAATACCTACTAATGCAAAAGCAATAACTGCTTCAATGAGTTGTTCATCACAAAGTAGTGTAACACTTGGAAATACAATATCTGTTACAATAAGAGGTAATGCTTCTGAAGCAGGATATTGGGAAGGTATGATGTCTTATGATTCATCTAAATTACAATTAATAAGTGGTAGTGCAAGAATATTTGATGAATCAGTAGGTGCTTCAAAATCATATTCA
The DNA here is from genome assembly GCA_000433675.1 of Clostridium sp. CAG:433. GTDB lineage: Bacteria > Bacillota_I > Bacilli_A > RF39 > UBA660 > CAG-433. Next base: position 35,344 of record FR893534.1, read on the forward strand.
TATACATTTAAGGCTATTGCAACAGGTAGTGCTTATGTAAAAATGGATTATATGAAGGTTGCTAATAGTACGGGTGATAGTGAAACAACAACAAGTAGTTCACCATGTTCAATAAATGTTGTAAAACAATCAACAAGTACAAGTGCAAGTTCAAACAATAATTCTAATAAAAATAATAATGTAAATAAAGATTCAGATAATAGTTTAAAATCATTATCAATAGATGATCAAAAGTTAAATCCAGAATTTAGTAAAGATACTTTAGAGTATTCTGTAGAACTTGAAAACAATATAGAAAAAATCAAAATAAATGCAGAAGCAACTAGTTCAAAAGCATCTATAAAAGGAACAGGAGAAATAGATGTAAAAGAAGGATTAAATAAAATAGAAGTTGTAGTAACTGCTGAAAATGGTAGTACAAGAACATATATAATAAATGCAACTGTAAAAGAAAAAGATCCTATTAAAGTAAAAGTTGCTGGTAAAGAATATACAATTGTAAGAAAACTAGATGGTTTAAAAATACCTACTACTTTTACTGAAAAAGATATAACTATTAATGAAGATACAATTAAAGGTTGCTATAATGATAATTTAAATTATACTTTAGTCGCACTTAAAGATGATAAAGGAAAAGTAAATTTCTTTATATATAATGAAAGAAAAAATACATATAGTAAATTTAACATGATATCATCTGCTGATTTAAATGTTATTGTTTTAAAACTAGAAGATAAAGATGATATACCATATAATTATAAAAAGACAACGTTTAAATATAATGATGAAACTATAGATGGATTTGTATATGGTAAATCAGACTTTAGAGTTATATATGGTGTTAATGCAGTAACAGGAGAAGAAGATTTTTATCAATATGATACTAAAGATAATACACTTCAAAGATTCTTTAATGAACAAACAGATTTATATGTTAATTTAATTCAAAAATGTAAATTAGCATTCATTATACTTGGTTCAATGATATTATTATTTACAATCATTATAATTGTTCTTTTATCAAAAAATGTTAAATTTAAAAAGAAATATTTAAAAAATAGATTAAATGAAATAGATGATCCAAATTATAATAAAATTAGATATGAAGATATAGAAGAAAACAATGAAGAATTAAAAGAAGAATTATCTAAAAAAGAACTAAAAAAATTAAAAAAAGAAGAAAAAAGAAAAGAAAAAAGCGAAAAGACATTTTTAGATTAATAAAATGTCTTTTTTTGTTTACTTATTTTTGATATAATTATTATGATATAGTAATAATTAAGGAGCAGGAAATGAATAAAATTAATAATTTTTTAAGAAGAAATATAATAACAATTTTTACAATATATTTATTTATGCAGCCAGTTTTGGATATAGCAACTAGTGTGGCACTTTATAAGTTTAATGTAGATTTTACGGTTAGTTCATTAATTAGAGTAGTATTTTTATTTTTTACTCTATATTATTTGATTTTTGTAGAAAGAAAAAAGATAAATATAAAGATGTTAATATTGATTATGCTTTATTCTATAATATTTATGCTTTGTAATATATTATTTAAGGATAACCCTAATATTACATATGAAATAAAAAGTTTGTTAAATAATATATATTTACCAATATCTTTACTATTTACATTTCAAATATTTAATAATAGAGAATTTAATAGAAAAAAATTATATTCTGTTTTATTAATATATATGTTATGTGTATTTGTACCTAATTTATTTCATATTGGATTTAATAGTTATGCATATTCAAAAGAAGGTAGTGTAGGATTCTTTTATTCAGCAAATGCAATAGGAAGTTTAATAAGTGTAATTACACCTTTACTTATAAGTGAATTAGTTATTAAAAGAAAAAAATTATATTTAATATTATTTTTAATTATGTATGGTTATATACTTTTAACACTAGGAACAAAGGCTCCAATATTATGCGCTTTAATAGTGCTTATGTATTATATTTTATATGCAGTTATTAATTTGATAAAAAATAAGTCATATAAGAAACTTATAATATTATGTACAGCATTTGTATTATTTGTGCTTGCGGGAATAAAGTTAATTACTATGACACCATTTTATGATAATTTAGTTATACATTTAAACTTTTTAAAGATTAAAAAAGTCAGTGATTTATTTACTATGCATAATATCGATCATTTTGTTTTTGGAAGTAGATTATCATTTTTTAAAGATACGTTTAATATTTATTTAAGTTCAAATATTATGCAAAAACTATTTGGGCTTGGATATTTCTTAAATGGTAAAATAATGAAACTAGTTGAAATGGATTATTTAGATACATTTTTACATCAAGGTATAATAGGATTTATAATAATACTATTTACATACTTTAAAACAATATTTTATATTTTTAAATCATATTTTAAAAAATTTAAATCTAACTTTTTAAATATAAAAAAATCATCTATGGTAATATCAATAATAATTTCAATATTGTGTGCGTTTTTAACAGGACATGTACTTGCAACACCAGCAGTATCAATCTTTATATCAGTAATTTTAGTAATATATTATAATGAATTTAAAATGGAGGAATAATTATGAGAAGATATAAAAAAGATCAATTAAGAAAGATTGGATTATATTTTATTTTAGATTCTAAAAAAAGAACAAAATATTTAATAAAACATAATGTATTTGCGGGTATTGGAAAAAATTTCTTTTTTCAACCAAGAAAAATACCAGCAGATCCAAAACTAGTAAAATTTCATGATAACGTAGTTGTAACAAGTGGAGTTTTATTTATAACACATGATGTATCAGATTTTATGCTTAATAATATGGGACTTCCTAGATTTTATAAATATCAATCAGGTTGTATTGAAGTTAAAAATAATGTATTTATTGGAAGCAATACAATAATACTTCCAAATGTAAGAATTGGAAATAATGTAATGATAGGTGCGGGTTCTGTTGTTACAAAAGATGTTCCAGATAATTCTGTAGTTGCGGGTAATCCAGCAAGAGTAATAGAAAGTTTTGATGAGTATTTAGAAAAAAGAAATAAAAAAGAAGAAAATATGATTGAATATGTAGATAAAGAAAGTCGTAATAAACTTTGGGAACAATTTTATAAAAATAGAGGTGAGTAATATGCATAAGAAAAAAGTAATATTATTTATGACAACAATGTATACAGGTGGTATTGAAAATGCCTTAATAGAACTTTTAAATAAATTAGATTATGAAAAATATGATGTAACACTATTTTTAGAAAACAAAAAAGGTGAGTTACTTTCTAAAATTAATAAGAATGTAAAAATATATAATTATAATTTGAGTTATAGTAAAAATGTAATATATAGAAAAATAGTTAATGGTTTTAAGAGACTTAAATTCATATTATTACATAAAGATAAATATGATTGTTCAATTTGTTATGCAACATACTCAAAACCATGTAGTTTACTTAGTTTATACGCATCAAAGAATAATATGATTTATATTCATGGTGATTATGTTACAGAGTTTAATGATAAAAATAAAACAATTAATTTCTTTTTGGGACAAGATATAAATAGTTTTAAAAAAGTAATATTTGTATCAAATGAATCAATGAATAATTTAATTGAAATTATGCCAGGCATTAAAGATAAATCAATAGTACTTAATAATTTTATAAATTATGAAAGAGTACTAGAATTATCAAATGAGAAAATTAAAGAAAAAAGAACAAATAATAAATTAATTGTTTTTGTTGGTAGATTAGATGAAGAAGTAAAAAGAGTATCAAGAATGATTAATGCAATAGAGTATTGTAAAAAAAATAATCTTGATGTTGACTTTTTTATAGTAGGAGATGGAAAAGATTATAAATATTATGAAGATTTAATAAAAGAAAAACATTTAGAAAAAAATATAAAAATGTTAGGACTTAAATCTAATCCATATCCATATATAAAATTAAGTGATTATATTACTATAACATCTGATCATGAAGGATTTCCAGTTACATTTTTGGAGGCACTTGTATTAGATAAGAAAATAATATCAACCATTGAAGTAAGTGATGAAAATATAGATATAAAAGATTTTGGTTATATTGTTTCAAAAAATCAAGATAAGTTTAATGAAGAAGTATACAAGATATTAAAAGAAGATAAATCTAAGGTTAAACATGTAGATTTTAAGAAAATAAATGAAGAAAAAATTAATATGATAGATAAATTAATAGAAGGTGAATAAATTGAAATATAGCATTATAGTTCCAGCGTATAATACAGAAAAGTATATTGATAAATGTTTAAAAAGTATATTTTCAAATACTTATAAAAACTTTGAAGTTATTATTGTAAATGATGGATCAACAGATAAAACAGAAGATATAATAAATAAATATATTAAAAAATATGATAATATAATCCATATAAAGCAAAAAAATATGGGTTTAAGTATGGCAAGAAATAATGGCGTAAAAAAAGCAACAGGAGATTATTTATTATTTATAGATTCAGATGATTATGTAGAAAAAAACTTACTTGAAAATATAAACAAAAATATATCTGATTTGGATGTACTTAGATATCAGTTAAATATAGTTTATAGTGATAAAGTTGTTCCATGTGAAGAAGAAGAATTTAATGTTACAGATGGAATATCAGCCTTTGAAAAAATAGTAAGATATAAATTTATTGAAATGGCTTCATTGTATGTTATTAATAGAAAATACTATGTAGACAACAACTTTGAATTTGAAAATGGTGTTTATCATGAAGATTATGGATTACTTCCTTTAGTAATTGCGACTGCTAAAAAGGTAAAATCAATAAATTACTTAGGGTATAATTATGTTCAAAGAGATGGAAGTATAATGTCATCAAATGATACAAGTAAAATGAAAAAGAAAATGGATGATATGTTATTTTTATTTACTAAAGCAATAAAATATTTAGATAATATTCCAAATAGTCAAAATGTTAAGAGTTTTTATGCAAATAGTATTATTGATAAATATAATTCATTAAGTGACGAACTTAAAAAAGAATATATAAATAAAATAAAAGATTTAAAAGTAATTAGTTATTTATCAAATGATAATTTTAAAAGAAAAATAAAAAAGATATTATATAAAATAAAGTATGAGGTATTAAAATGAAAGTAAGTGTTATTGTTCCAGTATATAATACAGAAAAATATTTAAAAAAATGTATTGATTCATTGTTAAACCAAAATTTTGAAGATTATGAAATTATTGTTATTAATGATTTAAGTCCTGGTAATGCAGAAGAAATAATAAAGTCTTATAATGATAAGAAAATAGTATATATAAAAAATAAGACAAATAAAGGAATTGGTTACAATAGAAACTTAGGTATAAAAAAAGCAACAGGAGAATATGTTTGCTTTATAGATTCAGATGATTATGTAAAAGAAGATTTTATTAGTAAAATGTATAATTATTCAAAAGAAAATAATTTGGATTTATGCGTTTGTGATTATGTAAATGTTGATGAAGAAGATAACACACTAGAAGAATTTAATTTATCAAACTTTGGTATAACTAATTATGAAGAAAATAATAAAATATTATGCGAAATTAATTTAGGACCTTGTAATAAACTTTTTAAGAAGGATATGCTTACAAAAAACAAAATAGAATTTAGTGAAAAACTAAAATATGAAGATTTATCATTCGTGGCACTTTCAATTAAAAATAGTACAAAAATAGGTAAAATAAATGAACAATTAAATTATTTTACAGTACATAAAAATAGTGAAACAACAACAAGAGATAAAAGAGTTTTTGATATATTTAAACAGCTTGATATTGTAAGAAATGAATATAAAAGTGGTAAATATTTGGATGAACTTACTGTTTCTGTATTACTTAATTATACAATTCAGCAAAGATATCAAATAGATAAAGATGCGCAAAGTAAATTTATTGATGAAGCATTTAAATATTTAAATGATAATAATATTGATTATAAACATAGCGAATACATTAAAAATAGATCATTTTTAAAAAGATTAATAGAAAAAAATAAGTTTATAACAAAAATTTATTGCAAAATATATAGAATGCTAAAAACTAGATAACTCTAGTTTTTTTAAATGTTTAATGGTATAATTACTATAGAGGTGATAATGTGAAAATATTAGTAACAGGTGGAGCAGGTTATATAGGCTCACATACTTGTGTTGAATTATTAAATGAAGGATTTGAAGTAGTTGTAATAGATAACTTTTCAAATAGTAAAAGTTCATCATTAGACGCTATAAAGAAAATAACAGGTAAAGATTTTAAATTTTATGAAATAGATTACTTAGATAAAGATGCTTTAAACAAAGTATTTGAAGAAAATAAAATAGATGCTGTAATTAATTTTGCTGGATTTAAAGCAGTAGGTGAATCAGTTCAAAAACCAATTGAATATTATACAAATAATATTTCTGGTGCTCTTAATTTACTTGATGTTATGAGAAAACATAATGTTAAAAAGTTTGTATTTTCATCATCGGCAACAGTATATGGTAATCCAGAAAAAATACCACTTACAGAAGATTGTAAAATAGGTGGAACAACAAATCCATATGGAACATCAAAATTATTTATTGAACAAATACTTAAAGATATTTATGCATCAGATAATTCATGGGACATAATAATACTTAGATATTTTAATCCAGTAGGAGCACATGAAAGTGGACTTATTGGAGAAGACCCAAAAGGTATACCTAATAATTTAATGCCATATATTGCAAAAGTAGCAACTAAAGAGTTAAAAGAATTATCTGTATTTGGTAATGATTATAATACTCCTGATGGTACAGGTGTTAGAGATTATATACATGTTGTTGATTTAGCAAAAGGACATGTACTTGCACTTAACAAATTAGAAAAAGAAGGTAAAGGTTTATTTATTTATAATTTAGGTACTGGAACTGGATATAGTGTACTAGATCTTGTTCATGCATATGAAAAAGCCAATAATGTAAAAGTTCCATATAAAATTGCACCAAGAAGAGATGGTGATATAGCAACTTGTTATTCTGATCCGACAAAAGCAAAAAATGAACTTGGATTTGTAGCAACTAAAACAATAGAAGATATGTGTCATGATTCATATAAATTTGTAACAAGAAAATAGGAGTATAGTATGAAAAAAAAGAAAGTATTATTTATTTCATCAACGGGTGGTCATTTAAAGGAATTATTACAATTAAAAAAACTTTTTGGTAAATATGATTCATATCTTATAACAGAAAAAACTGATTCTACAAAAAAATTAAAAGATGAATATAAAGAAAAAATGGGATATATGGTATTTGGAACTAAGGATCATATGCTTACATATCCATTTAAATTACTTGCTAATTGTTTTATAAGTGTATATTATTTTATTAAAATAAGACCAAAATATATAGTAACAACAGGAACTCATACTGCGGGACCAATATGTTATTTGGGAAAAATATTTGGAAGTAAAATAATTTATATAGAGACAATGGCTAATATAAATAGAAAAACACAGACTGGAAGACTTATATATCCAATCGCAGATTTATTTATAGTACAATGGGAAAGTATGTTAAAAATTTATCCAAAAGCCGTTTATGGTGGATTTATATTTTAGGAGGGACTTATGATATTTGTTACACTCGGAACTCAAGATAAGGGATTTCCAAGACTTTTAGAAGCAATAGAAGAAGCAATAGAAAATAAATACATAAAAGAAAAAGTTATTGTACAAGCTGGTTATACAGAATTTGAATCAAAAAATATGGAAATATATAAATTATTACCAATGGATAAATTTGATGATTATATGAAAAAATGTGATTTACTTATAACACATGCAGGTGTTGGATCTATTATGTCAGGATTAAAATTTAATAAAAAAATAATTGCTGCTCCAAGACTTGAAAAATATGGTGAACATACAAATGATCATCAACTTGAAATAGCAAAAGAATTTGCAAAAGAAGGATATATAATATGTTTAGAAGATTTTTCTTCATTAGGTGATATTATAAAAGATATAGATAAGTTTAAGCCTAAAAAATATAAAAGTAATAATGATAATTTTGTAAAATTAGTAGAGGATTTTATAGATAAAAATTAAGGTAAGTGATAAAAATGAAAAAAATTACAATTTTATGTTTACATTTAGGATATGGTGGAATAGAAGTTGCGATTAGTAATTTAGCAAATATGCTTATAGATAATTATGATGTTGAAATTGTTTCAAACTATAACATATATGGTAAACCATTTTATAAATTAGATGATAGAATAAAAATTAAGTATTTATATAATGGTGGACCAAACAAGAAAGAATTTAAAAGTGCTTTAAAAAAGTTAAATATCTTTAAAGTAATAAAAGAAGGATTTAAATCTATAAAAATACTATATTTAAAAAAGAAATTAATGATTAATTATATAAAAGAATGTGATAGTGATTTAATTATTTCAACTAGAGTAGAGATAACTGAACTTTTAAATAAATATTATAAAGGCAAAGGAATTTTAATATCACAAGAGCATGCTCATCATAATAATAATCAAAAATATATAGATAGAGTTTTAAAATCATTAACTAATATAGATTACTTTATGCCTGTTTCAAGAAAATTAACTAAATTCTATGAAAAGATAGTGAAAGGTAAAACAAAGGTATTGTATTCTCCATTATGTGTTGATTATATACCAGAAAAAGAATCTAAAAAAGAAAATAAAAATATAGTTTCTATTGGAAGATTATCACATGAAAAAGGTTTTTTAGATTTAATAGATGTATTTAGTTTAATAAATAAAGAAGATAGTGAATGTATTCTTCATATAATAGGTGATGGAGAAGAAAAAACAAAAATAGAAGAAAAAATAAATGAATTAAATTTAAAAGATAATGTTATTCTTTACGGATATAAAGATAAAGAATTTATCAGAGAAAAATTAAATGATATGAGTTTATATTTAATGACTTCCTATGAAGAATCTTTTGGTCTTGTTTTACTCGAAGCTGCTGCATTTGGAATACCTGCAATCGCGTTTTCTTCAGCAGAAGGTGCGACAGAAATAATAAAAGATGATGTTAGCGGTTATATAGTTAATAATAGAAATAAAGAAGAAATGAAAGAAAAGGCATTAGAGTTATTAGATGATAAACAAAAACTTGCTTTATTTGGTCATGAAGCAAGATTGAATGCAGAAGATTATTCATATGATTCTGTAAAAGAAAAATGGCTTTCAATGATTAATGATATCTTGAGTTAAAAGATATCTTTTTTTGTACCAAATTTCAATTTTTGTATAAAAAGACATTCAAAAATTATATTTTACTTAAACAAAAATTGAATTTTTGAATTAAAAATGCTTTAAAAATGGATTTTTTGTGCTTTGATTATAAATTTTTCATATGTTAAACTACCACTCCAGAAAGGAGAAAAAGTATGAAAAAAGAATTCTATACATGTAAAAATGATAGAGCATTTAAAGAAGTATTTTTAAATCCTAATAATAGCGATTTATTAAAAGCATTACTTGAGTTTATTCTTAAAATAAAAATAGATAAATTAGAAATTAAGAAAAC
>FR893535.1 GCA_000433675.1 Clostridium sp. CAG:433
TATTACAAACATTTCTATTTTTTTCATAATATATTCTCCTATCTTACTAAACTTGTATTAATATCATAATATTTACTTTTGAATATTTTTTGTTTAAATTTTATTGCCATGGCATGCATTTTTTTTAAAGTACTCTTTTGATATTTTGCCCATTTATTTGCATATGCATCAAATTCATTTATATTAAATAAATCATATAACAATTTTAATTGACGTATATGCAAATCATGATATGCTGGACTTGCTATGGTTCCTTTTAAATCATAATCAGACCAAAATCCTCTATCATATTTTATCAATGTCTTAGACAGAGTTTCAATTGTTTTATCTAAAATTTTTTTATATTTTTTTTCATTGGAAACTAAAGTAAAATCATATAAACCAAAAATAGAAAATATCCAACCATTCAAAACAGTCAAATTATATTCAGAAACATATTCTTGAAAATATATATTATCCCCATCATAAATTGCAGTACCACCATCATAGGTTGGTTTTATCATAAAATCAATTGCCCTTTTTGCCAAATTGAAATATTTATCATCTTTTGTAGAAACAAATGCTCTGAGTAAAATTGAAACACCCTCACTTTGACACATAGATGATTGTGTTTCGTGTGCTTCGTCATTGAGTTTTTTCATACAATCCCACATACCATTTTCATCAATATTATTAACCGCCCAATCAACAATTTTCATAAATTCCAAATAATATTTATTATCCTTTGTTGATAGAAATAAATCATATAAACCTAAACCATATTGAAATATAGAAATTGGAAAATATGCTTCTACATTTGCTATTGTCGTATTTAGAGGTATTCCATTTTCATCCAAAAAAGTAGCATCAGATACCTTATTTGTTAAATCATTATAATATCCTTTTATTTCATTTTTAGAATACAATCTACCAACATCTTGCTTTACATGAAATGAACTTTTACCAGTAAACATTTTAACCCATCTTTTCATCAATTTAAATATTTTCATTTATATCCTCCAACAAATCTTTCTTGAAATTTAAAAGTATATTATTTATATCATATTTTTTTGAAAGCTCTTTTGATGATTTTTTATACCTTTCTATGCAATCACTTTCAATTAACTTAACTGTTTTATTATACATATCATTATAATTTTTATATTCAAATATGATACCATTTTCACCATCATTTATATACTCTTTTGCATATTTCCAATTTGATGCAATAACTGCTAAACCAGCAATATAACAATCAATCAATGCGCCAGGTAAGCATTCTCCTGGATATTCTGTAGGAAATATAAATATATCATATTGCGATAAAATTTCATATTCAATTTTATTATTTGGCTTTATTTCACCATGATATATTATTTTATTATTAAATTTTTTCTTTATTTCTGATAAATAATCTTCTTTACATTGACCATATATATCTAAAGTACATTCTATATTTTCCTTATTCAATCTACTAACAAGTTTAATGGCCTCTTCTATGCCTTTTTGTTTAATAACTCTACCATAATATACAAATTTAATATATTTTGTTTTTTTATACTTGTTTTCAAATTTATTCATTTTTCTAAAATTATTCAAAATAGAAACATTATTTATATTTAACTTTTCCAAATTTTTCTTTAAAATACCTGCTTCTACATAAATATGTGTTAGTCTACTATAAGAATTTATATTCCATTTTTTTTCTTCTATATTTCTAGATAAAGACCCACCTATTACAAAATAATATATTTTTTTTCTAAGTTTTATTCTATCATAGAAATTTAAAACAATATGTGCACCATTATCTGCCGACGAAATTATAATCTCATCACACCAAATTGTATAAATAATAATCAAAACAACTAACTTAAATATGTGTTTTTTCCAATTATCAGTATCAATTGTTTTTAACTTTATTTCCTTTATTTCTGATAAATAATTTCTTAAAAGTCTACATTTAATTGTTTCACCATCAAGCCTATTTCTATTATCTGCTGTTGTTGCTATATATAATATTTTTTTCATACAATACTCCAAGCCTACTTTCTTATATATATTCTTTTCTTTACAGCATTAAATGCGTATCCTATAAAGCAATAACATGTCTTCCATAATGGTAATTTTTCTATTTTTCTATACCAATACCAATTAGTTTTTACTGCTTTAAATTTATTACTTGATAATGAATTTTTAACAACTCTATAGTATGATAAATTTTCTGGGACCTCATAGCAATCAAATCCATTTTTTAGAAGTTGACACCAAGTTGCTGCATCTTGTCTTCTTCTAATATTGGGCATCTTTAATAATTCTTTACCTGTTAATTTAGTATCAACCATAACACCTACGGTTTGAATTATTGTATTTCTTAAAAATAAATTATAATTTACTTTTTTTGGTATTTTAACAATTTTATTTAAACTTTTTCCACTTTCATCTATTTTTTCATAGTCAGTACAAGTAAATGGATAATTATTTTTTAACATAAATTCAACTTGTTTTTCTAGTTTTTCTGATTTCCATAAATCATCTGCATCTAAATACGCAATAAATCTTCCCTTAGACTCCTCTAATGCTTTATTTCTTGCAATTGCCGCTCCACTATTTTTATCTAGTTTAAAATATTTTATTCGATTATCATCTTTTGCGTATTTTTTTATGATTTTTGCTGAATTATCTGGTGAACAATCATCGACTAAAAGCATCTCCCAATCTGTATATGTTTGATTTATTACACATTCTATTGTTTTAGGTAAAAATTTTTCACAATTATATATTGGAGTTATAATTGATACCTTCAAATTTTTTTTCATTTTCTAACCTCTTTTCTAAAAAATAAGATACATTTATACAATGTATCTATTTGTTATTTAGCACCTGTTCTTGAAATAACTGCTTTAATTGTTCTAAAAATACATTTAATATCTAATGACAAACTAGCGTTTTCTGCATAATAATATTCTAATTTTAATCTTTCATCATAAGTTGTGGCATTTCTACCATTACAAGCCCACCATCCAGTTATTCCTGGCTTAACTTTTTCATATATTTCATGATTTCCATTATGAGCATCAAGTTCACCTTCAACTAATGGTCTTGGTCCAATTAATGACATATCACCCTTAAATACATTTATAAATTGTGGTACTTCATCTAAAGATGTCTTTCTTATTATTTTTCCTATTTTTGTTATTCTAGGATCATGTTCTAATTTTTGATTTTTATCCCATTCTTTTTTATATTTAGGATCTTTTAATAACTCTTTTAATACTTCATCTGCATTTGGTACCATTGATCTAAATTTATATATATAAATAAATTTACCATTTTTTCCTATTCTCTTTTGAGTATAAAATATAGATTTAAAATCTCCTGTTACCATATAACATATTTTTATTATTAAAGATATTGGTAATAGCATTATTAACCCTATTAATGAACAAAATATATCAAATGTTCTTTTACATGCTAAAAACAAAGTTTTTCTAACTGAAACTACACTACTCTTTTCCATTACTAATGCTTCTTCCTGCATATTTATTTCTCCCCTTCAATACAAGTGTATATTATATATAAAATATTTGTTTTGTCAAATTTTGTCGAGCAAATATTTTTACAAAATAAAAAACATTAAAACTACATATTTTCTATACCAATTTTATCATAAATTAATGCTATAGACAATATAAAATTTTAACATTATACAACTTGTTAACAGTATTTAATTTATAAACTTTAAATTAGTTGAAGGTGAACTTGATGCTCATAATGGAAATCATGAAATATATGAAAAAGTTAAGCCAGGAATAACTGGATGGTGGGCTTGTAATGGTAGAAGTGCTACAACTTTTACATAATAACTTGTTTTATTAATATTTTCTTTCATATCAATGGCTCTATGTTAATTGTGTCGACACTGTCGACACTTTTTACTTTATTATAATACTTCAAATTTAATCCTACTTATACTAATTCATATTTTCTTGAAATTATCCTATCGTCAGAACAATATTCAATCACATATCTATTTTCTTTCTTGCAAATTATTATTCCAACAGTTTTATTATCATCTATACTCTTTATATTTTTATCAATATAATTCATATATTTTTGTATTTGTCCTGTATGATTTGAATTTAGTTCAGTAACCTTTAATTCAACTACTACATAGCATTTATATTTAATATTATAAAGTAATAAATCTATATAATTATATCTATCTCCCATTTTTATTTTATATTCATTATCTATAAAACTAAATCCACTACCTAATTCTTTTAAAAAAGATGATATATCTTCTAATATTAGTTTTTGAAGTATTTTTTCTGATATTTCATTATTACCACTTGTATTCTTTATTTGAATAGGATTCTTTACTAAATCCGGTACTTTTAATTCTTCTTTGTTTTTCAATTTTTTCTTTGTTTCTTCATCTAATCTTTCATATTCATTAGATTTAATTTTTTGTCTTAATTCCCTTACTGATAATTTTTCTTCTTCAGTTATTTTTATATAATAGTTTATTTTATCTATATCACTATATGGTAATAATTCTACATAATGACCATAGGACAAATGTTGCGACACTGTCGCAAGTTTTTCAATTAAGTTGTAAAACTTTTTCATTCTTGTTAACGAAGTGAATGTATATCCTTTACCAAATTCACTTGTAAGTCTTCTAGAATATTCTTTTATTATTCCTTCTCCATAATGTTTACCTGCTTCTTTTAGTAATTTACCAATATTATAATACGTAGTTAAATCACTTTTATTAATTGAATAATTCTTTACCTTTTTAGTAATCTCATTATTTAATAGTTCTTTTTTAATTTCATCATAATAATTTATAAAAATCACCTCTACTTCTTATATTCTCCCTTTCTAAAGCAAATTCCCCTAAAATACGAAAAAAAGCAATCAATTTTCTTAATTGCTTAATATATTTTTTATTATTTTTTCTTAATTCTCTTACTGATAATTTATCTTCTTCAGTTATTTTTATATAATAGTTTATTTTATCCATATCACTATATGGTAATAATTCTACATAGTGACTATATGATAATTTTGGCGACACTGTCGCCATTTTTTTAATCAAATTATAAAATTTTTTCATTTTATTTAAAGTAGATGCATCATATTTAGTTCCTAAATCAGCAGTTAATTTTTCAGAATATTCTTTTATTATTCCCTCTCCATAATGTTTACCTGCCTCTTTTAACAATTTACCTACATTATAATATGTAGTTACTTTTATTTTTACTATAATCTTTTACT
>FR893536.1 GCA_000433675.1 Clostridium sp. CAG:433
ATCATCTCACTTTCAAATTACTATTTTTCTAACTAATTACTAAAATGTAATTTATTTAACAATGTCCACCATTATCCTTAAAATAAGAATTTATATATTCAATCATTATTTTTCCTCGATTAAATTTTTTATTTGTTAAAATATTCTCTATATATTTGCTTCCACTAGCCTCAATTAAATTATCATCACTATCAGTTTCAATCATATATCGATATGTTTTATTATCAATAGTACATTCTAATTGTGTAGTTTGATTGCTAGTAATTGTTTCTGTTGAACTTTCTTTTTTCACACTGAATAAAAATATTGCAAGTATACCTATTATAAAATATATAATAAATAATATTCCTATAACTTTTAAAATTTTAATAATAATCCCTGCCAATTTTTCCGTATTGCTTACTTTATCAATAATAACTGATTTAACATCATTATTAAGCAATTCATCAATGCTTACATTTAATGCTTTAGATAAAAGTTTCAATTGTTCTGGATTAGGTGATGTTTCTCCTAATTCCCAATTAGATATTGTTTGTCTTGTGACATCAATCTTTTCTGCTAATTGTTCTTGTGAAAGTTTTAAGTCCTTTCTTAACTTCTGAATATTATCTCCTAATTTCATTCATATCCCTTCCTTTCACTTACAATTATACTTTTGCAAACTTTTGTAATCTACCAAATATCTTTGGAACTTTGTCAAAAGGTTTTAACATTTGCTTTGAAAATTACTATTTTTCTAACTAATTACTAAATTGTAATTTATTAAATAATTAACTTTTTGTTTTTCCCCTTTAAT
>FR893537.1 GCA_000433675.1 Clostridium sp. CAG:433
TCTAATTAGAAACTATTAATAAACTGTCCAACTTTTGGGGTTCAGTTCATTTCTAGTTATTTTTCTTCAACTGCTTTAAACCCACAATCTAAATTTACTTGTACATTATAATTATTTTTACCATATGGACTAGTTGGATAAATTATTACCATAGTATTTGTTTTATCACAAGCCTTATCACCATTTTTAAAATTCTTTATCTTATTAGAAAAATCTTCACTATATTTTTCAAGTTCTGTTAAATTAAATTTTAAACCAATTGTTTCATATTTTTGTAAAAATTCCTTTGTTTCATCCAAGTTTTTACCACTTGAAACTGATGGATAATAATAACTCATATATATTTCATTACCCATATTTGTTAAATCATTTACTATTTTTTCTTCTTTTGAAAGTCTTAAGTCCTTAGTAAAGAACCATATTAATAATCCAACTACTATTAATAAAATTAATAATAAAATAACAAATAATATTTTTTTACTCTTTTTCATTTTATTCTCCTATTCAATTATAAAGTCTTCACTTTTATGAGGTTCTTTAAATAATAAACCTTCATAATTTTGTTGTCTTAATACTTCATATATAACTATTGCTGCACAATTTGATAAATTTAGCGCTCTTACTTTATCTGTCATTGGTATTCTCATACATCTATCTAAATCTTCTCTTAATATTTCTTTTGGAATACCTGTACTTTCTTTTCCAAATATTAAGTATATATCTTCTTTAGTATTAGAGTAATCAAATGAAGTATGAGGCTTTTTACCATATCTTGTAAAATAGTAATATGTTCCTTTATTTTTTGATTTAAAATCTTCAAAATTTTCATATACTTCATAGTTTAAATTTTCTATATAATTTACGGCACTTCTTTTTAAATGACTTTCATCTAAAGAAAAACCTAATGGTTTAATTAAATGTAATTTAGTATTAGTTGCGACGCATGTTCTCATTATATTTCCTGTATTACCAGGTATTTCTGGTTGATACAAAACTATATTATTCATATTAGTAATTTTCTTTTAATTCTTCAAAATAACTTTGTGGATGAGCACATACTGGGCAAACTTTTGGAGCTTCATCTCCAACATAAACATATCCGCAGTTACGACAAATCCAAACTGTTTCTTCTCCCTTTTTAAATACTAAATCATCTTCTATATTACCAATTAATTTCATATATCTTTCTTCATGTCTTTTTTCTATTTTTCCAACTTCTTCAAATAGTTTTGCAATTCTATCAAAACCTTCTTCTTTTGCTTCTTTTGCGAATGTAGCATACATGTCTGTCCATTCATAGTTTTCACCTGCTGCGGCATCTTTTAAATTTTCTATTGTACTTGGAACGCTTCCATTATGTAATTCTTTAAACCATATTTTAGCGTGTTCTTTTTCATTACCTGCAGTTTCTTCAAATATTGCTGCTATTTGTTCATATCCTTCTTTTTTTGCTTTTGAAGCATAGTATGTATATTTATTTCTTGCCTGACTTTCTCCTGCAAATGCTGCAAGTAAATTTGCTTCTGTTTTACTTCCTTTTAATTCCATAATTTTTACCTCTCTTTCACAAATAATTATACAATATTTTTATATTTTTTTCTATCTATTTATCTTAAAATTTCTACATTATCTCCTGTAAATAATTTATATTCTTTTGAATCTACTGTATCAATATGAAGTTCTGGATAATCTCCTATACTTATTTTTATATGTACATTATCAATAATAGTATTATCACTTAGTTTAACACTAACAATATCATCATTTTTAAAGCCTTCTTTTTCTGATATTTCTTTAGTCATATGAATATGTCTATTTGATAATATTACACATTTTCTTTTTATTGAACT
This sequence comes from Clostridium sp. CAG:433, assembly GCA_000433675.1. Lineage (GTDB taxonomy): Bacteria > Bacillota_I > Bacilli_A > RF39 > UBA660 > CAG-433. Next base: position 1,851 of record FR893537.1, read on the forward strand.
TTTTTCTGATTCAATAATTATTTCTTCAGCGTTAGTTAAATCTCCTGAATTTCTATATGGAGGATTAATACCTAATACTCTCGCATCTTCTTTTGATATTTCTACTTGTGTATATGTTCTTTCTGGTCCAATTACTCTTACATTTTCTATTTTTTTATCACCATTTATTAAATTAACTGTTTCATAGCATGCATAATTATTATCTTGTGATAATCTTCTTTTTTCTTTTAAAATATAATCATCGCCAAATAAAATATTTTTATCTTCCATACTTAAGTGTATATGTCTATTTGATACACCAACTTTTACTTTCATATATTTCCTCCTAATATAATTATATACGAATATTTTACTTTTTCAAATAATATAATTTTGTAGAAAGGATGAATTTTATGAATAATAATGGATATTATACTGGTTATCAAAATACCAATATAGGAACTAGTTCTGGTTATCCTAATCAGCAATACGCTCCAACAGTTGGTACAACAGAATTTCCTATGGAACAATCTTATGTTGAAAACATTTTAAGATTAAATAAAGGAAAATATGGTAAATTTTATGTATCATTCCCAGATTCAGTTGAATGGAAAGATAAAATATTTACAGGTGTTGTTGAACAAGCAGGAAGAGATCATTTAATAATAAGTGATCCATCTACTGGAAAATGGTATCTTATATTAATGATTTATTTAAATTATGTTGAGTTTGAAGAGAATATTAATTATAGTCCTGATTTTACTTTAAAAGGATTGTAATATTCTTTTTATTTTGCTATAATTTTTTTATAGTAGAAGGTGAATATATGAAAGCAAGTGTTATTATTTTAATTATAATTGTAGTTATTTTTTTACTATTTATTGCTTTTAGCATTATATATAATAAATTTCAAGATTACATTATAAGAATTAATGAAGTTGAAGGAAAAATTGATGAAGCAATTAGAGAAAAGTTTGATATTATTATTAAATTAAACAATATTATAAAGGAAAAAATAAAAACTAAGAAAGTATTAGTTGATGATATTTCTAAGTTAAAAGATAAAAAGATAAGTAGTTTTGAAATTGATAGAAAATTAGTTGCGGCACTTAATAAAATTAACTTTGTTAAAAGTCAATATACTGAACTTGAAACTGATGAAGATGTTATTAAATTAACTTATGATATTGAAGATATTGATGAATCACTTAGAGCTTTTAAAAAATTCTATAATGAAACTATTGTATTTTATAACAAACTAATTAGAAAGTTTCCTTATAATATAATGGGAAAAATACTTAAATATAAAGAAAAAACATTCTTTGATGGCAAAGATATGAATGATGATGATATAAAAGATTTTAAACTATAAAAAGATGCAAGATATGTTCTTGCATTTTATTTTACCATTTTATTTCTTCCATATTATTTTTCTTTAAAAATTCATTAGTTCTTGAAAATGGTTTTGAACCAAAGAATCCATTATATGCAGAAAATGGGGATGGATGAGCAGATTCTATTATTAAATGTTTTGGATTTGTAATAAATTTCTTTTTTTCTCTTGCATTATTACCCCATAATATAAACACAACTGGTTCATTTTTTTCATTTAATTTTTGTATTACTACATCTGTAAATTCATGCCATCCTAAATTTTTATGTGAATTAGGTTTATCTTTTTCCACAGTTAAACCTGTGTTTAAAAGCATTACACCTTGTTTTACCCATGGAGTTAAATCACCATTATTATAGTCTTTTTCTATACCTAAATCATCATATAATTCTTTATATATGTTCTTTAGTGATGGAGGAAGTTTACTTGATAATGTTGAAAATGCAAAACCATGTGCTTCTCCTACTCCATGATATGGATCTTGTCCTAATATAACTACTTTTACATCTTTATATGGAAGATGAAAAGCATTAAATATTTGTTTTTGTGGTGGAAAAATATCCTTTGTTTTATATAGTTCTCTAAGTTCATATAAAATTGTCATAAAATATTCTTTATGTATTTCATCTTTTAGGATATCATCCCAGTCATTATTAAAAAGCATTACTATCACCTTTATAATTATATCATAAGATTAAAAAAATGAAGAAATAATTCTCCATTTACTTATGCTTTATGAGAAAGTGTTTTTTTCTTTTCTTCTTTTTTATTATTAATACTACTTTCTATAGAACTAGATGCATTTAATACAAATACATTTAAATCATCATTGATATTATTTTCTTTAAGTAAAATATATATTCTACTTTTGATTTCTGGTGAACAATTGTTACCAAAAACATTAAATAAATATGATGGGTTAGTTTCAAGCATACTACTTGTGAAACCTTTACCAAACATCATTTCATTAAATAATACCTTTTTTATCATTTTTACAATATAAACAGTATTTTTGTTTTTTATATCATAACCATATGATTTTAAATAATCAAGTATCATTTCATCTATATTAACTTCTTTAAACATCTTTAACACATTATTTTTCTTTGTTTCAAATTGACTGTATTCATTATTTTTCATATAAATACCTCTCTTCCTTTTTTTGCGTGCAGATTTAATTATATCTATTTTTCTAATATTGTCAAGAAAAATGGGTATTACTACATATTTTATAATTGTTAATTAATATGTAAAACTTTAAGAAAACTATATGAAGTAATTAATTTATAGTATATAATATAATTGTAGGTGGTTTTAGATGATAAATAATAATGAATTAATTACTAATAAGGCTTTAGAGTTTGCTAGAGAAAAACATAAAGGTCAAATGAGAAAAAATAATACTCCTGTTGAATATATTACTCATCCAATCAATGTTGCGAATCTAGTAAAAAAGTATGCGAATAATAAAGAAAATATTGATGATTTAGTTTCATCGGCATATTTACATGATACTTTAGAAGATACAAATACTACTTATAAAGAACTTACATGTAATTTTGGAAATATAATATCTAATCTAGTAAAAGAACTTACAAATAATGATGTATTAAAAAAAGAAATGGGTAAAACTAAATATTTATCTATAAAAATGGCAAATATGAGTGAAGATGCATTAATTATTAAATTATGTGATAGACTTGATAATGTGTCTAGCCTTTATGATACAAATAAGGCTTTTATAGATAAGTACTTAAGAGAAACAATTTCAATACTTAATTATATTATAAATAGTAGAAATTTAAATACAATTCATTTAAATATAATAAATGATATTAATAAAGAAGTTAATAATGTTATAAAATGTTGTACTGTGGATAACATTATGACTAATAACATATTTATATTAAAGAGAAAAGAAGCTACACAAATGTAACTTCTTTTATTTATGATATGATTCATTATTATTTATTTTATATGCTCTATAAATTTGTTCTAAAAGAATTAATCTAAATAATTGATGAGGAAAAGTCATTTTTGAAAATGATAATTTAAAATTACTCATATTCTTTATTTCATCTGATAAACCATATGATCCACCTATTATAAAACATATATTACTATTACTTATTTGAATTTCATCTATTTTTTTTGCAAACTCTATACTTGAAAGTTCCTTTCCATCTATCTCCATTGTAATAATATAATCTTTTTCACTTACATACTTTAATATACTTTTCTTTTCTGTTTCTAGTGTTTTAGTTATATCAAAATTTTCATCAGGAACTTCTATTAAATTTATTTTAGTATATTTACTAAGTCTTTTTAAATATTCATTTATCGCATCTGTTAAATATTTTTCTTTTATTTTTCCAACAGTTATTATTTTTATCATACTTCTATAACTTCCGTTGCTTCATTTTGTTTAGCAATTAATACATCATCAAATTTCATATCATTTTTAGATAATTCTTCATTAAATGTTTCAATTACTTTTTCATATGAATTATTGTGTTCACTAATATGCGCAAATACGATTTTTCTAGTATTATCACCAATAAATTTACATAAGTAATCACTTGCTTGTTTATTTGATAAATGTCCTTTATCTCCTCTTACTCTTTGTTGTAAATAATATGGATAAGGTCCATCCATAAGCATTTTTATATCATGATTACTTTCAAGTACATATAAGTTATTGTTTGATAGAATTTTAAAATATTTTTGATTAATATATCCAGTATCTGTTATATAAACCATTGATGAATTATTATTTGTAAGTACAAATCCTATTGATTCTTCCGCATCATGTGATGTTTTAATTACATTTACAGTTAAATCACCAATTATAGCTTTTTTATCTTCATAATATTCATATCTAAAATTTCCAAGTTCTTTTTCTAAAACATTTTTCATGTCTTCTGTAACTAAAATAACTGGATTATATCTTTTTATAAATACTTTTAATCCTTTTATATGATCTGCGTGGCTGTGTGTTATTAGAATATGTGATATTTCTTTAACATCTACATTTAAATTATTTAATGCTGCTTCTACATATGAAGTAGTTGTTCCAAGGTCAATTAATATTTTTACTTTATCTGTAATAACAAGGGTACTATTACCCTTGCTTCCAGATGATAATACACATACTTTCATTATCTATAAAGTGTTAATGGGTTTACTGATCCACTAGGCATATTGACTTGAAAATGTAAGTGAGTACCTGTTGAACTACCACTATTACCCATGTATCCTACTATTTGACCTTTTGAAACATGTTGACCTACTGAAACTCTTATATTACTTCCCATAATATGTGAATATATAACTTCCATACCACCAGAGTATTTTACTCTAACAGCATTACCATATCCACCACCACAGCTACTACCATAATAACCTCTATCAGCACAAGTATTAGTAACTGCAGAAACTGTTCCTTCTCCTATTGAATATATTGGAGAACCAAATCCACAACCAGATATATCTATACCTGCATGTAAACGTCCCCATCTATATCCATAATAACTTGTTATTATGTAAGGTGATATTGTTGGCCATCCCCATACACCAGATGTAACCGCAGGAGTTCCTCCGCCGGTATAACTAGAACCATAACCATAACTTTTTGTACCTTTTAATACTACTTTATCAACAGGTTCTGATAATGTTGTTACATTTGTTATAACTGCAGGTTGTGCTTCACCATTAACATACTTAACTTTTTCTGTAACTCTCTGAGTACCATTGACACCTTCAGTTTGAACTTTAGTTTGTCCAGTATACATACTCGAATCTTCTTTTTCCACAGTATTAAATGGTTTATCCATATCTTCAACAATATGTTTTTCAACAACAATACTAAATATTGGATCAATAAGTGCAATACTAACCTTTTGTCCTACACTTAAAAGATTATTACTACTTGTAAATTCTGGATTAACTATTAAAAATTCTTCTACACCAAGTTTATTATTAAATGCAACTGTTTCAATTGTATCACCTGGCTTAACAGTATATTCTTCATCTTTATCAAGTGAACCAAATAATAAATATTTAGTTAGTGTATCCACATCAGTAAATATTACTTCATCTGTGGATAAATATGTTTCTGTTATTGTTATCTTTTCACTAATGTAAATATTTTCTATAAGACTACCTGTTGTTTCTATTTTCTTTTGTGTATTATTTTTATAGTTTTCCACATCTTTACTATCAACAAATGCTTTTAGAACTTTATTAACTGCTTTATCAAATAAATTTTTCTTAAGTACATTTACTTTTATTTCTTTATTATCATCTGATTTAATGCTTACAACGTAACCTTTAATTGTAAAGTTCTTTTCTTCTTTTATCTTATCATATATTTGTTTTTCTGATAAAATCTTTGCATTATGTGTAACACACTTTTCTATATCAATTCCATTTGGTATATATACTTTATTTACATTAAATTCCTTTTTTAATTCTTTTTGTTCTTCATCAATATACTTTTCAAGAGAATCTTTAGATTTTACTGCACCAACTAGTTTTCCATCAAGATAAACATTGTATACTTCTTCAATATTATCTTTTTTTGGACTTGATAAACCAGTTATTAAAATAATAATTAGTGCGATTAATATTGATAAAACAACGGGTAAACTTTTTTTAAATTTACTCATCACACTTTCCTCCTACTCTTCTTCTTTACTATAATTTGAGAAAGTACTAGTATTTTTCTTAAATAATAATTCTATTGTAGCAGTTGGACCATTACGGTGTTTAGCCACAATAAATTCACTAATACTTATATTACCATCCATTCTTGCTTCTTTATTATAATAATCATCTCTATAAAGGAATGCAACTATATCGGCATCTTGTTCTATAGAACCTGATTCTCTTAAGTCACTCATTATTGGACGTTTATCATCTCTTCCTTCAACAGCACGTGATAACTGTGCAAGCGCAATTACTGGTACACCAAGTTCTAGTGCCATCATTTTTAAACTTCTTGATATTTCTGATACTTCTTGTTGTCTATTTCCAGCATATTTACTACTACCTGAAATAAGTTGTAGGTAGTCTATGATAACTATTCCAAGACCTTCTTTTGATGTTGAAAGTCTTCTACATTTACTTCTTATTTCACCAATAGTTATACCAGGAGTATCATCTATATATATATGAGTATCAGCAAGTTGACTAATTCCTTCACTTAACTTTCTCCAGTCATTATTATCAAGTCTTCCTGTTCTAAGCTTAGAGCCTTCTATTTGCGCAACTGACGCAAACATACGGTTTACTAATTGTTCAGCATTCATTTCTAGGTTGAATAATGCGACTGCCTTATCTGTTGATTTAGCAATATTTGTCGCAACATTTAAAGCAAAGGCAGTTTTACCCATAGCAGGACGGGCCGCAATTATAATAAATTCATTTTCATGTAGCCCACTTGTTAATTTATCTATTTCATAAAAACCTGTTGGAAGTCCTGTTATTTCTCCTCTTTGGTTACTTAATTTTTCTAAGTTTTCCTGTGCTTTAAATACTACATCTTGAATCTTATGAAACTCTGATGATTTTCTTGTTTTAGCAACATTTAAAATCTTCATTTCAGCGCTTTCTAATATATCATTAACATTTCCATTTTCAATCATTGATTCATTTGCAATATCATTTGAAACATTAATTAATCTTCTTAAAATTGCTTTTTCATGAACAATATTAATATAATAATCAACATTAGATGCACTTGGTACTGAATTAATTATTTCAACTAAATATTCAATATTACCAACACTAGATAATGTTTTATTTGTTTCAAGTTTATTTGTTACAATTGTAATATCTATTGGCTTACCTTCTGCATTTAGTTCTGATAAAGCGTCAAAAATCTTACTATGTGAATCAAGATAAAAATCTTCTGATTCTAGTTCATCACATATCTTTTGAAGTGCATATTTTGAAAGAAAAGCTGCACCCAAAACAGATTGTTCTGCTTCTAAACTATATGGCATATTTCTTTTATCCATTTTCTTACTCCTTAATTAATTTGATTTTTAAAGTTGCTACTACTTTTGCATGTAAGTTAATTGTTACAACATATGTACCAAGTGTATTAATATTTTCATTAATAACTATTTTTTTCTTATCAATATTATAACCTTTTTTAGATAATTCATCTGAAATTTGTTTTGATGAAATAGATCCAAATACTTTATCTTGTTTACCTGTTTTTACTTTAAATTCTAATTCCATTTTTTCTAAAGATTTTTTAATTTTTTCGCATTCTTTTATAAGTTCATCTTCTTTATTTTTTCTATCTGTTAATTGTCTATCAAGTATTTCACTACTTCTTGAGCTATATTTAATTGCATATCCATTCTTTATTAAAAAGTTTTCTGCATAACCATCTTTAACTTCTTTAACTTCATCCCTTTTTCCTTGTCCCTTTACATCTTTTAAAAATATAACTTTCATAAATATGACCTTCTTTCTAAACAATAAATACGTAATTATATTATACAACATTTTGTACATTATGTCAGTACAAATAGTAATAAAAAAATAGTCTTGAATAATCAAAACTATTTAGTAAATGGTAAAATTGCCATCATTCTTGCTCTTTTAATTTGAGTTGCTACTATTCTTTGGTGTTTAGCACATGTTCCAGTAACTCTTCTTGGTAAAATTTTACCTTTTTCATTAATATATTTACGTAAGTCATCTGCGTTTTTGTAATCTAATTCTTTACCAGCGCATAATTGACATACTTTTCTTCTTTTTCTTCTAAATTCAGCCAAGGCTTATACCTCCTTTTCTTTTATTAAAATGCTATATCGTCATCACTAATTTCGATTGAATCACCAAAATCAGCAAATACTTCTTCACTCATGTCAGTAGGTTTTACACTATCATTTGCAAAATCTGCTGGTGTTACAGAGTCTTCAACAGGTCTATTTTGTGATTGTGCTTTTGATTCTAAGAATTGAACGTTATCAGCAACTACATCTGTTGTATATACTCTTTGACCATCTTTTTCATAACTACCAGTTTGAATTCTTCCTTCAACGGCAACTAAGCTTCCTTTTGTAATATATTTTTTAACATTTTCTGCTTGTTTTCTCCAAACAACTATGTTAATAAAATCTGTTTCTCTTTCACCACTTTGACTTGTAAATGGTCTATCTACAGCTAACGAAAATCTTGCACTTGGAATATTTGAACTTGTATATCTAAGTTCTGGATCTCTTGTTAATCTTCCTATTAATACTACTTTATTCATAAAGCACCTACTTCCTGATTATTTATCTAATTTTACAATAATATGACGAATTAATTCTTCACTAATTGTTGCTAATCTGTCAAATTCTTTAATTGCTTCAGCATCTGACTCAACATTAATTAAGAAATAATATCCAGTTTTATGTTTGTTTATTTCATAAGCTAATTCTTTTTGACCTAATTCTTTAGAGCTTAATACCTTTGCTCCATTATCAGCTAAAGCTGTTTCGAATTTTTTGAAAACACCTTTAATTGCGCTTTCTTCTAAATCTGGTCTAACAATGAATAAAATTTCATATTTCATTTCTTACACCTCCCTTTGGACTAATGGCCTATAAAATATAGGCAGAGAGTAAATAATTACTCGCAAAAGTATTATAACAAAGAAATTTTAAAAAGTAAATGCTTTTTCCCTTAATATATTGCATAAAATGAAGTATAATGATATACTTTTAGTTAGTTAGGATTGATATAAATGAAACAAAAAGTAATTAAATATACAATTTTATTATTATTAATTCCAGTTATCATTAGCATAGTTCTTTCTTTTATGCAAACGGGCGAAGAAAAAAAGTATCCTAATGATAGTTATGATGGAATGAACATACCAACATATTCTGATACAAAAGTTGATGAAATAAAAAGGAGTAACACATATGTGTATGCATCAATATTTGGATTATTAATTGTTGCTGGTGGTGTTTGGTATTATGTAAAAATAAAGGGAGAGTTTTAAACTCTCCTTTTACTATACATTAAATCTAAATACACAAATATCTCCATCTTGCATTACATATTCTTTTCCTTCAAGTCTTAATTTACCATTTTCTTTTGCGCCTTTTTCTCCACCATATGTTTTATAATCTTCAAAGGATATTACTTCTGCTTTTATAAATCCTCTTTCAAAGTCACTGTGGATTATACCTGCACATGCTGGTGCTTTCATACCTTTTTTAAATGTCCAAGCCTTTACTTCCTTAGGTCCAGCAGTAAAGAATGTAGCAAGACCTAATAATGAATATGCAGCTCTTATAAGTTTATCAAGACCACTTTCTTTTATTCCAAGTTCTTCAAGGAATAATAATTTATCTTCATAATTAAGTTCACTAAGTTCACTTTCCATTTTAGCGCATAGTGTAATTACTTCTGATCCTTCTTTTGAAGCATATTCTCTTACTTTTTTTACATAATCGTTTTCTTCATTTATTTCATTTTCAAGTACATTAGCAACATATATTACTGGCTTTTTAGTTAATAAATTAAATGATTTTATAACTTTTTCTTCATCTTCAGTATATTCTAGTCTTCTTGCTGGTATATCCTTTTCTAAGGCATCTTTTATTTTTTTCATTAATTCAAGTTCAAATAATGCATCTTTATCTTTTGTTGATATAGCCTTTTTTTCTATTCTACCAATTCTTGAATTAATTACTTCTAAATCTGCGAATATCAATTCTAGATTTATTATATCAATATCTCTTATTGGATCAGTACTACCTTCAACGTGCGTAATATTTGCGTCATCAAAACATCTTACTACTTCACATATAGCATCTACTTCTCTTATGTGTGATAAAAATTTATTACCTAAACCTTCACCTTTTGATGCACCTTTAACTAAACCTGCAATGTCAGTGAATTCAAATGAAGTTGGTACAACGTTTTCTGGTGTAACCATTTCTTCTAATACTTCTAGTCTTTTATCTGGAACAACAACAACACCAACATTTGGATCAATTGTTGCAAATGGATAATTTGCTGCTAATATATTTTTCTTTGTAATTGCATTAAATAATGTAGACTTCCCTACATTTGGAAGACCTACAATTCCTGCCTTTAAACTCATACTATTACCTCTTTCTTCCTTAATAGTATAACATATATAAAAAAAATATTTAAGTAAATTCTTAAATATTTTATATTGTTGGGAATACATTTGGACCAATAGGTGCCTTTAATACATACCAACCAAATACTATGAATAACCATAAAATTAATATTGCAATAAAATATGGCATTAACATTTTATAACATTTTCTTATTGTAAAATCATTTTTACTATATAAACCAATAAATCCTAAATATACAACAAAATAAGAAAATATTGGAGAAATTATATTTGTTACTGATGATGCTAAACGGAACATTGCTCCAGTGAATTCTGGTGTTATGTTTGATTTCATAAATAGTGGCATCATCTTTGGAACAAATAATGTCCATTTTGTTGATAATGATGGAACAAATATATTAGAAATTGCTATTACTACAAATGATAATAATAATAAAATTATAAATGATGGTTTAATATCCGCTACTAAATTAAATAAATTAACTGTAACAACATTACCTATATTAGTATATTTAAATAATGCAATAAACTGTGATGCAACAAATATAAGTAATAACATTTCGCCAAGTCCATTTAAACTGCTTTGTATATGTTTTATCATATCTTTTCCATTTTTAATTTGTTTAGTAGCAGTACCATATATAAATGCACATATTATGAATATTAGTGATGCAATATATAAAAATCCTTTTACAAATGGTGAATTAGCACCAAATAATTTATTAATATACATATTTTGTGATGAATCAAGTAAGAATCCCGATAAAGGAAGTCCTGGAATGATCGCATATACAAGTAAAACGCACATAATTACAAATGCTATTAATGATTTTTTAAATCCAATTTTATCTAGTTTTTCACTTATTTCAAGTTCTTCTGTTCCAATTCTAACTGGTTTTTTTCTTGCAATTATTTCAGTTATTATAGATATAACTAATGCAAGTAATAAGCTTGATATAACTACAAAGAATAAGTTACCAGTATATCCATATGAATAGTTTGAATCTACTAAATTTACTGATGATTTAGCAAGTTCTATCAAACTATAATCTATAGATGTTAAAAATATATTTATATTTGCTCCTGCAGCAACACTCGCAAATGCCATTGTCATACCAACTACTTGACTTCTTTTATATTCTGTAAATAATATTGCTGCGACAGGTATCATTATTACAAATGAAAAATCAACACTAAATCCCATTATTATACATAATAATGAAAATATAAAAAACATTGTTTTTCTTGGTATTATTTTATTTAATCTTTTACATATTGATTTCAATAATCCAGTTTTTATCATTAATCCCACACCAGCAAGACCAATAATTATTGTTCCAAGAGGTGTAAATTTAAGAAAGTTATTTATACTTTCTGATACTATAAATTTTATACCACTACCACTAAGTAATGATTCTACAGTTAAAAGGGATGTCGATGATGAACCAAGTGACACATCCGTTTGAGTTCCTTGGAAACCAAAGAAAGATAAAATCGCACTTAGTACTATTGTTATAACAGATAATATAACAAAAAACCAAACTGGATGTAACTCACCCTTTTTATTTTCTTTATCCATACTAATCCTCCACTATTTTTTTAATCTTTTTATTAAATTCATATCTAGGCATCATTATCATTCTTCCACAATTTATACATTTTAATTTTATATCAACGCCAACTCTAGTGATTTCCCAAAGGTTAGTTCCACAAGGATGACCTTTTTTCATTATTACTTTTGTTCCTACATTATACTCATTTTTCATTGTGCACCTCTACTTGTGGATATGGTATTTCAATACCATTTTGATCAAATGCATTTTTTATTTCTTTTAATAATTTTCTCTTTACTACAAATTCATTTTTAACAGATGATTTTGCTGTAAGTAAATAATCTACCGATGAATCTGATAATGAATCGATTCCTTCAATAGTTATCTTACTTTTAAGTTCAGGTATGCTTGTATTTAATTTTTCTATTAATTCATTTAATACTTTTTCTACCTTTTTATTATCTGATTCATATGAAACAGACGCAATTACTCTAACAAGAACATTATCTAAACTATAGTTAGTTATTTCACCAATATTTCTATTAGCAATTATTTTTACTTCGCCCTTATATGACTTTAATCTAGTTGTTTTAAGAGTTAGTGATATAACTTCACCCTTAAAACCATTTATTTCAACTATTTCACCTATTGCAAATTGACTTTCAAGTATTATAGTTGCTCCTACAAGTAAGTCTTTTAATACATCTTGAAATGCAAGACCAATAACTAAACTGAATGCCCCTACTCCTGCAACTAATGCACTAGTATTTACACCATATACCTGAAGTATATACAATATTGCAATAATTGCAATTAATACTTTAATAATGTTTTTACACATCATAAGTACTGTTTCTCTACTTCTTTGTTCATGTTTTGTTAATTTTTTATTAACAACAATTCTTAAACTTAATATTTTATTAATAATCATATCAAGTACATAAGCACCTAATATAATAAAGATAGGTAAATATATTTTATCAGATATTTCTATTCCAAATATAGTCATATTTGCCTCCTATTATTCATTAATATCAATATTCATTATTTCTAAAATTCTATTTAAATCTTGTACATTTGAAAATTTAATGGATATTTTATTGTTATTTATTTTTACATTTGTTCCAAGTTTTTCTTTTAAGAAGTTTTCCATATATTTGTATTCATTATTTGAACTTTTTTTAGTCTTTACTTCTTTTTCTTCATTATCGTATACTAAACTTTCTAATTTTCTAACACTTAAATCTTCAGTAATTACTCTTTGTGCTAAATCTTCTATAGTTTTTGGATCATCTAATTTGCTAAGTACTCTAGCATGTCCCATTGATAATTTATTATATAAAACCATATCTTGTACTGAAGCTGGTAGTTTTAATAAACCAAGTATATTTGTTACGTGACTTCTACTTTTTCCAACTTTTTTAGCAAGTTCATCTTGAGTAATATTCATAGATTCTATTATTGATTTATATGCTTTTGCTTCTTCTATTGAAGTTAAATTTTCTCTTTGTAAGTTTTCAAGTAATGCAATCTGCATCATTTCTTCATCTGAAAAATCTTTAACTATCGCAGGTATAGTTTGCATTCCTGCTAATTTAGATGCTCTAAATCTTCTTTCACCTGCTATTATTTCATAACCTTTTATACTCTTTTTTACGATAATAGGTTGAAATACACCATGTTCTTTGATTGATGATGCTAGTTCATTTAACGCTTCTTCATCAAAGTTTTTTCTAGGTTGATATGGATTTGCTCTTAACTCGCTTAAATCTATTTCTACTATTTGATCATTTGTTTTTGCTTCTTCTATAATTGAATTTTCTATTGTATCAAAGTTTAAACCTTCATCATTAAATAATTGTTCTAAACCTCTTCCTAACGCTTTTCTCTTATCATTCATTTCTAGCAATAACCTCCTTTGCCAAATTTATATATGCTTCTGTTCCTCTACTTGTAGGATCATAATTTGCGATTGGTTTACCATGACTTGGTGCCTCTGTTAATCTTATAAGTCTTGGTATTATTGTATCATAAACTCTTTCTCTAAAGAATCCTCTTACATTTTCAACAACTTCAAGTCCTAAATTTGTTCTTGAATCAAGCATTGTTAAAACAACACCCTCTATTTCTAGTTTTGGATTTAAATTCTTTCTTGCTTGAGTTATAGTATTTAAAAGTTGCATTATTCCTTCTAGTGCAAAATATTCGCATTGTACTGGAATTAATACTGAATCTGATGCTGTCAAAGCATTAACTGTTAGTACACCAAGTGATGGTGGACAATCAATTAATATATAATCATAATTATCTCTTATTTCATATAATACTCTTTTTAATTGTGATCCTTTTGAAAATGTTGGATCAGAATGCTGTTTATCAACAAATTCTATTTCGATACCAGCAAGTTTCATCGAAGATGGAATTAAATCAAGATTTTTAAACTTAGTTTTCTTAACGGATTTACTAGGTTCAACCGCACCAATTAATGCATCATAAAGACTTACCTTTAAATCACCTTTTTCAATACCAACACCAGTTGTTGCATTACCTTGTGGATCTAAATCAACTAATAAAGTCTTTTTACCTAATATACCTAAAGATGCTGCTAAATTTATACTTGTTGTTGTTTTACCTACGCCACCCTTTTGATTTACTAATGATATAATCTTTCCCATTTAAAACACATCCTTAACTATTAATCACTTATTCTATTTTATCAGAAATTAGTATTTTTTTAAATGATTTAGATAAAAAAAGTTAAAATATGTATAAAGTATATTTACTTTTTGTTATAATATTTATGGTGATAGTATGGCAGGAACAATAACTCATGCATATTTTGCATTAGATGTATATAATAAATTTGATGATAAACTAAAGGAAAGACTAAAAAATTATAAAGAAAACTTAAAAACTTATTCACAAGGACCAGATATATTATTTTTTTCTATTAATTATAAAAACTTTAAAAAGGTAAAAAAAATAGGTAACTATGTTCATAAACATAATACTAGAGATTTTTTTATAAATATGGTGTCTTATATAAAAGAAAATAATTTAGAAAATAATAATGATGTACTTACTTTTTTATACGGTTATATAATGCATTATGCACTGGATACAAAAGTTCATCCTTATGTAATACATAAAGCGGGTATATTTAATAAAAAGAAAAAAGATACATATAAATATAATTCAAAACATAGTGATATTGAAAGTTATATTGATGCATATATGATTAATTATCATGAAAATATGAAACCTAATAAATTTAAAATACACAAATTTTGTTTTAATAATAATAAAATTTCTAAAGACTTATCCACAGTAATTGACTATACTTTTGATAAAACATATGGTTTTAAAAAGTTATCCACATATTATAAACAAGGTTTATTTTTTATGAAACATTCCTATCATTTTTTAAGATATGATCCTCATGGAATAAAGAATAAATTATATAGATTTATTGATAAGCTTCATCCAAGAAGTATTAAAGATTTTTATCCTATTACTTATTCTTACAAATTGGATAAGAATGATTATTACTTAAATTTATGTAATAATGAGTGGTGTCATCCTAGATATAATAATGAAGTTTATACTGAATCATTTATTGATTTATATAATAATGCTGTGGATAATGCAGTTTATATGATTAATAAAGTTAATGAAGTACTATTTGAAAATAAAGATATAAAAATATTAAATGATGTATTCTTAAATTTATCTTTAACCAGTGGAAAAGAATGTAATGATAAAGGAAAAAATAGATATTTTGAATATTAATGTATAAAATTTAAAGTTATCCACAACATATTAATGGTGATAATATGTTTAATGGATTTAGAGTTTTAAATAAAAATTATATTTATTTATTTTTAGATAATAAATATGAATTTGCTAGTGACATTAATACAAGAAGAAAGAAAGAAAATACTATAATTTCTGAATGTAAAAATTACCTTATTGGTCATAATCTTTCTTTTAATGACAAATTATACTTTGTATCTAATGGAGTTGTTATTGGTTATATTACTAAAGATAAATTGACTGAGTAATTTTTAGTTATTATACTGAAATATAATAAAAAGAACACATATATATGTGCTCTTTTTTTGCAATATTAACGTTTACTGAATTGTGGTGCCTTACGTGCTTTCTTAAGACCTGGTTTCTTACGTTCTTTAATTCTTGAATCTCTTGTAATAAATCCTTTAGCTTTTAATATTCTTCTAAATGAAGTTTCGCTTGATGGATCTGTATTTTTATCATATTCTAATAATGCTCTTGTAATTCCTAAACGGATTGCTCCAGTTTGTCCTGAGAATCCTCCACCTTTTACTTCTACATTGATATCAAATTTATCTAATGTATTAGTTGCTTCTAGTGGTTGTTTTAAATCCATAACTAATGTTGGAAATGGTAAATATTCATTAACATCTCTACCATTAATAGTGATATTTCCTTTACCAGATGTCATTCTAACCTTTGCTATTGAAGATTTACGATGACCTGTACCATAATAAATTTTATTTGCCATAATTTTCCTCCTTAGTCTACTTTCATTTCTTTTGGTTGTTGAGCAATATGTTTATGTTCGTTTCCTCTATAAACAAATAGTTTTTTACCCATTTTACGACCAAGTCTATTATGAGGAAGCATTCCCTTAATAGCTCTTTCCATCATTTCTTCAGGATATTGTTCAAGCATTACTTTAGCTGTTCTTTCTCTTAATCCACCAGTGTATCCACTGTGATTATAATACATTTTTTGATCAAGTTTATTTCCTGTAAGTTTAACCTTATCAGCATTGATTACTATTACATAATCTCCACAATCAACATTAGGTGTATATATTGCTTTGTGTTTTCCACGTAATACATTAGCAGCTTTTGTTGCAACTCTACCTAAACTGATACCTGTTGCATCAATAACATACCAATCACGTTTGATTTCGGCTGGTTTTGCCATAAATGTTTTCATAAATTTCTTCCCTTTCTCTCATAGATTAACCTCCCACAGTCAATCTATATGTGGGGTTTTTATAAATGTACCAATTAAAATTGTACTAGACTTTGTTTATAAAGTCAATAAATAAAAGAAAAAAATCGCTATTTTTCAGCGATTTTTATTATAGTTTTAGTTACTTTTGATGAATATTTAACTTTTGGATCAGTTCCTTTAACTTTTATTTCAACTTCATGATCTCCAGCACCAAGTCCTTCAAGGTCTACATATGCTTCTACATCAGATGAAGTTATATTTTTAATTATTGATTCAACACCTTTTAATATAACTGTTACTTCTGTTGCATTTTCACTTGTTGCTTGTGCAGTATAATTAGATCCTAAGTTTACAACCCCAAGTTTTACACCAGATAATTCTGTTGTAACTTCATCATCAAGTTCTACCTTAGCAGTTACTACTTTTTCTGATATTTCTCTAATACCTGCTGGTTTCTTTATTGTAACTGTATAATCTTTATTAGATTTTAAGTTATTAACATCTATTTTAACTTTTATACTATTTGTATTATCAAGAACTTTTGAACTACCATATATTGTAACTTTTTGAACACTTGATGTAATATTCTTTATTGCTTTACCAAATATAACATTTCCAGTTGGTTCTATTTCAAGAGGTACTGTTTTACTTGGTGATTCTATTTCTATTGTTGCGGTTACTTTAGATGGAACCATTTCAACATCAACTTTTGCACCATTTTCATCATAAGCAATTAAAGGTATATCTTTAAGTGTATTTGTTCCTGATTTTGGATCTACCATATTGCTTACATTTATTAATGCTTTTATTGTTGATACTTTTGACAAACTATCTTCTGTACCTTTTATAATTACTTCATCTGTATCAAGTTTAGTATTATTTATTGCAAGTTTTGAATCTAATTTATTTAAGTTTACTATATCAGATTCTACACTTCTTGTTTCAGATTTTTTTGAACTAACAACAACTGTTACTTCTGATGGATCTAATTTATATTCAACAGATGTTATTGATTGTTTATATTTCAAATTTACTTTATGAACACCTGGTTTTAAATCGCTTAAATCAACATTAACATCTTGCGTTGGAAGTTGTTTTGCTAAATAAAGATTTGCTTTTGTACCAATTAATGTTATATCAACTGTTTCAGGAAGTCCTTCAACAACATATTCTTCATCATTATAAGTTGCAGAAAGTGGTATATCATATAATACTTCAGCATTTTTTTCCAGTAATGTAGTATTTTGTCTATCAATTATAACAAATACTATAACTGCAAGTACTAATGATAAAATTATCATACTACTCTTCTTTGATAAAGCCTTCTCTAAAGGTTTATCAGATAATTTTAATTTTTCTCCAATTGACACAAAAAACTTTGTTATTGGAACTATTATTTTTTTATCTATAAATCTTAAAAATCTCTTAATTAATTTCATCTATGTCATCCTCCTCATCACTTTCTACTACAAATGTTTCAGATTTTGGCATTAATTCATCTAAAATCATTAATTTTAATTCATCAACTGATAGATTGTAATTTAATTTACCACCTACAGCAAGTGATACTCTACCAGTTTCTTCAGAAACAATTATTGCTAAACAGTCAGATTCTTCTGATATACCTATAGCAGCTCTATGACGAGTACCTAGTCTTTTACTAAATTTCATATCAACTGTTGTTGGGAATACTGCTCCTGCACATGATATTTTATCACCTTGTATTATTACACCACCATCATGAAGTGGATTGTCTGGGAAGAATATTGCATCTAGTAATTCATTTGATATTTCTGCATATATTTTTTTACTTCTTTCAATATATTCAGATAATGATGTATCTCTTTCTATAACTATTAAAGCACCTATTCTATTTTTTCTTAAATAATCAACTGATAAACCAATTTCAGAAACTAATCTTTCTCTTTCTGATACTGATAATACTTTATGCCTACCAAGTAAATGTGTTTTACCAAGTTGTTCAAGTACATTTCTAATTTCTGGTTGAAATATAATTATAATTGCTATTGGTCCCCATGATATAACATATTCAAATAATAATCCTATTGTTGTAAGACCAAAATAATCGCTTATAAGTTTTATAACTATTATTGCTAGTATTCCTTTAAATAGAAGCGAAAACTTAACATTCTTTCTAACATTTTTAAGTATGTAATAAAATACAACCCATACCAAACATATATCTATTATTTTTTTTAATATAGTTACAATATTTTCAAAATTCATATAATCCTCCTAAACTACATTGTTCTTTTTATTCTTTATATATACAAATAACACTATAGAACTAATTATAATAACAAGTCCCACTGCTATAATAACTCCATAATGAATATTATAAGTTTCATTGTTAACATTTATGTTAATTTCATCTTTTTTGTTTCCTTCTTTATATGAAAATTCTATAGTTTTATAATCAGAATCTTTTTTAATATTCCATGTATACGTATTACCATTTACTTTGTCTGCATTATTACTAGTAACTTCAAATGGAATAGTAATATTAACTGTTATATCATCATAAAGTAGCGAATAATTAGTATCTGATGATAATAGTTCTTTCTGCTCTGCGCTAAATGTAATTATATTTCCATCTTTTGTTACATTTACATTATCAAATACATCACTTGAAAACTCTGATGCATAATCATTTATATCTTCATGAGATGTTATTGCAGTTGCATAGGTATTATAGTCATCTTCTCTTGATGTAAGTGTAATATCTTCACCATTTCTTTTAAACATATCATATAAATAATTAACAGCTTGTTTGCCCTTCTGTTTAGTAAGTGCTTCCATTCTTTTTGTTTTTTCTGTTGCGACTACTTTTTCACTCACAGTAAAATCATCATTTAAAGTAAGATCATATTCTACTGAACAACCTGAAAGCAAAAGAATTAGACATAGGAATATAAATATTTTTATTTTTTTCATAACTCACTTCCTATTTAACTAAATTTTCTTTAGTACTATAAAATTATATCATATTTTTTACGCTTTTACACTATTACAAAATAAAAAGGTATTAACCTTTTTAAAAAATATTTGTATAGTTGTCTTCTTCATCATTATTCATTGAAGATAATTTTTTCATTATTTTATCAAGTTCATCATCTGATGAATATTTTGGTTCAATTTCTACTTTTTCTTTTTGAACACTTGTATTTATTTTAATATTTGGTTTATTACTAAAAATATTATCTGTTTCTTCTTTATTATCCATTTTAACATTAGTTGATGGTTTCGCTTTATCAACATCTGATAATATTTCTAATAATGATTTACTGTTACTATAAGTATTATTTCCTGCATTTTTCATTATTTCAGCATCTGGATCTTTTGGCTCTATTAAATTTGAACTTATAGTTTTTTCTTCTGGCTTAGTATTTATACTATTTAAATCAAAGCTAAAATTAATTGGTTCTGTTATTTCATCTGGAGTATTAGTATTATCTACTTTTGGTTCTTTTATAGAAACTTCATTATTTGTTGAAGCTTTATCTGCACTATTTAAATCATTTATTCCTATTATTGGAGTATCATTACTTAAAACTTCTGGTTGTTCTATGTTATTTATAGATTCATTTTTAGTATCTAGATCAACACTAATTGGTCCAGTTATTTCTCCGTTATCGTTTACAAAACTATTATTTAATGGTTTTGATTCTTCAGTTTTAGGTTCAATATTTTCTGATTTTGTTTTTATGCTATCTAAATCGAAATTAAAGTTAATTGGCTCTGTTATTTCATCTTTTATTTCATTAGAAGTAGGATTTACTGTTTCAGTTTCTACTGGCTGAGTTACCTTATTAATATTGTCATCAATAATTAAATTTTCTGTTTTTTCTTCAAATGGTTTTGTCATAATATCTTCTTTTTTGTCTATTGAAATATTATTAACAGCGATGTTACTTTGTGCCTCTTTTGCCATTGTTTCATTTTTAACATCTTTCCTTACCTTCTTAGATTTAACACTATTATCTATAAGATATCCAATTAAGACAAGTATTAAAAATACACATATACCTATTAATAAATAGGTATTATCATTAATAAATTTCATAATATTATTTAATGTTTCATTCATTTTATTCGCTCCCTTTTATTCTAAATACATTTTAACATTAATAAATTAAATTGTAAACAAAAATCAAAAAAAAAGAGATTAAACTAATAAGACATATACTCATCCATAAGTATAACCTTATTATTTTTTAAACTCTCTTTAACATTTATTATTCTTTGATTTGATGAACCTCTAAATTTAAGTTTAAAATTTTTCTTATCTATTTCAAATTTACCATCTACCAAAACATCTATATATGATATTAATTCTTTTGTTTCTTCATATTTATTACACATATCTTCTAATATGTCGGTATCAAATGTATAGCCTGAAAAACACCATATTGTTTTATTTGGTAATTTTTTTCTTATTCTTCTTAAAAGAGGTAATATTCCTTTTTGATTAACATATTCAAATGGTTCACCACCTAAAATAGTTATTCCTTCTATATAATCTGGTTTTAAAAGTTCAATTATTTTATCTTCTTCTTTTTGTGTATATTCATGTCCATATTTAAAGTCCCAGGCCTCTTCGTTAAAGCATCCTTTGCATTTATGAGTACATCCACTTACAAATAAGGATACTCTAACGCCTGGTCCATTTGCAACATCAACTTTTTTTATATCTGCATAATACATTATAAATGTGTTACCCTTGCTTTAATTTCTTTTGTTTTTCCAACATTCCAGAAATTTTCACCTAAATATCCGCATGTTCTTCTTGTAACATTCATTTTAGTTTTATCTTTGTTACCACAGTTAGGACATTCCCATTCGTTATCATCATTTATAATTATTTCACCATCAAAACCACATACGTGACAATAATCTGATTTAGTATTAAATTCTGCATATTGAATATTTTCATAAATAAATTTAATTAATTCTTTTAATGCATCTAAGTTCTTTTCCATATTTGGAATTTCAACATATGAAATGCATCCACCTGAAGATATTGGTTGGAATTGACTTTCAAATTTTAGTTTTTCAAATGCATCAATTTTTTCTCTAACATCAACATGATATGAATTTGTATAGAATCCTTTATCTGTTACATCTTTAATACTACCAAATCTTTCTTTATCTATTCTTGCGAATCTATAGCATAAACTTTCTGCTGGTGTTCCATAAAGAGCAAATCCAAGATGTGTTTCTTTTTTCCAAGTATCGCAAGCTTTTCTTAAATATTTCATTAATTTAACTGCAAATTTTTCTCCTTCTTCAGTAGTATGAGATACACCTTTAACTAACATTGTTGTTTCATAAACGCCAATATATCCAAGTGATAATGTTGAATAACCATCTTTTAATAATTTATCTATTTTTTCACCTTTTTCTAATCTTGCGATTGCGCCATATTGCCAGTGTACTGGTGAAATATCTGATGTAATTCCTAAAAGTGCATGGTGTCTACACATTAATGCTTCTTTACATAGTTCTAGTCTTTCATCAAGTAATTTAAAGAATTTTTCTTCATCATGTCCTGATAAAATACCTATTTGTGGTAAGTTTATTGATACAACACCTTGATTAAATCTACCTTCCCATTTATAGTTTCCATTTTCATCTTTCCAAGGAGATAAGAAACTTCTGCATCCCATAGGACTAAATACATTACCTTCATATATTTCTCTCATTTTCTTAGCTGAAATATAATCTGGATACATTCTTTTTGCAGAACATTTACATGCAAGTTCTGTTAAATAATCATATTTACCACCTTTTAAGCAGTTATGTTCATCAAGTACATAAACTAGTTTAGGGAATGCTGGTGTAACATAAACACCTTTTTCGTTTTTAATTCCTTCAAGTCTTTGATTTAATATTTCTTCAATAATCATTGCATTTTCTTCAATATATGGATCTTTTTCATCTAGACATAGGAATAATGTTACGAAAGGAGATTGTCCATTAGTAGTCATTAATGTATTTATTTGATATTGAATTGTTTGTACTCCTGATGCTAATTCATCTTTTAATCTATCCATAGCAAGTTCTTCAATTTGTTCTTTACTTAATTCTTTACCATGTTTTTCTGTTATTTTCTTAATAAATTTCTCTTTACTTTTTCTTAAGTATTTACCTAAGTGTCTCATATCAACAGATTGTCCACCATATTGGTTAGATGCAACTGCTGCGATTATTTGAGTTGTAACAGTACAAGCAACTTGGAATGATTTAGGGCTTTCAATAAGTTTACCATTCATAACTGTACCATTATCAAGCATATCAGCAATATTTATTAAACAACAGTTAAATATTGGTTGAACAAAATAATCCATATCATGGAAATGTAATACACCTTCTTCATGTGCTTTACTTATTTTTTCTGGAAGTAAAATTCTTCTAGTTAAGTCTCTTGATACTTCACCAGCAATATAATCTCTTTGTGTTGAAGCATACATTGTATTTTTGTTTGAGTTTTCTTCAGCAAGTTCTTTGTTTTCATTTCTAATTAATCTCAAAATTGATTCATCAGTTGTATTTGCTTTTCTAATTAAAGCTCTATTATATCTATAAACAATATATTCTTTTGCTAATGCAAATTTCTTATATTCCATTAATTTCTTTTCTATTTCATCTTGAATATCTTCAACAAGCATTCTTTTCTTTTTTAAATCTTCAATATGTTTTGTTATATTTTCTATTTGTTTTTCTGTTGCTCTTTCTTTAGGCTCTACTTCTTTATTAGCCTTTTCTATAGCTATTTTTATTTTAGCTCTATCATAATCAACAATTTTTCCATCTCTTTTAATTACTTTCATACTACTTATCTCCTAATCTGTCATTTATTTTTTACACCCTCATTATAACAAATTTTTTAAAAATATAGTGTTGCATTTGCAACAAAAATGAAATATAATTAAATTAATTATTTTGGTTTTTTTCTAAACCTTTGGGAGGCCTTATAAATGAACGAAATAAGCATATTTAAAGGGATTGACGAACAAAATGTAAAGTCAATGCTTAAATGTTTTGAAGCAAAAACTATTGTATATAAAAAAGACACAACTGTAATTTCTAACCTTGCTAACACAAATATAATCGGTATTATTATTGATGGCACTGCTAATCTAGTCAGAAGTGATTATGATGGAAATAGAGTTGTACTTGAAAAACTAGAAAAAGGTTCTATTTTTGGAGAAGTATTCACTTCATATTCTGATGAATTATCTGTTATTACAACAAGTACATGTACTATTACTACATTTGA
The DNA here is from genome assembly GCA_000433675.1 of Clostridium sp. CAG:433. Taxonomy (GTDB): domain Bacteria; phylum Bacillota_I; class Bacilli_A; order RF39; family UBA660; genus CAG-433. The sequence continues at coordinate 26,204 of FR893537.1, forward strand.
TTATGATCATATTATTAAAAGATGTAAAAAATCTTGTCCATATCATAATGATGTTATTAATAATATGCTTCAGTTGCTTGCTAAAAAAGTTGTAGTTATGAATAATAGAATTGATGTACTTACTAAAAAAACAATTAGAGAAAAATTACTTGAATATTTTAGAGCTGAAGAAAAAGAAAACTTATCAAAAGTTTTCTATCTAAAATTAAATTATACTGAACTTGCTGACTATCTTGGTGTTGATAGAAGTGCACTTATGAGAGAACTTAAAAATTTAAAAAATGAAGGATTTATTGAAACTAAACAAAAAAGAATTAAATTAAATTTTTGATTTAAATGCATATGTACAAATTATATCTATAATAAATAAAATACATAAAAGATAAGTTACACATTTAGGAATTTTATTTACTATCTTATCCATCCATGGTTTAACTAAATATATTAAAACAATAGAACATATTCCCCAAATTAATGATATATCAAGTGCAACATATTTTCCAAAATGATATTTATGATCTGAATAATCCCAAAATACCCTATCAAAAGTAACTTCTAGTAGTATTCCACCTGCGTATTCTATAAAGGTTAATGTCAAAACTATTATTATTAAGAATATTATTATTTCTAAGAATTTATTTAGTTTTAATTTTTTAAATATATAGTTAGATAAAAATAGTATTAAAATGGCTCCTAATCCATATACTGGTGTCCAATACCCATAAAGAAAACCACTTTCTAAGTTCCAATTAAATATTTTATACATAGTGGTTTCAAGTAAATGACCAAAAATACTAAAAATAAAAAAATAGTTTAAATAATACATAATATTCACCTAGTATTATTTTTTTCTATTTTTATTTTTTTATTCGTCTTAAATTAATAAATAGAACAAATACAGTTGCTATGAATGTTAGAAGTACAAATTGTACTTTATGTTCTTTTACATAAAATTTAAAATCAAATTTTATATCTTCTGGTGATGTTATATTTATTGTATCTAGTGTTTCACCATTATAACTTATATATAACGTTCCTATTTTATCACCTTTTTTTGTACCTTTTTCTACTATTGTTTTACCTTTATATTCATATTTTAAATCATCTTTACTAACAGTTTTTTTCAAATATTCTTTTACACTTCTATCAGATTTTATATTATATTCTTTGCCATATTCACTTTTTAAGTTAACTAATGTATCACCTTTATCTAGTATTTTCACATAATCATAATTACCAAAATAATATTCATATAAATTTTTCGTATCAACTATATTTTCATTTTTTTCTTTATATGGTGCACCTATTGTTACTGAAATAAATTCTGTTGTACCATTATTTGCATACGTAGCAAGGCAAAGCCCAGCATCATCTGTAAATCCTGTTTTAGCACCTTTTACATAATCCATATTAAATGTACTACTATCTGTTATTCTTTTAAGTGGTCCATTCATATTTTTATATGTTTTTGTTCCAAATACCTCTTTAAATTTTTTATTTTGTAATGCATACTTAACTAACTTCATAACATCCCTAGCTGTCGAATGATGATTATCTCCTTCAATTCCTATTACATTTGAAAAATGAGAATTATTCATACCTATTTCTTCTGCTTTTTGATTCATTAATTTTACAAAGTCTTTTTCTGAACCACTAATACTATAGGCCGCAATTTCTGTCGCATCCGCACCTGACTTTAATATTATTCCATAAAGTATTTCATCATATGTAAGAATATTTCCTACATTAAATCCTGCGACTGATAAATCATATGTAACATCTTTTAACATATCGCTTGTTACAACTACCTTTTGATTAAAGTCTTTTATATTTTCAATCGCAACTAATGCAGTCATCATTTTTGTTAAACTTGCTATATAAACTTCTTGATCTGCATTTTTTTCATAAAGTACTTTATCATCAGTCATATTATATAAAATCGCACTTTTAGATTTTAACTCTATATCATCCGCAAATACATTTAGATTAAAAATAAAAAAAGACATAATAAAAATTAATACACTTAATATTTTTTTCATACTTTTCTCCTAAAATAATTATATACCAAAACAGAATAAAATATCAATATTTGTTAACAATATATATGGAGGAGGAATAATAAATGCAAAATGTACCTAATATAATATCAACTAAAGATTTATCATATATTTGTGATATGTTTAATTGGAATTTTACTACTGCTAAAAAAGCATTAAATTATAGTAATAATGTTACTGATAATGAAATAAAGGATGAATTATTAAATATATTTGATATGCATAAACAAATTTGTAATGGTTTATTAAATATATTAAATGGAGGAGAAAATGAATAATAAAGTACAAAATCCAAAAATAGAACTTGATAGTTCTATAGAAATGAATGATGAAAATTATTTAAATGATATTCTTGAAACAGAGAAAAATATGAGTGTTAATTTTACATATGCTTTAAATGAAGCAAGTAATGAAACATTATTTAATGAAATATATGAAATGTTTAAACAAATTAAGGAAGCTCAAAGAAACCTTTTTGAACTTAGTTTTAGAAAAGGATTTTATACACTTGAAAAAGCTGAAACAAATAAAATTAATGAAGAATATAATACGCTTTTAAATAAATTTAATGAGATTGAATAAAAGGATCATCAAAGATCCTTTTTCTTTAACTAAACTTCAAAAGATGTTTCATCTATAAATTTATAATTTGTTTTGTATTTAAGTTCTCTAACTAATCTAAACAACGCATCATCTTTTGCTTTTGCCTCAATCATAACATCAATATCAACATTATACTTTTTTATCTTTTCTATAAACTGAATAAAATCATTACTATTAATATAATCATGGTGAGATCTAAAATCCCTTTTTGTTTTATTTTTAGGAGATGAAAAGTGAACTTTTGGTCTAATATCTTTCCATGTATCAAATATTTCCTCTAATATTTCATCGATATTATCACATGGATTACACATATGATGGTGGTAATCTAAAACCATAGGTCTATTTATTTTTTTACATAAACTAAGTACATCTCTTGCATTAAATATTTTATCATCATTTTCTATTACTATAGCATTTTTAATATTATCTGGTAATTTATTAAAATTATTTACAAATCTTGTGATTGATTTTTCTTTACCAAATACGCTGCTTCCAGTATGTAAAACTATTACTGGATTTTTTATATTTAATGCTTCTAATATATTTATATGATATTTAAGAATTTCAATTGAATTATTAATTGTTTCTTTATTAGTACTATTAAGTACACAAAACTGATCCGGGTGTACATCAACTCTCATATTATTTTTATCTATAATTTTTGATATTTTTTCATAATAACCTTTATACTTATTTATATATTCAAAAGATACATCTTTATGTGTTGCGAGTGGGATTAATTTTGATGTTAATCTATAAAAATGAATATTATTTTTTACGTTATAACTTAATATTTTTTCTAAATTTTCCAGATTTGATTTTATAATTTTATCTAGTTTTTCATCTTTATTTTCTTCTTTTAAATAATTTGTATATGTTATTGTACCAGAAGATGTTATATCAATTGCTTTACTAATTGCAACATATCCAAGTCTTATTATCATTTTATTCACCATTTATATTATTAACAAAAAAAAGAAGACTTATTTGTCTTCAATTAATTTTTTAGCAATTTTTGTTACATTACCTGCGCCAAGTGTTAATATTATATCATTTTCTTTTACATGCTTTCTTAAATAATCTACAATTTCATCATAATCACTTATATAAATTGCATCAACATTATCTTCTTTTAATTTATTTACAATTTGTTCTTCTGATACACCATATATATTTTTTTCTCTAGCGGCATATATATCAATAACTATTACATGGTCAAAATCCATTAATGATTCTGCAAAAGAAGATAAATGTTCTTTTACTCTACTATATGTATGTGCTTCAAATATTACCCATGACGAATTAAATTTCTTTTTTAAAATAGAATCCGCAGTTGCTTTTATTTCTGTTGGATGATGTCCATAATCATCATATACATCTGCGCCATTAAATTTACCTTTATATTCAAGTCTTCTACTTGCTCCAGTAAATCCTATTAATCCTTCTTTTATCATTTCAATTGGTAATTTATACCATAAACATAACGCTATACATTCTAACGAATTTGAAACATTATGTGATCCTGCAACTCCTAAAGTAATTCTATCTATTTTTTCATTATTATGCATTAAATCATAACTTGCACAACCTTCATCATTATAGCTTATATTTCTTGCATAGTAATCTGCTTTTTCATTTGTCATGCTTGTAGTTAAAACATTAGCCTTAGTATGATTTCTTAAGTTATAGCATCTTTCGTCGTCCATATTAACAACTAATAGTCCATCACTTGGAAGCATACTTACATACTTTTGAAATGACTTTTCTATATTATCAATATTTTTAAAATAATCTAAATGGTCATTATCAATGTTAGTAACAATGGCACTTCTTTGTTTAAAATTTAAATAACTTTCACAATATTCACATGCTTCAATTATGAAATAATCGCTATTACCTACTCTATAGTTTCCATCTATACATCTAAGATTTGCACCTATTTGAATACTTGGATCTAAATTAGCGCTCATAAATGCACTTGAAACCATAGATGATGTAGTTGTTTTACCATGTGTTCCAGCGACTCCAATTACATCTTTAAATAACTTAGTAATTTCACCTAAGAATTTTCCTCTTTCTACTGTTTCAATCCCAAGATTTCTTGCCTCTACTAATTCTGGATTATCACTCTTTATTGCAGCTGTATAAACAACTAAATCTATATCTTTTGTTATATTTTCTTTTACTTGACCGATATTAACATTTATACCATTACTTCTTAATTTTTCTGTCATAGCACTTTCAGACATATCTGAGCCGCTTACTTTAAATCCCCAATTAACAAGTATTTCGGCAATACCACTCATGCTAATACCGCCAATACCAATCATGTATATATTTTTATAATCTCTTATGTTCATTTTTTATCTTTCCCTTACTAAATTTTTAAATTCGTCTCCTCTATCTTCAAATCTATCATATTGATCCCAAGAAGCACATGCTGGACTAAGTAATACAACATCTCCAGGAGTACATATATCTTTTACCACGTTCATTGCTTCTTTTAATGTATCATTTTTATAACATTTAATATTTAAATCATTACAAAATTCTTCTATTCTATTTTTTGTTTCTCCAAAGCAAACAACACATTTAACATTTTTCATTGAATCATCTAAATCATGGAATGAATGTCCTCTATCATATCCACCTAATAATAAAATTGTTGGTTGATTAAATGAATTAAGTGCAGTAATTGTAGATACACAGTTTGTTGCTTTTGAATCGTTATAATATGTTACACCATTTATTGTATCAACATATTCAAGTCTATGTTCAACACCTTTAAATTCTTTTAAAACTTTTTGTATAACCTCATCTGTTACACCATATTTCTTTACTGCTATAATTGCGCCCATTATATTTTGGTAATTATGTTTTCCTTTTAATATTATGTCATCTAATTTTATTACTAATTTACCATCATAATAAATTCCTTCTTCATCATAATATGCAAGATTAGTTTTATCATGTCCATAATAAACTTTTGTACTTTTTATATCATCTGTAATTTTCATACTTACTTCATCATCTTTATTTATTACAGCTAAATCATCACTTGTATGATTATTAAATATTTTCTTTTTTGTCATTTGATATACTTCATATGACTTATGAAAATCAAGATGTGTTGGAGTTATATTTGTAAGTACACTCACATTTGTTTTAAAGTCATACATGTCACATAGTTGATGATCACTTATTTCAAGTACTAAATAACTATTTGGTTTAATATCACGTACAAAGTTTGATAAAGGAATTCCAATATTTCCTCCTAAATATACGTTATCAAATGAATTTTTCATAAATTCACTTATAAGAGTTGTTGTTGTTGTCTTACCATTTGATCCAGTAACGCCAATAATATTTACTGATTTATCTAGAAATGAGTATGCCATTTCTATTTCATTTATTACTTTTATTCCAAGTTCTTTTGCTTTTACTACTACAGGGTTATCATATTTAATTCCTGGATTTTTAATAACATAATCAAAACTATCATCAAGTAATGATAATTGATCACTTGTTATAATAACTTTAACACCTAAAGATTCAAGTTCACTAACAAGTTCCTCTTTTTGTTCTTTACCATCAGTTACAATTATTTCATTATTATAATCACTAAGTAATTTAGCAGCTTCATATCCACTTCTAGCCATACCTAGTATAAATATTTTCTTATTTTCAAACATATTATCACCTCTACAATAATTATATCACAATATATAGTAATAATATGTATAAAATTTAACATAAAATAAAGAAAAAAATACCATATTTATTGGTATTATTATTTTTTTAATATTAGTCTTCGTTCTTCTGAAATTTTTAAAGTATCTATAGTCTTATTAAAACCATCAGACATTTCTCTTATTTGAATATCTTTATTACTACTTACAATTTCTTTTGACATTAAAATTAAGTTATTATATTTGTTTACAGCATCCTCTATATTACCGCGACCTTTTTTTAATAAATCTTGTATATATTTTATAAGTCTAATATCTGCAGATTTTATTTTGTCACTTGTTATTTTGCCCTCTGAAACAAATTCATTACCATAGTGAATAGTACTTCTAAAAGCTCTTATATTATTATCAATTAAAAAATCTATCACCTCAGTTGTAAATGGATCATATTCTTCTTCACCTGCATATAAATCAGTTAAGCCTACAATAGATAAGGATACTCCATTTCTACCATTTACATGTGATTCCCTATCATCCATAAGAATTAAATCATCTTCTGAATATGATCTTATACCAAATTTATTAATATTTTCCATTGATAATACACCATATTTTATTATTAAAGGGGCATCTTTATAAGGGGCATTATGGTGATATTTTGCATTATCAACGTTTTTTAATGCATATGAATACGTACTTAATATATCTCTTATATATTCAAGTGCATACTTTTCTCTAATAATTTTCTCATTCATCGTTTATTAACCTCTCTTGTAATTTATTATATTCATAAGCAATAAAAATTAATACTATTATTATCTTATAACACAGGTATATATGTTATCATAATAAGTAATAAATATCAACAATAAAAAATAATTAACTAAAATAACTTTATTTTATGATACATTTTTTGTTATAATATATAAAAATAGGAGATGAATTTATGAAGTATGAAGAGGGATTGAAAAAAATTTTAGGAAATAGTGATTTATTTTGGTACAACCTAATAAATGAATTTGTAGAATCAGAATATGCTGACAAAGATCTTGCTTTAAAAGATTTAGAAACACTTGCACAAAATCAAGAAAAATTTAAAATGTTTGCTAAGGCTCTTACTGAAAGAAAAACAGATTTTGCAGGTGTAAAAAAAGATTATATTGATTCTTTAACCACAGAAAAAGAAAATATCAATGAAAGCAAATATGATTATAAATCACATGCTAAACAACTATCTATACCAATATTAAATGGTTTTAAATTAGAGAATAATTTAGATGAGCAAACAATTTTATTTGCACAAGGTAATGGTTATATTGAACAACTTGTATCTGATGGTCATATTGAAAATGATGATTTCGAAAAAAGAATTGATTTAGTTATAAATAATACAAAGAATTTTATGAAGGCTAACAATTGTGAAAATGTAGAAAATAGTTTCAAATTTTATAAAGATTATACAAATGGTATATTTAATTTTAAAATATATGTATGTGATTTAATTATTCAAGGGAAAGTATTGAGACAATTTATTTCATATTTTGTTGAACCAAAACTACAAGATTTCTATCAATTAACTGTTAGTGTTGGGCCATTCGATTTTCCTACTAATCAAATCAAAATTGATCAAATTGATTTAAATAATGATCCGACAACAAAAAGTCTTGATATATTAAATACATTATTACTCAATAATATAAAATATAAAGAATAATAATAAAAACAAAAGTTATAAAATATTTTCTAAAAAACTATTAATTTTATTATTAAATATAATGTTATTTTGAAAATAAAAAATTAATAATTATTAAGTAAAATAAATATTTTGTCCAATTTATTAATATACTTCATTAGAGGGTGATAATTTGGACGGAATATTTTTTTTATTACTAGCTTTTTGTACAATATATATGAGTATAAAACTATCATATTATGGTGATGTTTTATCAAAGCAATCTAAAGTAGGAGCAGCTTTTGTTGGTGGACTTTTAATTGCATCAATAACTAGTCTCCCAGAATTTGTTACAAGTGTATCCGCGGTTGTTTTAGATAATGCATCATTATCTTTTGGTGACATTGTTGGAAGTAATATGTTTAACATATTTGTTTTAGCAGTCTACAACATATATTTTTTTAAATCTAATTTATTTAGAAATACATCAAATAAATATATATTTGAATGTTTAATATTAGTTTCAGATTACATATTTATCATATTAGGATGCCATAATATAATAGTAAATATTGTGTCTCTATTATTATTTTTTGCATATCTAGTTTATATGTATTCTGTATTTAAAAATGACAAAAAAGAGGAAGAAGAAATAAATGAAAAGCAAAAATTTATTTTGTTAAAATTCATATTAACTGGAATTGTTATGGTCGTTTTAAGTGTACTTTTAACATATCAAGCAGATAAAATAGCGCATATGTATCCAAAATTTTCATCTAGTTCTATAGGTGCGATTCTTTTAGGAATTACAACAAGTCTTCCAGAAGTAGTTACAACATTCGCATTATTAAAATTAAATAATTATAACATGGCTATATCAAATATGCTTGGAAGTAACATATTTAATTTTTTAGTACTTGCGATATCTGACTTATTTATTAAAGATAATTATATATATAGTTACGCGGATAAATATAGTATGTTTTACATATTTGGTGGAATATTTATAACAATTTTATTTGCAATTTCAATATTACTTAAATCAGAAAAGAAATTTATATATATTTTTATTTCAATAATTATGATTATTATATATTTTTCCGTATGGTATTTGCAATTTATATAAAATATGATAAAATATTATTAGCTTTAAATGAGGAGGAATCAAGATGGAAATAGCATTATTAGTAATATCAGTCCTTTTAATAACAGTTGTTTTATTACAAAGTGGGAAAGCAGAAAGTGCTAGTAATATAATGATGGGTGCGAGTGCTGAACTTTTTGCCCAAAGAAAAGAAAGAGGATCAGAACTATTTTTAAGTAGAATGACACTAATATTAGGATTATTATTTTTTGTAATTTGTTTAGTAATGTCATTGATGTAAAAGACATATTTATGTCTTTTTGTTTTATATGGAGGAAATATGAGAGAAGAAATTATAGAACTATTAGGAAAAGAAAAAAGAGCATTATCCGCAACCGAAATATGTGATAAGTTAAATCTTAATACTGCAGGAGAATTAAAAAAATTACTTGATAACCTTAGAATATTAGAAGAAGGTTATACTGTTTATAGATCAAATAAAGATAAATATATGTTATTTGAAAATAGTCATTTACTAAAAGGAAGATTAAGCGTAAATAAAAAAGGATTTGGTTTTGTAATAGTAGATGGTAGAGATGAAGATATTTATATAGATGCTAAAAACATGAATGGTGCCTTAAATAATGATTTAGTTGTAGTTGAAGAACTAAAAGGACAAAACGGTAAGAAAACAGAAGGAAGAGTTGTAAAAGTATTAAAGAAAGAAAATAACTTAATCGTTGGTGAATACAAAATAATTGATGGTAATCCTCATTTCATTCCAGATGATAAAAAATTAAAAATGGAAATAATTTTAGATAATAAAGATTTAGATGATTTAGTAGATGGACACAAAATTCAAGTAAGTATAGTAAAAGAAATGGGTAAATATAAATACTTAGGAGAAGTAGTTAAAATAATTGGTCATAAAAATGATCCTGGTGTTGATATTTTATCTATTATATATGATCATGGAATAAATGATACATTTACTGATGAAGTTATGGAAGAAGTTAATGCACTTCCTAGTGAAGTTCTTGATAGTGATAGAAAAGGTAGAAAAGATTTAACTGACATGACAATATTCACAATTGATGGTGATGATACAAAAGATATAGATGATGCTATATCAATCAGTAAAAAAGGTGAAAATTATATTTTAGGAGTACATATTGCAGATGTATCGTATTATGTAAAAGAAGGTACAGCATTATATAAAGAAGCATATTCTAGAGGAACAAGTGTATATTTAGTTGATAGAGTTGTACCAATGCTTCCTCATAAATTATCTAATGGAATATGTTCACTTAATCCAAATGTTGATAGACTTGCAATATCTTGTATAATGGAAATAACTCCTAATGGTAAAATAGTATCACATGATATATTTGAAAGTGTTATAAGATCAAGAATTCAAATGACTTATAAAAAAGTTAATAAAATATTAAATGATGAAGAAACTCCTGAAGGATATGAACCATTTAAAGATGATTTAAAATTAATGTGGGAACTTGCTAAAATTCTTAGAAAAGAAAAATTAGCAAGAGGATACTTAGACTTTGATGTTGATGAACCTAAAATATTAGTTGATGAAAATTGTAAACCTTATGATGTTGTTTTAAGAGAACGTGGTAAAGGCGAAAATATGATTGAGGACTTTATGATTGCAGCTAACGAAACAGTTGCAGAACATGTTTTCTATATGGGACTTCCTTTTGTATACAGAGTACACGAAGTACCAGATAATGAAAAAGTTGAGGAATTCTTAAATTCAATTAGCATGCTTGGTTACCATGTCGTTGGTGATAGAAACTTTGTTTATCCAAAATCAATGAAAAAAATACTTGATCAATTGAGAGACAAAGAAGGTTTTGAAATTTTATCTACATTATTATTAAGATGTATGAAAAAAGCAGTTTATAAACCTGAAAATCTAGGTCACTATGGTCTTGCTTCAAAATGTTATACACATTTTACATCACCTATTAGAAGATTCCCAGATACAACTGTACATAATTTACTTAGAAAATATATATTTAATGAGCCAAATGATAAAGAATTAAATAGACTTATAGAGTATTGGGAAGAAAATTTACCTGCACTTTGTGATCATGCATCAGAAAAAGAAAGAGATTCTATTGACTGTGAAAGAGATGTAGAATCAATGAAAATGGCAGAGTATATGGAAAGTCATATTGGTGAAGAATATGATGGAACTATTTCTTCAGTTATGAATTTTGGTTTATTTGTACAATTAGATAATATGATTGAAGGTCTTGTACATATATCTGAAATTAAAGGTGATTATTATACATTTGATGAAACTACTCATACATTAAGAGGAGAAAAGAAAGGTAAAATGTATAAATTAGGACAAAAAGTAAGAGTTGTTGTAACTAATGCTTCAAAAGAAAATAGTACTATTGATTTTAATTTAGTAGAAGGTAATAAAAATGGAAATAATAAACAGAAAAGCTAAGTTTGAATATGAAATATTAGATAAATTTGAAGCAGGAATAGTACTTACTGGAACTGAAATTAAATCAATCAGAAATGGTAATGCTAATATAAAAGATAGTTATGCAATAATAAAAAATGGTGAAGTATTTTTACTAAATATGTTTATATCAGAATATAAAGAAGGAAATATATTTAATCATGAAGAAACTAGAACTAGAAAACTTTTACTTCATAAAAATGAAATAAGAAAAATTAATGATAGAATTAAAATAAAAGGATTAACTATAGTACCTTTAAAAGTATATTTTGTAAGAGGAAAAGCAAAAGTAGAAATAGGAATTGCAAGAGGTAAACATACTTATGATAAAAAAGAAAGTATTAAACAAAGAGATATAGATAGAGAAATGAAAAAGTCATTAAAAGAAAGATTCTAATTTTGACTTTTTCTTTATTTTATACTATAATTTTGTTATGGGCCTGTATATGGTTTCGACAGAAATGTTTAAAATTAAGTGGCAAGTCGGAGGCACCCGTTAGTGTGCAAACAAAAAATAAATGGAAACAAAATTAAAGATGCATTTGCATCACTATTCAGAACTAATAGTGTAGCCGTAGGTGTTTAGTCACAAATGCAATTTTCTATTATCTTTTCTTGCGTAGATTATAGAAAATTCGAACTTTAGCAAGATATATTATTACTTAGCCTAGAAGTAATAATGAATAATTATAGGCTTACTAATTTGTAGGTTGTTAGTTTCTTTTATAAATTAGGACAAATAAAAAACTAACTAAACTTGTAGAAGCTTTCTGGTATGCATTTTTGGACAGGAGTTCGACTCTCCTCAGGTCCACCAAATTTGAAATAAACAAAAAATAACCCTAAGGTTATTTTTTTTCTAATTTGATTAATTTAGCATGTAAAACTAATTTTTCATTATTTCTGTAACATGTTGATAATGTAAGAATTTTGTCATTATCTAAAACATCAGTATCAAATTTATATATACTTCTATTTTTTACCATTTTAATATAGTTTTCAAATTCATTATCGCTTGTAAATTTTATTTTTAAATAATCATCTGTAGTAGGAATATGATATATACTAAATACTTCCCACAATGTATTTTCTTCTTCTGTTGAAATTCTAATTATATAATTTTCTTTATCATTAATCCATTCTTGTTTTAAAGTATTTTTAAGACTTCCGAACATTGTTTTATCAAGTCTTGAATGAGCATATATTATTGTATTTTTATCATTAAATCCATCATTTCTATAGTCCTCAAATAACCATCCTGCATCATTATATTTTTTATCGAATGAATGAGTCAGATAAAAATTATTATCTGTATATTGGACAAATGGATAATTTATATTTGTTCCTTTTACATCTATCCAACCAACAACATCACTATTTTTATTTTTTAATTCACTAAAATCAACATTATTTAAATTAGTGTTTTTAAGTGTAGACGACTCATCTTTAACAATTGTATTTTCATTATCTTCTACTTTTTCTATTTTAACTAGATCATTGATTTCATCTAACTGTTTACTAATTTGATTATTCTGTTTATTCCATTTATTTATAAAATTAAGAGAAAAAAACAAAAGTAATAATGAAATACCTAGTAATAAATATGCAAAAACTTTAATAATATTTTTCATCATATCATCCTACCTTACAATTATTATAACATTAATATAAACAAAAAAAAAGAAAACTATTCGTTTTCTTCAATTTGTTCATAAATTCTAAGTAATCTGTTATATTTGCATACTCTATCTGTTCTAGATAAAGAACCTGTTTTTATTTGACCTAAAGAAAGTCCAACAGCTAAATCAGCAATAAATGTATCTTCTGTTTCACCACTTCTATGTGAAATAATTGTTTTATATCCAGCTTTTTTAGCCATATCAATAGTTTCTAAAGCTTCTGTTACTGTACCTATTTGATTAAATTTAATAAGTATTGCATTTGCAGCTTTTTCTTTTATACCACGAGCAAGTAATTCTTTATTAGTAACAAATAAATCATCACCAACTATTTGAACTCTATCACCTATTTTTTTAGTTAATAATCTAAATCCTTCAAAATCACTTTCATCTAATGGATCTTCTATTGAAACAATAGGATATTTGCTTATTAAATCTTCATAATAGCTAACCATTTCTTCTTTTGTTTTCTTTTCACCAGTTCCAGAGAATACGTATAAATTAGTGTCTTCATCATAAAATTCTGAAGCTGCGACATCAAGTCCAAGTTTAACATCTACACCAGGAGTGTAACCTGCTTTTTTTATAGCATCAACTATATATTCTAATGCTTCTTCATTTGAACTTAAGTTTGGTGCAAATCCACCTTCATCACCTACTGAAGTATTATACCCTTTTTCTTTTAATACTTTTTTAAGGTTATGGAATACTTCCGCACCACATCTAATTCTTTCTCTAAAATCTTTATTTTGTGGTAATATCATAAATTCTTGGAAATCAAGTAAGTTATCTGCATGAGCTCCACCATTTAAAATATTCATCATAGGATATGGTAAATCTTTTCCATCTCCAACGTATTCATATAATTCTACATTTTCTTCATTTGCAGCTGCTTTAAGACAAGCTAATGAAACTGCAAGCATAGCGTTTGCGCCTAAATTACTTTTTGATTTTGTTCCATCTAACATAATCATTTTATTATCTATGTCTTTTTGATTTTTTACTTCCATTCCTAGTATTTCAGGTGTAATTTTTGTTTTAACGTTATTAACTGCTTTTAAAACACCTTTACCCATAAATCTACTATCATTATCTCTTAATTCTAAAGCTTCATTACTACCAGTTGATGCTCCACTTGGTACACTTGCGCGACCAAAAGCACCATCTTCTGTAAGTACATCTACTTCTACAGTAGGATTACCTCTTGAATCTAAAATTTCTCTTGCTTTTACATCTATTATTTTACTCATAATATCATCCTCCAATATTTATTATACCTCAAAGTTTTAGTTATGGCATAAATTTTATATGTTTTGTTGTAAAATATAAGTATAATATTAATATTATTTATGATATAATATAAAAGTAAAGGAGTATAGCTTATGGAATTAATTCAAATAACTAAAGAAGAATTTGACAATTTTGCTGAAAATTACGAAATTAAGAATTTTTATCAAACAGGATCATACGGCGCACTTATGGATAGACATTCATTTGATGATTATTATTTAGCCATGAAAGATGAATCAGGTAATTATAAGGCAGCAACTTTAATATTAATAAAAAAAGAATTATTAGGTTATAAATGGGGATATTGTCCAAGAGGATATTTAATTGATTTTAACGATTTTAATTTACTTGAAACATTTACTAAATTGCTTACTCAATTTTTAAATAAAAGAAATTTTATGTTTGTTAAAATAGATCCATATATAATATATAAATCTAGAGATAAAAAAGGTAATGTTATTCCTGGAATAGATAATTCTAAAATAGTTGATGAACTTATTCACATAGGTTATGAACATACAGGTTTTAATTTGAATTTTGAAAACTTAAAACCAAGATGGAATGCAGTAACAACAACAAATAGTACTGAAGATTTATTTTCAAGGTTTAGTAAAGAAATTAGAAATAAAATTAGAAAAGCAGATAAAATGGGTATTGAAATACTTGAAGGTGATGCATCTAGCGTAAAACAGTTTTATTCATTAGTTGATAAAAAACATTCAAGAAAATTAAATTACTACTTAGATATGATGGAAATACTAGGGAAAAAAGATATGATTAAATTGTATTTTGCTAAACTAGATACCGCAAAGTATATTGAAAAGAGTAAAACATTGTTTGAGGCAGAAGAAAAAAGAAATAATGAAATAAATCAAGAGTTAGAAGAAAATATAAATAGTAATAATACAACAAACATAATAAAAAGAAAAATGGCTTCTGATATTTTATTAAACAATTGTAAACAAAACGTAATAAATGCGACTAATCTTTATAAGGAATATCCATCAGGAGTTATAGTAGGCGCAAGCGCTGTAATAAAATATAATAAAGAAATATTCTTCTTAATTGATGGATACAAACAAGAATTTAAAAGATACTGTCCAAACCATTATTTAAAATACCAAATCATGAATTTTTATAGAAAAGAAGGATATACTAGAATGCATTTAAATGGCATTTCTGGTGACTTTAATAAAAGTAGTGCATTTTATGGATTAACAAGATTTAAGCTTGGATTTGCCTCAGAAATAGAAGAATACATAGGAGAATTTACTTTAGTAATAAACAAAGGTAAATATAAAAGTTATCAAAATGCATCTAAAATAGTTGATTGGTTAAATGAACCTTTGTTCAAAAAGAACTAAGGTTTTTTTATACATAAAAAAAAGTTCTTTTTCAAGAACTTTTTATTTATTATTTATCAATCTTAGTAACAATACCAGCACCAACTGTTCTACCACCTTCACGAATAGAGAACTTAGTTCCTTCTTCAAGAGCGATAGGAGCAATTAATTCAACGTGCATTTTAACATTGTCACCTGGCATAACCATTTCAGTTCCTTCTGGTAATGTAACAACACCTGTTACGTCAGTAGTTCTGAAATAGAATTGTGGACGATAGTTTGTGAAGAATGGAGTATGTCTTCCGCCTTCTTCTTTACTTAATACATATACTTCGCATTCGAAAGTAGTATGTGGAGTAACTGAACCTGGTTTAGCAAGTACTTGTCCTCTTTGTACTTCTTCTCTTGAGATACCACGTAATAATACACCTGCGTTATCTCCTGCTTCAGCATAGTCTAATTGTTTACGGAACATTTCGATTCCTGTAACAACTGTTTTCTTAGTATCATGTAAACCAACGATTTCAACTTCATCGTTAAGTTTTAATTGACCTCTTTCAACACGTCCTGTAACAACTGTTCCACGACCAGTAATAGTAAATACGTCTTCAATACTCATTAAGAATGGTTTGTCAGTATCTCTTTCTGGAGTTGGAATATATTCGTCAACAGCGTTTAATAATTCATCAATCTTTTCTTCATACTTTGGATCTCCTTCAAGAGCTTTTAAAGCTGAACCGAAGATAAATGGAGTATTGTCTCCGTCAAATCCATATTGAGTTAATAGGTCTCTAACATCCATTTCTACTAATTCAAGCATTTCTGGATCATCAACCATATCACATTTATTGATGAATACAACGATTCTAGGAACACCAACTTGACGAGCAAGTAAGATATGTTCTCTTGTTTGAGCCATAGCTCCATCTGTAGCAGCTATAACTAGGATAGCACCATCCATTTGTGCAGCACCAGTGATCATGTTTTTAACGTAATCAGCGTGACCTGGACAGTCAACGTGTGCATAATGACGTTTATCTGTTTCATATTCAACGTGTGCTGTATTGATTGTAATACCACGTTCTCTTTCTTCTGGAGCTTTATCTATATCAGCATAAGCTTCAAATTTAGCTAATCCTTTATCTGCTTGTCTTTTAGTAATAGCAGCAGTTAAAGTAGTTTTACCATGGTCTACGTGTCCAATTGTACCAATGTTAACATGTGGTTTTCCACGATTAAATTTTTCTTTTGCCATTTAATTTTCCTCCTTTTTTAATGTACAAAACTATTGTATCTAATTCTTGAAAAAATATCAAGTATTATTCTTATTTAAATCCTAATTTTTACCCATTTTTTTAATAATTTCTTCAGTAATATTCTTAGGAACTTCTTCATAGTGATCAAATGTCATTGTAAAGTTTCCTCTACCTTGTGTATTTGATCTTAATGTTGTAACATAACCAAACATTTCAGCAAGTGGAACCATTGCTTCAATAGCAAGAGCATTTCCTCTAGCTTCTTGTCCCATAGGACGTCCTCTTCTTGCTGTAACGTCACCCATTACGTTACCTAAATATTCTTCTGGAACGATTATTTGAACGTTCATTATTGGTTCTAGAAGAACTGGTTTACATTTATTTCTAGCTTCTTTTAAAGCAAGTGAAGCTGCAACTTTAAATGCCATTTCGTTTGAGTCAACATCATGGTAAGATCCATCAAATAATGTTGCTTTAACATCTATCATTGGGAATCCTGCTAAAATACCAGATTCCATAGCTTCTTGTAATCCTTTATCAGTTACTGGAATATATTCTCTTGGAACTACACCACCAACAACTGCATCAACGAATTCATATCCTTTACCTGGATTTGGTTCAAATTTAACCCATACGTGACCATATTGTCCACGACCACCAGATTGTTTAATAAATTTACCTTCACAATCAGCAGCTTGAGTTATTGTTTCACGGTAAGCAACTTGTGGAGCACCAACAGCTGCTTCAACATTAAATTCTCTCTTCATTCTATCAACGATTATATCTAGATGAAGTTCACCCATACCAGCAATTATAGTTTGACCTGTTTCTGGGTTTGTAGAAGCTCTAAATGTTGGATCTTCTTCTGCTAATTTTTGAAGTGCAATTCCCATTTTTTCTTGGTCAGCTTTTGACTTTGGTTCAACAGTTAATTCAATAACTGGTTCTGGGAATTCCATAGATTCAAGAATACAAGCATGTTTTTCATCACATAAAGTGTTACCTGTAGTAGTATTCTTAAGTCCTACTGCTGCAGCTATATCACCAGTGTATACATCTGTGATTTCTTGTCTATTATTAGCATGCATTTGTAATATACGTCCAACTCTTTCTTTTACATTCTTAGTTGAGTTAAGTACATATGAACCACTTGATAAGTGTCCAGAGTATACTCTGAAGAATGTTAATTTACCAACGAATGGGTCAGTCATAACTTTAAATGCTAATGCTGAGAATGGTTCTGAATCAGATGGATGTCTAACGATTTCTTCTCCGTCCATATCAGTTCCTTTTATAGATGCTATATCAGTTGGTGCTGGTAAATAATCAATAACAGCATCAAGTAATAATTTAACACCTGTATTTTTGTATGCAGATCCGCACATAACTGGGAAGAATTCAGCAGCAAGTGTACCTTTTCTAATACAAGCTTTAATTTCTTCAACAGTTGGTTCTTCACCTTCAAGATATTTTTCCATTATTGCTTCATCAAATTCAACAACAGTATCAATTAAATCAGCACGTCTTTCTTCAACTAAATCTTTTAATTCAGCTGGGATTTCGATTATTTCTGGATTTTCTTCAGGTTTTTCATCATATTTATAAGCTGTTCTAGTGATTAAATCAATAATACCAGTTAGCTCATCACCTGCTCCTATTGGCCATTCAATAGGTTTAGCAAGTACACCAAGTCTATCCTTAATTGTTTTTAAACTATATTCGAAGTCTGCACCTGTTTTATCCATCTTATTTGCAAAAATAATACGAGGAACTTTAAATTCAGTTGCTTGTCTCCAAACTGTTTCTGTTTGTGGTTCAACACCTGCTTGTGCATCAATAAGTGCAACGGCACCATCTAATACACGAAGTGATCTAGATACTTCAACTGTAAAGTCAACGTGACCTGGAGTATCTATTATGTTATATCTATATCCTTTCCAGTATGCTGTTGTAGCAGCTGAAGTAATAGTTATACCACGTTCTTGTTCTTGTTCCATCCAGTCCATTTGTGAAGCACCATCATGAGTTTCACCAATTTTATGGATTTTGTGAGTATGGAATAATATACGTTCTGTTGTTGTTGTTTTACCAGCATCAATGTGAGCCATTATTCCAAAGTTTCTTGTTTTTTCTAACGAATATTCACGAGCCATATTCTATTCCTTTCCTACCATCTATAATGAGCAAATGCTTTATTAGCTTCTGCCATTCTATGAGTATCATCTTTTTTCTTATATGCTGCTCCTGTTTGATTTGAAGCATCAATTATTTCACTAGCTAATTTTTCAGCCATTGATTTACCACTTCTACTTCTTGAAGCATTAACTAACCAACGAAGTGCTAAAGCTTGTGCTCTATCTGCTCTAACTTCAACTGGAACAGAGTAGTTAGCACCACCAACTCTTCTTGATTTAACTTCTAGAACTGGAGTAATATTTTCTAAAGCTTTATTAAATACGTCCATAGGATTTTCATTTGTTCTTTCTTGGATCATATCAAATGCTTTATATACGATTGTTTGAGCTTTTCCTCTTTTACCATCAAGCATAATTTGATTGATAAGTTTTGTTATAACTTTTGAGTTATAAATTGGATCTGCTAAAACATCTCTTTTTACTGCACGTCTTTTTCTCATTGTGTTCTCCTTTCTATTTATTTATTATTTCTTTGCTTTTGGTTTTTTAGCACCGTATTTTGAACGGCCTTGTTTTCTATCAGTAACACCTGCTGTATCTAAAGTACCACGGATAATGTGATAACGAACACCGATAAGGTCCTTAACACGTCCTCCACGAACTAAAACAACACTATGTTCTTGTAAATTATGTCCTTCACCTGGAATATATGCATCGATTTCTTTACCATTTGATAATCTTACACGAGCATACTTACGTAAAGCTGAGTTTGGTTTCTTTGGAGTCTTAGTTCCAACACGAGTACAAACTCCTCTTTTTTGAGGTGATGCAGTTTCAGTAGATTTTTTAGTTAAACTATTTAATCTTACTCCTAAAACTGGTGATTTACTCTTTCTAGTCTTTTTAGTACGATTTTTTCTTACTAATTGATTAATTGTAGCCATTTTACTACTCCTTTCTTTTACACACAACCTGGTGTATCAAATTTGTTTTAAATTAAAGTTTTGTAAATAATACAAAACTCTAATTAATAGCATTAATAATATAACACTTTTTACATAAAAATGTCAATACCAATTGCATTATTTGCTCTTTTAATTATATGAGAAAAGGAAGATTATTTTTCTTCCTTTTTATCATTTATTTCTTTTTCTAATTCTTCTTTATTTAATTTGCTATAACCTTTAATTCCAAGTTCTTTTGCTTCTTCTTTTAATTCTTTTAAAGTTGCATCTGTTTCTTTAGAATCTTCTTCTGGCATTTTACCATATTTTACTAAATAATCAATTTGTTCTTTAGTAATTGTTTCATGTTCTAATAAAGCGTTTGCAATTAGGTTAAGTAAATCCATATTTTCAGAAATAATCTTTTTAGTAACTTCATATTGTTCAGAAATTATTTTTCTAACTTCTTGGTCTATTTCAAGTGCTACTGCATCTGAGAAGTTTTTACTCTTATTATAATCTCTACCTAGGAATACACTTGATTCTTGATGTTCTAATTGAACAGGTCCAAGTGAACTCATTCCATATTCTGTTACCATTGATCTAGCTATTTTTGTTGCTTTTTCAAAATCGTTATGTGCACCTGTTGTAACTTCATTGAATACAATTTCTTCTGCAACTCTTCCACCTAAGAATCCACTAATTGTTTCAAGTAATTCTTTCTTAGTAGACATATATGTTTCTTCTTTTGGAAGCATTAAGTTATATCCACCAGCCATACCACGAGGTATGATTGTTATTTTTTGAACATCATTTGCGCCATCAAGTTTAATACCAACAACAGCGTGTCCTGCTTCATGGAATGCAACGACCTTCTTTTCATGTTCAGTATATTTATGAGATTTTTTAGCTGGTCCTGCAATTACTCTATCATGTGCTTCATCTATTTCTGCCATAGTAATTGAATCTTTATTTCTTCTTACAGCAAGAAGTGCAGCTTCATTAAGTAAGTTCTCTAAGTCTGCACCTGAGAAACCTACAGTTCTTTTTGCAATATTTGCTAAATTAACATCACTAGCAAGTATTTTATCTTTGGCATGTACTTCAAGTATTTCTTCTCTTCCTTTTGCATCTGGAAGTGAAACTGTAATCTGTCTATCAAATCTTCCTGGTCTTAATAATGCTGGATCAAGAACATCAGGTCTATTAGTAGCAGCAATGATTATGATTCCTTCATTTCTTCCAAAACCATCCATTTCAGTTAGTAATTGGTTTAATGTTTGTTCTCTTTCATCATGTCCACCACCAACACCTGCTCCTCTTTGTCTACCAACAGCATCTATTTCATCTATGAATATTAAACATGGTGCTGTTTGTTTTGCTTGTCTAAACATATCACGAACTCTTGATGCACCAATACCTACAAATAATTCAACGAAATCTGAACCACTTATAAAATAAAATGGCGCATTTGCTTCACCAGCAACGGCTTTAGCAAGTAATGTTTTACCTGTTCCTGGAGGACCTACTAAAAGTACACCTTTTGGAATTCTTGCTCCCATTTTTGTAAATTTTTTAGGTTCTTTTAGGAATTCAATTAATTCTTCTAATTCTTCTTTTTCTTCAGATAAACCTGCAACATCTTTAAATGTTACTTTATCTTTATCTTCTTGAGGTTTTGCTCTACTTTTTCCAAAATCCATAGATTTATTATTACTACTAGCAATACCATTTAACTGTTTCATTAAAATGAAAGCAGCTGCTCCTATTAATAATAAATATGGTAACCAATTCAAGAATTTAACAAATAAACTTGATGCTGGATCTGCAGATACAGTCATATCAAAGCTACTTTGTTCTTTCATAGAATTGATGTAATTTAATGTATCATCACTTAAAGGTGCTACAACATAGAAAGACTCATTCTTCTTTGATTTTTTTAAAGTACCTTTTATTTCATATGTGGATCCTTCTGAATTTGGTGAAATAGTAATTTCTTCCACTTTATCATCTTTTAAATATTTTTGAAATTCTGAATATGTTAAATTTTTTGTACTTACTCCAATGCCACCAACAACAAAATATACCACTATCATTATAAATAATAATGCTATATATGGGCTTACATTTCTTCGTATATTTTTATTCATTGTTTTCCTCCTTTGTACACCATACTATTATATCATACTTTCCCATCTTTAATCTATCATATTTGGATTTTTTTATTCCAGGAATCCATAAAATTGTATCATTACTGTCAACAAGTATAGGATAACTGTTTCTATCTTCCTTATTTATTTTTTCATCTATGAAAATATCTTTAATTTTTTTCTTACCATTAAGTCCTAGAACTTCAATAAAATCTCCTTGTTTTCTATTTCTAATATATAATGGTAATTTTATTTCATTACTATTTAAATAACAAATATAATTATTAGTTAAATTTGAACTAGGAATTATGCTAATATTACCAAATCTAGTTTTAATAGTACTATCTAATTTAATTTTATAATCTGTTTCTTCTATTTTATTTTTGATTTCTAAACTATTGTATTTTTTTACTGCAATTATATTATTTTTTAAATCAATACTTAGGTTAGGTTTTTTTGATCTAATTATTTTCATAATACTAGTTATATTTTGATCATTAATCTCGTTAATGTTTTCCTTATAAACTTTATAAAGTACACTATATATAACTTTTTTTAATATATAATCTTCCTCATTAATTAAATATGTTATATCAAGTACATAATTACTATAGTACTTATTTAATAAGTTATCCACATATTTGTTTATAAACTTACTTGCGCCATCTAATTCTTCATTAAATTTTATAAATTTCTTGTGGACAAGTTTATTTTCATCCTTTAATTTAGGTAAAATATATTTTCTATATCTATTTCTTGTATAATTATCACTTTCATTTGTTTTATCTTCTCTATATTCAATACCTTTTTCCTGTGCAAAACTATATATATCTTGTTTAGTATAAAAAATAAGTGGTCTTAGAATATAATAATTATTTCTTTTTGTAACTTTTTCAAATCCAGAATATCCATCTATTGATGAACCTCTTACCATTCTCATTAATATTGTTTCTATTAAATCATCACCATGATGAGCAGTAAATAAATACTTTGCATTATATTTATTAACAACCTCATCAAAAAATTTATATCTTCTTTTTCTAAATTCAGACTCTAAATTACCTGATATATTTTTTTCAAATATTTTTCCTTCAAATATTATATTGTTCTTAGCACAATAACCTTTAACAAATTCAAACTCTTCTTTACTTTCTTCTCTTAAGTTATGATTTATATGAGCACATATTATATTTATATTAATACTTTTTCTTATAATCGTTAATAAATATAAAAGTGTCATAGAATCAACACCACCAGAAGTAGCACAAACAACATAATCATCTTCTGTCACATAATTTTTAATAAAATCAATAGATTCTTTCACATAAATCACCTTGGCATATATTATAACACAAAAAAAGAAGAATTATAACAATTCTTCTTCTAAAACATCAAGTGGTTCTTCATCAAAGAACTCTTTCTCTAATGTAAATTCAGTATTTCTATATTTCTTAACACCTGTTCCAGCTGGGATTAACTTACCAATTATAACATTTTCTTTTAATCCTTCTAGTTTATCAACTTTACCTTTAATTGCAGCATCAGTTAATATTCTAGTTGTTTCTTGGAATGATGCAGCTGATAAGAATGAATCTGTTTCAAGTGATGCCTTAGTTATACCAAGCATTAATGGTCTTGCTGTTGCTGGTTTCTTACCTTGTAAGATAACTTTCTTGTTTTCATCAGTAAATTTATTAACTGATACAACTTTACCAACTAATAAGTTAGTATCTCCAGCATCTACTATTCTCATTCTTGAAATCATCTTACGAACGATAATTTCAATATGTTTATCAGATATATCAACACCTTGAGAACGATAAACTTTTTGTACTTCTTGTACAATATAATTTTGTACAGTAATTGGGTCAGTAACTGCAAGTAATTCTTTTGGATTTACAGCACCTTCGTTTAATCTATCTCCTGGTTTTACTTTATCTCCTACTTCTACACGTAACTTAACGCCATAGTTAGTAGTTTGTTCTCTTGTTTCTTTATCATTTGTAATACTGATTTTGTATTTACCATTTTGATTTTCAATATTAGTGATTTCTCCTGCGATTTCTGCAACAGAAGCTTTAACTTTTGGATTACGAGCTTCAAACAATTCTTCAACACGAGGAAGACCTTGAGTGATATCGTCACCACTAGCAACACCACCTGTGTGGAATGTACGCATTGTAAGCTGAGTACCTGGTTCACCGATTGATTGTGCAGCCATAATACCAACTGCTTCACCAATTTCAACTGGGTTACTTGTTGCAAGGTTACGTCCATAACACATTTGACAAACACCGTTTTCAGTTTTACATGTAAGTGTTGTTCTTATTTCAACAGATGTTACTCCTGCTTTAGTTATCTTATCTGCAAGTTGTTCAGTAATATAAACACCCTTATCTACGATAACTTCTTTTGTTTCAGGATTAATTACTTTCTTATTTGTATATCTACCAGTAATACGTTCTGCAAGTGATTCAATTACACTTCCATCTTTTTCGTTAATAAATGCTTCAACAACAACACCTTGTATTGTTCCACAATCATGTTCTTTAACTATAACATCTTGTACAACATCTACTAAACGTCTAGTTAAGTAACCAGAGTTTGCTGTTTTTAAGGCAGTATCAACGTTACCTTTTCTTGAACCATGTGATGACATGAAGTATTCTGCCACTGTTAGACCATCAGTATAGTTTGATGTGATTGGAATTTCAACTGTCATACCATTTGGTTTAGCAACTAGACCAATCATACCAGCAACCTGTCTAAACTGTTCCAAACTACCACGAGCACCAGATTTCATCATGATGAATATTGGGTTATTTGGATTTTCTTCAGCAAGTTTACTTAAGTCATTTTTAATTTGTTCATTAGCATTATTCCAAACTTCAATTACTCTTTCATATCTTTCTTGTTCAGTAATTAAACCTCTCTTATATTGTTTACCAATTTGATCAACTTTCTTTTTACCATCAGAAATAATTTGTTCCTTATTGCTATCAGCAATTATATCAAATGCTGACATTGTAATTCCTGAATAAGTTGAATATTCGAATCCTAGATTCTTTAATTTATCAAGCATTGTAGATGTTTCTGTTGTTTTATATCTTTTAAATACTTGAGCAATTATACTTTGTAAACTCTTTTTACCAAGTGGTTCACTAATTGGAAGATTTTTAATAAATTCTTTTAAATCAGTTCCCATTGGTGCGAAATATTTACTTGGAGTAATTGTGTTTATATTTTCTTTACTTCCATCATTTATGTATTGATATGCATCTGGTAAAATTTCATTTAACTTAATTTTACCAACTGTCGTAATTAAATATTTATCCTTTTGACTATCAGCAAATATCTTATGCTTGAATGATTTAACTGGTACAACTAATCTTGTATGTAAATCAATTTCTCTTCTATCATAAGCCATTAATGCTGCATCTGGACTTTTAAATACTCTACCTTCATCTTCACTTTCTTGTTCCATTGTTAAGTAGTAGTTACCAAGTACCATATCTTGTGATGGTGTAACTATTGGTTTACCATCAGATGGTTTTAGTATGTTATTAGCACCTAACATAAGGATTCTTGCTTCTGCTTGAGCTTCTTCAGAAAGTGGTACGTGGACAGCCATTTGGTCTCCATCGAAGTCAGCATTAAATGCAGCACAAACTAATGGATGAAGTCTTATAGCTTTACCATCTATTAATTTAGGTTCAAATGCTTGAATACCTAATCTATGAAGTGTTGGAGCACGGTTTAATAATACTGGATGTTCTTTAATTACTTCTTCAACAACATCCCATACTCTATCATCTTGATTTTCAATCATCTTTTTAGCAGATTTAATATTATGAACTATTTCTTTTTCTACAAGTCCACGAATAACATGTGGTTTAAATAATTCAAGTGCCATTTCTTTTGGTATACCGCATTCATACATCTTAAGAGATGGACCAACTACGATAACTGAACGTCCTGAATAATCAACACGTTTACCAAGTAAGTTTTGTCTAAATCTACCTTGCTTACCTTTAAGCATACTTGATAATGATTTTAATGCTCTATTAGATGGACCAGTAACATTTCTACCACGTCTACCATTATCGAATAAAGCATCAACTGCTTCTTGTAGCATACGTTTTTCATTTTGAACAATGATTGAAGGTGCACCTAACTCTAATAATTTCTTTAAACGATTGTTACGGTTAATAACACGTCTATATAAATCATTTAAGTCACTAGTTGCAAATCTTCCACCATCTAATTGAATCATTGGTCTAAGTTCTGGTGGAATAACTGGAATACAATCTAGTATCATCCATTCAGGCTTATTTCCTGATTCTCTAAATGAGTCAAGAATTTCTAGTCTTTTTAAAAGTCTAGTTCTCTTTTGTTCTTGAGCTCCTTCTAATTCTTTTTCTATTTTATCAATTTCTTCATCAATATTTACTTCTTGTAAAAGTTTTTTAATAGCTTCAGCACCCATACCTACTTCGAAACCATTACCATATTTTTCATAATATATTCTATATTCTTTATCTGATAATGTTTGTTTCTTTTCAAGAGGTGCATTACCTGGATTAATTACTACATAACTTACGAAATATAGTACTTCTTCCAAATCTCTTGGTGACATATCTAGTACAAGTCCCATTCTTGATGGAACACCTTTAAAGAACCAGATATGTGAGACTGGAGTTGCAAGTTCAATATGACCCATACGTTCACGACGAACTTTAGCCTTTGTAACTTCAACACCACATCTATCACATACTATATCTTTATATCTTAATCTTTTGTACTTACCACAAGAACATTCATAGTCTTTAGTAGGTCCAAAAATCTTTTCACAGAAAAGACCATCTCTCTCTGGTTTTAATGTACGATAATTTATTGTTTCTGGTTTTTTTACTTCACCATGAGACCATTCACGAATCTTTTCAGGAGAAGCAATAGATATTTTTAATCCTTCAAATCTACTAACATCCATTATTCTTCATCCTCCTCTTCTTCGTCACTTTCGAATTCTTCTTCCGAAGGCAATTCTTCATATTCTTCTTCATTATTTTCTTCAGTTTTTAATACATCGTCTAAGTTGTTTTTCTTTATATCTTTTATTTCTATTTCATCAATAGATAATGCTGTATTTTCATTATTTTCTTCTTTTTCAAGTTCTGTAATTCCAACTTCTTTACCATCTTCATCTATCATAGATACATCAAGACCTAATGCTTGAAGTTCTTTAACTAGAACTCTGAAACTTTCTGGAACTCCAGCAGCTTCTATTTTATTTCCTTTTACGATAGATTCGTAAGCTTTAACTCTACCTACAACATCATCTGATTTAAATGTCATTATTTCTTGTAAGATATTAGCTGCACCATAAGCTTCTAGTGCCCAAACTTCCATTTCACCGAATCTTTGACCACCCATTTGAGCTTTACCACCTAAAGGTTGTTGTGTAACTAATGAATAAGGTCCTGTAGCACGAGCATGTAACTTATCATCA
Organism: Clostridium sp. CAG:433; assembly: GCA_000433675.1. Lineage (GTDB taxonomy): Bacteria > Bacillota_I > Bacilli_A > RF39 > UBA660 > CAG-433. The sequence goes on from FR893537.1 coordinate 54,115, forward strand.
ACCATGTGATCTAGTTTAATCATGTACATCACACCAACACTGACTCTACTATCAAATGGTAAACCTGTTCTACCATCATAAAGTACTGTCTTACCATCTTTATCAAGTCCAGCTTCTTCCATCATTTCAGCAATATCTTGCATACTTGCACCATCAAATACTGGTGTTGAGCAATATACTCCAAGTTTCTTAGCAGCCATACCTAAGTGAAGTTCAAGTACTTGTCCTAGGTTCATACGAGATGGAACACCTAGTGGGTTAAGTATGATATCTACTGGTCTACCATCTGGCATAAATGGCATATCTTCTTGTGGTAATACTAGTGAAACAACACCCTTGTTACCATGACGTCCAGCAACTTTATCTCCTACTTGGATTTTTCTCTTTTGAGCAATATATACTCTTATTTCTTTAGATACTCCACTTGCAAGTTCGTCGTTATCTTTCTTAGTGTATACTTTAATATCATGAACGATACCATCTCCACCATGTGGAACACGAAGTGATGTGTCACGAACTTCTCTTGTTTTTTCTCCAAATATTGCATGTAATAATTTTTCTTCAGCTGTAAGTTCTACCATTCCTTTTGGAGTAACTTTACCAACTAAAATATCATTTTCTTTTACTTCTGTACCTATTCTTACAATACCTTCAGCATCAAGATTCTTTCTTGCATCCTCAGATATATTAGGAATATCTCTAGTTATTTCTTCTGGTCCAAGTTTTGTATCACGACATTGGATTGAATAACTTTCTATATGAATTGATGTAAATGCATCATCTTTTACTAATCTTTCATTTAATATAACAGCATCTTCATAGTTATAACCATTAAATGTCATAAATGCTACTGTTAAGTTTTTACCAAGAGCAAGTTCACCTTTATCTGTACTTGGTCCATCAGCAATAATCATATTTCTTTCAACTTTGTCTCCAGTTTTAACTATTGGACGTTGATGATAACAAGTTCCACCGTTTGATCCTTCAAAGTTCATTAGTGTATAAACGTCTTTACCACCCTTAGTTTTTACAATTATCTTTTTACCATCTGCGTATTCTACAATACCATCTGCTTTAGCAACTATTGTTGCACCACTGTCTCTAGCAGCAATATATTCTATACCAGTTCCAACATATGGAGCTTCTGCTTTTAAAAGTGGTAATGCTTGACGTTGCATGTTTGATCCCATTAAGGCACGGTGTGCCATATCGTGATCTAGGAATGGAATACATGATGCTGTTACAGATATAATTTGTTGTGGAGATACATCTATATAATTAACTTCATTTGCTTTTACAATTATATTTTCACCACGGAATCTTGCTGTAATTTCATCATCTACTATTTTTTTATCTTTAATATTTATTCTTGCTTGTGAAATAACATAATCTAACTCTTCATCAGCAGTTAAATAATCTATTTCATCTTGTAAAATACCATCTTTAACTCTTCTATATGGAGTCATTATAAATCCATATTCATTAACTTTTGCATAACTTGCAAGAGATGTAATAAGACCTATGTTAGCACCTTCTGGTGATTCAATAGGACAAATTCTACCATAGTGTGATTCATTAACGTCACGAACTTCCATAGCAGCTCTATCTCTAGATAATCCACCTGGTCCTAGAGCAGATAAACGTCTCTTATTAGTTAACTCAGACATTGGATTTACTTGGTCCATGAATTGTGATAACTGACTGCTTCCGAAGAATTCTTTAATAACAGCAGTTATTGGTCTAATGTTAATTAATGCTTTTGGAGTAGCTTCTGCTTCATCTAATGTTGTCATTCTTTCACGAATAACTTTTTCCATTCTAGTAACACCAATTCTAAATTGATTTTGAACTAGTTCTCCAACTTGTTTTACACGTCTATTTGATAAATGGTCAATTTCATCTATACTACCAACACCTGATAAAAGGTTTATATAGTATGAAACTGATGCATAAATATCAGAAATTGTTAATCTCTTTTCAGTTATAGTTGGGTCATTACCTACTATAGTTAATATTTTATCTTGATTATTTGGTGCATAGATTTTAACAACTTGAACCTTATTATAAGTATCAAGGTCTTCATTAATATCTACTTCTTTTAAATTTAAACCTTCTTTAAATAATGGTTTTAATTCATTTAATACTTCTCTATTTATTACAGTACCTTTTGGATATTTAACTTGTCCATCTACTATAATATCTTCTGCTAAAGTTTGTCCAAATAATCTATCACAAACATCTAACTTCTTATTGAATTTGTATCTACCAACCTTAGATAAATCATATCTAAATGCATCAAAGAATCTTGTAATAATGTGATTCTTAGCACTATCGATAGTAGCTGGTTCACCTGGTTTTAACTTTTCATAAATTTCAATTAAAGCTTCATCTGTATTAGATGTAGAATCCTTTTCAATTGTATTTAAAAGATATTCATCCTCACCGAATAAATTTATAATTTGTTCATTACTTGATAAACCAAATGCACGTAAGAAAGTAGCAACAGTTACTTTTCTGTTTCTATCAATTCTAACATCAATACAGTCTTTACTATTTAGTTTGTATTCAAGCCAAGTTCCTCTGTTTGGTATAATTTGAGACGTAAAAATATTTCTACCATTTTTATCCATTTCCATACCATAGTATACACTTGGTGAACGAACTAATTGTGATACAATAACCCTTTCAGCACCATTAATAACAAATGTACCACTGTCAGTCATTATTGGCATATCACCAAAAAATAATTCTTGCTCTTTTACTTCACCAGTTTCGTTGTTGAATAAACGAGCTTGAACTTTTAGTGGAGCAGCATACGTTGATTTTCTCTCTTTACATTCTTTTATACTTAATCTAGGTTCATCGAATGAATAATCACCAATTTCTAGTGATAAAGAACCAGAAAAATTATCTACTGGAAATAATTCATCTAATACTTCACGTATTCCAACTTCGATAAAGTCCTTATACGAACTTTTTTGAATTTCAAGCAAATCCTTAAGTTCTAGTGAATTCTCACTGCGTGAAAAATCTCTTCTTTCACGATCTTTACATACTTTTTTTACTTTATAAGCCACGTGCTTTCACCCCTAACAATAATATTCAAAGAACATGTTTCCAGGCTAAAAAAAGAAACATAGTACCAATTTAAAATGTTACCAGAAAATGTTTGTATTGTCAATAAATATTGAAAAATTTATATTAAAAAGTTTTAGAAACATTTAATTCTAATTTTAATAATATAAAGCCAAGCAAATAATACCAAAAATAATAATAATTTATCTCAGCTATTTTTATTTAAATTAATTCTTTTTATACTATAAATAACATCAGCATCAAAAACAAGCTCAAATACTTCTGGTGTATTAAAACTATCATCTATAACTATCTTATTATTAAAACTTAATTTTCTTTTTTTACCATCTAATATAGCATTTTCTAATTTACACCAATTCATTAGCAAAAATGTCATAGCAGTAGCATGAGTGACTACTGCTACTTTTTTACCTTTTTCATTTTTTAATATATCTTCAATAGATTCAATCATTCTTTTTCTGACTTCTTTTTGACTTTCACCACCTATTGTTTTAGTATCCTCATTGTACATTTGCTCCAGCCAAAATTCTTTTGATTTTTCTTCGACTCCTAATTTTCTTTCCCCAAGCCTCTCATCAATTAATATAGGTATGTTATTTTCACTAGCAATATATTTCGCAGTTCCAATCGCTCTAACATATTTTGAAGAATATACTGAATCTATTTTTTTTAAAATATCTTTCTTAGATAATTCAAATGCTTGTTTTTCACCTTTTAAACTTAAAACTTGTTTTTCATTTTGCATTTGACTATCATCGCTATTATTAACATTTTTAAATTCTGTTTTTATTGGTTGTGCATGTCTAATTAAATAAATTAATGTTTTCATATAAATACCTTTCGATTTTTTATTTTAATATAATTATTCTATTAATATCATAATATTTTACAAATGTAAATATATCTTTTAACTCTATATCTACAAAGATTTTTAATAAAGAAAAAAGATAATTTTCATTATCTCTTTCTAGGCATATCATTTTCTGTTTTCATACCTAAATTATATGATTTTATATCTTCTAAATTATCATCATTTAAATCTTTTTCTGCAAATGTTACAGGAATTATTCCCTGTATTTGAAATATATTGTTTAAAATATCTTTTTCATATGCTTTAGTTTCACCAGATAACGAAATATTTTTTGGATTTTTTGCTATTTTAGAAAGATACATTTTGCTTAACATGTTCATTTTAAAAAATGTTGATATAAATTTTTTATATTCGTTTTTTTCTGATTCTTCAGGTAATACAACATAATACATATGTCTTTTAGTATCAACTGTAAGACCCATTATTGAATTATTTCTTTCCTCTTCTTCTTCATTTGCGTACACATCAATATCATATGTACCATTTTCTTCATATACTCTTATCATATATATACCCCCCTGATTGGCTTAGTATACTATCATACAAGTTAATATTTGTCAAATTTTTAAAGCTTCATTGTTGTTTAAAAAGTTAAATGCAACTTTTTATCTTGAATTAATAAAACTTGCATTTAGTCCTTTAATAGTATTTAATAAATAATCAATCAATTGTTTTCTTTTCTATCAAAGAAAGGATGGATAAATATGAAAAGAAGACTATCTGTAGAAAACAGAATGTTG
>FR893538.1 GCA_000433675.1 Clostridium sp. CAG:433
TCAAATAATTCTTTTTTAGTGTCTACTTTTTGTTGACAACTTCATTTATTTAATTTCTTTTTTATTTAATTGAATTTATATAAAACACATATCTAATTTCATAACATAAAAGATAAACAAAAAAAGCAAGTTATCTTGCTTCTACGATTAATTTAATAGCTGTTCTTTCTTCAGAATCAATTAAGATATCTGTAAATGCTGGTATACATACTAAATTTTTACCAGATGGTGCGACAAAACCTCTTGCTATTGCAATTGCTTTAATTGCTTGATTTAAAGCACCTGCTCCTATTGCTTGCATTTCTACTGACGACTTTTCCCTAAATACATTTGCAAGTGCTCCTGCAACTGAATTTGGATTTGATTTTGACGAAACTTTGATTGTTTCCATATTTTTTGCCTCCTTAGTATTACACTTAAATATATGATAAAATAAAAAAAATAGAATAAATTTTTACTCTATTATGTATTTTTTAGTCATTACATCAGACTTTTCTACGTTATTAATATATACACCTGAACATGGATATATATTTACAATCTCTTTAGTATTTAAATTTGTAATTACCATTAGATAATCAGTATTCTTTTTATCAACTGTACCAACCTTTGGATACTCTATAACATATCTATCAAACAAATCATAATAACTAGGTTCGACATTTTCTATTTTTTCTTTTACATAACTAATTACATCTTTTATATCTATTTCACCCTTGAACTTGCTTCTTCCAAGCATTTGATTTTTTTCTATTTTTTCTTCTAATGCACTATCATCATAATCTACAATTTGTGATGTAAAATATCTTAAGTTTTCACTCTTTATTACATCATTTAATTCAGGATAAATATTTTTATAAATATATCTTCTTAAAATATTAACTTCAAGTTCATTTTCTAAAATATATTCTTCTGGTATCTTCATAAATTGTTTATATGCTTCTTCATAATTTTCTTCTTTTATTAAAATTACAATATATTGTATAAGCGATCTTGTTTTGCCTTCATTATAAGAATACTTAAATAGTTCTTTAGAATTTTCAATATCACCACTATATTTAAGTACAAGAGCATAATAATATGCAATTTCTCTATTATCTAAGTAATCTTCCGCAAGTTCTTTAACTCCATCAAATTCTCCATCCATAAATAATAATTTTACATATATAGATAATGCTGCTTCATTATAATAGTAATGATTTAAGATTTTTCTAAGTTCTCTTTTAGCAAGTTCCTTATTTCCCATCTCAATTAATTTTAGTATCGAGTTAAACTGCTTTCCCCTTTGTGTACTATACACTTTATTTTTCATTATAAGCCCCCAAATAATAATTATTAATTTTTTCATATTTCATATTACTACTTTCACCATGTCCTGGATAAATAATAATATCATCACTATATTTATATATCTTTATTAGTGATTTTTTCATATCATTAAAACTTGAATACTCAAGATCAGTTCTTCCTATTACACCTTTAAATAAGAAGTCTCCTGTAAACATTATATTTTCTTCATAAAAATAATATGTTACTAAATCATTTCTATGTCCTGGAGTATATATTACTTCAAATTTAAAGTTTTCTATTTCGTATTTCTTTTCTTCTACATTAATTAGATTTTGTTTATTTATTTCATTATTTATATTATGATAATAAATTTTAACATTATATTTTTTTTCTAAAGAGTCTAGTGCGCCAATATGATCGTAGTGTGCATGAGTAATAAGAATAGCACATACTTTAAGATTTAAATCATCTATTTTATTTTCTATTTTTGCTGCTTCAGCACCTGGATCAACTATTATGCATTTATCTTTAATTATTAGTAAGTAGCAGTTTTCTTTAAGTTCACCAACTACTATTTTTTCTACTAACATAAAAATTTCCCCCTAATCAAATATGTCTAGTATTTCTTCTAAAGATGTTATATTTTTAAATTTACAATTGCTTTCTTTTTCTTTTGTAAATTTTATTCCTATTCCTCCTGATGCTTCCCAATCTATTAAATTACCTGAATAATCATCAACAAGTATTGCACCTTTTGTTTGAGTCATTTTTGTTTTTGAAACTCCAGATGGAACAGGTATTATTGTTAAATCATTAGTAATACCATCTAAAAATTTAATTTTAGCCTTTGCTTCTTTAAGTGAATTTACATGTGTTAAAATTGATATATTAAATTTGCCTGATTCACTTAATTTTCTTATGGCATTTACACTATCATTTAAAGCTACAGAATCATCAATTAATTCTTCCCAATCTATTTTAGAAAATAATTTACTCATTTCTTTTGTTTGAGTTTTATAATCTAAATTAAGTTGTTTAGCAAGTTTATAAACAGGAGGTAAAGTATCTAATATTACTCCATCAAAATCTATATATAAGTTTCTCATAAAATATCCTCCTCACTTTTTACTATATTCCAGTTTGGTAAGTTTTTAAAAGTCATTACTTCTTTTGTAACTGGATGAATAAATTCTAATTTATATGCATAAAGCATTATTTGTTTTTTATCTTGAAAACCATATCTTTGATCACCATATATTGGATGATTAATATTGCTTAATTGAAGTCTTATTTGATGATGTCTACCTGTTATTAAATTTATTTTTAATAAAGATAAGTTATCTTCTTCTTTTATTACTTTATATTCTAATACTGCTTCTTTTCCATTTTTTTCATCTATATATGAGTTATGTGTTTTTTCATCTTTTGACATTTTATTTATAAGTTTATCACACTTTTTATCTAAAATGCCATGAACTACTGCTAGATATGTTTTATGTATTTTATTGGTTCTAACTTCTTCACTTAGTCTTGATGCTGCTTTACTTGTTTTTGCAAATACCATAACTCCACCTACTGGTCTATCAAGTCTATGAACAAGGCCTAAATAAACATTACCTGTTTTATTATATTTTTCCTTTATATAATTTTTTATTATAGTAAGCATATCAAGATCATTTGACGAATCTGCTTGAACTGGAACATTATATGGTTTAATAACTACTATAATATGATTATCTTCATATAAAATTTTCAAATTATTCATCTTTTTCCCATCTTCCATAAATACCGCATGGTAAAACTAAATCACTATTTTCCATAGGAAGACCAACTTCACCACTACTTATTTTACCTTTATGTTTTTTATTTATTGTAAGACTCAATATATTTTCAAGTACTTTTGGACTCATTCCTGTTGTATACGAATTAATTAAGAAAAATAATGGATCATCACTTAATACATCTTCACATAATTTAATTAATTTAAATAAACTTTCTTCTATATTCCAAACTTCTTTATTTGCTCCTCTACCAAATGATGGTGGATCCATAATAATTGCGTCATATTTATGACCCCTTCTTATTTCCCTTTGAACAAATTTAATTACATCATCTACAATAAATCTTACATTTTTATCTTGAAGATTTGAACTTATTATATTTTCTTTTGCCCACGCTGTCATACCTTTTGATGAATCAACATGTACAACATCCGCTCCTGCATAAGCACAAGCAACAGTCGCACCGCCTGTATACGCAAATAAATTAAGTACATTTATGTGTCTATTACTTTTCTTTATCTTATCTATCATATAATCCCAGTTTACAGCCTGTTCTGGAAATAAACCTGTATGTTTAAATCCCATTAATTTAATATTGAATGTTAAATCTTTATAACTAACTGTCCATCTATCAGAAATATTATTTTTGTATTCCCAGTATCCACCACCAGTTTTACTTCTATGATAAATTGCATTTGCTTTATTCCATAATTTTGGATTTGTTTTTTCATCCCATATTATTTGTGGATCGGGTCTTGATAATATTATTCCATTCCAAGACTCTAGTTTCATTCCACCTGACATATCTAATATTTTATAATCTTTCCAAGAATTTGCTAAATTCATTTATAATCACTTCCAAATCTATATGTATTATACCTTATAGTAACAAAAAAAACTAGATATAACTAGTTAATTTTTTTACTATCACCCATTTTATAACTTAAATACTTTTGTACTTCTTCTTCACTTGTGTTTTGAAAAAATTCTATTGCATTATCTAGTTTTTTAATTTGATTTTGATAATCAGTAATAAACCATTTATAAATATTAAACTCTTTATCAGAAATTTTCTTATCTTTATCATACATGTTATAATTTTTTAGGCTTAGCATAGAAAGTAAACAAAATAATAATCCCAATATATATTTATCATTACAAACACAAAGTATACCATTTATTGCTGTTATCAACATATTTATAATACATTCTCTTTTTAATTCTTTTATGTCACTATAATAGTTATCTCTAATTGGTTTAGAATTATCAAAAAAAAGACAATCAGTTTTAAGATCATTTTGTAATCCCCTTAATATTTTTATATAATCACTTTTTTTCGTATTCAAACTAAAGTATAAATCCATTTGTTTAATATTTTTGGTATAAAAATCAATCTGATTATTATTTTTTAAAATATCACTTTCTAATCTTGATATTTCCTTTTCTAAATTATTATATTCTTCTTCATTATTTTCTAAAAGTTCATCAAGTATTTTATCACACATATCAATATTCCTTTTATTTTTCTTTCCATAAATACCCAAAGTAATAATGTTAAAAAACATAATTCTAATTTTTAAAATCTTGTATTGTAACAAATATTTATCACTGGTAACTGTTAAATCATTTAACTGTTGTTTTAACTTTTCAATTGATTTTTCATCTATTTCCTTATTAGTTGATATAACACTTAACATTACTTTCATTTCTTGAAGCAAATCAAATAATTCTTTATCATTCATACAACAGTCACCTTTTTCTTAAGCATATAGTATAAATTGATAAATAGTGTTTGTCAATTTCTTTTTTTCTTATTTTTACAATATTGGTATAAATCATTACAAGTTAAAGAATCATCTAGTGCTCTATGTGAATTATAGTTTAACCCTAAATATTCTTTTAATGTTTTTAATCTATGATTTTTACTATCGTAAATTGTTATTCTAGAAAGAAGTAAAGTATCAACTATTCTATTTTTTAAATGTTTTAAATGTAATTTTGTAATATTTGCCTCAATAAAATCATAATCAAATTTTACATTATGACCAATAATTGTATAATCTTCAATAAAATCTAAAAATTTAGGTAGTACTACATCTATTTTATCTTTTCCTTTTAAGTCATCATCTGTAATACCAGTAACATCTGTTATTATTTGATTTAATTTTATTTCTGGATCTATCAAATAACTAAACTCATCTATTTTCTTATTATCTTTATATTTTATCGCACCTATTTCAATTATTTTGTCTTTCTTAGGATTAAGTCCACTTGTTTCTATATCAAAAACAACATAATCATCAGGTAACTCATTTGTTCTTAAACTCTGATACATATTAATCTCTTTCTAGCACATTAAGTAAAAGTGCACTTATATTATAATTGTTAATACTTATTTTTTCAAGAATTTAATATATAATTTTATTAATAAATTTTGAAGCATTGGAGCCCTATACATTTCTTTTGGATTTTCTTCTTTTACTGCTTTTATAATTTGTTTTGTAATAGAATCATACTTCTTTTTAGCAGAAAAATCTAATATTTCATTTTCTAAGTTTCTTATTGAATCATAAAAATCTTTAAAAATAGTTTCTTCATTATATTTATTTTCTATCATAAATCTATTAAACCCTGTTTTATAAAGCCCTGGTTCTATAACACATACTTTTATATTTTTATTTATTGCTTTTATTTCTTTTCTTAAACATTTACCTGTCATTGTAATACTTGCTTTAGTACCCGCATATATCCCAAAAAATGGAATTGATATATTTGATATCATAGAAGACATAATTATTATTTTACCATTACCTTTTTCTATCATTTTATTGATAACCCTTTTTATAAGTTCAAAATTTGATAAAACATTTACTTCATAACTATGTCTAAATTTTTCTGTATCTATATCAATAATACTACCTCCATATCCAACTGCAGCATTACTTATTAATATATCGATATCTATTTCATCTAATTTTTTTAAATCGTTTTTATTCGTAACATCTAATTTAAAAGTATCTATATTGTCCATATTTTTAACTTTATCGTTTAATACTTCTAATTGTTTATCATTTTCTGTTGTTAAAAAAACATGATAACCTTCTCTTGCAAGATTAATTCCAGCATTATATCCAAGTCCAGATGCTGAACCTGTTATTAAAATATTCATATTTATCACCAATAATATTTTGTTCAAAAAAAAGAAATACATACAAAATGCATTTCTATTTTAAGCTTTTTATTTCGTTTATTGATAGACCTGTTATTTCAGAAATATCTTCTATAGACATATTCTTCTTTAACATATTTTTAGCAGTTTGTTCTATACCTTGAGATATACCTTCTTCTTTGGCCTCTGAAAGCAAACTATTTTGTATTTTTCTTTTATCTTCTTCTTCACTCATATACTTTTGAAATTCTGGATCAT
>FR893539.1:0-173 GCA_000433675.1 Clostridium sp. CAG:433
TCTGTATATTTCATACTCTTTGTATATGTTTCAGCAAGTTCTTTATTTGTTGTTTCTTCTAGATATTTTATTGTTAGTGTTGATGTCTTTAATCTATAGTATAAATCTACTGTTACATTTTCATTATCTATTTTTATTTGTTTTAAATCATCACTTTGTTTACTATTACTTTC
>FR893539.1:208-629 GCA_000433675.1 Clostridium sp. CAG:433
CTTTCATATTTTTCAAAATTATAATTCTTAAATATTTCTTCTTTTTCTGTTTCTATTTTTTTAGATTCTACATTATATATGTCTCCATAATGTACTTTATTATCTACATTTTCTTTTGCGATTTCTTTCTTTGTTTCTATATCATAATATTTTATTGTTATATTTGATTTTTTATTGTAATAGTAATTTACTACGATATTATCAGTACTTATCGTTCCATTTAATGATGTATTTTCTGGTGTTATCACATATTCATTCGCATAATCATAATCATTGAAAATTGTATTTTTTTCTTTTTCTGTTCTTTTATTTTCTGTATTATAACTATCTCCATAATGATTATTTATTACATCTGAACTTATTCCACTAATTTTAGCATTTGTATATTTATCTATATAGTTTATTGTTATGCTTGATTTTT
>FR893540.1 GCA_000433675.1 Clostridium sp. CAG:433
GATGTATGTTTTGCTCTTATTAATGGTGAAGAAATTATAATATCATAATCTAAATCTTCAATAGTTATTTTTAATTCTTTTGCCTGAATTATTCCCTTTTCATTTAAATCCTCATTTTCATTACTATACACTTTGCGTGCATTATGAGAAACTTCACCATGTCTTACAATATAAATCTTCATTTTTTGCACCTCTTTCACGATTTTTTATCTTTTATATCTTTAATATATCAATTATTTCTTTAATTACTTATTAAGCAATATTCATATTTCTATACTATTCATCTATATATAGTCTATTTATATTGTCTTATTAAAAACTTTTTTATTTACTTTATTTGCAATTACGTAAGTTATTATTATTAAAATACATATAACCATATATAAATATTTAAAAGTCCACATTCCTTTAATAACACATTCTCTACATACAAACCACGTAATAAAGTAAAAAATACTCCTAACTATAAAATAAGTTCTATTTACAACTAAATATTTCTTTCTATTGTTTGATGAATATGCGCTTATTATACTTCCCCATATTGGGTCACCTAAAGTTCCAGTAAAAGCTGTAATAATATATGCGGCTAAAATTCCTTGCCATGACATTATTATAGATGAAATAAGAAAACTAATTGTATCTATCAACGCAATTATAGTTTCCGAAAGCATTAGTTTTCCATTTACTTTTATTTTATTTAATATTTTACCTGATATTATAAATAATAAAATTGCTTCAAGAAGAGTATATATTGCATTTAAATACCCAACTTTATTTGTTGTAAGAGGTAATAATTCCTCAAATGCACCCCATGATATACACCATAATCCCGCTAATATTCCAAATAATGTAGTAACCAATATTGCATTATTTTTTTCTTTTTCATCCAAAGTTTCTGAAGAATCTATTGATTCCATAACATCTTCATTTTCTACATTTTTTAATTTTAAACTTATTATAGTTCCAAATATAATTAATACAAAATATCCAATAAAATATGCATTCTTACTTAAATCATATATGTATTGACTAGTTACTAATCCTAAGAAACCTCCTATAACCTGTGATTTTTCTTCTTCAATAAAGCAAGATGATTCTAATTCTTTATTTGAAGTATTTAGCTTAGTTACGGATGATGCTTTTATACCAGATAAAATACCCATAACAATGGTAAAAGTATATATTGTATAAACTATTTTACATCTTGAAATAATTAATCCTAAAATCAAAAACATAATCATATGAAATATATGGTATTTTTTATAATTGACTTTTATTGCGAAATTCATAATAAACTTAAAGCAACGAGATATAAGTTTTGCAAATTCAAAAACTATTGGAACTGATACAGCAATCCAGGGAGTCACATTATTTGCAAGCAAATATAAAACAATAACTCTTATGAAGTAATGATTAATAAATGAATCTATTATACAACTCCATCTTACCAGATTTATATAACTACTATTTTGTTTCATTAATTCACCATTATCTTATAAATTACATTATAGTACACATCATACCATGAATAAGCACGGTATATATTATAACTAGTGCATGATTTGTTATAAGATGCATTAAAGCATATTACTGGTATTTCTTTTGATATATTATTTATATTTTCTACTTTATCTTCAATCATAATATCTATTTTATTTTCTTTACATATTTCTAATTTATCTTCTGGTGCGAATATTATCTTGTCATAATGTATGTTATTTTGCTTTAGCCAATTTTTAACAATATTTCTCATTCTTTCTCCCTCAGGAGTATCTTTGTCTGTTAAAAATCTAGCAGTTATTATATATATTTCAAATCCTTTTTCTTTTAATTTATCAATTACTTCACCTGAAAATTTCCTAGCGGGTTCATTTACTGCATAATCATACAAATATTCTTTCCAAAATTCTGAATCCATTTCATTTGTTACATTAAAAACAGTATCACTATCATATCCACTTGGATTTACAATATTCTTATTATATTTTAAGAAGTATTTACTCCCATAATCAAGTTGCCATTTTTCAAAATCTGTTAATACTCCATCTATATCTATTCCTATTCTCATTTTTCTTTTTCCTCCCTAAAAAATGTTTTAATAAACATCTTAAAAAATAAAATGTCATTCATTACTTCTGGATGCCACTGAACTCCTATAATATTATTTTTCTCAATTGCCTCTACAGTTCCATCTTCAGATACTGCAGATATAACAAAGTCATTAGCAACCTTTTTTATAGACTGTTTATGATATGAATTAACATTGATATTTTCACTATATATTGAACTTAAAAATGTGTTCTTTTTAATATTTATTTTATGTAAATTGTTACCTAAATTATGGTTATCAATATGCTGATTTAAAGTCCCACCAAAATAAACATTTATTGATTGAGCACCACCACAAATACCCAAAATTGGTTTATTTGAATTAGAAAAGAGTTTAATCGCTTCTTTATCTAGTTTGAACTCATCAATGTTATACTTTTCTCCTATTATTGGTTTCTCATTATAATAATGTGGTGGAATATTTATGCAAGATCCAGTTATAATGAGACCATCACATAAATCACATACTTTTTTTAAATTATTGATAGAAACAATTGGAAATAATAATATATCTAATTCATCAAAAATATTTTTATAGTATTCTGTCAAATAATATCTATTATTAAATGGTGATTCTCCTTTTATATTTTCTACTCTTTCAATTATTGCTAAAATCATTTCTGTTACTCCTTAATACATTTAATTCTATAATATGTATCATACCAACTATACACTCTAGTTAAGTTAGAAAATTCTTTATTTCTATTATAAGGATAATCAAACACCAAAATATTAGTATTAGATAATAATTTTCTTAAGTTAATTGGATCATCCTCAATCATAATATTAATATTATTATCTTTACAATATTTTCCTTTATCTTTTACATCAAATACAATTTCATCATAGTATATTTTATTTTCTTTTAACCAGTTTTTAGTAATTTTTTCTACATCATTTTTTAAGTCATCAGGAAACCATTCATCACCATTTCTTCTAGCAGTTATTATATATATTTTATTACCTTCACTTTTTAATTTTTCTATCACTTCAGATGCATATTTTTTAGCAGGTAATGTTATAACAAGGTCTTTTCTATATTTATTCCAAAACTTATGAGCAACTTCATCACCCCATAAAAACATATCTGTTGTATCTATTGCATGAACATTTTCTAATTTGTATTTCCCAATTTCATTACAGAATTTTGTACCATAATCTATACAAAAATTATATTGAGAATTTAATACTCCATCTATATCTATTCCTATTTTCATTTGGTTTCATCTCCTATAATTAAGCATTCATCATTTTGCATATTCTTCCTTAAATATATCATATAATAAGCTATACCTATTTGGAATATCATAAATAAAGCAGATAAACCAAACATATATCTTAATCCCTTTTCATACATCATTCCACATAATAAGATACCTATTGATTCACCTAAGAATCTAATTATATGACATATATTTGAAAAGCTTAATTGATATTTATTATCTAATCTATTAATATACACACCTTCACATATATTTTCATATGAAGTTGATATAAATATTGACCAGGTAATTGCGATTAATGTGATTATTATGTTATTTGATATAAATGCTAATACATAACCTATAAATCTTATTCCAAACTTTATTGTTATCGTTAAATAATCATTTTTAGGTGTTAAATATTTTAATACTATAATTCCAAATATGTCCGCTAAAAGACCAACTATTAATAAATAATTAGTTGCAGCACTATCACTTAATTTAAAATAATTTGTTAATGTTAACATTTTTAATCCAAGTGCTGTTGACATTGCAATTATTGCAATAAGAGTATAAATTAAATATAATACTAACACTTTATCTTTAAAAATATAATTTAAAGATATTTCTTTATACTCATCATTATTTTTATAATCATTTACTTTTATCATAAGTAACATAAATAGTGAAAATATTAAGAAAATATTTGAAATAAATAAACAAGAATTATAATTTATAAATATTTTCGCAATATTTTTACCTATAAGCATTCCGCCAAATAAAATACCAACATCTCTAAATAAATACTCTGTTAATCTTCTTTTACTATAAATTGTGCCAGTTTTTATAATTGTTGTTATTAATGGATATATACTTGTAATTACTATGTATTCTGTTACAATATCTATTATTATTGATAGTTTAATTAATTCTGTATAACCTGTCATATTTAAAAAATATAATAAGAAAACATTTATAACTTTTACTAACAAAACTATCACTAACATATTCTTTATTTTATCTAATTTTATATATTTTCCAATCAAACCAATAATTATAACACTTATTAAAGTACCTATGCTTAATATATTACTTATATTTGTAACAGAAAATTTATTATCTTGTAACCACAATTGTCTAAAGTTTCCCCATAATCCAACTGATATACTGAAGAATGCTAACATTATAAGTATCTGGTTTTCTTTTTTTATTTTTTTCATATACCGCTCCTTATTTTAAGTATAATTATATTTCTATAATTCATATATTTTAATTTCACAATTTTTAAAATCTTCATTATTATTTTTCCTTTCTTTTAAAAGTGCATATATACTTATTAATAATATCAACATATAACCTATTATCATAAATGTACTTCTATAATAAATATAATATGTACCATATAAAATGCCTACTATAACTCCTGATATTCTAATTAATTTTATATCATCTTTGCATAAGCAATAAGCTCTTGTCATTGATGCTACTCCTGGCAAAAGTGATATATAACCATTCCATGTAAATGCACAACTAATAACAATTATTAATTCAAATTTAATAATTCCTTCTCTTTAAGATATTTTAATATAAATTTAATACAATCCTCTACCAGTTTATTCATTTTATTTTCTGATAATATTTGATAACTTTCATTATCTTTTATCTTCTTATGAGATGTATCTAAATACTTACCTACTGCATATATTTGCTTTTTATCTAATTTAAGTTCTTCAATTTCTTTTAAATAATTACTATTTAAACAAAATCTAAAATTATTTTTTCTTACTGAGATACTATTATTAAACTTTCTAAAATCATTTTGTTTCATAGAATTAGATTTTTTAAAATCGCAATTAAATATTGTTCCATCTGATTTTTTCACACCAATATATATACCATTTTCATCTTTCATAAAATAATTATTATAAATATAATTATTAAAATAATAGTCAGTTAACAAATGAACTAAATATCCCATTAATACTGGATTTTTAAATTTATCTTTATATTTATTATACATTTTATCATAATCAGGAAGATTAATACCTATTAAATAATCTTCTCTTTTAATAAAATGTGTTGTTGTTCTTGGAATATTTCTCTTTAAATTTCCTATATTATACCTATCTTGATCTGGAAGTAAATTTCCTATCATAAAATATTTTTTATTTACTTTAATTGTCTTATTTACCTGATTACCAATATATGAATGTATTTTCCAGCTTGGCATTTTATCACCTTTTTCCTAACTTTTTAAATAAATCACTATAAATTTTATTTCTATTTAACTTTGTTACAAATATTATTTTATTTTTTACATTTGTCATTTTATAAGATGTATCATCATTTATAAATGGCGTGCTTACCCTTTTTGTTTTAAACCATTTTTTATTTATCATATAAGCAATAACAGATATATCCCAAATAACTCTCTCTTCTTTATAAGGATGATATAGATCATTACAAAATCTTTCTATTAAATAATTATTAAATTTATTTTGTGTTAAATTGTTCTTTAGCGTGCTTATATCTATTTTTAAAGTTGATACTACATTTTTACAAGGTAAAACAGTTAATTTAGCATTAGAATTAAAAACAATTTTTACTGCTTCTACATCTTGTCTAAAGTTATATTCCATATTATCTTTATAAGAAATATCATTTCCTCCAAGCCAAATAATTTCTATTTTATTAATTATCTTAGGTTCTTTTTTTATTGCGAGTGCAATATTAGTAATTGCTCCTATGCTAAGAACATATGTCATATCGTTTTTAAGTGCTATTTCAATAATTTTATTAACTGCATCATTTTCATCATCATATCCATTTTGTATATAATCTATTGAACCTTTAAATACTTTATTTTCAAAATTAAAATTTAACAAATTGCAGATTTTAAGTACTTCATTATAACTTAAGTCTTGTCCTTCTTTAACTGTTATACCATTATTTTTATGTGAATATGGTGCAGTTGTAATTGCCTCAATATTAAACATATCTTGTGATTTTAATAAATATGAAAGTGCAAACTGATCATCTGCTTCGTTATATGTATCTGTATCTAAAATAACATTTATTCTACTATTATATTTTTTTACTTTTTCAAATATTTCTTTCCAAGTATGTACTCTTATAAGTCCATCTATATCCTTATTATATGGCGTATCCATAATAAAAGTAGTAATGCTATGATTACTTGCATCTAGACACATTCTTTTTGAATCATCTATCATTATAGATATATTATTTTCCAAACAAACTTCTGTTTTTGAATGACTGTTTTTAGCATCTACTAAAATTATTTTATCATAATAAATATTATATTTTTTTAACCAATTAACTGTCATGTTATATGGATCAGAATAATCACCATTATCTCTTCCTGTTATTATATAAATTTCACAGCCTATTTTTTTTAATTTTCTTATGTATTTAGCGCAATTTTTAATAGGCTTTAAATTAACTACAATTCTTTCTATATTTTCTTTATAAAACTTCTTTTCTTCTTCATCTGTCCAGTTAAATTTTTTCCTTATACATTCATTTTTATTTACTATACCATTGCCATTTATTTCTTTATCATGAATAATATACTCTCTTAATAATTCTTCGCTAAAATTAGAAAGAACATTATCTATATCTACTCCTATTCGCATTACAATACTCCTTTTTTATTTTTCAAGTTCACTAATAAAATTATAAATATCATCCCAATTTTTAAGCATTGTAATGTTATCATAATCATATTTTTTATCTGTTATCATAATTGTTTGTATTCCTGCATTTAAAATATTTAAACAATTTTCTAATTGATCATCAATATATAAATCTATATTTTCCCTTTTACAAACTGCACTTTTTTCTCTAGCATTTACAATTAATTTATCATAATAGATTTTATTTTTATCAAGCCAGTTTTTACTATATACATATGGATTATTATGGAATTCTGAATCTCTTGCAGTTATTATGTAAATTTGATGTCCGTCATTTTTTAATTTATCTATTACCTCTTTTGCATTTTTTCTTGGGATTGCATTATTAGTAATATTTTCTTGGATATCTTTTAAAAAATATTTTAATTCTTCATAGTTAAACTGAAATCTTTTTGCGTATTCAGTACCATCATTTTTTTCATCTTGCATAAGTTTATCATAACCCTCAAGATTTTTACCTAAACTAACTGCGTAGGTATATGCAGCTTCATTTAATTTTTCTTGTACTTCAGTTAAAGTATTATCTATATCTATTCCTATTTTCAAAATATCACTCCTACTATTTTCAATATAATTATAACATGTTTTACATATTAAAAAAAGGAATAATTGACTACTATTCCATCTTCTTTCTTATAACATTTCCTTTTTTATCTACCTTAAAATTTAATTTAAAAAATATACTTACTGTAATAAATTGATATACTGATGAACATGCTTGTCCTATACCAGTGCAAAAAGGAGTTTTTGTTAGTGATAAAATCATTCTAAGAAACAGTGAAAATATTTTGTTTCCAGTTGTCTTAAATGAAGACCATTCTAATTGTAAATAACATGTTTTTATTCTATATATAGGATATATAAGAAAATTAACTATTTCAAAAGCAAAATATATCATTGTTATTTTAAAATCTAAATCATAAAATCTATATAATAAACTAAACATTATTAAACTTGTTAAAAATAATATACCTAATAATTTATATGCATTACGCTTATGTTCTTTATAATTAAAATTATTTTTGCTTATATCAATTGTTGCGGCCGTAACTATTGCATCTGCTGTGTCCCACTGTGTATCTGTTATAAGAGCCACAAATGTAAGCGCTAATGTATATTTTTCACCGAAGTTTATTGCATTACTTAATCCAAATAAGAATATTAATAAGAATCCTATATTATTAAAAAGTTCTACAGAATCATATTTTATACATTTAGGTATATTTAGTTTTAATTTAAATTTATCACTATTTTTAATAATTATATACAAAGTAAATAAGAAAAGTGGAATTAATGTTGTTATTACTATAACACTTTGATTTTTAGTAATTAAAGATGTTCCTACTAATAATACAAGATTTAACAAATTAAACATAATTGAATATTTATTCGCAAGTTTATTTTGACCCTCATAATATAGTTTATTTAAAATAAATGCAAATTCTAAACTAATAAATATTTCTATTACTGAATATATTGTAAATGTTTTGTATATGTTTACGTCCATATTCATAAAATTAATATATCCATCTATGTTTATTAATATCAATAAAAATGTTATTAAAGATATAATACTTCCAATAACAAGTCCTGACATAACCGCATCTTTATTTTTATCTTTTTCTTTACTTATATTTGCTCCTGTAGAAAATACCGACCTAAATATATAATAAATAAACTGAAGTGGATATGTAAGTGTAAATATATTTATTAAATTTTTATCTACTATTATTCCAAGTAAAAACCATAATATAATTGGTATAAATGATAATAGTGATAAATCAAAACTAATTCTTAATAATCTTTTCATAAACTAAACCTCTAAAATAATTATTTTTTTCTATTTTATTTAATTATACCATAGTTTTTAAGTTGACAAAAATTAAATGAAGTGCAATAATTGTTATGCGTTAAATAAATTAAATTTTATAGTTAAAATAAAATTAAATTTATTTTTTTAATGGCATATTATATATTATGTTGCTTTAAAGGGGGAAACAAACATGAATTATAAAAAAGTATTAGATAACGCACCCGGTACTTATTTTTTAATAAAAGATAAAAATAATAAAGTAGTTTATCCAAAAGATAAAAGAAAACTAGATTATATAAGAAAAATATATATAAATTATTCTAAGGAAAACAAATTTAGTACTTTTGATAATAGAAACTTTAGTATTAAAAAAGGAACAATAGAAGGTTTTCATAAAAATTATACAGTATTATATATAAAAGATATTACTGATTTAGTAAGTTTAAAATCAAAATATGAAATAGATCCATTAACAACTGTTTTAAATAGAAAAGTAATTTTAGATAAAATTGATAAATATATATCTGAAAGTAAATTAAACTTCTCTATTGTCATGGGAGATATTGATGATTTTAAAAAAATTAACGATACTTATGGTCATGTGATTGGAGATATCGTATTAAATAAAATCGGTAGTATTTTAAGATGTGAATTACCTGATTCTTTAGTTGGTAGATATGGCGGTGAAGAATTTATAATTCTTATGCCAAACCTAAATAATAGTTTTGAGAGAATTGAAAAAGTAAGAGAATTAATTTCAAATATTAAAGTAAATTTTGAGGATATAACAATTGATAACATTTCTATAAGCTTTGGAATATATAATATTACTGAAGATATAGTTAACGAAGATGTTAAATCTTTAAGAAAAAAATATATTGGTAATGCTGATAAAGCATTATATACAAGTAAAGAAAATAATAAAAATAAAACTACAGTATACTAAAAAAGTGTCATTAATTGACACTTTCTTTTATTTCATTTATATATTCATTTGCAATCTTCGTATCATTAAAAGGTATTTTATCACCTTTTATAGATATAAATTCTTCATGACCTTTACCTAAAATTAGTAATGTATCATTTTCTTTTAGCATATCTATTCCTTTTATAATTGCATCTTTTCTATCTCTAACTATTTCATAATTATCAAATTTTAATCCCTTTGTCATATCTAAATATATTTCTTCTTGATTTTCAAAGTGTGGATCATCATGAGTCATTATTACATACTTAGCATTTTCACATGCAATTCTTGACATTTTTATTCTTTTATCTTTATCTCTATCACCAGTACAACCAAATACTACATAAACATTCCCCTTTGTTACTTCATGAGCAACTTCAAAAACTTTAATCATTGCATCTGGTGTATGTGCATAATCTACTATTATTAAATTACTATTATATTTTAGTGTTTCTGTTCTTCCTTTTGGAAGGTTTAAATCACAAACACTTTTTATTATTAAATCAAAAGGAATATTTTCTAAAGCCATAATAACAATTGAAGACATTAAATTATAAATATTATATTTTCCTATTAAATTAGTTTTAAAACTATAAGTATTATTTAAATAAGTAACATCAAATACTGTATTATGATTTATTACTTCATAAGATGTTATTTTAAAGTCACCACCATTAAAACCATAAGTAAAGTTATTATTATATTTTAATAAATAATATTCTTTATAATTATCATCATAATTAACTATTGCTTTTCCATCACTTTTTAAATTTTTAAATAATTCTTGTTTAGCAAGTGCATAGTTTTCCATTGTTTTATGAAAATCTAAATGATCTTGTGTAAGATTTGTAAATACTGCATAATCAAACTTTAAACTTTCTACTCTTTTATTTGCAAGACCTTGACTACTTACTTCCATAACAACGTATTCACAATTTTTATCATAACACTCAAGTAATAATTCATATAGATCATATATATCTGGAGTTGTATTATTTAAACTTCTTACTTTTTCATTAATATAAAAACCAATAGTTCCAATATAGCCACATTTCTTACCCATTTTATTTAATATTTCATGAAATAAATAAGCAGATGTTGTTTTTCCATTTGTTCCTGTTATACCAATTATTTTAAGCTTATTTATTCTATCGCCATAATTTTCATTTAAGTAATTAATTAAATATTCTCTTGTATCTTTAACAACTATAGTTTCTACGCTATAATTACCCTCTTCACAAATTATTTTACTTGCGCCATTTTCTATTGCTTTATTTATGTAGTTATGTCCATCGTTATCTACACCTCTTAAAGCAATAAAAGTATCCCCTTTTTCTACTTTTCTTGCTTTAAGAGGTGTTGTTTTTCTAATATAACTTAATTGATTCAACATCTCTCCTATTTTCTTTAAATAAAATAATTTATCTTTTGGTTTTATATTCTTATTTTCTAAAAAAGAATATAAATTAATTCCATTTACTTTTGGAATTGTAAAACCTTCAATACTTCCACCTACTGATAATATTGAATCTGGAATCCAAAAATTATTTGGCATATATTCTTTATTACTATCAAGCATTTCCAAAGTATATAACTTATTACCAAAACGTTGACCACTTTTAAAAATTAATTTCTTTAAAACTTTATCTTTACCCTTTTCTCTAAATTCAAACAATTCTGATTCTGTATGCATTATATTATCTGGTAAATCTAATGGTTTTAGCGATTTAAATCTTTTTTGCGACATTGATATAATTCTCATATAAAATCCCCCTGATTAATTTGATAGTATATCATAATTACACCAATACATCAATTCATTTATTTTCATTTTCTATCCATTTCATTATTAAATTTACTATATAATCTATTTCTTCTTCAGAAAGAGCTTTATTCATATCTATTTTGTGCCATTTATAAAGACAAGATCTACAACAAGTTGCGGTTGCATGCTGCGATATAAATACAGGGTGTCCTTTATATGGTGTTTGCTTTCCATCATTATTTATTACTTTAGGAGCAAGTCTTTTTGTAATGAAATCTTTAGCATGCTCTCTTATTTTATCCATACCCTTATCTTTTATATATTCTTTATCTTTTTCTTTTAAATGAAAACTACTTCTAAATTTTGATTTAGATAATGAATATAATATTTTATCAATATTTTCCATAAAATCACCATACCTATAATAACACAAAAAGTCACTTATTCAGTAGTGTAATCACTGTCACAACTAATACTTATATATTCTTTATCATCATAGTTTATTTTTTTAGTATAACATCTATTAGTATAAGAGCCACAATCTAATTTATCATTACTAGCGTTATATTTGCACATATCCCCTGTATCATCATATATTTTATAATTTATATTATACACTTCATAAATATTGTTTTCTTTTTTATAATCAAAATTATATAATTTTCTAAGATTATCCATTAATTTATTAATAGTATTTTCATTAGCAGTTATTTTTAAATCAAAATAACCAAAATCATAACTTCTAATTATATTATTTTTTAAATCTTTTATAACTTGTGATATTAAATTAACAGAACTTTCTTGATGTCCATAAATAGTTAAAACATTCATTTTATATTCAATTCTACTATCTTTATCCATTCTTAAATATTTATCATCATATACTTCAGATATTTTAATTTTACCATCTTCCATATTATTATCTATTTCATATTTATAACTTGAATTTAAATAATAATTATCGCTATTAGTAATAAGCATATTATCTTTATAATTAATTTCTTCACTATGACTCTTTAAATTTAGAATGCCATCCATATTATCAACAATTTTAAAATCTTTAATTCCAAGAGCAAATATACCAATACCAATACCTGATACAATTATACTTGTTAAAAATGTTATTAATAATATTTTATAATTATATTTTTTATCAAATATAAATCCTATTATTAACATTAGTATTATTACATTTATTACAAGTAATGCAAGAGTCGCAATTGTGCTTCCAATAAATATAGCATTTGAAAAACTAAAGTAAAGCGAAATTATAAAGAAAATTGCAAGCATTAATAATGTAAACATAAAGAATAATCCAAAGAAGAATACAAATACTTTAACAAATATAATTATTATTTTAGAAAGTACTGATAAAAAAGCAAATGGTCTAGTATTTTCATCTCTAATAATAATTCTATCCTTTTTATCTTCTTTTATTTTACTTTTTTCTTCTTTCTTTTTATCATTTTTTGTATCTACTTTTTCTTCATTAATAAGTTCATCATAGTAATTTAAATATCTTATTTTAAATACATGAACTAAAACTATAAATGAAATAATTGTCCAAATAAGCATAAGAACACTTTTAATTATTCCATTAAATACTTCTATTCCTTTTTCAAATGGATAAAATCCACTTAAAACGCTTTCAGAAAAACCAACAAATAAATATCCTAATGTTAACATAATAAGTGCGATTATAATCATTTCAATTACACACTTAAATCCACTTGTAAATTTCATTCTAGAAAACATATTAATTGTTTTAGTAATAAAATCTAAAAATGAATCAACCATTACATTTATATTATTTTTATTTTTTCTTTCTATACTTTCTACATCAGTTATATTGTCATTAATAAGATCATCCATAGTACATTCAAATATATTACATATTTGTACTATCTTATCTGTTTCAGGATATGTATTGTTACTCTCCCATTTTGATACACTTTGTCTTGATACACCTAATTTCTCTGCAAGTTCTTCTTGAGATAATCCTTTCTTTTTTCTTAAGGCAATTAACTTATCACCAAATTTCATATTTTTTCCTCCTTTTCATTTTTAATTCTATATCATTTTATAGTTGCATTCTAGCAACTTTACTTGGTATTTTTGTAAAGTTTCGGTTGCATTACAATTATTATAACAAAAAAATAAAAAAAAGATTACCTTTTTTAGGTAATCAATTTATAAATTAGATTTCTTCAATTTTCATAAAGTTTGTAGTCTTTTTACCTGTATTAGGGAAACCACCAGCAATAACAATTTTGTCTCCACTATTTAATTCAACAAATTTCTTAGCTTGAGCAACACCATCATTAATTACTTCATCAGTTGAATCATATTCATTAACAACAACTGGATATACACCATAGCTTAAAGCAAGTGTTCTTGCAACTTTTCTAGTTGGTACAGTTGCTAGTATTGGTGCATTTGGTCTTAAGTTACTAATTGCTCTTGCACTATGACCTGACATAGTAGCAGCTACTATAACTTTTGATCCTAATTCATTAGCTGCATTAACAACACTGCTTGCAATAATTTCAGTTTTATTTTCTGCAACATATGCATACTTATTATCATATCTATAATAACTTTCAACATTTTCACAAATACGTTTCATGTTTTGAATTGTTTCTACTGGATATTCACCCATAGTAGTTTCATCACTAGTCATGATAGCATCACAACCAGAAAGTATAGCATTTGCAACGTCTGTTACTTCAGCATTAGTTGGTCTAATACTATGTTTCATACTACTCATCATTTGAGTTGCCATAATAACTCTCTTACCTTTAGCTCTACATTTACTAATCATCATTTGTTGATATAATGGTAAATTTTCTACACCAGTTTCAATTCCAAGATCTCCTCTTGCAATCATAACAAGGTCAGTAGCATCAATAATTTCATCTAAGTTATCCATTGCATATTGAGTTTCAACTTTAGAAATTATTAACATATCTTCTCTACCATATTCTTTACATAATGCTCTAACATCTTCTATATCTTTAGCACAGTTAACAAATGAAAGTGCTAAATAATCTCCATTATGTTCACATGCATATTTGATATCTTCTCTATCTTCATCACTAACAAATGGTACATCTAATTTTATACCTGGAATACATACTCCACGTCTACTTTTAATTTTTCCACCATTCATTATACGGCATGTTACTTTGTCTTTTGATGCTTCTTCTACAACTAATTTATAGAATCCATCATCAACTAGAATACTCATACCTGGTTTTAAATCTTTTAAAATTCCTTTATAATTAAATGAAATTCTTTCTTGTGTTCCAAGAACATCTTCTTCAACTATATCAATAGTTTCACCTTCAACTAAATCGATATAATCTCCATCAAATGTACAAGTTCTAAGATCTGGTCCTTTTGTATCAAATAAGATAGCAATATTAGTACCAAGTTCTTTATTTGCTCTTTCTACTAATTCTTCATCTATTTTTCTTTCTTCTAAAGTAGCATGTGAGAAATTAATTCTTGCTACATTCATTCCAGCATCTACAAGTCCTTTAAAGTTTTCCCATTTTTGTGTAGAAGGACCAATACTACATATTATTTTTGTCTTTTTCATTCTTTACAACTCTTCCTTTCGCACTAGTATTATACACCAAAAATGCCATTTATGTAAATAGAACTTACATAAAATTATTATTTATCTTTTTTCTTTAATTTATACTTTTTTGGTATATTTTTCATATTTGGTTTTTCTTCTGTTATATCTAATTTTTCTTTTAATTTTTTTAACTCTTCTATTGTAAATACATTAAGTCCTACAGCAAATATAAATAAATCTTTTTTACTTTTAAATAATTTTTCTATAAGTTTTACATCGATAAATACCGCTACTAAAATAATAAGTTTCATTTCTCTACTATTTACTATTTTTGATACTAATTTATTTTTATCTTCCTTACTTAATTTATCTTTAAATTCATATAAAAATTCATATACATAATAAATATTTTCTTGTTTTGACATTTCTCTTGAAACCTTTGAAACATTTTCTTTATCTAATCTATCTTTTAAAATCTTTGATACATTATATATTAATTCTGAATCATTAGTTTTTACTGCTAAATCAATAATTTTTTCTACTTGTTTTTTTGTTAAATTATCATGCATCTTACCTGCAAAGAATACAATATTTTCTTTATTTAATTCATTAAAAATACCATCTATTATTAAATCGATATTTTTTTCTGATAAACTTACATTATTTTGAATAAGAGATTTAACTATTAAGAAATTTAATGTTCTAGTATATGATGATACTATATTATCAATATCATCACCAGATAAATTACTACCCATAAATTTAATAGTATCACATATATAACTTATGTCATTCAGATTACATATTGATTTAATTAATAATGATTTATCATCACTTTCAATATCTTCACATAATAATTTATACATATAATATGAACTTGAACTTTCTGAAATAGTTTTTACAATTTTCTTAGTAGAATCAGTTAAATAACTTTTATATTTAGTCCATAAATCCATTAATAACGAATATTTTTTATCATCACATACTCTTGAAACAATACTATTTATATCAAAAAAATCAAAGAACATATCTATAAAACTTTTTGTATATTCATCATTATTGAAACTATATAAACTATTATATAACATAGATAATTCAAATACACTTTTAGATATATCTAAATCATATTTTAATAAAGCAGAAAATGCATATACAGTTTGTGAATCGTTTGAATCAATTACTGATTGAACAAATCTCTGTCTATCCTCAGTATATAACCAATTTATTTCTGCAAAATATTTTGGATAATCTAAATAATTTTTATAACTTAATAACTTTTCTATAATTTCATTTTTTTCTTCTTTTTCAATATCTTCATTTTTTATACAAAAATCAAGTAATTCATAATATTTTAATTTATTTATATTTGTTTTCAAAATAACCACCCTCTTTAACATTATATCACTAAAAATTAAAAACTAAAGATTTTTCTTTAGTTTTCTACGTATTTATCAGTTAATTTCATATTTATTTTTGTAACTTTTCCGTTTGAATCTAATTCTACAGCATAGTCATTTACATAACCATTACCTTCTAAACTATATTCTACACCTAGAACTTTTGCCAAATTAATTGCATCTTTTCTAGAATATCCTTTAATGTTTGGAACACTTATATTATTTGAATTAGTCATAATAAATACTCTACCATTTACTATAGTTCCAGATAATGGATATTGATTAATAACTTTTGTTCCATCGCCTAAAACTTCATATTTAATTCCGGCAACATTAAGTGCATCTTTAACAGAATTAATATTATTATTTAAGAAGTTTGGCATTTTATAAATAGTTTTAGTATTTGAATTTACTTTTGTTATATTATAATATGTCTCAACATCTTGAACTACCGATTTAATCATTCCTGGCATTGTATTAACACTTGCTTTATCAAGATATACATAGAATATTAATTTAGGATTATCTTTAGGATACATTCCTTCAAATGACTTAATATAACTACCTTTTGTATATGAACTAGATCCTGCATTAACATATTCAGCAGTACCTGTTTTACCAATGATATCATATCCATCTAAATGGTAACTAGTACCTGTTCCTTCACCATTAACGACATTATACATTAAGTCTTTCATCTTATTTACTGTTTCTATACTTGCGACTTTTGTTCCTTTTTTAGTCTTATTTTTATAAACAGTTTTACCAGTATTTGAATCAACTATTTTTTCTACTATTGTTGGACTTAATAAATATCCATTGTTAGATATAGAAGTAAGTGCTTTTATATGTTGAACTGGAGTTGTTGTTATACCTTGACCAAATCCTGCAGTTGCGACCTCTATATCGTATTTAAATGATATTTTACCTGTAACTTCATTAGGAAGTTCAATACCAGTTTTAGCACCAAATCCTAGTTTTTTAAAGTACGCTAAAAGGTCATCTCTTGTTATATATTTTTGTACTAAATTTGCAATACCTATATTAGATGATTGTAAATAACCATAATCATAAGTTATTTCGCCCCATCCATAGTTATTCCAGTCTTTAATTGTATATTCACCTATTTTCATAGTACCTGACATATATGTATCGTCGCCCTTATATGTACCTTTTTCTAAAGCACACATATAGGTATAAGTTTTCATTGTTGAACCTGGTTCAAATGCAGTGGAAACAAGTGGATCCATATAATTTTGTATATCTTTTATATTAGGATCAAAACTTGGCCTACTAGCAGATGCAAGTATTTTACCTGTTTTAGCATCCGCTACTATTAAACCACCTGATGATGCTTTTGATGATTCAAAATAGTTGTTAAGCGCTCTTTCTACTATCATTTGAACATTACTATCTATTGTAAGATATATATTCATTCCATCTATTTTATCTATTCTAATTTCAGGACTACCACTACTATCTATTAATTTATATCCATTGGCATCAGTTTGATATTCAAGTGATCCATTAGTACCTGTTAATTTATCATTGTAATATTGTTCTATTCCCATTTCTCCTGTCATTTCACCATTTTCATTAGTTGTAACATAACCTAATGTATAGGATGCGAAATCAAGATTAGGATAATATCTTTTACTTGTACTAACAAAGTCAATACCTGGTAATTTTAATTTTTCTATTTGTTCTTTTTGTAATTCAGTAAGTCCTTTACCACCTGGACCTAATTCTACTTGATAAAGTCCTTTTTGATTTAAAAGTTCATATATTCTATCAACACTCATATTAATTATTGGTGATAATTTTTCTGCGGTCATTTTTTTGTCTACTACATGCATTGGGGTTCTAGAATTTTTACTTCTACTTTTATCAAGATATGCGATTATATTATATGAATCTACTGTTTGAGCAAGTACTTCACCATTTGAATCATATATTGAACCTCTTGTTGCATATAATGTTTCTTTTTTTGTATTTCTATTCTTAGCAAATTCAGATAAGTTAATTCCATCTATTGTAGTTGCTAGATTAAGATATATTAATCTTGCTATTATTACAAAAAATAAAAAGAAGAAGGAGATGAATATAACAATTTGTACTTTATTCACTCTTTTCCTTCTTCTCATTTTTACACGTCCTTTACTGATTGTTTATTATTACAATATTACCATTATTATACGCTAAACCTTCATTATTTGCAACTGCTTGTATATTTTCTAGAGATGCAAGTTCATTTATTTTCATTGAAAGACTTTGGTTTGTTTTTTCTTGTTTAGTAACTTCTTTACCTAGCTTTTCAACTTCTACATTTATTGATGATAACGATATTTTAGCAAAGAAACTAACAACCCATAAGCATAATAATAAGCATGTTCCAAAGGCAATATACTTTCTTTGTGCTCTTTGCATTTTCATTATATTTTTCTTTTTATTCTTTTTCATATTATCATCCCTTTTACATTTTTTCTGCTACTCTAAGTATTGAACTTCTTGATCTATTATTATCTTCAAGCTCTTTTTTACTTGGTTTTATTTTTGCAATTAATTTTAATTCAGGTCTATATTCTAAAGGAATATCTTTATCAGGTAATCCCTTAAATATACTATCCATTTCACTTTTTTCTTTAAATATATTTTTACATATCCTATCTTCAAGAGAATGGAATGTAATAACACATATTCTTCCACCAGGATTAAGCATATCAATCGCATCATTTAATGCTTTTGTAAATACATCTAATTCCTTATTTACTTCAATTCTTATTGCTTGAAATACTTTTCTTGCTGGATGATGTGTTCTTCTATATTTTTCTGGAACACTTTCTCTTATTATTTCAGTAAGCTCTAATGTAGTTTCTATTTTCTTATTTTCTCTTTCTCTTACTATTGCGTTTGCGATTGATCTAGAATATTTTTCTTCACCATATTTAAAGAATATTATTTCTAATTCTTCTTTTGAATAATCATTAACTACATCATATGCACTAAAACTTTGATCTGTATCCATTCTCATATCAAGTTTAGCATCTTTATGAAAACTAAATCCTCTTTCAGCTTCATCTAGTTGTACACTTGATACTCCTAAATCAAATAAAATGCCATCTACTTTTTCTATACCTCTTTTATTTAATTCAGATTTTATAAATGCGAAATTACTTTTTATAATCTCGTAATTACCACTTATTTGATCAAGAATCTTTTTACTATAATTGATAGCTTCCCCATCTTGATCAAAGGCGAATAGTTTTCCCTTTTTTATTCTTTTTAATATCTCTTTACTGTGACCTGCAAAACCTAAAGTACAATCAACATATATTCCATCTTCTTTAATATTTAAATTTTCTATTGATTCATTTAATAATACACTAACATGCACTGAACAAATTCTCCGCTATATCACTAAAATTTTCAATATTATTATTAAAGAAGTTATTAAATTTGTCTTCTGACCATATTTCAAGTCTATCGTTAACACCTAATATTACGCATTCTTTTGTTATTCCTGCATAACTAGAAAGTGTATTTACTATGTTGACTCTACCATTTTTATCAAGTTCACATTCTGTCGCACCAGATAAGAACATTCTCATAAATGTACGGGCATCTTTACTTGTGAAAGGAAGTTCTTTTAGTTTATCTATTATTTTATTCCATTCTTCCATAGAATAAACGAATAAACATTCTTCTATTCCTCTAGTTATTACGAACTTTTCGCCCAGTTCATATCTAAACTTAGATGGAATTATTAATCTTCCTTTTTCATCAATATTATGATGATACTCACCCATAAACATAGGCATCCCCCACATCTAACCACTTTGTCCCACTGGTTACCATTATTATACTATTTAGATAAATATTTGTCTACACATACAACAAAAAACTACAAAAAAAAGAATAGTTTACACTATTCTTTACATAAAATTATTATTTATTATTTCTGATTTTTTCTATCATATCTTTATCAAAAGTTTTGTTTTTTATCATTTCTATTTCATATTTATAAGGTGGATATACTTTTTCTTTTGAGTCATCACTTTTTGTTACATAAGGTGTTTCTAGTATTTTAGGAATATTTTCAAATCTTTCATCATATATAACATTTATTAAATTATCAAAACCAATTGTTCCAAATCCTATATTTGCATGTCTATCCTTATGTGAACTAATAGTATTTAAACTATCATTTACGTGTATACATCCTATTTTTGAAATACCTATTTTCTTATCAAAATCTTCTATATATTCATTAAATTTACTTATATCAATACCTGAATCATTTAAGTGACATGTATCTAAACATACACCTAAATTTTTACTATTAACATTATCTATAATATATTTAATTTCATCAGTTGTTTTGCCAAGCTCACTACCTTTTCCAGCCATTGTCTCAATTAATATTGTTACACCTTTATCTTCACTTAGTATATTTTTTAAAGCAAATACAATATTATCAAGTCCTTTTTCTTCTCCAAGTCCAACATGACTACCTGGATGAAGTACTATATTTTTTATACCTAAAGTAGCACATCTATCTATTTCTTGTTTTAAGAAATTTATTGAAAAATCATAAGACTTAGTATCATTAGCAAGATTTATTATATATGGAGCATGTACTATTACTTTAGACTTATCTATATTATTTTCTTCCATTAATTTATCTGCTTCTTTAATTTTTTCTAAATTTAGTTCACTTCTATTTGTATTTTGTGGAGCACCTGTATAAAACATAAATGTATTTGCATTATAACTGATTGCTTCTTTTACGCTTTTAACTAATTGTTCATCTTTGTTAAAGGATACATGTGATCCTATTATTAATTTCATTTTTATCACCATAATAATTATAACATAAAAAAAATACTTTTTTCAAAGTATTTTTATCCAGCATATGTTGTAGAACAATTACCATTTGTACAAGTTATAGTTGCTGCTGGTTGGTTAGCAAATTGACCTTTACCAGTTACTTTAACAGAACCTGCACCTGCACATGTAACTTCAGTATCATCACTTGATATATCAGCAACTGATTTTAATGAATCAACTATTGATGTATCACTTGCGGCAGTACAAACTGTTGAAATACTAAAATTAGATGAAGTTAAACCTGTAGTTGTTGTAGCTTCTCCTAGTTCAATTCCTTCTTCAATTAATTTAACATTGCTCTTCCAAGCTGAATCTCTTGAGCTTTGAATAACATTTAATATTTGTGGTACTGCAATTACCATAATTATAGCAAGTATAACGATTACTGCTAATAGTTCAATTAATGTAAAACCTTTTTTATTATTTTTCATAGTGTCTTACTTCTCCCTTCCTATATTACAATTTAATATTATCATTTTATTATTTTATAGTCAATAGTTTTATAAATAGTTTACACAATTATTATTTACTTTTTTTCTGTATATATACTAACTTTTCTATAACCATACACTCTTTGTCTTTCTACAGTAAAATACTCTGTAGATATATCTTCATTTTGATATTCACAAATTACTATTCCACCTTTTCTTAATAATTTTTTTCTATATATTAATTTTAATATTTGCGTAATAACATGGTTATCATATGGTGGATCTAGAAATATAATATTAAACTTTATTCTATTTACTCTATAATATTCAATAGCATCTTCATAATCTTTTTTTATTACATCTGCCTTATCCATTACACCAAACTTTTCTAAATTGCTTTTTATAATTTTTACTGCAACTGGATTTTTATCATTAAAATAAACTTTTTTTGCACCATTACTTATTGCTTCTATTCCAAGATTTCCAGTTCCCGCAAATAAATCAAGACACACACTATCTTTTATATAATCTTGTATAATCGCAAACATAGATTCTTTTACCCTATCCATTGTAGGTCTTGTTCCATCTATTGTATAACCTTTTATTTCTCTTCCCCTTAAAAAACCACTTATAACTTTCATATATATCACCACTTACTTCTTATATATATTATACTCAAAAAAAGCTAGATTAACAAGAATTAATCTAGCACACTTAATATTATATTATTTATATTTATAGATAAAAGTCTCAAATTGTTTTGAATTTTTAAATATTCCTTTAATTCATCGATATTAAATAACTTTTTTCTTAAAGACATTATTTCATCATCTAATGTATTATTTTCTATATATAGTTTCTTATTTTTTTCAAATTCACTCATAAGATTTAAATATTCCTTATTAGAGTTTAATTTATCCTTTAACTCTTTCATTCTTACTATATCTTCTATTTTATCTAATTTTTCTATTATTCTATTTGTTTCTTCTATCATACTTTTCCTCTACTTTAATACATTCATAAATGTTCTTAATAAATCTAATTTTTCTGAAATATCATTTATTTTATCAGAAGCCGTTAATTTATACTTTTCTTTCATTTCTCTTTCCATTTCACTTAAAAGACCTGGATTTCTATTTAAATATTTGTACCAATAAGAATTTTCTCTAATATACTTTTGAAGAAGATAATTATTTTTTATTTTAAATTGTACATCTAATTTCATTAGTCCTCAAACTTCTTGTAAAGTGGTCTTGGTGTATAACTTTCAGTTGTATTAACTTCATCTTTTGTTATTAAAGATTGAACAATTCCAAGTGCTTTACTTATATTTGTAATATTTTTTTGAACACTATTTAAATCTACCTTTTTTACCATATCGATAACATCTGTAAGTGACACACTATCTTTTTTTTCATTTGTATTTTCTTTTATCTCTTCATTACTACTAAAATACTTATTCCATACATCATTTTCTTTTCCATATAATGAATATGTTTCATAAAATTTTTGCCAAGTCATTTCTCCATCTTTAACATATCTTATAAGCTCTGGATGAGATTTAACAAATAATTTAAATTCTTCTTTATTAGACATATAACCACCCCTACCTATTTTAATATATGCCTAATATTTAAAATTATTTATTTTTTTAATAGAGGTTACCAGCTGCTTCCGCCGCCGCCTCCTCCTCCGCCTCCGGAGAATCCACCTCCACCTGAAAAGCTTCCACCACCAGATGTTCCACTTGATTCATATGGTCTTGAACTCATTGTTGAATTTACTGACCATAATGTATTTGTAAGTGATGTATTAAATTTATTTACATCAAATGCACCAGTTGCTGGTGAATACATAGTTCCTACGTACCAAGTTGGTGGCGCAATAGCAATTGACTCAAACTTTTTACTCCATATGTCAGATACACCAAGTACATATGCATATGGAAGTATATCAAAGAAATAATTTGGATTATCATTAACAAGCATTTCAAGTTTATCTTTTTCAACACACATAAGATAATCTTTAAATCCATTTATTCTATTATAATATTTTGTTGCTTCTTCTGTTCTTTTTTTATTTGTAATAACAAATATAATACCAATGATTACGGATGCAACTATTAATACTTTTGATATTATGTTAAGAATAGCATAATCAGTTGTTAATCTATATGTTACAAATTGATTTAAGAATGATGATAACAACCAAGGAATAAATATTAATCCAAAATATACAAAGTATAAAACATAATGTGATGTACTATAAATTTTATGTGTACGACTAAGTTTAACTAAAGCACTTGATAGTGTTGTGTAAAATGTATCAACTAAATCGTTTTTCTTAACTAACCCTTCACTATTTGCATCTTTAAATAAACCTTTAAATGTTGTTTTAGCATATTCTGGTTCTGAATCATCAATATCTTTTAGCTTTTGAAATGAGAAGTTTCTTTTTCCATTCTCAATTATTTGTAAATAACCTTTATTAGCAAAATAAGTTATCAAAGATACAATATGTTTATTATCAGTACTTCCTTTATATAAATATCCTATTTCTGATGGAGTTAAGTTATCAGGTACGGAATATTCTGGTACTAATAAATCTTTTTTTCTTAAACTTAATTTTGTATATAAAATTATACTTAATACTATTAAGAATACTGACACTGTAATTGATATTACTAGTATTAATAACGTTGGATCAAAAACTACTCTTTCACCTTTAAAGTATCCTTCTGGAAGTTCAATTCTAGCAGTTAATCCTTCATATGATGATAATGCATAAGTATTATTGCTATATGGCATAACATAACCATTTATTGTAGTTCCATTTATAGTATATTTAACATCTTCATAATATGTAGAACCATATTTACCAACTGTAAAATTAACTTTAGTTGTATCAAACTCTTTTGGCATTTCTATTTTAAATCTTACATTTTTTATTTCGGTATCCCAATTTGTTCCTATTATGTTAAAGTAAAAATCATCATAATCATCTACATTATCATCACCAACATCATAGTCATAAGTAATCACATATTGTTTATTACCTGTTAATGTAGTATTTGCATCTCCTATTTTTACTTTTAATTCCCCATTTTCTTTTGAAGTAGTATAGTTTGCATTAACATTTAAATTTTTTATTAACGCTCTTGTTTCGACTGTTTTACCAGTTCTATAATAAGTATTTTTATATGGAATCACCCTAATTATTCCATGTTTTTCGTATTCGAAATTTACATCGATTACCTCTTTTATATTTAATACATTATTTTCATTTACTTTTATATCAACTTCATAATTTTCTATTGTATATCCATTAGATGCGCTTGCACTTAACGGAAAAACTAAAAATAGAAAAAAAGATACAAAAAGTAATTTAATGTAATTCTTTTTCATATCTTCCTCCCATAAATTAAAATTCAACTTTTACATTTTGTCTTTGTTCTTCACTTGCGCTAAACATATTCATTTTATTATGATGAAATAATTTAGCTACTATGCAATCAGGAATTACTGCGATAGCATAATTATAATCTCTAGCAGCAGCGTTGTAATATTTTCTTGCTCCTGCAAGTTCATTTTCAACACTTTTTAAATCTTCTTGTAAACTTAAGAAGTTTGTATTTGCTTTTAATTCTGGGTAACTTTCAGTTAAAGCAAATAATCTACTTATCGCCTCAGTAACTTCATTATCAGCATTAATTTTATCATCAACACTTCCAGCACTTACTGCTTTATTTCTAGCATTAATAACTCCTTCTAAAGTTTCTTTTTCATGTTTAGCATATCCTTTTACAGTATTAACTATATTTGGTATAAGATCATATCTTTTTACTAAATGTACATCAATATCTGCAAAGGCATTTTCTGCTTTCATTCTTTTTCTAACTAGTTTATTTTGTGTAGCAAATATCCATAATACGATAAGTACTACAATGGCAATAACTATTATCCAAACCATTTTATCATCTCCTTATCTTAATTATATCAAAACATATATATAAATGTAAATAATATATTATTTTTTGATTGCTACATTTACATCTATCTTACTAGTATAGTTATTAAATTTAACTTTGTATGTTCCATCTGTAGTATATTCAAAATAATAATATTTTGTATATGACTCACCAGATTTTAAGTCATCTGCATAATCAATTGTATCATCAAAATATGTGCTTTGTTTTGTTAATTTCTTATCACTTGGATCATAAATATTTGAATAAAACATATTTAAATGATTTTCATCATTACTTAGATTTTTTACAGTTATAGGAAGTTTAACAAGTGTCATACCATTTTTTGTTGAATCACTACTATTTAAAGTTGTAAATGTATAATCTGTTCCTATAGATATTTGCATATTTGAAAATTCAAATACTTCACCTGCGTTAACAGTTTTATTTTCTTCTTTAATATCTGTATCATAATCATCATTGTCATCATCAGAATCATAATCATAATCATAATTATCTTTATAATTATCGATATCTGTTCCGGTATAATCAGTAGAGTCTTTTGCTGAACTAAGACCTACTATAAATGCAATTACAATAATTAATATAATTAATAATACATACGCTATAACTGAAACAAGTGCCCCTATTCCTGCTGACTTAGATGCTTTTGGTCTATCCTTTTTCCAACATATAAATAATATTAAACCTACAATTGGAATAAAGAACCCTAAAACACCCCATCCAAAAGTATTTTTTTCTTCTTCAGTATTAATTACCGTAGTATTATTTACATTAGTATTAGATAATTCTTTATTTAATTTGTTACCACAATTAGTACAAAATTCTGAAGTCATTTCATTTTTGCTTCCGCATTTTTCACAATACATATTCATTTTCCTCCTTCTAAATATATTAAATCATAAATGATAAATAAAATATAGTAATTTTTATTAACTTTACATATTTTTAATTAAAAATATTTTTAGGTTTTATCTTAGAACTATCTTTTGAATCTATAATATAAATTCCTATTAGTTCTTTATTATAAGTAAATGCTAATTTTTCATAGTTATATCTATTTTCTAATTTTGAACCATTTTTAATTCTATTATATAAATATTCATTTACTTCTAATATAGGAAAGTCAATAACATCTACCATATTTATAAGTTTAGTGTTTTCATTTATATCATCTAAATCAATCGCATCTTCTATATAAAATTTTCCTTGTTTTGTACGAATAAGGTCTGACATACATCCTATAACACCTAACTTTTTACATATATCATTTATTAAACTTCTAATATATGTTCCTTTTGATACATTACATTTAAATGTAAATTTATTTTGATTAATGCTTAATAATTCTATATTATTTATGATTACTTTTTTTATAGGAAGCTCAACACTTTTTCCTTCTCTTGCATATTCATATAATTTTTTTCCATTTACTTTAACTGCACTATATATTGGTACTTCCATATTATATTCACCAATAAATGAATTTAAAACCTCTTCTATAAATTCTTTATTAATGTTTGTAATATCTTCTTTTTCTAAAACATTACCTGTAATATCTAATGTATCAGTTTTTATTCCAAGTGTTACCTCTGCGATATATTCTTTATTTAAACTAGTTATATCATCAACAAGTTTTAGTGCTTTATTAACCGCAATTACTAAAACTCCTTTAGCCATTGGATCAAGTGTACCAGTATGACCTACTTTTTTTGTATGTAATTTTTTGCATACTATATTAACAACATCTCTACTAGTCATATTTTCTTTTTTATTTATTATTATAAATCCATCCATTTTTTTCAACTCCATATAAATAGTACCATATTTTAAAAAAAAATATCTTATTTTTTAGATATTTTCTCTTAAATTATTAATTTCTTCTAATGTTAAACCAGTTACATCTGATATATCTTCTATAGACATATTTTTCTTAAGCATATTTTTAGCAATATTTGATATACTATCAGATTTACCAGAATCATACCCAGAATTATACCCAGAGCTATAACCATTTTCTTTGGCATCTTCTATAGCATCCTCTAATATACACTTATTTTCATAAGCCTTCTTTTCTTCTTCATCATATAACAAAGCATAATA
>FR893541.1 GCA_000433675.1 Clostridium sp. CAG:433
GTTTTCTTAATTTCTAATTTATCTATTTTTATTTTAAGAATAAATTCAAGTAGTGCTTTTAATAAATCACTATTATTTGGATTTAAAAATACTTCTTTAAATGCTCTGTCATTTTTACATGTATAAAACTCTCTTTTCATACATTTTCTCCTTTCTAAAGTGGTAGTTTAACATATGAAAAATTTATAATCAAAGCACAAAAAATCCATTTTCAAAGCATTTTTAATTCAAAAATTCAATTTTTGTTTAAATAAAAATATAATTTTTGAATGTTTTTTTATGCAAAAATTAAAATTTGGTACAAATAAATAAAAAAAAGATATTTGTTAAAATACCTTTTTAAAATTCTATTTCATCATTTATATAATCTACTATTTCATCTACATTTAAAGTAATTTGTGCCATTGTATCTCTATCTCTTACTGTAACAACTCCATTATTAATTGTTTCATCATCAATAGTTATACAAAATGGTGTACCAATAGCATCTTCTCTTCTATATCTTTTACCAATGTTACCAGTTTCATCATAAGTACACATAAAATGTTTACTAAGCATTCTATATATTTCTTCTGCTTTTTCTTTATGGAATTTTTTAACAAGTGGTAAAACTGCAACTTTATATGGTGCTAAATAAGGCATCAATCTCATTACTTCTCTTGTACTACCATCATCTAAAGTTTCTTCATCATATGCTTCACATAATACCGCAAGAACTGTTCTATCAAGTCCAACAGTAGATTCAACAACATATGGAATATATTTTTCATTTGTTTCAGGATCCAAATATTCCATTGATTTTCCCGAATACTCTTGATGTTGACTCAAATCATAATTTGTTCTATCATGTGTACCATTTATTTCACCAAAACCAAATGGGAACTTATATTCTATATCACAGGCTGCTGAGGCATAAAAAACTAATTTATCATGATCGTGAAATCTTAATTTTTCTTCAGGTAATCCTAAATCCATAAAGAATTTTTTTGCATATTCTTTATAATGTTCATATATTGGCATATCTTCACCTGGTTTACAAAATAATTGATGTTCCATTTGTTCAAATTCAATTGTTCTGAATGTAAAATTACCTGGTGTAATTTCATTTCTAAATGCTTTACCTATTTGACCTATACCAAATGGCAACTTACTTCTTGTAGTTCTTTGAACATTTAAAAAGTTAACATATTCACCTTGGGCATTTTCAGGTCTTAAATATACCTTACTTGTATCATCTTTTATGACACCTCTATTAGTTTCAAACATTAAGTTAAATTCTCTAATATCAGTAAAATTTGATTTACCACAATTAGGACATTTTATATTGTTATCCCTAATATATTTTATCATTTCTTCGTCAGTCATAGTATCTGGTTTTACGTCATCTGTAAATCCTTCTATTAAATGATCTGCTCTATGTCTTGTTTTACATTCTTTACAGTCAACTAATGGATCTGAAAATCCACCAACATGCCCGCTTGCTACCCAAACTCTTGGATGCATTAAGATAGCAGCATCAAGTTCATATGAGTTATCATTTTCTTGAATAAACCTTTTTCTCCAAGCATCCTTTACTGAATTTTTTAATCTACTACCAAGTGGTCCATAATCCCAAGTATTAGCAAGTCCTCCATATATTTCACTACCTTGAAATATAAATCCATATTGTTTACATACATTTACTATTTTATCCATAGTTAGATTTTCCATATTATTTCATCTCCATCTCTATTATTATATTATTATTTATATTTTCCTTTATATTGCAAAAGGATTAATATCAGTTATTTTAATTCTAAACAAAGTTGTTTATTTTCTTCTTTTCTTATAAATTCATTATGTTCTTTTGCCATATCTTCATATTTTCTACATAAATATTCTGGAAGTTCTATTACCCTATCACCATCACTAAAACCATATTTTAATTCGTAATAATTCCAAATCAACTTTATAGTATTAGGATTATTATTAATAAATTCTTTTAAATATTCATCTAAAAAATCTAAATCAAATTTTGATATTTTTTTATGATGTATTTCCATTAGATTTAAATGTACTGCTTCCGCCACATTTTCTAAATCGTAAGGTTTAGTTATATAATGTATCCCATAAGATGATTCACTATTAAAATTTCTGAACGAATGATCTACATAGCCTGTAGCAATTTGAATCAAATTTTTATCTGATACTTTATCTAAAAATTTTAATCGATCATTTTGGTATTTGTCTAATATTAAATTTAATATATTTAAATATTTCTTTGATAAATTAATAACTAAATGTCTGTCTGAAGTGCTTGAAACAATTATTTCTCCTCCATTTTGTTTTATTGAACGTATTGTATTATTTCTCAAAAAGTACTTAGTAATTTCTTCTATTTTTTCTTCATCATTTAAACCATCAATTGTATCCGTTATATCTGGTGTTGAAGTTTTTAATAGTTCCATATTCTTATACTTTTCATCTGGTATTGCACTAATTACTACTTTCCCATCTTTTTCTTTCATTCTAATTTTCTTATACATATTAGAATTAAGATGTTTCTTACCAATATATTTCATATAACACCCCCGTAAATTAAAAGATGATTCTTTATAATTTGTAAGGACTCAAAAATTATGAGCGGTTCCACCTTACTTATTCTTTAATAAGAATCATCTTTAGGTTATATAGCTGTTTAAGTTTCCACACTTAGTCATCGCTTTCTTTATCAAACTCATTATAACATATTT
This sequence comes from Clostridium sp. CAG:433, assembly GCA_000433675.1. GTDB lineage: Bacteria > Bacillota_I > Bacilli_A > RF39 > UBA660 > CAG-433. Next base: position 2,733 of record FR893541.1, read on the forward strand.
TATTTTTATATGTATACATTTTTTATCGATTTTAAGAAATTTTTACTTTTTAAATAAAGCCCACTATATCTATCATAGTATTCATTTATAAAATCATCTATCTCTTTTCTTGTATTATTTGATAATTTTATTTTACTTATTTTAGATATATCTACATGATAAAGTTTTCTTAAAACATTTATTGTTTTCTTATCTACTATTTTTTCATTTGTATGACAGTTTGCACATACAAATCCACCCTTACTAGTAGAAACTGTAATAGCACTAGGTCTTCCGCATACTGCGCATGAGTCAAGTACAGGTTTTATACCTAAATAATCTAAATATTTAAGTTCTAGTATATTTGTTATTATTATTGGATCATACCCATCTTCTATTTTCAGTAGAGTTTCTTCTAATAACTCAAATATATCTTTTTCATTAGTTTGTTTTAAAACCTGAGAAGTAAGTTCTAGTAAAAATGAAGCATAACTTATTTTTAATAAATCTTTTTTTATTTCAGTAAAAGGATTTATTACATCTGCGCATACTAAAGTAGATAATTTTCCTTTTTTGTAATATATTTGGAAAATTGCATAGGTTAATTTTGTTGTTACACTTCTAATGGGACTTTTAATTGATTTAGCACCTTTTGCGATTACACTAATTATTCCATATTCTTCTGTAAATATATTTAAAAGTTTACTTGTTTCGCTATATGCATTTTCACTAATTACTATTCCTTTTACTTTCGTTATCTCCAAGATACTCTACTTCCTTTTCTTGCATTTCTTTAAATTTTAAGAAATATTCTATTTTTCCTGTCATTTTAAATAAAGACCAAACATCATTCTTATTCATATTATCACCTATTTATATAATGATGCCTTTAAAAATTTTTATTCATTATTAAACCCAAATTCTGCTAAATATTTATCTTTTTCTCTCCAGTTATTAACTGTCTTAACAAATAATTCAAGATATACTTTTTTACCTACTAATTCTTCTATATCTTTTCTTGCTTCTATTCCTATTTCTTTTATCATAGAGCCAGAATGACCTACAAGTATTCTTTTTATTCCTTCTCTTTCAACTATTATAAGTACATTAATATGAATACTATTTTTTTCTTCTTTATATTTTTCAAGTACACATGTTACTGCATGTGGTACTTCTTCATGAGTTAAATTAAGTACTTTTTCTCTAACTATTTCTGATACCATAAAGTTAATACTTTTATCTGTATAATAATCTTCACTATAGTATCTTTCACCTTCATCTAAATACTTTTTAATTGTTTTTATTAAATCATCAATATTATCTTTCTTTAAAGCTGATATTGGAATAATTTCTTTAAAATCAAATAACTTATTATATTCTTCAATCATTGGAAATAAATTTTCTTTTTTTATTCTATCTACTTTATTTAATATTAAAAATACATTAGAATCTACTTCTTTTAATTTTTCAAGTATAAATTTATCACCTTTACCTATTTTCTCTGTAGCATCCACCATAAATAATATAACATTAGTATCTTCAATCGAATAATAAGATTGAGAGTTCATATATTTACCTAATTTATGCATTGGTTTATGAATACCTGGAGTATCTATAAATATTATTTGTGAATCATCATCATTATATATTCCTTGAATATTATTTCTTGTTGTATGTGCTTTATCTGATACAATTGCAACTTTACTACCAATAATGCTGTTAATTAATGTACTTTTACCAGCATTTGGTCTACCTACTATTGATACAAATCCTACTTTCATTTTAAATCCTCTTCATCAAATGGATATGGACATAATTCTTCTACTGTATGAACTATTTCATCACCATTTGGATTCATTGCAATTATCATCTTATCTTTTTCAAAGAATTCTTGAATAACTTGTCTACATATCATACAGCTCATACCAATTTTTTCATTATCACACATAACATACATTTTTTCAAAATCATGTTTTTTATATCCAGCACTTATTGCAGATACAATTGCACTTCTTTCAGCACATATAGCGCCTCCATATGAAGCATTTTCTACATTTACTCCATTAAATTCTGTACCATCTTTCATTAATGCGATAGCCGCTACTCTAAATTTAGAATAAGGACTATAACTATTATTTAATAACTCTAGTAATTTTTCTTTCATATTATCTATTTACTCCATATTCTTTTAATATTTCATTTTGAAGTGAAAACATTTTTATTTCATCTTCTTTTTCCATATGATCATATCCAAGTAAATGTAAAAAACCATGTACTGTCAAGAAAGATAATTCTCTTTTTAAAGAATGACCATATTCTTCTGCTTGTGATTTTGCTTTATCTATTGAAATATAAATATCACCAAGTACTCTTACAAAAGAATTACAAGTTTCATCATCATTTAAAGCAAAACTAATTACATCTGTTTCTCTATCAATATTTCTATATGTTTTATTTATTTCATGTATTTTTTCATTATCTACTATAATTACATTAAATTCAGAATCTTCTTCACCCATATATTTAGTCATAAATTTAATTAAATCTGGTAGCTCATCTATTTCTTTTAGTTTTTCATTTGTTTCATTAAATACTTCTGTCATCTTAAAATCCCCCATAATGAATAATTTGTATAAATCAAAAATATTATAACACATAATATTATAGTTAATATATTTTTAAATAAATCAGTTGAAAAAAACGCTGGTAAATGACTTTCTAAAGTGTCACATATAATAAATATTAAATATCCTATAAATCCACCTGCAACATTTAATATAATATCATCTATATCAAATGTTCTTCCAATTTTTAATTGTGTGTACTCTATTACACCTGATGTAACTAATGATATAAATAATATTGGCGTTACCTTTCTTGTTTTCATTATATATGAAACAAAAAGACCAAATGGTACAAATAAAAGTATATTACCAAGTATATTTCTCATAAATACTTTTGATCCGACCTTATATCTTAGTATTTCCTTAAATGGGATAAAATTATTCGTTCCATAATTTACATCTTGGAATGTTACTACATAAAATAAAAGCATCGCATAAATTAAAAAGGCAAGCATAAATAATTCTTTATAAAGTACAAATTTATCTTTATGCACTACTAAATATGTTATTCTGATTGTTACTATTACTACTGTAAATATTAAAAGCATTGGCCAGTTATTACTAACGGCATCCTTTAGTGTTTGTTCTATCATTTTATTACTCCTTACTATTCTTCTGTTATAGGCTCTATTTTTTCTTCTTTCCCTATTTCTTCATAACATGTTATAAACATATCTAATACTATTTTACTATCTTTTTGATAAAAATTCAAAGTTTTTTCATCAAGTATGTACTCATCTTTATCAAGTGATTGTAAAATCTTTTCTTTTACCTTGTCCTTAGCCTTTGTTTTTGCTTCGTTTATGTTATAAGTATCATTTATAATTTTTATTTCTTTTTGATTTTCTATTCCAACTTCAAATGGTACTAATCTATTTTTTAAACTAAAAATTTTCTTTCTTTCAAAGTTTTTATATTTTTTTCGTGAAATATAATCTTTTCCTATTTTTATATAAAAACTTCTTTTATTATTATTTGTATATTTTTTCTCAGTATACTTTAAAGGAAACTCTATAGATACATCATACCATACTTCTGCATAAACTTTTCCTTTAGCATGAACATATTTTTTTACTTCTTCATCTTTTGTTATCGCACCACTTATTATTACATCACCTTTATTTACATAAGTATTAGGTTCTACCATTTTTAATCCATCTTCAGCATATATTTTTTTTATTACACCTGATTTTTTCGCAACAATATTTGTATACTCAGTACTTACATTATTACTTTGTTTTTTTCTTTCAACAATTTTTACCTCATATTTAGTACCAATATCAGTTATTTCTATCCATTCAATACTATCTTTATATTTATCTGTAATTTTCTTTTTTATTTTTTCTATAGAATCATACGATTTTTTTAAATGATATTTTTTTATTCCATAACTATCTAATTCTTTAATTATTTTTTCGTTTAAATCTTTATTCATACTTATTATGTTTACACTAAAAATTGTATTTGATAAATAAATTAAAAATAAAAGACCAAGTATTGCCATTATTATAAATACTTTATTTTTATTTAATTCTTCTTTAAATTTTAAATACCCTTCATTATTTATTATGGTAAGAGTATATATTGATTTTATTTTATTTAAATTTTCATAGTCTTTACTATTTATTTTAATTATTATTTCTTTATTTGATATTCTTTCTATTTTTAAAAGGTTAATATTATTTTTTTTACATCTAAGAATAAATTTTTCTATTATTTTTCCTTCTACTTTTATTATTAAATAACTATTCATTTTCTCCCTCAAAAATAATTTCATTATAATTTCCAAGTATTAGTACTTCACTGCTTAACATTTTGTTAATAGAAAGATTTTTCCCTTTAATAGTTATTTTTTCTTTATTATTATATATAACTATTTCATAGTTTTCTATTTTTCCTATATTAGTAAAATTTTCAATATCTATCATATTTTTCTTAATAGTTATTTTAAATTCTTTTTGATATATATAGTTTCTTAAGTTACTAGTATGCTTCATAAACAATATCACCCTAGTAAATTATATGAAAAAATATAAGACTTAAGACATCTTATATTTGTGATAATTTTTCTTTTATAATTTTATTTACTTCACCCATATCTGCTCTATTTTTTAATTTTGGTGATATTTCTTTCATTATTTTACCCATATCTGATTGAGCCTTTGGATTTACTACATTAAATGCTTCATCAATTATAGAATTAATTTCTTCCATAGTTAATGGTTTTGGTAAGTATTCATTTAATATATTAATTTCTTCATTGTATGAATCAATTAGATCTTGTCTTCCAGCTTTTTCAAAATCTTTAACAGCATCTTTTCTTAATTTTACTTGTTTAGTAACAATGCTTAACATTTCTTCTTCACTTAATTCTTTTTTAGAATTTATTTCTTCCATTTGTATTGCTGCCTTAACAGATTTTATTGTATCTGCTTTCTTTCTGTTGTGTTCTTTCATCGCACTTATTAAATCTTTTTGAAGTCTTTCTTTCATATTACATTCTCTCCTTTTTATTTAAAAAAGCAGTATTAACTGCTTAAATTAGTCTCTATCACGACTTTGCTTTTTTCTACTATTTTTAATACCAGCTTTTTTAGCTTCTCTTCTTTGAACACCAGGTTTAGAATAATGTTCTCTTTTTTTACATTCAGAAGGGATACCACTTTTAGCTACTACTTGCTTAAATCTTTTTAAAGCGCCATCAATATTTCCGTTTTTTACCACTACTTTAGTCATTCTTATCCCTCCCTTCATATTAACTAAACAAATTATATCACTTAGAGGACTTTATTTCAACAATTTTTTTAAGTTTTTTAGTTAAAAGTAAAAGAAAAAGTGAGAACGTTAAATTATTTGCCGGAAATTATTTACTTAAAGTCTCGTTTCAATCAATATGAGAACTTACCTTTAAATACATTAAATATATGAATTTTAATAATATAAAATTAATAAATATACACTAAAAAACTCCAAAACTAAATTGGAGTTTTTGTAATTTACCTCAAAATAGAAACAGGTTTTATATATTAAATCTTTTTTTACTTAAATTTAAAAATCGCACATATTATTGTTAACTAGTCTTCTTATACTTGAACCAAGGGCTCTTCCCATATCAACAAATACGTTAAAGCCTTTAGCAAGTGCACTAAAAAGACTACCAGAAATTGTTCCACCACCACTTATATTCTTCATTTCTGAAATACTTAACTCTTTCATATTACCTCCTATCTGCATTTATATGGTCTTGTAAAACCATCAAAAATGCCTGATATAAATGATATAACACCCGCAATAACTGCCCATGCAGTCGCAGACATTCCCCCACCTTTTATACTTTTCATTTCACTTTTACTTAATTCTCTCACATTTTGTACCTCCTTTAATTTCAAATACTTTATTAAATAACTTCAAATTATCATATCTATGTGAAATTAATATCAAAGTTACATCATATTCCTCTTTTACTTTTCTAACTATATTTTCTTCACTTAAAATATCAATACCATTTGTAGTTTCATCTAATATAAGTACTTTTTTATTTTGTAATAACGCTCGTGCTAATAATATTCTTTTTCTTTCTCCACCTGATACATTATGACCATTTTCTTCTAAAAGAAAATTTAGAGATATATTCTTTTCTTTTAGAAATTTATCAATACCAGTTACTTTAATAACTTTATCTAATTCTTCATTTTTAATATCTTTATATAACCTTATATTATCTAATATAGTACCAGTAAATATAATTTCATCTTGCGATACAAAACATATATTATCTGTTATATCTTTAAAACTTAACTTATCAATATTTACATTATCAATAAGTATAGATCCTTTATCAGGATTTAATTCTTTAGTTAATAATTTAAAAACAGTTGATTTACCTACTCCACTCGGACCTTTTATAAAGACAAAATCATTTTTATTTATAGTAAAATTAATATTATCTATATAGGAGTGACAATTATATTTGAACGATACATTTTTAAATTCGATTTTATCTTTAAATATTAAACCATAGTCTTTTATTATATTTTCTTTAACAAAAAATTTTTCTAGCCTCTTATATGAATTCTTAGTATTTATAAATAAATTATCTAATGACACTATATTTTTAAATGAAAGAAAGTAATAAATTATTACGGAATTTGCTACTAAAAGATAAGAAAATGATAATAACTTTTTATTAACTAAAGTATATCCTACAAACAAAATTAATATATTTGACCAAGAACTAATTAAATTATCTACAAGATTAAAGCTTAATAATATCTTATTATATTTTATATTTGAATCTAATAAATCATTGTATTTATTTTTAAAATCATTAATTCTTTGTTTTTCAATACCACAATTTTTTATTGTATTAATACCAACTATGCTTTCTACTAAATAAGAATTAATTAAGGAATTTTTTTCTTTTAAATCATATGAACGGGAATATATTTTGTTTCTAAAAAATAAATATAAAATAATATAAATAACACTTATAAGGAAGATTAACAAAAATAAATACTTGTTTATTATAAACATAAAAATAAGAATAAGAATCATATACAAAATATCTAATAATGAAGAAAATAAAATGGTATTAACAAATTCTCTTATACTAGATAAATCATTTATTCTAGATACAATATCACCAACTGGTCTACTATGATGATATTTAAGAGGAAGGGATAGTATTTTTTTATATACTCTATTCATCACTTTAGAATTTAACTTTTTATCAAATGATATAATGGCTCTATTTCTTATATAATCAATAATGGATTTTATAATCGATAATAACAAAAATAGAAATAAAATAAATTTAGGAGATTCAAACCCATTATATAAAGCACTTAAATAAAACGAATTTAGTAAAGAAAATATGGACGCAAAGATCGAGATAATAAAAACTAAAAGAAAGAAAGTGATAATAAATCTATTTTTAAAAACACATATATTTTTTTCGGTATTTTCTTTAACTAAATCATTTGTCTTTTCAAATGTAATTACAACATTTGTCCATTCTTTTAAAAACATATTTTTATCATATATAACTTTTCCTCTAATAGGATCTTCTACTATAATTTTATCTTTTTTAATATTTTTTATTATAATGAAATGATCATATTTTTCATCTAATTTTATATGTGCGATGAAAGGCCACGGTATTTTTTTTAAACTATTATATTTACACATATACGCATTAGATTTAAGTCCTAACTTATTGGATGCCTCAACAATATTATAAATGCTTGTCCCATTTTCATCTGTTTTAGTTAAATTTCTAAGTTTATCAATACTAATATTACCTTTATAATATCTAATAATATTATAAAGACAGGTTACACCACAATCTTTAATCTCTTGTTGCCGTACAAATTTATTTCTCATTTTATCCCTCCACTTATTATATAAGCCGTTTATCCCTCGAATTCCCCTAAAAAAAGTAAAAAAAATGAAAAAAAGTTAAATTTTTTCCATTTTAATTAAAAATATTACAAAAAAAATATGATTATTCATCATATTTATAAAAGTTAGCTTTGATTTAATTTAACATTTTTTAATATATCAATCATTTCACTAATATTTTTTTCATAGTCTTTATGAAGTAATACCTCATTTGAATATAATACATAATTAGTATCTGCTTTAAAATCAATTACAGCAAATACATATACGCATTCAGATGAATCAGTATTTGTACCTGTATATTCTACTTTAGTAATAGTCTTATCATCCATATCTATTACTTTTTCCTTTTTAAATAATTTTAAATCTTTTCTAGTACTTAAGAAATATGAAATTTGTTTATCTAATATTTCTTTACTACTATTTTCTTCATATTCATTTAATGAATATGTAAAAAATCCAATAATTTGTTTATCATTTTTTGTAAGATATAAATCATAATTACTTACTTTTTTCTGCTTAAAATCTTCTTTTGCAGTTACTGTTACTCTACCATCCGCAGTTGTATAAGATGCATCATTTACTTTTGGTTCCTCTTTTTTCTTAGTTGGATCTGTAACAGATAATACAAAAATTATTATTAATGGAACAAGTATTGCGCTTAATACTACCACATATAACCATTTTTTACTAAAATTCATATTCTTTCTCCTTTTTAATCTTCTATATCATTATTTTCAAATTTTATATCTAAGAATTTTCTACTTGATAAAAAATCACACATATGAACAAATCTTTGATATTTATCCTTTGGAAGTGGAAGAACAACATCACTATAAGGATTTGTATTCCATTCTCCCATATGTGACGAAACAACTCTTGTAATAAACTCAAGTTCTTCATCTGTTAAAGATGTTTTATCTTTATTTTCTTTTATATAATCGCATACAATTATAGGATGATCAAACCTAGTATATTTTTCTTCAGTAACTCCATGTTTAAGTCCATCATGAATCATTATAGAAATAATAAGTAAATCCTTTTCATCACTAGTAAATTTATGTCCAATACTATTATTGTCCAAAAGTTCTTTTGCTATTCTAATAGCGGCTTTAGTATGCCTTACAAGTCCGCCATCACCTAAAGAAAATGATGGATGATATTTACCTGTTGAAGATGCTGCTACTCTAAAAAAATAATCAGGAAGTAAAGAAACTAATTCCTTTGCTATCTTTTTATATCTATCATTTTTTATATAACTATATTCTTTATTAAATACTTCTGTTTTCTCCATTTATACCACCTAATAAAATAATACATTTCTTTTATTTTAAAGTCAATAGTCTATGCCATACTTGCTAAAGAATATCTTTTAATATCATTAGATGTATTTTTATAAAATTCTTGATCTTCCCTGTTAGAATAGCATTCTTTAAAACGTTCTATTTCTTCTATTAAATCATTCGCTTTAGTATATTCATTATCTCTTATTTCAAGTTTATATTTTCCATATGAAGACTTAATAAAAGGTCCATCCAAATAAACTGATGTAAAATAGTCCCCATCAAAACAATAAATGTGAACTGTACTTTTACTATCATCCATTTTATAGACCTTTTTTTCTTTTTCATTAATAATGCCAAAAACAAAATGCTTTACATCCTGTTCATCTTTTTTATTTGATTTAACCATTCCTTCAAAATAACCATCTTCAAGCTTAATTATATTTCCACTCCAGCAGTTATTTGTATCAAAATTATCTTCCATTTCCTTACACATATTCCAATATATTATTATATCTTGTACTTTCATTTTACCACCTCTCGCACTCTATTATTTATTATAGCATAAAACTATACAATAAAAAAAGATATATTATTCATTAACTAAATATGAATATATATCTAATGATAATTTTTCTACATTATGTCTTATTACTCCATCATTTATTGTTACATAATTATTTAATATAGTATCACAATCAATATTTTCTTCGTCAAATAAAACAGGATCTTTTTGTTCTAAAGTAGAATATTTTTCCGCTACTTCCTTATCTATAGAGCCAGTATTTGCGACTACTATATCAATTTTATGAATACCTAAATATGAATTTAATACTTTTAAATGATCACTTACTTTAAAGTCATCTGTTTCACCTGGTTGTGTAACCATATTACAAACATACATTATTTTAGCAGATGTTTTATCTAATTTTTCTATTATTTTCTTACTTAATAAATTTGGAATAATGCTTGTATATAAACTACCCATACTAAGTATTATTAAATCAGATTCATCAATAGAATTAAAAACTTCATCACATATTTCTGGTTCTTTTTCATAATAAACTTTTTTTATTTTTAATGGTGATTCTGTTATATAATGTTCACCATTTACTATACTACCATCCTCCATAATAGCGGATAAAACAATATTATCTTCTGAAAAAGGAATTACTTTACCTTTTAAATTTAAAACCTTACTAATTGATTTTATACCATCTGATAAATTACCTGTTATTTGTGTTCCAGCAGTTAAAAGCAAATTACCTACTGTATGTTCATTAAGTTCACTATTACTACTAAATCTATAATTTAAAAGTTTTTCCATAAGTGGCTCTGTTTCAGATAGTGATATCATAACTCTTCTAATATCACCCATCGCAGGTATATTAAATTCTTTTCTAAGCTTACCTGTACTTTTACCATCATCACAAACAGATACTACACTTGTAATATCAAGTGGAAACTCTTTTAAACCTTTTAAAAGTGTGGACATTCCTGTTCCACCACCAAAAATTGTTACTTTTTTCATTTTACCACCCAGTAAATTATACTATAAAAAATTACATTTTAGCAATATTTTTTTATATTTTGTTAAAAGTATAATAAGATTTTAAAAAGCTAAATCTCTTTTATTTTAAAATAAAAAGAAAAAACCAATCAATACTGACTGGTTTCTTATTATCCAATTATGGTGCCCCAGAAGGGATTCGAACCCCTGACCGCCGCCTTAGAAGGGCGTTGCTCTATCCAACTGAGCTACTGAGGCACTCAAATTTGTATCCTTAATCAAAGGACAATAAGATTATAACACTTTCATTTATCACTGTCAATACTATTTTTTTTAATTATTTTGTCACTTTTTCATTATTTACAAAGAAGTTGACTTTATCTACATTATAGTTATCCATAACAGAATATGAAATACTATATATTACCTCTTCTAATACTTTTTTATTTTCAGTACTATCAAATAAATACTCATTAAAATTTAAATCAATCTCATTTTCATTTAAGTTATAATCAAGAAGTTTAGTATTATAGTTTAAATAACTCATAAGATTACTTTCAAAAGAAAACTTACTAGCAAGTTCATCAATTATTATTTTTATTTTTTCTTCATCATTATTTACATACTTGGTTACTGGTACATAATAAACATCACTGTTATTATTTTTATTAGTGTAATAGATTGTTACTTTATTAATACCTTTAATACTATCAATATCATATGTTTTATTTATTCCATAATCTCTTGTAAGTTCTGTATCTAATATTATTCCTGTTTTAGGAAGTTTTTTTAAGTTTTCACCATCTATTTTAATAATAATTTTATCAATGCCATCTATTGATGTAATAGAATATATTAATGATTCTATTACTTTTTCTTCATTTTCACTTTTTACATCCAATACATTCGAATTAAAATTTAACGTTACTACATCATTGTTTATTTCTTTTCCCAATAGTTTTGTATCACTAGGAAGTAATGCACAAAAACCATTTGGAATTTTATCTTGATATTTTCCATCAATCTTCATTGCCTCTATTAATTCATCTATAAGTAAATCTTTTTTTAAAGATGAAACTTGAATATTAGTTTTAGCAACATAATTATTTTTGTCAATTAAATAAATATCATGATAATTAATATTTACCTCCTTACTAACCTCTTTATCTAAATCATATTTTTCTTTAGTAGGAAACAAATAAAATAAAAAGACTACTAATAAAAGAATCGTATATTTACTTATTTTTTTCATAGAAAATCTTTTTATCATTTTCATATCACCTAAAAAATTATATGCTTAATTTTAAAAAAAATGAGTTTTCTTATAAAGAAATCTCATTTAATTTGAGTAGTTCAATAACAGCACTGCTTCTTCCTTTGACACCTAGCTTTTGCATAACATTAGAAATATGATTTCTAACAGTTTTTTCACTTATTCCTAGTTTCTCAGCTATTTCTTTTGTTGTATAATTTTTTATTAATAGTTCAAACACTTCTCTTTCTCTTTTTGTTAATATTCCTTTGCTCATTTTTATCCTCACTTTCTCTTTAGAGGTGTATATATATAATTACTCATATTATCATATGTAAAAAAGTTTTTTATGTTAAAAAAAATAACCCTAAAGTTATTTTTGAAATTTAATTGATATATACATTTTTGAGTCAAAGTTACTTTGAACTAAATTCATTATATCAGTTGCAAGTTTTGCATCCTGATTTTCTTTTATAACTACTACTCTAACTTGATCATCCTTTATTTTAACAAAATTTTCTAATTTTAGTTCATCTTTTATTTTAGTACTAATTTCTTCTTCTTTACCTTTCAATATATTTATTGTTTTTAGTTCTTCATATGCATTATTTTTTTCTTCACTAGTTGCATCCTTTTTAGTCAGAATTGTTTGTAGTTCAGTTATTTTTGTATTTCTTTCTTTCTCATTTTCAACTTTTAAAGTAGATATTATTTCATTTTCTTTAGTACTAGTTACTTCTTTAGTTTGTTTACTATTATCAACATTTTTACTTGCTGTTTCTAAAAATTCTGACGGCATTGTTATATAATACACACTTAATACTAAAATTAAACTAAATAATGTTAAAATCCAAATACTTTTTCTATTTATCATATCTATTCCTCCATATATCTACTAATAAAATATATGAAGTTTTTTATATTATAGTACAAAAAATATAGAATAAATTAATATTCTATATTTGTTTTTGATACTTCTATTGCTGGACGAATAGAATATGATTTATAATTTAAAACCGTTTCATAAACTCCAATAGTACGGCTTGCAGCATGTATACCCCAAACACTATTTGAATAATCTTTACATGGAGTCTCAAGCCAATATGCCCATGCACCATTATTTTCATTAGAAAATTTCGTATTTTCTAACATATAAGCATAATTATCTAATATTCCTTTTTGATTAATTGACGTATTATTGCTGCCTATTGCTTTCATTACCTCTTGCATTGTAAGTAACCTTGCCGCATATTCTGAATAACTAAAATTACTTGGGGTTGTTCCTCCTGTCGTTGTATTTTCATCATTTTCATTTAAAATTGCTCTTGAGGTATTTTTTAAACTTACATTACTCCATTTTGAAGTTGTTGGAAGATGGGTAAAAGCAGTTCTTGGACCATGAAAATTTTCACCAGAATTGTCATACACATATGTGGTACCATTACTTGGATTTCCAAAACTTACACTATTATAATATACTAATAACGCTGTATCACTCTCAAATTTTTTTGTAGTTGTATTATAGTAATCACTTACATAATAGAATCTTTCTGTTTCCGAATTATATTTTCCATCTCCATTTACATCACAGTCAAATGCATCTCCTGAAGAAAGTGTTCCACTTGTGCCTAAATTACCATATGTGATTGTGCTTGTTCCTTTTGAACCATTAGTTGTGTATCCTGCACCAGAACAAAATTCGGTTGTATCCGATTGATTACATTTTTCTGTATGTAAAACTGTAGCCCTTTTACATATTATTTTACCTTTTGGTTCATTTTTGCCTATACCATTACCATTAAATTTTAATGTATCATAATTAAATGTATTATTACAATATTTAATGCTTCCTGATACTTTATCTTTATTTTTTATTTCAAGTACTTTTGCATTGCCTGTTGTTTGATCATCAAAATTGAATATGTAACATCCATCAGTTTCTTTTATAAATATTGAATTTGTTAATTCACTTGACGCTATTTGTGTTTTAATTGCATCTTTTACAAGTTTAATACTACTACTTGCTGCACTTTCTCTTGATTTATTTATAATATCCAATATTTTTGGTACTGCTATTACTGTTATTATTCCAAGTATTACTATTACAGCTAATAGCTCTATTAATGTAAATCCTTTCTTCTTCATTTTATAAACTCCAATTCTATAATGATATTTTATCATTTATCCTAACAATACTTCAAGTAAATTATCTATTTTAACATTTTATTTACAAAAAAAATAACAGATTTCTCTATTATTTTCTAGATACATACTTACCATCTTTTGTAGATATAACTACTACATCACCTTCACAGATAAATAAAGGTACTTTTACTTCAAGACCATTTTCAAGTGTTGCATCTTTAAGTGCATTTGTTGAAGTATTTCCTTTAACTGCATCTGTTGTATATGTTACTTTGTATTCTACTTTTTCTGGTAAATTTAAACCTATAAGTTCAGATTCAAAATATACAAGTTCAACTTCTAAATTTTCTTTTAAATATTTCTTTTCATTTTCAATTTGTTTTTCACTTAATTCTACTTGTTCATATGTATTCATATCCATAAAATAATACATATCAGAAGTATTATATAAATATTGCATTGTTTTTTTAGAAATATTTGCTTTTTCAATTTTTATATTAGTATTGAATGTTTTCTCTATAGTTCCACCTGTTCTTAAATTTTTAAGTTTAGTTTTCATGAATGCTGCACCTTTACCTGGTTTAACATGTAAAAAATCAACTATTTGATATAAATTACCTTCAACTATAACAGTCATACCATTTTTTATATCATTTATATCTATCATCATAATTATTCCTCCAGACTTTTTATTGTTTGTCTTATTACATTTGCGGAATCTTCTAATTTTTTAGCTTCATCTTTTGTAAGTTCCACCTTCATAACACCTTTAATTCCACTTTCATTAATTACTGATGGCATACCTAAGTATATGTCATCATATGGAGATGAAACAACTAAAACTTTATTTTCATTATTCAATATAGCATTAGTTATATTAACTAGGCACATTCCAATACCATAACTAGTTTCATTTTTTAGTTCAATTATCTTATATGCCATATATTTTGCTTTATCTAAAAGTTTATCAAGTTCTTCTTGTGGTAATATTTCTCTTATTAAAACAGAACCAACTTTAGCACTTGACCAAACAGCAAAACTGCTATCTCCGTGTTCACCTAATATATATGCACTAACATCTCTTATATTTATTTCTAATTTATCTGAAATCAAATATGCAAGTCTGCTAGTATCAAGCATAGTACCACTACCGATTACTTTACCGGCTGGAAATTTAGAATATTTTTTAACTAAATAAGTTATTATATCAACTGGATTTGAAGCAACTAAAAATATACCATTAAATCCTGATTTAACAATATTTAATGTTATATCTTTTATTATCTTATTATTTCTTTTAACTAAATCAAGTCTAGTTTCATTCTTATTTTGATTAGCACCCGCCGCAATTACAACAATTTTAGCATCTTTTGCATCTAAATAAGTCCCAGCTTTAATTTTAGTTTTTGAACCTAATGCATAAAGCGTATTACTAAGGTCCATTGCTTCACCCATTGCTTTTTCCTTATTTATATCAACTAATATTAACTCATCAATGTTAGAGTTTGTACTAATAAGTGCTGCAGCGTATTTAACTCCAACATTCCCTGCGCCAACTACAACTACCTTATTCATAATTATCCCTTTAATCCTTTTTATATATTCTTATTATTTTTTCTTTTCTTTGTGAACTGTATGTTTCTTGCAAGTAGGACAATACTTATTTAATTCTAAACGATCTGGTGTATTTGTTCTATTTTTTGAAACAAAATAATTTTCTTTTGATAAACCTTTGTTTTCTTTACATTCAGTACATTCTAAAGCTACATGTCCTCTAGCTTCTTTTTTCTTTCCGTTTGCCATTAGTAACTCCTCCTTTTTTTCATATACTAACTAATTATATCACATTATTTTAAAATTTCAAATACTTTATTTGATACTCTTGAACTTATTTTACTGTTTACTGGAGAAGTATATTCAGATGTTGTACTGTATCTTACATTAGGAGATAAAACAGTAATAGCAAACTTAGGATCATAACTAGGTGCGTATCCTATAAATCCTTTTGATATTGTTGGTACATCTATCTTTCCATCACCATCTGAATCATAGAAACTTTCTGCGGTACCTGTTTTACCTGCTGGACTTGAAACTGTTCCCATATAGCCATATCCTAAACTCTTCATAACAGATTCAAAACCAAGTTTTATTCTGTCTTTATATTTTTGTTCTAAATCTACTGTACCTATTAATTCTGGTTCAACTGTTCTTATTACTTTACCCATTTTTTCATTATTAGTTTTTTCATGAACTTCTTTAAGCAGGTGAAGTTTATACCTATTACCATTTGCCGCAAGTGTACTTATATAACTTGCTATTTGAACTGGTGTATATGTATCATATTGCCCTATAGCCATATCAAGTAAATGACCTGATTCATAACTTGTACCCTTATATCCATATGACTCAACTGGTAAATCTATATTAGTTTTTTCACCAAGTCCATACTCTAAAAATACTTTTCTATATGTTTCAAAAGCAGATTCTGGTACAGCAAGTGGTCCATTATAATAATAATTTGCTCCTGCGACTTTCATTGCTGTTTTATACTGATATGCATTAGATGAATATGCAAGTGCTTTTACATCATCTAAATAACCAAGACCTTTTGTCCATGAACATTTTGCTGGTGTATTTCTTATTTTTACACACTCATCAAGCATCTTTGTTCCTATATCTATTGCTCCTGTTTTATATCCAACACTCATTGATGCACCTTTTACAATTGATCCTGGAGTTACTGGATTAGTTAAAAGTGCTGGAGTATTATCATACACTTTATATTCACCATTATTAACTACTACTTGTTTACTTGCCATTGCAAGTATTTCACCTGTTTTAGGGTCTGTTACTATTACATGTGAACCATTATAATAAGTAGTATTAGCATTATTCATTTTAGCATTTACTATTTCTTCAGTTAATATTTGTTCTACTTCTTTTTGAAGATTTATATCTATTGTTAAAACAATATCATTTCCTCTTATTCCATCTTTTATAACTGTATATGAATTATCATCATTTAATAAGTATGTTGCTTTATCACCTTTTAAAAGTGATTCATACTGATATTCTAAGTAAGATACTCCTACTCTATCATTAAGTGAATATCCTTCTGATAAGTATTTATCTTTAAGTTCAAATGGAATACCTGATTCATTAGTTGATACACTTCCTAAAATAGTTTTAAATGTATCACCATATAAATATTTTCTTTCCCATTCTAGTTTAACATTAAATCCATTTAGTTCTTTTACATGTTCTGATACATATGCGAACTCTTCATTACTTGCATAAGTTTTAATTATTTTCTCATCATAATAATAGCCCTTATTCATTAAATAATAAATATAAGCGGCCTTTTTATCTTTTTCATCATAATTAGATAGTTCTTCATCTGTAATTCTTTCCATTTTCATATTATTTATATCTGATATAGTAATTTTTCTTTGTTTTAATAATTCTCTTTCTTTTTCTGTTATTTTTTTATTAACTTTGTCTTTATTATTTACAAGATAAAATTCTTTTAAATTAGTTTTAGCAAGTTTACTATAATCAAGATCTATTTTATCAGCCATTTTATACGCTAATTCTATTTGAGTTTTAGTACTTGTTTCTGGTTTTCTTTTATAGTATATTGTCTTTACTCCAACATTATCTACAAGTAAATTATAATTTCTATCAAATATTCTACCTCTTGGAGTTGATGTACTATATACTTCATCCACTTTTATATCATCCAAACTCTTTTTATATTTATCTTTATTTATTATTTGAACATTTACAAGTTTTAGTGTAAGTGCACTAAAAAATAAAAAAACAAAAATTGAAATTATAATTAATCTATTATTTAGTGCTTTGTTTTCCATAAAAAATCCTCCATAATTATTTTGCTTCATAATTTTCTTTATATAACATATTTTTTATTAGAGGTGTTAAATTTGAATGATTTTATTTTAAAAAGTTATGTTGATAAACTATCTATAAACCATATTAAAGAATATGCGAAAAAAAATAATATAGTACTTAAAAATAATGAGGATGAAATAATTTATGATTATATTAAAAAATATTATAAAGAGTTTTATTATGGTGAACCAAAGAATTTACTTGATGAGTTAAAAAGTAAACTTTCTTGTCCAACTTATGAAAAACTTGAAGAACTTTATTATACTGCAAAAAAGATTAAGAAATAATTTTACTTCTTAATCTTTTTCATTTTCTTCATCTATTATCATTTTAAGTTTATTTACCGCACCTTTTACATCTTTATTTACAAGCACATAATCATAAAATCCTGCTTCTTTTATTTCTTCTTCTGCAATCTTTAATCTATTTTGAATCATTTCTTCACTATCTAAATTACGTACTTTTAATCTTTCTTCTAATTCCTCAATACTTGGTGGAAGTATAAATATAAGTACACTTTCTTTTATTAATTCTTTTACTTTTTTTGCACCTTGTACTTCTATTACAAGTATTACATTTATTCCTTCATTTAATTTTTCTTCTATTTTTGATTTTGGTGTTCCATAATAGCAATTATTGTAAGTTGCGTACTCTAAGAAATCACCTTTTTTTATTCTATCTTCAAATTCTTCATTTGTATAAAAGTAATAGTGAACTCCATGGATTTCTCCTTCTCTTGGATTTCTTGTTGTTGCACTTACTGATAAATGTGCATCATTTTCTTTTAAATATTCATTTACAATAGTATCTTTTCCAACACCACTTGGTCCAGATATTACAAATAATTTTCCCTTTTTCATAGTTTTCTCCTTTTTTTATGTAAATACATTTTATCAAATAAAAAAATTATTATCAATAAGCAGAAAGAAAAAAAACAACTATTTAGTTGCTTCTTCTTTTTCTACTACATTTTTACCCTTATAAAAACCACATTCTGGACATACTCTGTGTGATCTAATATCTGCACCACAATTTGAGCATTTTACTGTTCCATTAGCTTCAATTTTATAATGAGTTCTTCTCATTCTACCTCTAGTTTTTGAGATTTTTCTAAATGGTACTGCCATTTTCTTACACTCCTCTCTTTACTCACCTAAGAATTCTTTTAATTTCTCGAGTCTTGGATCAATTTCTTT
Organism: Clostridium sp. CAG:433; assembly: GCA_000433675.1. Classification (GTDB taxonomy): domain Bacteria; phylum Bacillota_I; class Bacilli_A; order RF39; family UBA660; genus CAG-433. The sequence continues at coordinate 22,031 of FR893541.1, forward strand.
TTCTACAACCTCTTCATCAGTTATAAATCTCCATCCGTCACCATTAATATTTTTAACTTCAATATCAGGGCTTACAACTTTCAAAGGTACTTCCAATATAATATTTTGCCATATAATTGGAATTAAATCAATAGAATTGTTAATAATTTTATTATTTTCTTCTAAAATATCATCATTTTCTCCAATTATTTCATTAACATTAATATCAATATTATATTCAACATCCTTTAGTGATATGCTGCAAACAAGGGTTAATGTACATTTTATATTTAAGTTTACAGAAAAATTACTTCCTTCTGGATATATATTACCCTTTACTTTTACTTTACTAATTTTTTTAATATCTGTATTTTCTAAAAGTTTGTCATCAATAGTTACTTCATCATCAATTTTAATTTCATCAGTTAAATTTGTAATTAGTTTAGTTAAGTTAATATTCACATTTATCACTTCCAAACATACTAATTATATATTATAATGAAAAAAAAATCAACCACGCTTATAAAGCAGGTCAATTTTCTTGTAAATATTTATTATTACATTTTTAGTGGTCTATCTAATTCTTCTATAAAATTTGAATTTAACTCGTCTTTTAAAGTTTTATATCCATATTTTCAACTAAAACATATCATTTCAATTTGATTTAATAAATTTATTCGTTCTCCAACTTCCTTACATCAAAGAAATCATGATTATCAACCGTTTGAATAATGACAACAACTTCATCTTCTCTTAAAATTTGAGAATTCTCTTCATTTTGTTCTGTTTCAAATCTATATAACTTGCCGTTTATTTTTATTATAAAACCTATTTTATCAGAAAACATTGCATCTTGATTATTTTCTATTGGTATATATACCTTTTCAATTTTACCATAAAATTTTTGCATTTGTTTCACCTCTTATATATTAATATTGTATCATAAAATAATGTAAAGCTAAAAAAATTAGCCTTGTTTGAACTGAACCCCAAAAGTTGGACAGTTTA
>FR893542.1 GCA_000433675.1 Clostridium sp. CAG:433
AGAGCAGGAGCAATACACGCAATGATGAGTTACAGGACCCTGTTTATTTTTAGTAATATATGACTCATCACATAGATTGCCCTTGGAGACCCTGTTACAGGACCCTGTATATTTTTAGTAATATATGACTCATCAAATTGAATTGTCTTCCATAAGTTCGTTACAGGACCCTGTTTATTTTTAGTAATATATGACCCAAGTAGCCATCGATAAAATAGTTGCGAAGTTACAGGACCCCGTTTATTTTTAGTAATATATGACTTACTATTTTGGTGTATATACTAATAAAGAGTTACAGGGCCCTGTATATTTTTAGTAATAATAATTGAAAGGAATAACAAATATGGAACTAATAATCAAGTTAGATGATAAAAACTGTAATCTAAATTTTGACAAAAATATTATTTTGTTTGGAAAAAATAATTCATATAAAAATAAATTTATTAATGAACTTACAAATAGTCTAACAAAAAATAAAAACAATATTTTAATAAATGGTAAGGTGTTTAATACTAATGATTTTAATATTATAAATATAAATGAAGAAACTGATTTTAGTAATGAATTTAAATTTACAAAAAATAATACACTTAGACAATTAATTTATAATGACATTTCAAAAAAAATAAATGAAAATAAAATTATTGAATATACTAATGAAATATTTGATATAATTGATGAAAAAATAAATAACTTATTAGATAAAAAAATTAATAAAAAAAGCGATAATAATATTTATTTTGAAATAGAAATTCCAAATATAAATTCAATTATTGATAAATTTACAAACATTTATATAGATGATATGCTTTTAACAGACAACAAAATATCAAAATCCATGAAAAGAAAATTACTATATCAATTATATTTTTTAGATAAAAAAAAATTATCAAATAAACCAACAATAGTTATAATAAATAATTTTGATGTATACCTAAACTCCGAGGAAATAATAAAATTATTAAATGATATAAATTCATTAACAAATGATAATTGTCATTTTATTTTAAGTAGTTGTAATAATATATTTGAATACATAAATTTAAAATATTACAATATATACAAAATTACAAATAAAGTTATTTCAATCAATGAAATTAACAATGCAATTAAAACTTTTTTAATAAAAAATGAATATAAAAGCAACAATACAGATATAGAATTTAATGAATTCTATAATAATAATGAATATTTAATATCGGAGGAAGAAATATCAAATATAAGAAACTTATTATTTAACATAAAACCATATTTGATTAATAAAATATTAAACAGTAATAATATTAAGTTAGTATTATCTAAACCAAATAATATAAATCAGGATTATATAATATGTGAAAATAATAAAGAAAAAGAACTTTTTAATGAAATCTGCCTCTTATTTATTGACCACAAAGAAAATATATAGTACAATTTAATTGTCCTGATAATTAGGGCGTATATTACTAAAAATTTACAGGTTTCTGTAATAAGGCATAATGCCTTAGGTTTGATCTGACCTTAAAGATCACAAGCAGACATTAATGTCTGCTTTTTTGTAAATAAAAAGAAAGTAAAACCTTCTTTCGACTAAAATACTAGCAAATTTTCTATAGATATATTTTCCTCTATTTTTTTATTACCAGAAAACATAATCATATTATTATATTGATTTTCTGTGATCTGTAATAGTCTAATATTTCCAATTTTGGGTGTATTTATTTTTAATCTATTTATGTGTTTATATAAATCATCATTATTTTTACATATTCTTGAGTAAACAGAATACTGCATCATTATAAAACCATCATCTAATAAATATTTTCTAAATTTAGTTGCTACTTTTCTTTCATTTTCGGTTATTACTGGTAAATCGAACATAACAATAATTCTCATAAACTTACTCATAGATTAATGTCGGTAAATCTAATTTTACCTCACCATCCGAAAATGATTTTATATAGCTCTTTATTAATAAACTTATACTATATTCAATAGTATACTTTTTCCCATTATGAATAACCTCTTTATTTAATAAATTTATTAATTGTTTCCTAAAATCAAATGATAATGGATATACAATTAAATCTTTATTATCATAAACAAATTTATCAACAACACTACGATATGATTCTAAAAAATCATATGCAAGATTAAAATTATTTATTTTAGATTTATGATGAATTCCAAGATATGTATTAAGACCAAAAACTGAAAGATTTCTGATAATTGCACTTGCAAGTATTGTGTATCCATAATTTAATGCTGCATTTATTTTATCATCATAAAATCTGATAAAGTCACTTCCAAAAAGACTTCTGAAATATAATTTTGCAGATAACCCCTCTCTATTTTTAGAATCTCCATCAATTATTTCTGTTAAATATTCATTTAATTTTTTTATAGGAAAATCTTCGCATGTTGTCATTTCTAATACCTTGATACTATTTTCAATTTTCTTATGTACAATCTGGTTCCAAAATTCTTTTTTTGTACTTTCATCTACTTCTAACTGATGAGAAAAAACATCCAATTGTTTAAAATGATAATTATAAGAATACATTATAGAAGTTGGTTCAAACTTTTCATCACATACAATTAAAGAAATGGCATTTTTACCAAATTCTGCAAGTAATCTTGTAGTTATAACTGTTGAAGAATCCTCTATTAACACATAATTTATATCTTCTAATGGAACCTTTGAATTATTACCTTCTTTTTCAATTACTAACTGATTATCTTTAAAATGAATTTTTTCACTTTTTTTAATTATAACTTGTCTATAACCCACTAACTTCACCTAAAATACTTATTGATAATTTATCAATTTTAACTATAGTCGAAGAGGTCACTCTGTATCTTTCCATGCTTTTATCAAAAATATTATTATTACCTATAATATCATATCCATCACCAATTGTACTCTTTATTTCTAATTTTCCTCCTGAAAAACCAACTACGTACGCGGTAGATTTATTACCTGTTTTTGTTTTTATCCTAATAAGATCATTTTTATATATTGACATAATTAGATCATATTCATTTTTTACATCTTTATATAGTAAAATTTTATTATTTTTACCTTGACCATATTCTAATTTAATTGAAAAATTAATATTCTTACCTTTTTCATATGCTTTAATTTGTTCAATTTCAAATATATCATAGGATGTAAAATATAATTTGTTATCTTCTTTATTTTTTGATTTAAATACATCTATTCTATATATTCCACCTTTTTCAACATTACCATTATTTACAACATGTCCTGTAGCATTATATTTAGTATATACTTTTATCTTTCTTATTTCCTTTTGTTCTTTATCATTTGGATTAACCGGATATTTCCCATCATGCATTTTTAGTGCTTCCTCACCAGTTTCACAATTACCAAACCATTTTACTAAAGCATTATATATATCTTTTGAGCCACCTTTACAATCCGGAATATTATCTAAATCTTTTTTCTTTACTTTAGAAATAGGAGTTTTTAAAGTTTTATATGTAACTTTATCTTCTCCAATGCCAACCTCTTTTAATCCATAATATGTTTCTTCATGTAATCTACCTGAAATTTTATTTTTCGCAACTGATGGAATTAAAACATGAATTCTATTTAATTCTGAAGAGGTATAAGTTCCTAAATTTTTTAAATTCCATTTTAAAACTTCTAAATCTCTCTCATAAACTCTTAATTTTGCTTCTTCTACAAAATTATTATATGGTGTTGGAAAAATTAACTTACTTACATTATGTTTTGAAAAATATATATTATTTTGAGCGACTTGATTTTTTATATATTGTCTTAATTCTAACTCTTTGATTTCACCAGTTTCTTCATCGTAATAATTATATAAATCATCATTTATATTACCTGTAGATATTTTACCTAGTTCATTTTTAGTAATACCATCAACGTATCTACTAAATTTTTCATATAGTGTTATCTTTTGTTGTAATGATTTTGTAATAGATGCGATTACTAAAGCATCCATTGCATGATGTAAATGATTATCTCTATCCTTATTTATTCCCTTTTTCATATCTTCTGGCATTATATAAGTTTTTGATATATAACTATGTGTAAGTCTATTAAATCCCCATCTTGCACGCAATTTCGCTGTGATTGCTCCAGGAAAAGCATTTACTTCATCAACATTTAAATATGCTTTTATAAGCGATAAAAGCTCTCTACTTATATATTTTGTATCATTTAAATTTTGTTCTCTCATTTCTCTTTCAGCATCTTGGTCTAAATTTTTTAATAGATAATTATCTTTCTTATTTTGAGAAATTGATAAACTATTGATAAACGCTTCATATTCTTGCCATTTATCAGTTTTTCCAAACCATTCATATGGTGTCTTATTTCCTTTATCCTGATTATATTTAGTGTATACTAATGTTTTATTTAAATAATTATCATTATATGTTCTTGAATATGGCAATATATGATCAATTTGTACTATATTATTTGAAAATAAATCCTCTAACTTTATTTTTTTCATACTATATCCACAAAATTCTTTTTGTTCTTGCCAAAGTTTATACTTTAATAAATCATTGCCTGTTATTTTTGATTCATCTGAAAATAATTCTAATTCAACAAGATGTTTTTTTATTCTTTCATTTTCATATTGCTTGTCTTGTTGATTTTTTTCTATGATTCTTCTTTCTTTCTGTGTTTTAGCAAGTTCTCTCGCTGTTTCTATATTAATTATCTTAGGAGAACCATATTTTTTTATTATTGCATTAATAACTTTTCTTGCTTGAGTAAGTGATCTTATAACCCTTTGATTAGTTATATTTTTTGAAACATAAACAGGTACAAGTAAATCCTCTTTTATAGTGTCTTTATATAAATTTGAATGATTATATCCTATTTTATCCATTGCTTTATCATATGTTATACCTTCAAGCATAATCGGAATTAATTTTCTTATTATATCTGTAGATAACATTAAATGATCTTTGAAATTGGGCAAATTTTCAACAAAATTGCTATCATCAAATCTAGAATCAATAATTAATGAATTATGTATATGTTCTTGAATTTCATTATTAACTTTATAATCTGTACAATAAAGTGCGAGTTCATCTAAAAATTCTATATTATCCTTTACATCATTCCAAGTACCAGAATTATAAGATAATGTTATTGCCTTTTTTAATAAATTGTATCCTTTAAATTCTATTAATGTTTTTGAAAATAATTTTTCATTATAAATATCATCGTATATTTTTTTATTTTCTTCATCTAGGGAATATATATCAATTTTTTCTTCTTTAGAAATATTTAGTTTTTTCTTTAATTCATCTATTACTTTGATATACTCACTCTTTGACAAATTTAAATCTTTAACTTTTATATTTTTAATACCTAATATTTTTATTAGCGATTTATAAGTTACTTTATTCTTATTTTTTGCTTCATCTATTAGTTCATTTATTTGTTCTTTTGTTAATTGCTTGTAACTGTCATCATCTATTTTATATCTTAAATTAACTAGTTTAGATATTGATACAAACAATTCAGATGAAAATGCATATTTTGGCGCTCTAGCTTTTTTATCAAATGAACATACACCCGTCATTTTTTTTATTAAATCTCCACCATATGGTGATCTTACTTTTACTTTATTTCCATTTGCATCTTTTGCATAATAATAACCTGGACCTTCTGAATAATGTCTTCTAGAGTTATATATTTCTAAATATTCATTTTTAAAGTTATCATCAATTAATCCAAAACCAATTTGACTATCTAGAACTTTATTAATTTCCTCTAAATACATTTCATTTGTAACAGATAATTTATAATCATCTGGTCCATTCTTTATTTTATTTTTAAATTTTTCATTCTTAATATACATTTCTGAAATAGTACGATATTTCTTTTCTTCCATTAAATTTGTATTTTCTTTAATTGCTTCTTTGACTTTTCCATTATCATTATCACTTGATTCTTCCCTATTTGATTTATATCCTCTTTTTTTAGCATAATGAACTAAAATAATAGATAATTCATCATTAGTTAATTTTCTATCTAATGCTTCAACTTTTAACTTATATGGATTTGTATCCTTACTCTTATAATAGTTGTTTACCATATCATTAAATATTATTGTTAATTCTTCATTTTTAACAGAAACAATATTACTTGTAATATTACCTTTCAAATATCCTTTTTCATATAGTAAATTTCTTACTCTATCTAATCTGAATTCTCTTCTTCTTATTACTCTTCTTGTTCCTCTTTTTTCTCTTCTTTCTTTTGCCTTACTGTCACCAGTTTTTTCTACTTCACCTGGACTAAATATTCTACTTCCAACATCAATTATTTTATAAGGATTATTATTTTCATCTAGAGCAAGTAACCCCCATCCAACTGATGATATCCCAATATCAAGACCTAAAACATAATTATACTTCATGTACTCCTCCTGTATTATGTTAACTTATAATTAATTTATTTAATTTAAGAAAAAGCAATACTAACCCTTTGGATTAATACTGCTCATCCATTTAAATTTTAACATAAATTACACAAATTTAAAATGATTATATAAAAATTTTTAGTTTAAAACTTAATTATTTAACAGAAAAAAGTGTATTATAATTCTCTAGGGCAATTATCTTTATATTTTACATCATTAAATCCATACACTTTTTTACAATTATTACAAATAAGTGCTATCTCATCGTTTCCAATAATATTAAACCCATCACCTTTTTGAATTATTATATTGCTTGAACTACATACAGGACATAATACTTTTTCTTTAAATACTTCATTACTACTAAATGCATCTCTAACTATTTCATATCCATCTCTATTAAATTTTGGAACAAATTCTCCATTATTAAATTTTTTTATTCTTCCAAACATAAACTCTAATTTATCGACCTGTTTTTCAATATGATAATGTCCACAATACCATTTATCATAATCTATTTTTTCCTCTACTACATCTAAAAATTTTTCCATTGTTTTATCTATTTTAGATTGATCTAGTTTTAATTTAAATGCTTCAACTGGTTCATACTTAAGTGGACATGTATGTGATAATATTATATCTACATACTTACCTGAATACTTATCTAAAATATTATTCATTTCATCAATTGATAATTGCTCATTTTTAAACCAAGGATAATTATTAATTATTCTATAATTCTTATCTATAGAATATGCTCCACCAATTACTAATATATTTTTATCATTAATATTATAAAGCTCTCCATTTTTAGCAAATATTAAATTAGGATAATCTTCTTCAATAAATACTTTACCATTAAACATATTTACTTCTTTATAAGTATCTATATTCTCTGGTCTTTCTTCATGATTTCCTTGAATACAAAATAATTTTATTTTTAATGAATTTAATCTTGATTTCAATTTTCTATCATCTTCATTTAAATAATAATTTATTCCAACATCACCAAGTATTATTAATATATCATCTTCTGTAAAATTTAAATTATATAATCTTGCAAAATCTCTATGTGTATCTCCTGTTATATAAATCATTAATTTCACCTACTCTTTCCCTAACATCATTTTATCATTATCATACAATTTACTAAAATCTATACATAAATTAATTACCAATTCTAAAAACTTTTTTATCGAGGTTAAAATTGAACTATCTAATAAATAATCACCATATTTATCTATTTTATTTGCATTAAAAGAATAATCAATGTGAGCATATATTTTATCTCTTGCAGTTTTTATATATTTTTTTAATAAATAATCATACTTTTTTATCTCATTTCTGTACTTATTTATTAAATTTTTAAAGTTAACCATTTTACATTGTTCACATTGATTAAATAACTTTTCTAAGCAAATAGTATCTAAATTGGTATCAGTTAATTTTGCCACTCCTATTATAATTTCATATTTAAGGGATGTTATTGTAGCAATTAATAATTTTGGATATTTTTTAAACATTTCTGTATTATCTATTTCACTCCATCCTTCTTCTGATATTATAAATAAATATTGCTCTACACAATTTAAAATTTCACGAGCATCCATTATTATAGAAAATAAAGACGACTGAATATTAGTAGCCTTTCTTCCTCTTACTTCTAGCATTGATTATCATCTCCTTCAACTTCAACATTATTATACCATTATATTCAATAAAATAAGAAGCATGTTAAATATATATACTATGTCTAAAATACAATATGATATACATACTATCCTCATACATTTACATAAACAAAAAAACTCCAAGATATTTTCTTGAAGCTTTTTTTAACCAATCAACCTTATAAAGAAATCATTACAAATATATAAATTAATAACATAAAAACTTGTCATTATTACTAAGAATATTAATCCATCATTATTAACTTTATTAATTATTTTCTTAATAATTATTCCAAATAATATAAGTTCCATAAACAAGAATAATATTACTTGAAGCCTTAAATTAGTAAATCCAAATTTACCAATATAAAGGAACATTCTATAATATGAATTAAATATTAACAATACTGAGAATGCTATTAAAATTAAAACTAAATTTCTGATAATTTTATTTTCTTTTATTACATTTGTTTTATATATTAAATATAGTATTATTGAAAAATTAATTATAGTTACAAATAATAACTGAAAGAATCCTTCTCTTGCATAACCTGAATAAATATATCCCTTTGGTATTTGTAAGAAATTACCACATAATTTTGATATTTCTGATATTAAAAATAATACAAACACAAGATTAATAACTGATAACATAGAAATTATTATTGTGTGATCTATTTTTCTTGTTTTATTTTCTTTCATAACTATATATCTATTTCTTATTAAATTAACACCTATAGAAAATATAATTATAAAAAATATTACAAATTGCATTATTTTTGAAAAATCAAAGTTAATTGAAATAAATGTCTTAGAAACAAACTTATTAAAATAGTCATCCGCACTCATTAAAAGTAAAAGAATGACTGTAGAAAATACAATACCTACTATAATTCCAAATACTGCATTTAATATCTTATTTGTTTTTTCTCTGCTTGTCTTAATTTTTAAGAATTTTAAATTTCTAAATAAATATCTAGGAAATATTTTAAACATAAGTGGAATATTAACTAAAGCTATTTTATAATTTTTATTAATTAATGAAAATAAATATATTGAAATTAATATTGGAAGTACAATAATATTTAATATTTCATTATTTTCATCTAATGTTCCTTTTAATAATATCAAAATTAAATTACTAAATATTATAAGTATAATTGGTATAAGCAAATAAAATGCTTTTTTATTTATATTATCATTTTTCATAACTAATATAGTACTTGATACTAATATCATAAAAAATGGAAACATAATAGTTTTAAAATACCAATCAATTTTTAGATTACTTATTATTACTATTAATAATGCCGATACAATTGGTACAATTACATTTTCTCTTTTAATCTTTAATTCCATCTGCATCACTCCTATATTCTAATAAATCACTAGGTTGACAATTAAGTACTTTGCATATTACTTCAAGTGTTGAAAATCTAATTGCTTTTGCTTTATTTGTTTTTAATATTGAAAGATTTGTTGTCGTTATTCCTGTCTTTTCACTTAGTTCATTTAATGACATTTTTCTTTTTGCCATCATAACATCTAAATTAACTACTATCATACTATTCACCTACACCGTAAAATCTACTTCGTTCTTATATTTAATTGCAGATTTTATTACTTCTGCTAAAACATAAAAACTAAGTGATGCGATAAAACATATAATTGCTACGACAAATGACAACAAATTAGGAATAAATATTGACTTAATAATAACAATTAAGAATAATAACATAAACATTACTGCTATTACCTTTAATATATTTTCTAATTCTTTCTTAAATGGACTACCTTCGTAAACAATATTAAATAATTTGATCATTTTATATATAATATAAAGACCAATTACATAACAAGAATAAAAGGTAATTCTATATATTAATGTCTGATTCATAAATGTTTTAACATTTGTATATTTAAACATATCATATAATTCTGGTACAAATATTAAAGATATACAACCAACTATTAATATAATTATTAGTATTATTTCAACTATTTTCGCTATAAAACTTTTTTTCAAAACTCCTCACCTCAATTACATAATAAGCTTAATTTTATTATTTGTCAATATATTTTTATCGTTTATCATAAAATATTATATAAAATGCAATAATTAAAAAGCATATATTTTAAAATTTATTTATGGTATAATAAGCTAAAAAGGAGGAATATATTAAATAAAAATTTAGTATAGAAATATTATGAAAAAAGTATTTACAAGATTATTAATTATTTTTGCATTATTCACAATATGTGGTTGTTCTATGAATTCTAAAAATAAAATAACTTATAAGGAAGACTATGGTTATGAAAAAAGAGATAATATAACATATAAATTTATTGGTGAATCAGAACATTTTGCATTTGAAACAGGTAAAGTATATTATGGAGACAATGACGAAAGATATATCTATCTTGATAATTTCAAAGTATTAAAGAAAGTAAAGAATGAAAAAGATTTAGATGAATACAAAATTGATTTAAGGTTTAATGACAACTCAATGTTTAGTGATGAAATGGCTAAAGTAAAAGGAAGAAGTTTTGATCAAATTTTAAAAGACTTTTCTCTTGAAGAATCAGGAATAAAAAGTGATAAAGAAGAAGATGCATTTACTAAAACTGATAAATCAGATTTTAAATCAGCAATAAAATTAGAAATTAAATATTGTTATAAAAATAAGAAATGTGAAACAGAAATATTAAAGATAAAATATGTTAATGGAAATTAATTAGATAATATGAATATTACTAAAATTTTAAATTTTTAAGTACCTTATTATAAATTTTAAAAACAGTTAAAATTAAATCTAACTGTTTTTTTAAAACTATTTATTACTTTTTATCATTATCTTCATTTACAAGTCTATATGCTTTTACATCATTTTGTAGTTCATATAATATATTAATTGGTCTTATTTTAATAGGATTCCCATCAAGTAAACGATATACACCTTTCATAGAACCAAAAGGTTTTATCATACATATATACCTACTGATTTTATTTTTTGAATCATAATCTTCCATAAAAAGGTATCTGGGATCTCCCTCATAATCTAAAAATTCTGAGTGATTGATTAAATATGGTAAAGTAATTTCAGTATATAAGTTTAAATTTTTTTCTTTATCCCGAATATATAAGGCAACTTTACTAAACTCCTTAGGAGCATCATTTGGTATATCCTCACCTATAATTAAATGTAATTTGTTATCATCTTCTTCATTTTTCATAAAAAACCTCCTGAATATAAAATTAATACACTTACGATTATTTTATTATCATTAAAACTTAATTAAAAAAATATAGTTAAATCTAAATACACATTCATTATATCATATATATTTTAAAATATAAATTAACGAAAAAAACTTATGATATACATAACAATTGATATTTTTATTAAATAATATAGTACAAAAAAAGTATTGAAATTATATCAATACTCTAATATAGTTAACATTTTTTATTAGTTTTTAAAACCTAATCCATTAAAGAATTTAAGGTTCCCATCTTTACCAAAAGATGCAGTTACATTGCTGCTTCCATCTTCTGCTACCCAAACATATTTATTCCAAGAACTAACTTCAATAAGAGTTCCATCAACACCACCAACAGCTTTTTTAAATTCATCATAACTAATTCCATCATTAATTCTTGCTTTTATGTCTGATAAGTTATCAAGTGTTACTTTTTTATTTTTTAATTCTTTTTTATCATATTCAATTTTTATAGATACTATTTTATCATTTGAAATTGAAACAGTAATTTTTTTATCATTACCAAAGTCATATTCATACTTATCAAGTGAAGTACTTTCAAGTTTAGTAGCTTCAAATCCTACTATACCATTTAATTCTTCTAATGTATTATCTAAAGACATCTTTGTCAAACATTCATAATATGAACATTTTGATTTTACAGTTTGTTCTGTATCACTTTCTACATTATCATTTTTTACACTTGTGTTTTCTTTTGTATTTGCACACCCTACAGTACAAATTAATACAAATAAACATGTTAACCCTATTAAAATTTTATTTTTCATTTTTTCTCCTCCTAATTTAATTATAACCTATAATACATTAATTGTATACATATTATTTCTTTATATTTTTGTTAAAGCCAACATATTAATATTAAAAAAAATCTAGAGTTAATACTCCAAAAATAATATATATAAATCGCCATATAGCGAATATTTACATGGCAGGGGATGAGAGAATCGAACTCCCAACAAAAGTTTTGGAGACTCCTATTATACCATTTAACTAATCCCCTAAATCGGACAAATTAATAATATCATATTTTTTTTATTTTATCAACTAATTTTGATACTCTTTTGCATATAATATATGGGAGGGTTTATTATGGCTATTGTTGCATATAATACAAAAGAACTTGATTTACTTGCTAGACTTATGAGAGCAGAAGCAACTGGCGAAGGTAATCTTGGAATGCTTATGGTTGGTAATGTTGGAATAAATAGAGTTATAGGAAATTGCTTAGATTTTAAAAATATTACTAGTATTTATCAAATGGTATATCAAGATCCAGGCGGATTTTCTGGAACAGATAGTCCACTTTTTTATAGTTCATCAAGTACTGCAGAAAAAAATCTTGCTAAAAGAGTAATAAATGGTGAATACTTTCATCCTGCGACTAATGCACTCTGGTTTTATGCACCAGGATCTGGTAATTCATGTAGACCAACATGGTTTAATCAAGCAAATAGTGGAAGATATAAAAATCATTGTTTTTATGTTCCACAAAAAGGAGTTTGTAAAGACTTATACTAAAAATACCAATGCTTTTACACATTGGTATTCTTTTTTATTTGAAGTTCATCGCCAACTCTAAGTACATCAGATTTTAAGTTATTTAACTGTTTTATATCATTTATTGTTGTGTTATAATCCCTAGCAAGTTTCCATAAACTATCCCCTCTTTTAACAGTATAAACTGTAATACCATTACCTGTTTCAGTTCCAGTTGGGATAGTAAGAACACTTCCTACAGTCAATATATCACTTGTTAAATTATTTTTGTTTTTAATATCATCTATACTAACATTAAATATTCTAGATATTGACCATAATGTATCTCCATTTTTAACTACATAAGTATTTTCTTCATTAATTATATCATCTTCTGAAGGTGTTACTATAGTTGTAGAAGATGGTATATTTATAATTTGACCTATACTTAATAAATCACTAGTTAAATTATTAACTTTCATTAAATCATTAACATTAACTCCATATTGTCTTGCGATTGAATATAAACTATCTCCTCTTTTAACTACATATGATATATTTGTATCTTCTGCTTTATAATATTCTGGTACTCTTAAAGTTTGACCTACATATAAGACATTACTTTTTAAATTATTTAATCTCTTTATTTCATTTACATTAGTATTAAATTTTTTAGCAATATTCCATAAAGTATCTCCTCTTTGCACAGTATAAGTAGTAGATGAAATACTTTCACCATATGGAATATTTTTATATTCAGCTACTGCTTTTACAACTGCTTCTGCGTATTTTTCCCAATTATTTTTTATTCTTTCTGCATCACCCTTATTATCAAGGAATCCATATTCAATAATTATTGGTTCTGTTACACCTGTATTCCTGTGGATAAAATAATAATCCTTACTATTATCACTTGGTAATCTTCTTTGATATGCTTTTCTTATTGATTGACCTTCTTTACTTAAATTTTCAAGTATTAATTTTGATAGTGTATCATTATTTCTAAGAGCATATATAACTTCTGCTCCTGATGCACCGCCTGCATTTAAATGATTTGATATAACAAGTACATCAGGTGAATTACCATATGCATTTAATATTCTGTTAACTCTTTCTGTTGGAGTTACTGTTTCATCTGTACTCCTAACAAGTGTAGAATTTGCGCCTAATTCATTAAATCTTCTATTTAAATACTCAGCAAATTTTAAAGTGTATTCCTTTTCAACAAGTCCATTTCCACTAGTTCCAGGATCACTTCCGCCGTGTCCTGCATCTACAACAATCTTCACATTATTATTCATAAAATCTCTCCTCAAATTATTTTATGATAAATACCCAAATATGTTATTGTTTATTTTATTTTAAATGAAAAAAGCAGATTTATTTAAAAGATAAGAAGATGGTTACTAATGAATAAAGAAAATAATCCAAGATATAGAATTATTGCAAGAAACTTGAAAACAAATGATACAATATCATTAAATTTATAAAAACTTATCAATAAAAAAAAGACTAGTTATTTTTCAAACTAATCTCCTCATCAAATTACTATTTTATACTTTTTCAATTTACAGATAAACATGCATGATCAATCGTACCAGTGATAAGACTACTTACTTTAGCAACAATTAGTTCAGGATTTTCATGCATTCCATTATCTATCCAATTTAAAACTATAGAAACAAAAGAATATTTATAAAAATCTGTTATAAATTTTTTATCTTCTTCTCGCAAGTTTTTACCTTTAGATTTTTCAACTATTTCATTATATATTATAGGATACACTAATCTATACAAATTACTTCTTAATACTTCTACGGAAACAGAATTGTAAATATTATTTATAAAAATTTTTTCTTGTTCCATTATTTTAAAAATAAGTAAAAATTTATCTTCCCATTTTTCACATTCATCTTTTTTCTCTAATAAATTATCAACTTCATCTATACAAATCCACTCAATTAAATCTCTTATATCTTGAAAATGATAATAAAATGTTTGTCTATTTATATCACATTTATTTGCAATATCATTAACTGTTATTTTATTGAAAGGTTTTTCTTTTAATAAATCTTTAAAAGTATATGCTATTGCTTTCTTTGTAGTTAAACTGCTCATTATTTATCACCTATAATATATTATACATTAAAAAAAATATGAAATAAACATTTCATATTTAATTTTTATTTAAATAAACCACTTTCTTTAAATAATATTTCAAGATCAGTTCCTTTAATTTTCTTTTCAACTATTTTTATAGCTTGTTTTTCAGCAAATGTTAATGGAAGTTCATCAACTGACTTTTTATCTACAGCATAATAACATGCTTTTAATAGTTCTCTAACATCATATTTACTACCCCAAACTTCAGGCACAGCTCTATCAACTTTTAAAAGTGTATAAACAGCTTCCATACCTGTACGAATAGAATATTCTGTAGTAAATATTGTATCTCTTGGTGTTTCTGCAAATTGTCCAACAAATGCAAAGTTAATTGATTCTTTTGGTACTACAAGTGGTCTATCTTTTTCTTCACGTGGTTGGAAAAATGCATTTATATATGGCATATAGCATGTTGTTGTATTACATTTATCAGCATACTTTTCAATTTCATTAGTTGGAATTCCTATATGATATAACCATTCTTCACAAATTTCTTTTCCTGTACATGTTTTTATTGCTTTCTCTATAAAATTACCTGGTTTAGTAGTATTTAAAGCATATACCCAAACTAAAATACTATTTTTATTTTGAGATTTAAATTGGGGTTGTCTATTAATTGTCCAAGATAAATACCAATTTTCTGTACTATCTTTTACAGTTACAATCCCTCCTGTTGTAACCTTCCCTTTTCTTGGGTCACGTTTGCATATATTTATAATATGTTTAATTATATTTTCATCACTTACTTCTATAGTCGCACTCATCCAGTTTGTTAAATCTACATTACCACAGAATTTATCTGGATTACCAAATTCACCATTAGAAGCCTGTGAAGCAATATTTTTCCATAAATCCCATGATTCACCATTTCCATTTTTTATTTTTGATAAATCTGGTGCATTATTTTGATCTCCATAACAAGATGTATCTGTACAACAACCATTTGTAATAAATACTAAATCGTCTTCTATTAAATCTATTGTTTTTTCTTGTCCATTATTTTCATATATAATTTGAGTTGCTACTTTTTTGTTTTGTTTAGATTCAAATATAACATTTTTAACATCTATCCCATATTCAATTTTTACACCATTACTTTCTAAATATTTTGTAAGTGGTAAAATCATTGATTCATATTGATTATATTTTGTAAATCTTAAAGCGGAAAAATCTGGTAATCCATCTATATGATGAACATATCTGCATAAATATCTTTTCATTTCTAATGCAGATGACCATTTTTGGAATGCAAACATTGTTTGCCAATATAACCAGAAATTTGTTTCCCAAAATGAGTCTGGCAATACATCTGATATTTTTTTATTTTCTAAATCCTTTTCTGGTGTAATAAATAATTTTGATAATGCAATTGCTGATTTTCTATCAAGTTTAAACATTTTATCAGTATGTGCATCTTCACCACAATTTATAGTTGCTCTGCATAGCGAATAATTTGGATCATGTTTATTAAGCCAATAATATTCATCTAATACAGAAACATTTGGTGTTTCAATTGATGGAACACTTCTAAACATATCCCACATACATTCAAAGTGATTATCCATTTCACGTCCACCACGCATATAAAATCCTTTAGTGACATCTTTTCTTCCATCACATGAGCCACCGGCTAAATCTAATTTTTCTAACAAATGAATATGTTCACCTTTCATTTGTCCATCTCTTACTAAATAGAATGCTGCTGAAAGTCCTGCTAAACCTGTACCAATTATATAAGCAGATTTTTTATCTACTCCTTCTGGTTTTTCTGGGCGAGCAAAAGCTTCATATGTTCCTGATCCATAATACATAAATATCCCTCCTCATATGATCATTAATTAAATTGTATTATTTTCAACATTTTTATTCAATAATCAATTTTTGAGGTATGTAAAAATATTAATACACTTAAATAAAATTGGAGTAATATCTATACATTAATGTTAAATTGTAATAATTTTATATTATATAGTATTTCAATTCAAATTACTATTTATCTATTTAATATTATAATATTTATTTTTTTATTAATTATCATATTCACTAGAACAAAAAAAATGAATCATTAATAATTCATTCTAAACGATACAACTATATGTATTGATTTTCTCAATATTATATGATCTCCATAAATATAAGTAATTTTATGAAGTACTGCTTTTTTATCTTCTTCAAAACCAATTATTTCATTAATTTCTTCAATAGAATTTTCTTTTTCATAAAATTTTCCTCCTAAAAAAACTGCTTGAAACAATTATAACAT
Organism: Clostridium sp. CAG:433; assembly: GCA_000433675.1. Lineage (GTDB taxonomy): Bacteria > Bacillota_I > Bacilli_A > RF39 > UBA660 > CAG-433. The sequence continues at coordinate 17,271 of FR893542.1, forward strand.
ATGATTTATATACTTACAATTTGTTATTTATTTTTTTTAGATTTAGTATTATCTTCTTCTATTACAGTATTTTTGCATTCTAGTTTCTTTAATACACCATTAATAACTAAATTGATTCCATATCCAATCGCTATACCTCCAATTATAATTAAAACAATTTCATGTAAATTTAATCTATTTGCAGTAAAAGACCATATTCCTGCGATAGTTCCACAAACAATCATTGAACCAGAGGAAATATAATTTGTTTTTTCATTGCTATCTTTAAAAATCATATCATTACCCAATAGATTATCAACGCTTGTTTCAAGAGTTTTTGAAAGTAATAATAATTGTTCTGGATTAGGGGATGTTTCACCTAGTTCCCAGTTTGATATTGTTTGTCTTGATACATTTATTTTTTCTGCCATATATTCTTGTGAAAAACCTCTTTCTTTTCTTAAATTATAAATATTTTTATTAAGTCCCATAATTTTTCTCCTTCCACAAAAATTGTAATATAAATAGTATTTGCATCTCTACCAAAGATATTTATAACAATCGCAAAGATATTTAACATTTTAACAATTTTTATTTGTCTAATTTATATTTTTACCTAAATTATAAGCATCTTGATATGCCTTTGTTTTTTCTATTTCCATACTTGCCATATTATCACCTATAATAACATTCTTTTCTGTGGCATTTGGTAAACACTTAATAAATCCTCTAAAAGTGTTTATTGCAATATCTAAATCATCTTTATATAGATCTTCATAAGGAGCAACACAAGACAATATAAAATAAAACTCTTTATTACTTAATAAATTAAACTTTGCATAACTTCTATCAATTAAAGTTTTCATTTGACCTGTAATAGAATAAAAGTATATTGGACTTGCTAGAACAATGATATCTGCCTTAATCATCTTTTCTAATATTTCTGATACATCGTCTTTGTACACACAAGTACCTCCATTTTTTTGACAGGTATTACATCCTAAACAATAGTTAATTTTTTACCCTTTAATTCTAATAATTCAACATTATTTAAAGAATCTTTTGCTCCTTTTTCAAACTGCTCACATAACTTTTTTGTATTTCTTGTTCCACTCATTGATGAAGATATAATTAATATATTTTTACTCACTAAAATCTCTCCTTTATAAATTACTATCTATATAATTATACCATTTATTGGTTTATTAATCATAATATTCATAAAAAAGAATGAACTATTAACAATTCATTCTAAACAATATAGCAACATACTATTTTAATTTTACGCATATTCATATTTATTCTTATTTTTTATAAAATACATTATACTAATAATTGTTGATCTACAAATATTTCTAAGCATACAAATAATACTCTTACATTTTAGGTTAATTATCTTACATAAAATTATATTATATTTTTTATAATTACATAACAACTCGTTTAAAATAATTAATAAAGATTGTAATAAAAAAACCAACATTAGTTTATGTTGGCTCTATAAAATCAGTTGATAAATTTTTTCTTACAATATTTATTATATACTAACATTTGTAATAATATACTAAGTGATAAAATTGCAGCGACTATTCTTAGATTATTTAAATTAAATGCATATACAACTGGTATTAATAAAATTAGTTCACTGAATGCTTTTCCAAATCCATGGATAGCTTCACCTAAAAATGTATATTCTAATTGATATTTAGTTAAAGTTTTATTTGAACTTATATTAAATACAGCAGTATCTACTAAAATTTGAGTAATTTTATATGCAATATTAAATACAATATTATAAATTATAAATACTGTAAATGAGTTTGTAAAAATAATTGGTATTGTTACAATTAAGATTGCTAGTGCTGAAATTAAAAAGGCATTTTTGTTTCCTTTTTCTTTTAAATATTTTTTAACTAGTAAAGAAGTAATTAAACCTAAAAGAGCAAAAACCGCATTTAAATTTCCTAAACTTGACTCTGAACCTAGTGTTAAGAAAATTATAAAAGTAATAGTAGTATCTAATCCACCTCTAAAACCCATACCTTCAAAGAAAACAATTTTATATATTTCTTTCGCTTGTTCATCTTTAAGGGCATATTTAATGTTTGATAATTTTATAGGATTAATATCAAATGTATACTCATCCAAGTAAAAAGTAGAAATAACAGCAATAAATACTAATGAAATGATTATAGTTAATAAAATAGCATATGACGTATTTACTATTACATAACCCATTCCAATTGTTGAGATAATTGATATTATACTTGTTACAACACTATTATAAGAAAATATTTTTTTAAATTGGTCATCATTTTTAAAATTATATAAAATCATTTTATATGCTGACCAATATAACAAACTTGTAGCACAATCTAAAACTGCAAAAAGATATATATAATTTTTAACATTACTACCTAAAAATAATAAAACTAATAAACATAATCCATTTGAAAGTAAACCAATACGGTATACATTTAATACATTATTTTTGTTTAACAATTTTAAAGATAAAAAAGAAAAAATCCAATTTAATGAATATTTTAATGTATAATATAGAACTACACTAATAAAATTACCACCTGTTATTTTTAAAAAATATATAGCTAAAAATAGTGATGTAAATTTACTTACGATACTATTAATAGAATGTGTAAATACAATTTTTTTCATATTTTTACTCCCACTTTTATTATACTTAATATTGTAATTATACATCAAATTTTAAAAAGATACTATAAATTAATATAAAAATTAATTAAATTATGCTTTTGGACCTTTCCAGTTTTCAAATTTATCTTTTAATTCTTTTAACTGTTTTGTACCAATAGTTATAATTCCATCTTTAATTTGTTTATCTTCTATAGCTATTGGGTTACAACCATCTTCTATAAGATTATCAAGTTCATCAATTGCAAACATATTACCACAATTTTGACATTGAATTTTATTTCCAACTTGTACGAAATATGCATATGGAGAACCACCACATGATTGACAAGTATTTATAACCACCTTTACATTTCCATTTGAATCTTTAACCGCAAGTAATCCAATAGTTACTCCTTCATATTCATAACTAATATAAACAACTTTATCTGTAATATCACTTTCTTTAATTATAATATTTCCATCTTTATCCATATTAGCCTTTACTATTTTTCCTGTTATTTTTTGTAATCTTGCTGGGGCATTAGAATCAGTAACATTTTCTTCTTTTGAAGTACAACCAGTTAGCATAAACATAGTTACGAATATTATTAATACAACATATAATTTTTTCATTATTCATCTTCCACAATATTAATAACTTTATAATCTAATTTACTAATTGCTTGGTATATTATTTATCAGATGTATTACAATTATAATTTCCAATGTTCAGTTGATTGCTGTTTTTGAACCATTTCTTTGAATATCTTTCCATTATTAATTAATCCATTTGGTGTACCTTGTTCTGCGACTATACCATCTTTTAAAACTACTATTTTATCTGCATTTGTAACAGTTCTCATTCTATGAGCAATAATCAAAACAGTCTTATTTTTGATTAATTTTGATATTGCTTCTTGTATTACAGTTTCATTTTCTACATCTAATGATGCAGTTGCTTCATCTAATAGAATGATTGGAGTATCTTTAAGTAATGCTCTTGCAATACTTAATCTTTGTCTTTCTCCACCTGACAAATTACATCCATTTTCTCCTATAACTTTATTATATCCATTTGGTAATTTTTGAACAAACTCATCACAATTAGCTTCCTTTGCTGCTTTTAATACTTCTTCATCAGTTGCTCCCTTTTTTCCTATTCTAATATTTTCAAGTATTGTGTTATCAAATAAATTTACATCTTGAAATACTATTGAATATCTTTTTAGCAACTCTTCTGGATCAACTTTTGATATATCTTCTCCACCAATCAATATTTTGCCCTTATTTATATCGTAAAATCTTGCACATAATTTTGATACTGTACTTTTTCCACTTCCCGATGGTCCAACTAAAGCTATTGTGCTGTTTGCTTTAATTTTCATACTAATATTATCTATTGCATTATCTTCTGCATTATCATATTTAAATTTAACATTTTTTAATTCAATAGAATTATCTTTTATTTTTTCTTTTGTTTTATTTTCAGATAATGGCTTAATTTCAAATATCGAATTTATTCTTTTTATACAGTCTGTTACTAGCATTGTATTTTCGCTCATGAACATTACCTTAGTTAGTGTTGTTGTAAGTATTGGTGTGTAGATAATATAAAATAGTAAATTAAGTAAAAAACTTTGAGATACTGTTCCTTTACCAACTACCAATAGTGTTACAGCAATTAAAAATGCAAATATACAATTTACTGATACCTGAAATTCTATCATTGGTTTTCTTGCTTTTTTAGTATATGTCATACAGAATTTTTCATAATCTTCTATTGAGTTTTTGAATCTTTTAAATGTATATACAGATTGACCAAATGTTTTAACAACAGGCATACCTCTTACATATTCAACTGCTTCATTATTCATCACTTCTAATGAATTTTGATATTTACCTATATCATCAGCCATTTGTTTACCCATCATTTTTTTCATTGCAAAAAATCCCATTACTGTTGGAATCAAACTTACTATTCCTAATTTCCAATCAAATATAAAAAGGAAAATAAGCATACAAATTGGTGTTACTAATGCACCTGCCATATCAGGCAATTGATGTGCTAAATAGGTTTCTGTTCCACCTGCTGATTCATTTACTATTTTTCTTAATTTCCCACTTCCTATTTCTTCAATTTTTCCAATAGGTATTTTTGTTATATGCTCCATTGCTTTTTTTCTCATATTTGATGCAACTCTAAATGCTGACATATGTGAACAAATAAGTCCTACAAAATATATTATCGTTGATATAATAGCAAATATAACTGCCATCCATCCATTATGAACTATACTTGTTGCATTTTGAAAATTTGGCATTACTTCAATTACTTCTTTTATTATTTTCCATATATATACAAATGGAATAAGAGCAAGTACTGAAGATATACCTGATAAAATTAATGATAAATAAGTGAATATTTTATATTTTCCACTATACTTCATTAATTCTTGTAAATTTTTTTTTCATTTTATCCCTTCCTTCTACAATTATATCTATTATGCAAACAAAAAATAGATATTACCAATTTGCAATATCTATTGTATAGTTTATTTCCTTATATTTCTACTCCATAAAGTCTTTCATGCTCCAAATGGACTTTTTGTTTTCTATACTCCGTTGGAGTACATTTCATCTTTGATTTAAATGCAGATGCAAACTTACTACTATTATCATATCCTAAAATCCCAGCTATCTCATTTATATTTTTATTCGTTTCTTCCAATAAATGTAATGATACATGTATTTTATAGTCTTTTAAATAAGTATAAATAGGTTGTCCATAAATTTCCTTAAAACAAATTTTTAATGGTGTTGTTCCTATTTGATACTTTTCTGATAACTGTTCTATTGTTATTTTCTTATCCAAATTATTAATTAGTTCTTCGTGAATCATTTTTATTTTATCAATTTGTGTTTTGTCTAAATATACTTTTTTTCTAACATCACTATCAAATGGTATAGCTGTAAATACATGTAGTAACTCTAAAACCTTTATTTGTGCATATAATTTGTCTTTTTCTGGATCAATATAATACAATTCATCAAATATATGTATCATTTCTTTAATTGGTTTTAATATTACACCTAGTTCATTATTTAGTAGTACTTCTTTTAGTCTTTTTATATTATCCACTATATTTTTAAACATTTCTGGAATATTATTTCCAAATTCATTTATATCTATTAGTATTTCAATTCCTTCATAATATCCGTTTACAAAATTTGCTGTTGTTTTTTGCATCATATTTATATTAGATGCAATTTCATCTTCTCCTAAATATAGGGTTTTTCCACTTTTAGATGTGCATTCAAAAACACCTCTTTTACAATAATTTATCTCTATATATTCTCTTTCTAATTTTTGATTAGTTTCCGGAGCATTATATGTATTAAATTTATTATGTACTAAATCTAATCCATTAAATATATGATATATTATAATTTCACTTTTTTTATTTTCTTTTCCATCATACATTGAAATTATAGTTTTTTATTTTCTTTTCCATCATACATTGAAATTATAGTTTTTTATTTTCTTTTCCATCATACATTGAAATTATAGTTTTTTATTTTCTTTTCCATCATACATTGAAATTATAGTTTTTTATTTTCTTTTCCATCATACATTGAAATTATAGTTTTTTATTTTCTTTTCCATCATACACTCCTTTATAAGTTACTATTTTTCTAACTAATTACTATATTGCAGTTAATATAATTCCATCTATAATTGCTATTATTAAATACATAATAATTCCTCTTTCAAAAGAACCAATATGTTGTTTAGGATCTTGATATTTTTCTTTTTCTGGTATATCACTAAATCTTATTCTTTTAGTATTTCTCCACCATAATAAGTCTATAACTACTAAATCAAATAAATTTAATATTTCTCCTAAAATCAAAATATTTATAAAATTTCCAGTAAAGTTTTCAGTTTTTATAAATAAACCAAATATAAATAAAATAATACTAAACATAATTAAATTTGATATAAACACTTTAATCATATTAGTTGGTTTAATTTTATCTTTATATTTCTTATTTTTTTTGATAATATTTTGTAATTAATATATATTTATTATTTAAAACATTTTAATACAACTCTATTTGTGTATCATATTTATTTCTAAAAAAATCAACCTTTATGGTTGATTTCAATTATTATTCTGATATATCTAAAATTTTATTTGAATTATTAAGTTATTATTTTGATATTTTGCCTCTATTGTTCCATTCATTAATTCAACTAATTGCTTTGCAATGGACAAACCTATACCATGTGATTTTTTTATTATATTGTAAATTATCTATTCTGACTTTTTTAAGTGTATAAATATAATTTATAACCTTAAATTTAATCTTATTAATTCATCAATTGAAATTACCTTTTTACTTCTTTTTTCAATGTCATATTCAAATTGCAATAATGGATAAAATAAAATACCTTCAGTTATTTTAATATTTTTGCAATCTTTTTTCCAATTATTCCATCTAAAATATTGATAAAATTTATTTACATTATCTGGACTATTTAATATCCAGTTTAAAAATTGAGTATAATATATTTCTAAGTTTTCCCATTCATTACTGTCTGGTGCATAATAGTATACATATTCATTTTTTAAAGCAAATAATCCACCCAAGATATCTTCTCCAATTAATATATCTACATAATTATCTTTGTTATATAATATATTTTTTTCTACTACATTTAAAATACCACAACCATATATTCTTATCCAATTGTCAACAATAAAACCACCACTATTAATAAACTGATCATAGAAAAATTTATCTTTAAACATATCATACTTGTTTTTAAAATCTTCTATAATTTTATTATCTGTATCTTTAAAAAACCATACATTTTCTTTTATATTTAATTCTTTCAATAACATTTCAGATTTCATACTATATATCCCACCTTCAATTTATAATTTACTAAATTAATTATAACAAAAAAAGCAAATCTTATAAACAATTTACTTTTATATGTAATTTAATACTTTTTTATATAACTAAAATTTTTGTTGAATTTATTTTTATTATTGAAATATTTTTTTATATTTATTATCTACTTCTTCTTGCACGTATTTCTAATTTATTTATTGCGCTTTCTTCTACTTGTTGTGCCCTTTGTCTTGTAAGATTAAACATATCTGCAACCTCTTGAAAAGTTTTTTCATCTCCATCTTCAAGACCATATCTTAATTTTAAAAACTCTCTTTCTTGATCTTTTAAATTTTTGCACTCAAATAAACTTTTGATAACACTTCTAGAATTTTCTTTTTCAAAACAATCTGTTTCATCCTCTAGATTTGTAATATCACCATTTAAATATTTTGCAATATAAAATTTTTTCAATTTTTTCATTTTTTCTTTTGTTTTACTTATATTTTCGATATAATCATTTTTATTATTTGTTGAATCTGCATCTCTATTTTTTTCTCTTTCATAATCAGCATACATTTCATTAAACATTACATATAATGCATCAATTTCAGATACGTGATACATACAATATTCACCAGCATTTTTACGGTGTGACA
>FR893543.1:0-29208 GCA_000433675.1 Clostridium sp. CAG:433
GGTATTCCTGTTACTTCATATATTATATCCGCTAAAAATTCTTTTACACTTTTACATATTTCTTTAAATACTGGATCAAATGTTCCTGGTATTACTTCATATTTTTGTCTTACAACATCTTCTTGATAACTTTTTACATATTTAATATATATGCACCTGCCCTTCTTTTGTTTTTTTCTGAGGTCCTCATATATTATTTACTCCGTCTACATCCTAAATTCCCCTAAAAAATTAAAAAAAATTGATATTTCTATCAATCTTTTAACTATTTTAACTTATTTTCTTTTTTATATTCTTTACATGCTTCATCAAAATCTTTGATAATATGTTCTATCTCATCAAATGTTTTTATTCTAGCACCAGCAGCAAACTTATGTCCACCACCATTATATCTTTCAAGAATTTTATTTATTTCTGGTCCTCTACTTCTAGCATTAACTCTTATTTGATTCATTTTAATATCTTCTGAAAATGTTACCCAAACAAGTACTTCATCAATATTATTAAAATTATTAACAAGATTACCACTTGATGCTGGATCAGCATTAAAACTTCTTATAACTTCATCTGATAATTTTAAATATCCAAGTCCATTATCTGTTACTATCATATTTTGATACATATATCCTTGAAGTCTTATTTCAGAAAGTGGTCTTCTATATAAATCATCATAAAGTGAAGTAAAATCTATTTTAGTATCATTAATTAATTTTGAAACTAAACTCATAGTTTTTGGTGAAGTGTAATAAAATAAGAATCTATTTGTATCAGACACAAGTCCCATAAATAATCTTTCAGCAGCATATTTAGTCATTTTAAGTCTTGTACTATAACATAAATCAATTACAAGTTCACTAGCACTTGATACTTCTTTTACTAAACTTATGCTTCCAAATTCATCTACTACAGGATGATGATCTATTTTTATTACATCTTTAAATACACTTATATCCTTAACACCATCTATTCTTTTTAAATCTGGTGTATCTAAAACAATTAATAATGCTTTAGGAAAAATATCTTCAGATACTTTATCTACAGTACCAATATATTTAAATTTAGATGCTGCTGCTCCTATAGTATAAACTTCCTTTTTTGGGAATGTTGCTTTTATTATGTCTTTAAGTCCTATTGTACTACCAAGTGCATCAGGATCTGGACCAATATGTCTAGCAAGAATTATTATATCGTTTTCTTTTATTTTTTTATATATTGCTTTATTCATACTTCACCTTTTTCTACTATATTAACTTATATGTATCTCTTGCAATTACAACTTCTTCATCAGTTGGTATTACATATATTGGACAAATTGAATCATCACTTGAAATGATTCCTTCCTTTCCAAATCTCATTTCTTCATTTTTTTCCTTATCTATTTTTAAACCTAAACAATTAAGTCTATCAATTACCATTCTTCTTATATGTGGTGCATTTTCTCCAACACCTGCGGTAAAGCAAAGTGCATCAAGAGAGCCAAGTTCAACAAAATATTTAGCGATATAACCTACTATTGAATTAACATATAAGTGATGCGCTAAAATACTTTGCTCATGACCTTCACCAATTTTTGCATCAATATCTCTAAAGTCACTACTAACTCCACTGACACCAAACATACCACTTTTTTTATTTAAATCATTGTCAACTTCTTCAATTGACTCACCTGTTTTTTTCATAATATATGGAATAATACCATAGTCTATGTCACCACTTCTAGATCCCATAACTATTCCTGCATTTGGTGTAAATCCCATTGTTGTATCAACACATTTACCATCTCTAACAGCACTTATACTTCCACCATTCCCTATATGACAAACAATTACATTAGCAAATTCTTTATCAAGTAAATGCATAACTCTTTCTGATACATATTTATGACTCATACCATGGAATCCATATTTTCTAACTCCATATTTTGTATACCATTCATCTGGTACTGCATATCTAAATCTTTCTTCTTTTATTGTTTGATGGAATGCTGTATCAAAGCAACCAACTTGAATTGCACTTGGAATTTCTTTCATAAATGCACGAACTCCAGAAATATTTGCTGGATTATGTAGTGGAGCAAGTTCATTTAGTTTTGAAATATCATCTAATATTTCTTCATTTAGTACAAGTGACTTAGAATACTTATCAGCACCATGAACTATTCTATGACCTACTCCTTTTATTTCATCTAATGATTCAATTACTTTATTTTCTAATAATTCTTTTATTAATATATTTACTGCATCTTCATGAGAAGATAATGTAGCATCTTTCTTAATTTTTTCTCCATTAATTTTTATAGTATAAAAACTATTATCTAGTCCTATTCTTTCAAATACACCAGATATTAAAACTGTTTCTTCAGGCATTTCATACATTTGAAATTTTAATGATGATGACCCTGCATTAACTGATAATATTTTCATCTTTTCACCTCATATATATTGTATCAAATTTCTAGTAAAAAGTCATTGTATATATTGAAATTTATTAAATAAAAAAACATATATACAAATATATGTTACTTTAATTTTAATATTAAATTAATTATTATAGCTGCATAAACAAGTACAATAACTGTAAGAATTAATGCATCTGCAAATCCAGCCTTTTTTGTAGGAAGCATTGGTTCTGGTTTTAGAGTTGGAACGTAACTTTTCTTTTCTACTAATTCATTTGTTTTTTCTGGTTCTTTTTGCTCTATTTTTGCCTCTGTTTTATTATATCCTTTTAATGCAAGACTATCATTTACCATTGTATTATATCTATTCTTTGCATTTAATATAGCTTCTTCTGTAAAATTTGCTCCATAACCCTTCATTTTTGCAATTTCTGTAAAAGGTACGATAAGAGAATTAAATGTTGCTTCTTTAACTGCTTCTTCTTTATTCATTCTCTACCACTTTCCTTCCCATAATATCATATTTTGACATATCATTATCAAATTCTTTATTATTTGTTATACAATCAACTGCTTCTTTAATGGCATTATTTGTAACAATACTAATTGCTTTATTTATATCAATAACACCTGTTTTTTCATTTATCGCAAATGCTTCAAGTGCTTTATCAATTGTTTTTTCATCCTTATTTTTTATTGCTTCATTTAATTCAGCCATAGTTTTAGGAACATTAATAGTTTCTTGTGGTTCTTCTACCATTTCTTCTATTGTCTCTACTTCATCATCTTCAATCATATCTGGTATAATTTCAAATTTATCAAAATCAAACTTATTATTTTCTAGAATATCCATAGAAACATTTTTTTGTACACCATTTTTTTCAAGAACTATCTCATTTGTATTAGAATTAATACCTTTTATAACACCACTTTGCATTAGTTCTTGATGTTTCATACAATATTCCTTAAGTCTATTTATCACATTACTATCCATTTTGTTCCCTCCCTATCATACTTTAAAATAATTATAACACATAATAAAATTTTTTGTATATTTTTTTTAAAAAAAATCAAACTATACATTTTAACCGTATAGTTTGACTTATATATTATATAGTTATGAAACTAACTATTTATTTTGCATATTGTAGTTACCACTTATTTGTGATTGACCCATTTGTACTAATCTACGAGTGATTTCACCACCTACTGAACCGTTAGCTCTAGCAGTAGCATCAGCTCCTAATTGAACACCAAATTCGTTAGCTATTTCATATTTCATTCTATCGATAGCTTCTTTTGATCCAGGTGTAACTAGTTTATTTCTGTTTGAACCTGTCATTTGTATTTCACCTCCTATACATTTATAGAATGTGAAATTTTTTCTAAATCATACATTTTATTACATGGAAATTCTTTCCAAAAAAAAGATTAGAAATAATTCTTCTAATCTTTATTGTTTCCTTGAAGTACACTTAATATTCCATTCATCTTTTTATTAACACCATCTAATTCTTCTTTTAAAGCATTTCCTTGATTTTCAAGTTCTTCCTTTTCTTTCTTTAAAGATAATGTTTCTTTTTGTTTTTCAAACAAATCAAATTTAGTTTTAGATAATTCTTCTTCTAACTCTTCTATTTGTTTTAATTGTTTTTCATAAACATTTAAAAGTAATGGTTCTACTTCTTCTTTAAATTTTTCTTTATAATTTGTTTTAATTGCTTCTGGTTCTTCTATCTTTTCTTCTACTTTTTCTTCTGGCATTTTAAATTCTTCTAAAGGTACTACATTATTTTCTGGTTTAGAATTTAAAATAACACTTTCTATATTTTTATTTCTTGCTTGTAATTCTTCAAATGTTGGTATTTCTATAGTTTTATTTAATAGATCTTCATTTGATTCTTTTGTTTCACTTCCAAGTATAAATTCTGCTGGTGTATTTACTGCTGCTTCTACATTTAAATCTGGAATAGTATTAATTTTTGGTTCAGATTCTTCTTTGTATTTACTAGCAAGAGTATCTGCAAATTTTTTTGAAACAAGAAGTTTTTTTGGTCTTCTAACTGATACTTCTTCTCCTTCAAACTTTAGATCACATTTATATGAATCACTAAGTGGTTCAGATGGATCTCTTGCGATATCTTTCATTATAGTTTTAATCTCATCCCATTCATCAGATGATACTATTTCCTTATATGAATATCCATCCTCTTCTTTTACAACACCAGTTGAATAAATCTTAATCATATTATTGTCATTTATTTCATTATAAGTATAAGTTATATAATTATTACCATTTGATAACTTATATTTAGCAAGAATTTGTGCATCTTCTCTAATGCCTTCTTCGTTTATTACAAAAAACATAACTTTGTTGTTCATATTCTAACACCTCATTTACTATAAGGAAATTATATCACATATTATTCCTTTTAGCAACAAAATATTTGCATTCATAAGCACAATTTTCCTTTAAATACTTATCTAAAGAGCTAATTTTGTTAAAATCTTTTGCTTTTTTGTTATCATCTGAATAAAATCCTTTTAATCTAAGTTTATCATATGCCCAGTCTCCAACAACATAATCAAAGTCATAAAAATAATCAGTACATTTATTAATAAATTCTTCTTTATCAAATCCATTTTTATATTCTTTAATTATTTCATACTTATTTTCATCTATAATTACTATTTTTTCCATAATATTTATCCTTCCAATTCTACATAATAGATTATAACATATTTTTTTAATCTGTTTCAATTGGTAATGACAATATATTAGAACTTGAATTTAATTTTCCATCACTATAATAATCTGGAACACTTCCATTAATTATCTTAATTGCGACAGGAATATTATTAGTAATTTTTATTCTTTCTGTTTGAAAAGGAATTATTACTTCCTCTGTTACTTCGACATTCGCATAAATTTCAATTAATGCACTGTTTATACCATAATTTCTAACTTTTGTTTCAACACTACTTACAACATTTCCAATTAAATTTATTTTAACTGGTATTTTAGGTCCTAAATTTGATAAAAGTACATTATTAGTTATTATTCCCATTGGAACTTCTGATATTACTCCATTTTTTAAGTTTTTAACATCATAATTATCTGAATTAATAAATGAAATATCATCTATCTCGCCTTTTTCTAATTTTCTTAAATTATCACTTACAATTGATGTAGTTTTTGATAAAAATCTATTAACAATGACAGGATTAAAATCAATTGTCTGTATTTCACCATTTTTATTTTGAATGACATTATACATTTCATCATCTAATATTGATAAAACATCATCGTTTAAAGAATTTTTTATAGTAACTATTGCCATTTTTTTACAATCAATTTTTGCTTGATTCATAATAACTGGCATAACTTTTTTACCAGAATAATCAACTAATAAGTATGTACATATTATTAATACAATTATAATACATGATATTTTTGTAGATAATTTAATTTTTTTATGTGATCTTAATCTTATTTTTTTCAAAGGTACATCACCTATTTAAGTATATGAAAAAAAGGAAAAATTAATTTTCCTATTTTATAAAGAAATTATATACAATAAATCCTGCACCTGCGAGTACAATAAGTACTACAAGAACAATTAATATTTTTATAAAAGTACTACTTTTTCTAACACTTTCTCTTAAATCTGATATATCATCAAAATCTTTTGAACTAAACATAAATGTATCTGTACTATATTCCTCTGTATTTTCATCAGGTACTTTTCTAACATCTACCTTATCTGCTAAATCAGTTGGTTTAATAAGTTGTGTTTTCTCACTATCTTCTGTTAAGTCATTAAACATATCTTTAGCAAGATCAACAGAACTAACATTAGTTAGTGTATTCATTATATTTAAAAGTTCTTTTTCTTCTTTGACTAAACTTTCATATACTTTTCTTGTTTTTGATAGTTCATCATCAAGATTTTCATTAAACTTATAATTTTGAATTTTTCTTTTTTCATTTGCATCTTCCATAATGTCTCTTCGACTTTTGGCTTCTTTTAGTACTTCATTTATATCATATAACTTATTTTCATAATTCTTTGGTGGAACAATACTATCATATTCTTTTTCTAGATTAGGTGTTTTATCGACTCTTTTATTAACATTTTTTTGTTTATCTATTATTTCTTTAATTTTAGAAATATCTATTTCATTTGAATCGTCAATAACAACCATATTAGAATAATTAGTATTTGAATATATATCATCATATAAGTTTTGATTTTTATTTACTCTGCTAAAAGATTCTTTATTATCATATTTGTCTAATCTAGATTTCAATAGAATCACCTACTTTATAAAAATAATAACATATTTTTTATTTTTTTTAAATAACTTAATATAAAATATCGAAAAATGTAGTATAATTATATTGATTTGGGAGGATATTTATGAAAAAAGTTGTAATTAATAAAGATAAATGCCTTGGTTGTGGTATGTGCGTAGGAATTGAAAGCGATGTTTTTGATTTTGATTATGACGGACTAGTAAAAGTTAATAATGATAATATCAATGATGATAATAAAGAAAATGTTAATAATGCAATTGACTCTTGTCCTGTTGCCGCAATTGAAGTTGTAGATGAAGAAAGTGATGAATAACTTTCTTTTTTTATACATAAAAAAATCAAACTTTTTATTGTTTGATTTTTAGTTTAATCTAATTATTGAGTACATTACAACTGCACCAATTATTACTGCGATTATTGAAATTATTATAGCACTTGCATTACCTTTTTCTGAATCATTTTCTTCTGGCATTACTTCCATAGAATCTTCTTCTTCATTAAATAAAGGTTTTGCTAAAAGTTCTGGTTCTTCATTTAATACACTCATTTCACCTGTAAGGGAAAATGATGGTTTCAATTCTTCTTCATCCTCTTTTATTTCTTCTTCTACTTTAGGTGCATCAAATATAGTATCATCAAAAGTCATTGACTCAAGATCTTCATTTTCTTCCTTAGTAACATCTGGTAATATTTCTTCCTCTTCTTCTTTTTGAGATGCTAAATATTCATCATATTTTTTTCTCATATCTTTTTCAAATGTACTAAGTTCAGATTCGATAACTTCAAAAGGTATTGATAAATCATCATTATCATATTTCTTTAAAACTGATATATAAATATCTTTTGTTATTGTTGGTATTTCTCTTGCTAAGTCATTTAATTTTGTAACTATTGCATTCTTTCTTGTCTTTTTAAGTTCACTCATATATTCTTCATATTGACTTCTCTTTTCTTCATCAGAGAAATTAACATTATTTAATATTTCCATTGCATCTTCTCTACTATAATCTAATTTTTGTGTCATAATATTTCATCTCCCGCTACTATATCTCGTATTGTTAATAACATTATAACACAATATACCCTAGTTTTGTAAAGGTTTTTTTAATTATTTTAAACCATTTTCGCACCTATTTCCCCATGAATCGATTAATTTTTCCTCTTTATATATTCTAACTACCTCGCAATTGTTAGCGCATTTAGAACATTCTTTTATTTTTGCCTCAAATTTTATATTATCCATATTAAACGAAAAATTATCTATTTTTTCTTTTTTCTTACTTAAAATGGCAATACCAAATGCACCCATTAAGTGACCAATATCATCTACAATAATATCCATTTTTAATTCATCTTTAAATGCTTTTAAAACACCTACATTTTTACTAACACCACCTTGAAATACAACTTTAGGATATATCTTTTTTCCTTTTGCCACATTACCTAAATAATTATTAACAACTGCTTTGCATAGTCCTGAAACTATATCTTCTGTCCTATAACCTATTTGTGCTTTATGAACAAGATCAGATTCTGCAAATACTGTACATCTTGATGCTATTTTTACTGGATTATTTGATGTAAGTGCTATTTTGCCAAAATCATTTATGTTAATACCTAGTCTTTTTGCTTGACTAGATAAAAATGAACCTGTTCCTGCGGCACATAAAGTATTCATTGCATAATCAGTTATTACACCATTATTAATAAGTATTATTTTTGAATCTTGACCACCTATTTCAAGAATAGTTCTTACATCAGGATGAATTGTAATTGTTCCAACTGCGTGTGCCGTTATTTCATTTTTTATAATATTTGCTCCAAGCATTTCACCAATAAGTCTTCTTGCACTACCAGTTGTACCTACACCAACAATTTTATATTTATTATAATTAAATTTAGTTGATAATCTTCTAACAAGTTCTTTGGATGCTTTTATTGGATTTGCATCTGTCATTATATATTCATATGCAAGTATATTATTTTGTTCATCTATAATTACTCCTTTAGTTGATATTGAACCTATATCTATACCTAAATAAGCATTATTTTTCATTATTCCTCCTCATTATAAGCATGTCATTAAATGCTTCTAATCTTGTTTTTATTCCAAGTTCACTAGTATTTGTATCGAATGTTAAAAACATAAGTGGTATTTTTTCATTTGTACATAATTTTTCAAGTACTTTCATCGCACCAATTTCTGGAGTACAACCAAATGGTTTAATATGTATAATTCCATCATATCCTTTATCAATTAATATTTTTGCTCTTGATATATTTTCCATTGCATCTGAACCCATTGAATATTTACAGTATTTTCTAGCTTTCCATAAATAATACTTTTCTTTAAATCTTTTTGTAACAAGTAAAAATGTAACATTAGTATATCTTGTTACTTCTATATTCATAGTAGATAATTCTTTTTCAATGAAGTAATTTGCATTTTCTTCCATTGATGTATATAGTTCTCCTATAATTCCTACCTTTATACAATTTTTAGGTTTATCTAATTTTATATTTTTAAATTTTCTTTTATATTTGTAATAATTTTTTATTAAAGTAAAGATGTTATTTGATTTATAAAATGAATTTAACATTCCTTTTTTTATTCTTTCAAAACTACCTTTTTTTATTTCAAAACCAATATTTTTTCTTATATACATATCAATTTTATCCATATAATTTATCATTAAAAATGTTAGTGCTAGATAATATAAATATTTTATTTTTTTTAGATTTGGATTAATTTTTCTAAGCATATTATACATACTACCAATGCCATTAACATCATTATCTGATAACGAATAAAATTCAAATTTATAACCTAAATCTTCAAGTATTTTCTTTTGTAGTTCAAAATAATAACCAAATCTACATCCACCACCTGCTTGAATTAAAATATTTGCGCCATTATCTAACGATTCTATATAATTACCTAAAGTATATTTAAAAGGCATACAAACATAATCTGGACTATATTTTGAACCTAATTCTATTGTTTTTTTAGTAATAGATGGAGATGGAATTACTTTTGCATCTGTTAATTTTTCTATTAGATATTTAATTGGAACATCATAATTTGAAAGATGAGGAAAACTAATTATTTTATTATTCATATTTTTCCCCCTTAATTATATCTACAAAACTTTCTATTCTTGTATTTGTACCTTCATTATTAATTGGTCCATCTGCTAAAATTATAAGAGATGGAATATTTATGTTTCTTGTAACCATTTCATTTACTAAGGAATCTGGTCCACAAGGAAATGACGAAAGAAGAATTATTCCATTTACTTGTGATTCATATTCTATAACTGAATTTAAAAGTTCTTGATTATTAAGCCATCTTAATGTTTTTGTTATTTTTTTGTATAAATCCTTATCATTATCTGGATTACCTACACATGCGTATATAACTTCACAATCTAAATCATTAAGTATTTTTGTCATTTCTTTTCCTATTAAATTATCAAAAGTATTATAGTAATGCGATATAAGTAATATTTTAGTTTTATTTCTTTCTAATTTTTTATTTTGAACTAAATAATTTATTTTATTTTGTTTATATTCTTCTTTTTTTGCTTTATGGTATGCTGATTCTATAAAATTTTTCCCAAATCCTAATTTTTCACCCATTTTGATAAATGCTGATTCTTCAGTTTTTCTTTTTCTTTCATCAACATTATAATTTAAAATATTTACATCAAATGTATTATTTATAATATCGTATAGCGCAATAAAATTTGTACATGATTCTGAATTTATTTTTTCACATACAATTCTTGGCACTAAAACATAATCTACTTTATCTTTTAAATAAAAGACATGTCCAATATATATTTTTAGTGATAAACACATTTCACTTGCTGAATATTTTTTACCATTTTCAAGTATTTCAAAATTTGTTTCTGGACTTACTATTATGTCACAACCTAGTTCTTTAAAAAATTCTTTCCATAATATATTATATTTGTAATAATAAAGTCCTCTTGGAATACCAATTTTTATTTTATTATCCATACATATACCCTTTCAATAAAATATATTCGAATAATAAAAAAAAAGACTAATAGTCTTTTAAAAATTAAACATTAATAACTCTGGTTTTA
This sequence comes from Clostridium sp. CAG:433, assembly GCA_000433675.1. Lineage (GTDB taxonomy): Bacteria > Bacillota_I > Bacilli_A > RF39 > UBA660 > CAG-433. Next base: position 10,829 of record FR893543.1, read on the forward strand.
TAATTAATAATAAACCAATTATAAGCATAATTATTCCACCAATTAAATGTGAATATTTTGTATATTTAGTTGATAAACCAGTTACTTTAAGTGTTACCATTGATATAACAAATATAACTATATCATCTATTAAGAAGAAGAATATGTATATAAACATGTATATCATATAACTAAATGTACTTAAATTATTCATCGCAAGTATTTGTGTAAATAAAAGTGGAATACCTATTGAACACATAAGTTCAATAATATTAACTGATGCTGCTAAAACCATAATTCCAAGAAGTGCAATTATAAATTTCTTTTCACGAGTTATAGAAATTATTTTTTCCATTATTTTCTTTCTATCTTTTTTATCTACTACATCGCAGCCTTCATCTTTTTTCTTTAATGAATCAATATATTTATATACATTAATTAATCCAACAACAAGCGCAATTACTGCGATTAATAATCTTATAAATGCAATTTTACTTATAAATGTTGCTAAATTAAGCCAAGCAAGCATAAACATTAGATATACAATTCCTGATGTTAAAATAAATGTTAAACCAAGTATCCACATCTTTTTTCTATCTTTCATATTAAATAACATTGTAATTAAGAAAATTAATATCCACATTGCACATGGATTAAATCCATCAACGAAACCTAGTACTACAGCAAGTATTGGAAGTGATACTTTTTTAGCATTTATTTTTCCAAGTACTGGAACTGTAACATTTTCATCTGTTTGATCAGAATCTTTAGTATCATCTGCTTTTTCTATTTTATTTTCTTTTTTATCTTCTGCTTTACTTTCATCTTTTGTTGTATCTTCTTTTACTTCATTTTTTTTAACTTTTCCTGTTATTTCACCAGCATAATCTCTATAATCATTATTTAAATAATAGTTAATCGTATCTTTTATTTGTTCATCTGTTACTCCATCTGCGTATCCTACTATTGTTTTTTTACCAATTACAGTAAATGGTACACCATTTTTATTTGTTGTTCCCATTTCTTTTTGAACTTTTGATAATAGTTCTTGATTATTTGAATCATACCAAACTTCATATTTATATAATTTAACATCTGTTCTATCTTTTAAATAATCACTTAAAAATTCTTCTTCTGCGGCACAATGAGGGCATCCATTTCCATAGAATAAATGAATATTTATTACCTTTTCATCTGCTTTCGCACTTACTGGCAATAATAAGAAGACTGCAAATACGATTAAAAACTTTAATATTTTTTTCATTTTACATCACCTACTGCTTTCATTATTTCTTCATAATTTTTTTCGCCTATTAGTCTGAATAATTCTTTATCTTGATCCATAAAAATAAGTACTGGAAGTGTGGTTCCTACATTATATTTTTTTACTTCATCTTCATCAAAATCATAATCTAAATTTTCTACTTCAATATTTTGTTCTTCTTTAATTTTATCAATTGCTTTATTTGTAATAAGACATGCTGGACACCATAAAGCACTTATTTTTATAATCTTCATTCTATCACCAAGTACATTGTACCATACTTTATATTAAAATTAAAGATTTTAATTTGGAATTTTTAATTGTTGACCTACACTTAATAAATTGCTTGTTAAATTATTTAAAACTTTTATTTTTTCAACTGTAGTATTATACCTATTTGCAATAGTCCATAAACTATCTCCTTTTTTTACAGTGTATATGTTTTCAGTACTTGTTTTTCCTTGTGGAATCTTTAGTACCTGACCTATACTTAATAAATTACTTGTTAAATTATTATAACTTTTTAATTCTTCTGTAGTTATACCATATTTGTTTGCGATTACCCAAAGACTATCCCCTTTTTGCACAGTATAAGTAGTTTCTCCATTACTAGATGAATCTTTTATTTTTAAAACTTGACCTATACTTAATAAATTATTTGTTAGATTATTTAAGTTTTTTAATTCTGATACAGTCATATTAAATTTGTTTGCTATACTCCAAAGACTATCTCCTTTTTGAACAATATATGTATCACTTACTTCTGGACTTACACTTATACTCGGAATTACAAGTTTTTGTCCAACACTTAATGTGTTTGTTTTTAAGTTATTTGCGCTTTTTAACTTTTCCACAGTAGTGTTATATTTATTTGCTATTTTCCATAAACTATCTCCCTTTTTTACTGTGTATATTTCTTGTGATTCTCCTTCTTTGTAATATGGAACATTCGTATAATTTGCAAGTGATTTAACTACTGCTTCAGCATAATCTTCCCATTCATTTTTAATATTTGTAGCTTCATTTATATTATTTATATTTCCATAGTTTACAATAATTGTTTCAATTAAACCTGTATCTTTTTGAATATTATAATAGTCTTTACTTGTATCATTTTCACTTCTTCTTTGATAGTACTTACTTACTGTTAAACCCGCATCATCTAAATTTTCTGCAAGTGCTGAAGCAAGATTACTATTATTTCTAAGCGCATATATTATTTCTGCTCCGCTTCCGATATTTCCAAGCATATTTGATAGCGCAACTACTTTAGAATTATTACCATATGCATTTAATATTTTATTTGCTCTATCATCTTCACTTATATATTCATCTGTTGTTCTAATTATTTTTACATCAGCACCTAAACTTTTTAATCTGTTAAATATATACTCACTTATAAGAAGGTTATAGTCTTTTTCAACTATTCCGTTACCTGTTACTCCACTTTCTCTTCCACCTTTTGATGGATCAATTACTATCATAGTCTTCACCCTAGTAAATCATATGATATTTTTTTCCAAAATAAAACTCCAATATAAATTGAAGGTTTATTTTTTTCTTATATTTAATTGTATTAAAGTTCCTACTATATACATTATTATATAAAGTACAGAATATATTACTGTATCATTATTGTAATAAAAAAATGCTGATGGAACATATATAAACGCTACTAAAAATGAATAGTACCACTTAAATCCACATTTTTTAGTAATAATCATTCCTGCGATTAATGCATATATATTATTTACTAAAAGTACACATATTTTTGCATAAATGTTTGCGCCTGACTGGTTAAATCCATACGCAAAAAATGGAATAAAATAATATACTAAAAGGCCATAACCTAAAACTTTTAATACTTCTATTACTTTTTCTTTTCTACTCACTTGTTTTTTTCTCCACTTCTTCTTCTATTTCTTCGTTTAATTTAATTAATTCATATTTATCGTTAAAATACATAAATATTGTTTTAATAATCGCAACACATGGAGCCGCAATTATCATACCAATAATTCCAAAGAATTTTCCAAATACAAGTAGAGCAATAATAACTGTTACTGGATGTAACTTTAACCCTTTACTTTGTATAAGTGGTGTGAATATTACATTATCAAGCATTTGTGATACTAAAATACTTATTATTACAAATATACCAGTTGGTACTCCTTGTGTGAAACCTACTATAGCGGCTGGAATACCACCAATCCATGGTCCAACATATGGAATAGCGTTTGTAACACCACAGAAGAATGCAAAAAGTATTGATGCTTTTAATCCTGCAAGTGAAAAACCTATTGAGTTTTCTATAAAGATTAAAGTCATTGTTATTAATATTCCTTGAATGTAATTAAATAAAGTTTTATTAGCAATATTCATTAAGTTACCAGCATCTTCTCTTGCTTTTACTGGTAATATACTTAAGAATACTTTACTAACATTATCAAAATCAAAAAGCATATAAAGTCCAATAAATAGTCCAATTACAAATGTTCCAAGACCTGATACAAATGCAGTTGCAATTGTAATTACTTTTGATGGTAATCCAACAGTTATTTGTTTTCCTAAATCAACAATTGTACTAAATAAACTTGCTTTTATATCCGCTGCATTACTATCAAGTACTGGTTCAAATATTTCAAATATTTTGTCTATAAATGAACTTAATTTTGTTGTTAAACTTGGAACCATGCCTATAAAATCATTTATTTGTTTTGTTAAAGTTGGAACGCTAAATACACATAACACTGTAAGTAATGCAATGAATGCTGTATAAACTATAATTGTTGCGGCTACTCTATTCATTTTATGCTTTGTTAAGAACGTTACAATTGGATTAAATAACCAAGCAATTATTATACCTATAAATAATGGAGATAATGTATTTAAAAGTACTCCAATAAATTTAAATATTTTCCATTCTTTAAATATATATGTTACAAGCATAACTGCTGCTACAATAAGTGCTACAAACATTATTTTAAGCATCTTATTAAGTAAAACAACACCTTCATTTACTTTTTCTATATCTAAAGTATCTTTTTTGTTATTTTTTCTAAGCATATAAACACATCCTTTTGTTATTAGTATAACACATAATAGGAAAAACTTCCCATATTTAGGAAGTTTTTTACAGTTTTAGACAGTTTTGGTTTTCTTCTTTATTTTATCCACAGTAAAAATATAAATAAACATATAGATAATTGATGTTAAATATCCACCAATTATATCACTCGCATAATGTACTCCAAGATAAATTCTGCTTATCCCTACTAAAAGTATTATGGTAGATAATAAGAATATGTATATTACTTTTGTATATGTATTAAATTTTGATTTTGCGATTAAATAAATTAAAAATCCATAAAAACTCATTGCGGCCATTGCGTGGCCACTTGGGAAACTAAATCCTGTTTGTTCTATTAAGTGGAGTACTATTGGTCTTTCTCTTTTTATTATTCTTTTAAATACCGAGTTTATAATCACACTATTTATAGAGTTTACAGAAATTAATATACCTGTTTTTATATTTTTTATAAATATTAGGGATGCTAAACATAAAAGAACTATGCATTGTGTACATGCCATATTAGATATAAACTGGAAAAACCTTGTTTTTTCTTCTGTTATGTTTCCCGCAATTAAACTGTATACTGCATCATCAAATGGAATTATTTTTCCACTTTCTATAAGGTATACAAGACAAATAAGTAAAATTACTAAAATGCTAAATACAATATATTTGATTTTACCTTTCATAAGTTTAACCTCTTTTCTATTAATAAAGTGCTTTTATATTTTAAAAGCACTTCTTGTTATGTTAAATCTATATACAAAATTTGGTGACCTGTATGGGATTCGAACCCATGAATGCTGCCGTGAGAGGGCAGTGTGTTAAGCCACTTCACCAACAGGCCATGGCTGCCCAAGTTAGATTCGAACTAACGCATAATAGATTCAGAGTCTACCGCCTTACCACTTGGCTATTGGGCAATCCGATAATATTATAACAAAAAAGTCTAGATTTTTCTAGACCTTTTTATATATATTAATTAATTCCGAGTCCTAATTTGATAAATAATATAAGTATTCCTATCAAACCTGTTATTAAAGCTCCTATTGATGTCCTCCATAACCATTTATTTCTGTCTTCAATTTTGTTAATAGTTTCTAAGTTTCTATTTGCTAAATTATATGCTTCATTTGACTTTTCTTTTATAAGTTTGTAATCATCTATTTTACTTTCAATAACAGCGAGCCTAGTTAAAACTTCTAATTCAAATTTTTCTTCCATATGCATCACCATCCTTAATATATATTTCTATTATATTAAATGCATATTTTAGTATTTTGAGTTTGTTATTAACTATAATTTTGGAATTTTTAATAGTTAAAATATCATTGTATAATTAATTATTTAGTTCAACGCATACTTGTGTATCGCATTTTTACTTATTTTATTTAAAATCAAACTCTTTGTAAGACTTATTTAATAAATTTTGTCTCATATCTTTTAATAAACAATCTACAACTTCAAAAGATATCTCTCTTTGATTTTTATTTGTTGTATCAAATAAGTTAAAGTTTATGTTTTCTTCTTCAGATAACTTTTTCATATTTAATAATGATTCATTATACTCATTTAAATTTGTCTCATTAAGAAATGATCTTTTTTCAAGTGATAAATTTGCATTGTAATCACGTTTTAATGATGTTAGACTATCCGCATATGTTGAAATAACAATATCAATTTTATTTTTAATTAAAGGTATATATAACTTTTTATATTCAATATATTCTTCTTCACTCATTCCATTTTTTAAATATAATCTATCAACCCAAATTAGTCTATCAAATAAAGATCTATCAATTATGATGATATCTGGTTTTCTCTCAATTGATTCTTCTAATTGTTTTAATACATATTTTGGAATTTCTGTATTAACTACATTTTTATATTTGTCTTTTAAAGTTGGATATATTTCCTTTTTGAATTTTTCAGATGTAGTAAATTCTTCTAATACTTCTACTACAAAACCTTTCTTTTTAAAGAAATCTTTTAAATTATTAATTAAACTTGTTTTACCTGTTCTTGGTGTTCCAGTAAATTCAATAACATATGGAGAATTATCAGATAAAACTTTTTTTAGTTTGTATACTTCTTCTTTTCTATAATGTATTTTTCTTAATTTATTATATTCTTCTATATTATCCTTAAATATAATATTTTTTACATATTCATCATTATCTTTATTATTAAAGATTTCATCTATTAACGCTTTTAATCTTATGAACATAGGATTATTTTCGTCTTCATTAAATATTAAACTATTATAAACTTCAGTATAGTACCATTTTTGAGATTCATATCCTCTTTTAAACGCTGAAAAATCGTATTCTCCTTTAATTTCAAATAATATTTTTAAATCTTCAAGATTACTAATTTTATCTGCACATATTACTGCCTTATGTCTTAAATCTAATTTTTTAGTTTCTTCTATTGTATGTTTTTTTCTTTCTTCCCAAGATAAACTTTTATCTGGTTCACTCGCACCATATACTAATGAAGCAATATCATCATTAAAATTATCTTTTATATCTTCTATTTCATATGATGTATCTTCTACAACATCATGTAAATACCCTGCAGATACAACGTTTTCATCAAATTCATATTGTTTTAATATTTGTCCAACATTTATTGGATGTATTATCATTGGTTTTTCTTTATCACTTTTTCTTACCTGACCTTTATGCGCTTTTATTGCAAATTTTTTTGCTTTTAATTCTATATTCATAACTCCTCCATTTATAATAAACTAGAAAATTTATCATGTTCAATATTGTAATTAACTATAAGAATTATAACATATTTATGTACTATTTTGAACATTTACATCACATCTATACCTGGTGATGGTCAAAGTGTAACTATTTTTATTTTTCACGATTTTGGTGTTAGCACCAAAATGGAAAATATTCTATATTTTCTGATTTTAAATATATTTCATAAACTTTTTACATTTTTGTAATTAAAGAAGAAGTTAAACAAGCTTGTACAATCCTTTTAAATTCTTCTGCTTCTTTAGGATTTAAGTCATGCATAGAATCTACAGCATCTATAAAATCTTTCAAAGCTTTTAATATTTTTTTATAACTATCATTATTTTCCTTTTCTAGTTTATCTTTAATTTCATTAATACTTTGTATAAAAATTGCGTAATCTCTATCCATATTCATTTCTCCTTTTTAAATAATATACTTAATTATTTCCGATTTTTTGTAATTCGTCTTTCTCTAGTTCTTTTATGGACTTTTCTGGAGTTGGTAAAGTTTCTGGCATATTACCACCAAGTTCTTCAATTGCTTTTCTAACGGTTCTACCTACATTATAATGAGTTAAACAAGCATCATCTTCATTATCTATATTATCTTTTTTTAGTTTGGCCTCTGTTTGTGTAATACGGAATAAATTCGCACCTAATTCCTCACTACCCATATAATCAAGAATATCCTCGCTTTCTTTTATGTTCTTACGTTTTGCTATTTGTTTAGCTGTTTCTCCATTATAAAGCCCTTTATATCCATAATTATTAAATTTGCCAAAATTTTCTACGCCTGCTTCTCTTGCAGTTTTAAATAAATATTTATTTTTATTATTAACAAGAATTCTAGTATACAATCTTTTTTCATCTTCAGTTAACTTCGAATATTCTAATTCAGTAATTTCTTGTTTTCTAGTTTGTATTGCAAAATAAGTTTGCCCAAGAGCTACTGATTTTTTTCTAGGATTTGCATTTTGAACTATTAAATAACAAGCATATCTTGATAAATGATAATCAACTACGTTTTGAATATTACCTTTACCACCAACTATCGGTTTCCTGAATTCAGGAAAGTGATCTAGAACACTATTATTACTAGTTTCGCATGCAATCATTGCACGTTTTATAACTTTATGAAAATTTTCCCATTTACTATATTCTAGTAAAGGCATTAATTCTCTTGCTTCCCAAAATTCATTTCCATATTCATTAATATGCTTTATACTTTCAAAAGTTTTTTCATTATATTCTTCTATATTACTCATTTTAACTAACCTCCATCACTATATATTATATCAAACATTTGTTCTTGCTGCAATTTATTTATTATGTTTTTTGTATAAGTAGTTTATCAATTTTATGTACTACTTGTGTCCAAGTTGGTCACAAGTTAATTATTTAACATACTAAATTTATAGATAATTTCTATGTTTCTATCTTTATCTATAATAATTTTATATATTAAAGCACCAATCAACTCTCTTGATTGATTATCAATATCAATTAATTCTCTTATTTTATCTTCGTAATTTTTTAACTCATTCTTATTAATCTTTTTATCATTTTTTGCATCTTGTAAACTTTGAATTTTCTCTCTTATTCTAACTAGAGAATTTTCTGTTTCTCTAGAAATTCTTAAATACATCTCTTCAGATACTATGCCATTAAATTTATCTTGATATAGCATGTCTAATTTACTAATTAAGGCTTTTTCTTGTTTTTTTAAATCATTTATATTGTTATTAACTTCACTATTATCTTTTTTATTAATACTTTTAGATATTTCTGATATATCTAATTTATTTAAATATCTTTTTCAAGTATTTCTAATAACTTCTAGCAATGCTTCCTCTAGTTTTTCATACGGACTGAAATGAGGTTCACACATTCTTCTTTTAGGATCTCTTGAGTATCTATTACAATTAATAGTCCAATAATCATGATTTTTTCTATAAGAAATGGTTAAAGTATTGCCACATTCCTTACAATATAATAAATTTTCGAATAGCCTTTTTTCTCTTTTAGTAATAGTAGTTTTAGTAGTTCTTTTAATATTATTTTGAACACTTTCAAATATAAATCTATCTACTAACGGTTCATGGGTATTTTTAACAATATCCCAATTACTTTTCGGTAATGATTTTTTCTTTTTGGATTTATATGATACTTTAGTTTGTACACTTTGTACCATATCACCAACATACATTTGATTTTTTAAAATTTTTTTAACAGAAGAAATAGTCCACATAGGATTATATTTAGCTTTTGAATTAGGATTCTTTCTCTTCAAACTACTAGGTGTTTTAACATTATTATCATTCAAATAAGTAGTTATTTCAGAAAGTCCTACACCGTTATAAGCCATATCAAATATCTTTTTTACTACCCATGCATGCTCTGGATCTGGTATTAAATGCCCTTTATCATTTGGATCTCTTAAATATCCATAACTTGGAGCACTTCCAATAAATTTGCCATTTCTTCTTTTGTCATTTAAAACATTACGAATTTTAATAGAATTTTGTTTACTATAATAATCATTACAAGCAAATAACCATGTTGCTGAGTCATTACTTGCTTGATTAATCGCATTATCGTATCCTTCCAACATAGAAATAAATCTTATTCCATTTTCTGGAAAGAAAGTTTCAACATAATATCCTGTTAAAATATGATCTCTACCTAATCTTGATAAGTCTTTTACTACTACAAGATTAATTCTTTTGGCTTTAATATCTTCAATAAGTCTTTGAAATCCCGGTCTATCAAAAGTAGTACCAGAATATCCATCATCTACATATTCATCTACAAAAATAAATCCTTTTTCTTTGATAAAATTCATTAGTACATTTCTTTGATTAAGGACACTCTCACTTTCAGATTCGTAAGATTTTCCTTCATCAGCTTCTGATAATCTTATATAAATTCCTGCTTTGTAGTAATCTGGCATTACATTTAAAGTGTTATACAAGCTTACTCTCCTTTCCTTGTTGTATAACAACTAAAGCCAATTAAATTATACCATACAAATTTAATTTGGCACATTATATCAATCACTATTTACCTTACTTTTAATAAATTTAATTACCAGTTCATTAAAATTAGGAGAATCATCTTTGAAAGTTTCTATTATATTAAACATAAGCCACCTCATTTAAGTTTATGAGTGTCTTTATCAATTTATATCTTCCTCCATTTCTTTAAAACTTTCTAGCATTTTCTCCATCTCTTCTTGTTCTTCCTTAGTTGCTTCTTTTGATTCAATAGGTTCACCATGCCAGTATTCAATACCAAATTCATCCACATAATAAATTTTATCTAATATATCTCTTTTATTTTTATTATATTTATTATAATGGTTAAAATTATTTTGAATACTAGTATTAGCATTTCTTTGAATACTTATTATCCTTTTCTTTAATACCTCGGATAATTTAATTATCCTCTTTGAATTATTTGTTTCACTATTATTAATTTCTATATCAATATATCCATTTTTTGATAAACTACTTATACTTTTTGATACAGTTGGTTTTGTACAATCAAACTTCTTCATAAAATACCTATTAATAGGCCAACAATAGCCATTTTTCTTACATAGTGACACAATGTCTATTAATAATATTCTCTCAAAGTAAGTTAATCTATTATCTCCTAATATTTATTCTGGTAATACTAAACTTATAAATGGCTCTTTTTCCATCATTTCTCCAATATAAGATTATCAAGTTTAGTAGTTCCATATTATCCTCCTTTCTTTATCAGTCTTTTTAGGAACACATAAAAAAGAACTGAACACATTAGTCCACAACAAAAATAAGGGAATATTTCCAATCTTTTTGTTGGATTAATATGTATTCAGTTCTTCACTGATTAATTATCATACATTATTCTTTAATGTATAATAAAGCTTTCTAATTTCTTTTTAATATTTACTATTTTATATTTATATATGTTTATATGTAATAGTCACATTCCCGTATGACTAGTCTAATTATAACACTAATTATTTCATTTTCAATATGTAATCGTTCGACAATATTCGACAAAAATAATATGTAACTTACAATTTTAATTATTCATAATAATTAATTACCACAACTGGTTTATAATTTGCAGATACAACTTTATTAGCCCAATCAACTAATTTGTTTAAAAACATTATTGAATCCAACTGTAATATATCTATTTTATTATTATCATTGTGAATTCTTTTCTTTCCTTTAATATACAACCATAACCCTATTTTTTTTACTCTTTTATATTCTTCAATTAGAGGATCTTTATCATATGTTCTAGACATAAAAGCATCAACAGTTAAATTTGATTGATCAATTGCATAACAAAAATCTCTAGGGCTCCCTATTTTAACTGCATATATTACATCATCTATTTTACCTAAATCAGCTATTTCAATCTTATAATTTCTGCCCTTATTTATATCCACTAAATTTCTATCTAAATTATCGAATTTATATTTTTTGCTTAATATATCATTTATAGCTTTTTCTCTATATGTAACAATATGATTTTCCTTGCTATCTTTATTTTCTTTAATATCTACATAATTATTATCATTTAAGTACTCTTCATACCATTTACTAGATTTATCATTAGACATATCATAACTTACAAAATCTATTAGTTCTAATCCATCTTTTATATTTTGATAAAAATCATTATTATAATAATAAATATCACCATCATATATTACATAGTTTGTATTTTCAAAACTAAAATCATATGTTACCACTTCTTTTAACGATCTAGAAAAAGACGCATCACCATCTGAAATATACTTAATTTTAATATAATCTAATATTTTTTCAGTCTTAATATTATTTTTATCTATAAAATTTCTGACAACATCAGTATTTAATACTGATATTTCTTCTTTTTTATTGATATAAGCTAGTTGTAATCTAAAATTGTCATCAAAATATATAGAGCTTCCTAATATATTCATTTCTTCTAATGAAAAATTAGCATCCTTTATATTATTCATAAAATTAACATTTAAATAATCCCATATTCTTGTCTTTAATTCATCATCAGTAACTTTAACAAATAATGGTATTGGTCTTTTATCATTTCTATTTTCAATATTTTTTATAATTGATAATATTTCAGAAATGTTATCTATACTTTTATCTAAGTTCAATTTTAGAGACTTGCCAATAGTTATGCTTTTCCCCAATTGTTCTATTTCATCTGGAATTATTTCTAGATTTACCACTGATTCTCCTCTATCTAAAACAATAATATCTGAGTTAGACATTGTTTTAACTAAACTACTTGTACTACCATTTAAAAATTTTGCTGCTTTTCTTTTCACTTTTGATACATCTACACGCTTAGCAATATTCATAGCAAAATCTGTATCGCAATATTTTTGTACAAGAACACTACTCATTCCATATGTAACTGCATAAAAATCACTAGTTGACTCAATTAAAAGAATTCCTTTTAAACTATCCTTATCAACAGTGATATCTACATCAAATTCATTTAATATATTTTGCCATGATATTTTAGAACTATCTTTCTTACTATAATACAAATTTAAACAATAATCATCAACTTGTTTTTCTACTTTACTTTTAATATAATTATTGTTCATCATTTCTTTAAATAATCCATCTTTATCCTTAATTCTAAAAATATTATACTGCATAAATACCTCCTACTATAAAAAAAGACGTAATACAAAACTATAAGCCTGTACTAGCGCCTCCTTTTTTCTTTGATATATTGTACCATCAATTAATATTATTTTAAATACTTTCTAAATTATTTTTTACCTATTTATTATAATAAATTTGAATATGGCAATTTTTTTATAAATATCTCCATTGAATCCCAGTCGATTTCTTTATTTTCATTAATCGGTAAAAATAATTTTTCTTTTTTTATTCTATTTTGTGCCCTTTTACGTGAATATTCATACTTATCTAAATAATAATTCAATATAGTTTGCAAATAAACAGCAGTATAAATATTTAGTTTGTCCTTATATTTATCTTTTATTTCTAATATTTCAACATGATCAGATCCAATAAATTTTTCTTGTTGATAAAAAGATTTCCCATCAGTAGCACTGTCAACAGTAAAAACATTACCATTTTCTGAATATTCATTATGAAATCCACTAAAACCAAAGTTTTTATTAGAAGTTGTTATATAATAATAATCACCTAAAACTAGTTGTTTTGAACTTATCCTTCTATTAATGCTTCTAACATTAAAAATTTTTGTTATAGGTATTTCTACACAATTATTTGGTAAAGCGATATCTACACTTCTTTTTTGTAATTTTTTATCATCCCATTTAGCGTGAGGAATTATTTTATCCATAAAATTCTGAATATAATCCCAATTAATTTTATCATCATCATCAACGGGCAATTTTATATAATCTTTTGATATTCTCTTATCAGACATTTCTCTATTAAAAAAATAATTATCACCTAATTTTTCTAACAATGTTATTAAATACATAGCTATTTTTTTTGTTAATTTTCTATCCTTTAACCATAAAACGGTTACATGATCACTAGCTACAAAATCATAATCATGATAGAATGTTGCTCCTACACTACCACTGTTTGCAATAGTAATACAATTTTTATATATTTTCATATATTTAGGTGGATTTATATAATTATTTACTCCATTATTAAATTTTGTTGAAGATACATAAGCAATATCACCATCAACTTGATTTAATTTAATTAATCTTTTTCCCCTAGAATGATAAAAAACATCATCTATTGAAAAATATTTATACTTCATCATGTTCATCCTCCATCAAATCAACAGCTGAAGCATTATTTTCTTGAAGTATTTCAAGTAAATCTATTTCGTTTAAATCTTTATCTAATAAGTTTAAATCTTTCTTTGTATTAAATATAACAAATTCTTTTAAAGTTTTTTCAAAATCACTTACTGAAAGCTTATCAAACTCAACTTTTGAAAAAGCTTGAATCAACCATTCATCATTTTCTTGTATCTTAACAAAAATATTCTTTATTTCGTCAATGTTTTGTGGATTTCTATAATATGGAGCATCAATATCCTTTAATAATTTACTTTTAATATCGTTCCATTTATTATAAACGTCTCTACGACCTTTTTTCTTTGCTAATTCAAATCCATCATCTTTTAAATTATAAAATACTACCGGATTGTTATAGTCATGTGCCTTATTTGTTTCTATTACTATAATGGAACTACCTGTTGAAGCATTGGGTTGAAACAAATCTTTTGGCATATTTATAACAGCTTTAAGAGTATTACTTTTAAGAAGATTATTTCTAATTTCATTCTCTCCCATAAATGTTTGTGGAGGTGCTATCATGACAACATATCTACTACATAGTCTGCACATTTTTTCTAGAAAACTTATTTCTTTCATCCATGGCTTTTTATTTTTTGTTTTAGAATTTTTGTCACCTTTAAATTTTTTCAATTCTTTATAATCAGTAAAGGATCCAGAATAAGGTGGATTTATAAAACCAATTGTAGGCCTACTACCTATTTCCTTACATTTCTTTTCAAAATTTATATCAAACTCTTCTGAGAAAAAATCATAATTTAAAATATTTGATTTTCCATCTCCTCTAAACAACATATTTGATATAGCCAAAATATACATGTGAGGTTTAAGTTCATTACCTAATAATTGGTATTTTCTAACATGCTCAATCCCCTTAGAATCAGTTTGTAAATCAAATAATTTGTTCATACCCGCTATTAAAAATGATCCAGTCCCACAGCAAGAATCAAAAATAACATCATTCTTTTTTAAGTCTATTAAATTAGTAAATAACTCTGTAACATGCTCTGGAGTTAATACTATTCCAGATTGTACATCTACTATACCTGCATATCTTAAAAATTCTTGATAAAATTTTCCTATAATATCATAGTTATGACGAGTTTCAAATAAGGGAATTACATCATCACGTAATTTAATCAAAATAGTTTTTATTGTATCACTTTCTAATAATACTTTTTCATTAGATAGCGCTCCAAATTTTGACATTATCATTTCAATTTTTTCTTTTGGTAAATTTTCTCCATCTTCGCCTAAAATGTCTGGAACAACTATACCAATTTGTTTCATTAATTGTTTAGGACTGTATTCTTCAAATTGTTCTCTAAATGTATTTCTATATTTAGAATTTTTAGATTCAAATAATGATATAAGCAAAATGCTCAATAATGTTGGCCTTTCGTCTTCTTTAACATCATACAAAAGATTATTAATTGTACTTGATGCTTGAGAAATACGAGAAGATATTTCTTCCAAATTTAAATTATCAAACAATGCCAAATAATCTTTTTCATTATGAATTTCATTAATATTCATATCAATTATTTTATCTATTTGTATATAAAATGTATCAATTCTATAACCATATTCAATGTCCATATCACCAGATATTGCAATTCCTAAAATATTCCATGAACGTAAATTAATAAGTGCTTTATTTATTTCAGGAGATATAACACCATAACTTTCCAACGTTCCTGGCATAAAACAATTCAAATAATGTTTTATTTGTGGAATTGCTTCTTTTTCATGTTGTGCAATGGTAGATTTCAACTCTACTAGAATTAATAATTTTTTCTTTTCATTAACATATATGAAATCTGGTAATCCAATATGCCCACTTTTATTTTTTGATGAATGATCTAATATAGCATTAATATCCTTATTTTCACATAATTCCTTCCATTGATTTTCAAATTCTAAAGTCAATAAATGCTTATATAAATCTAAAAATGTTTTATCATTTCTTGCCATATCATATCACCTCTATATAACAAATTATATCATGTCAATAAAAAAAAGAAAAGAGTTTGGCCTGTAAAAAACAACATTTTTTGTTTAATGTGTAAATTAACTAATAAATAATTAAGGGTTTGGGAGTAATCCCACAATAGAATTTCGTACGAGAGTACAAATTCAGTGCTGGCTAGACAATAAATTTACTACCAAACTAATTAATTGAAATTTAAAAATTCTATCAGTTTTATCTAATAGAGTTCTGCTTTTTAATAATATTTCTTTAATATCATTGAATTATCTTTTATTATTATTAAATTATATTTTATTTTTAATTTTTCTTTTATCTTAAGTATAAGTCTAATAATATCACATCTACAATTAAATATATCTACAGCAGAGTTAATATGATTTATTAAATTACATTCTGATAAACAATGTCTACTATATGCATTTGCTAAATAAAATGCTACTAAATCAGGTATAACATATTTATTTAAATAATCATTAACATTGTTATAGAAAGGTAAATATATTTTTTCAAATTCTTTATCAGTTATATCACGCATAGATATATTCCTTTAAAATTGCTTCTTCAGCTATATCTTTTATATTATTCATTTTACCTATCCATAACATTTGATTACTACTTTTTAATTCTTCAGTAATATTTTCTTTTTCAGTGAGTTCTTTAATTAACTTCTGCACCTTCTCCATAACAGTAGTATCGATATTATGGAGATATTCATTTAATTTATCATTAACAAGTAAATCAAAATATAATCCTAATTTGTATTTCTTAATATAATTTAATCTTAATAATCCATATTTTCCTATATTATATTGTTTTTTATTTTCTAATATTAAATCCGGTAATAAATAATCACCTTTCTTAGTGTAACTAATATTCATAACATTTCTCCATTTCTTTCTATATTTATTTAACTTTAATTGTTATACATTTGTTACACAATGACCATCGCCACCTGGTGATGGACAAAGTGTAATTAATTTTTATTTCCTACGATTTTGATATTTACACCTAAATGGAAACTATCCTTTATTTTCAACATTATATATCCTCTTTTTAAAAAATAGAATTTTAATTCATAAAAAAACAATATTAATCCATTGAATTAATACTACTCATCATTTAAAATTTAACATTATTATTTAATATTTATTTTTTAAACCACATATACATTCCTTCTTCTGCAACTTCTTTTTTTACTTTAAAGCCAAATTTTTCATAAAATCCAACTTTACCATTTGCTGACAAAAGTTGTATCATCATTTCTTCACCATCTTCAAGTATATCCTTTACTCTATCTAATAGATTATTAATCATCTTTTTACCAATATGTTTGCCTTGATATTCTGGTTTTACAATAACATCGGATACAAGTGCCATATAACCATTATCTGTTACTAATCTTGCCATACCTACAATATTACCATCTTGAATATATTTAACTGTCATACTATTTTTTAAACTTTTTTCTAACAATCTCTTTGACGGACATTTCCACCCTACAGAATTGATCATTTCTAAATATTCTTCATATGTTAAATTATTTTCTTCTATCATAAAACACCTCATTAATACAATTTATATTGTTTCATCCATTCTTCTAGTCAGAAATACACTTCATAAAATATAATCTTCAACTTATAACTATTATAACATATGCCTTTTTATTAATAATTATAAATTTAACGTATTTGTAAATTCATATATATACTTACTCAATAGTTCTTTATTTTTAATATCTTTTATCCATTTTTCATTTATTGAATCATATCCATATAAAATACCCGCAATTGATCCCGTTATAGCGGCAATAGTATCAGTATCACCGCCTAAATTGACTGAACCTATTATTGCTTCATTAAAACTTTCAGTATTTAAGATTACCCACAGAGCACTTTCAAGAGTATCCACAACAAAACCTGTTGATTTTATTGTATCTAAAGAATATTTTGAAATATCATATTTTATTATTCTTTCATATAAATTTATATTGTCCTTATTAAAAATAGAGTAATCAATCTTTTGAAGTAATTTATAACTTTCAGTTTTATTATTATTTGAAAGAATAAAAATTATATATTTTACATACATATAACATCCTATAATACTTATTTCATGAGCATGTGTTATTGATGAAGTATTTCGAACTATATTTATAATATCATTATCTTCCGTTTTATTATAAAAACAATAAAATGCAATTGGTAGCATTCTCATTAATGACCCATTACCATTTTCAGATATTGCGTTACCACCACATTTCGTTGCATCAATCTTATTATTCCAATATCTCATAAGAGAATATTTTGTAGTTGTACCTATATCAAATACTTCATTAGTAGCAGTATATTTAGCATTATTAATCCATTCACAAAATTTATCAGCAATATCATTATAATTTAACTTATTTTTATTAACTATTATAGAATCCATAGTTGCTAAAGTCATGGAAGTATCATCAGACCAAACACCCTTAGGTACATCATA
>FR893543.1:29246-29513 GCA_000433675.1 Clostridium sp. CAG:433
CATCATAACTACCGTAACCAAGCATATTAGTGACTGGAGATTTCATTAATTTTTCTCTATCTTCAAATTCAATAGGAACTCCCATAGCATCACCTATAACAAAACCATAAATAGCACTTTTTATCTTCAAATTAACACCTTCTTTTATATGATTATAACATATGAATATCATATAATAGATTTTTTCTTGATATATGTTGAATAAAATAGATTATAATGATAAAATTAATTTAAGGTTACAGGACCCTGTATATTTTTAGTAATATA
>FR893544.1 GCA_000433675.1 Clostridium sp. CAG:433
TTTCAATAATTATATGAAATTTGCATTTACCTATTTAACTAACTAAATTAAGCTAATGAAAAAAATCAAGAATTACCCTGATTTTATTTAGTATATTTATCAATAATTTCTTTTATAAAAAATGTATATTCTGCATCACTTGTCGTGCTTTCATCTGCTTCTACTAAGCATAATGGTGGAAATAATACACACCACCAGTTATCTCCTTCACCAGTACCTAATGTTATAACTAATGATTCATACATTCCTTCTTTATATGTTACACTTTTATATTTCTTTTTTGGAAAATAATTATAACCATAATTTATTTTATAATCTTTATCATATCCTAAGTTTTTTAATGTTTCTTTTGTTAAATTATCTAATAAATCAATATTATCTTTTAATATTTTTCTTGTTTCTTCAATTGTTTCTGTTCCTTTTGTTAGTTCAAATATTTTATTTTGCACAACATTTTTAAGTTGAACTTTTATATTTTGATCATAAATTGTATTACTATTTGCGATTACTCTAAATCTTATTGCTTCATCTGGTATTATTGTATCCTCTGCTTTAACACTTGTAAAAACATATATCATAGATATTATTGCTAGTATTAAAATTATATACTTTTTCATAAAAAATCATCCTTTCACTCTATGTATGGACGATTATTTTAATTTTATTCAAAATTATGTATAAAAATCATTCTATCTCTTTTTTCTAAGTCTTTTTTTACTATAACTGTTGGATTATCTAAATATTTATGTGCATATGATGTAACACTTTTTGCTTCACTTTCACCTATTTCAAAGCATATTAAATATTTATCTTTTAATATATTTTTAGCATTCTTTATTATTTCTTCATAAAAATATAATCCATTGTTATCCGCAAATAATGCTAAATGAGGTTCATTATTATATACTATATCCATTATTTTTTCATTCTTAGAAATATAAGGTGGATTACTTATTATACAATCAAATTTTTTATTTATTCCTTTATAAATATCTGTATTTACAAAATTAATATCTGCATTATTTTCTTTTGCATTTGATAAAGCAACTTCTAATGCATCACTTGATATATCACTAGCAGTTATATTTATATTTTCTAATTCTTTTTTTAGGACAATACTAATGCATCCAGATCCAGTCCCTACTTCTAATATATCTACTGGTAAACTAAAATATTTTTTTATATATTTTATAGTATTTTCAACAAGTTCCTCAGTTTCAAATCTTGGTATTAAAACTCTTTTATCAACATTTATTTTATATCCAAAAAAGTCTACATTACCAACTATATATTGAACAGGTTCACCCATTTCTAATCTTTTTAATGCATTATTAATATCACCATTATAATATTTTTTTAAATATTCTATATCTGTCATTATTCTCCTGCAAGTTTTCTTCTTTGGTCTTCATTAATTAGAGCTTCTATTATTTCATCTAATTTACCTTGCATGATTCTATCTAACTGCATTATTGTTAAATTAATTCTATGATCAGTTACTCTATTTTGTGGATAGTTATATGTTCTTATTTTTTCTGCTCTATCTCCTGTACCAATTTTACTTCTTCTTTCGTCTTCTATTTCAGCATTTTGTTTCTTTTGTAAATCTTCATATATTTTACTTTTTAATACTTTCATAGCCTGTTCTTTATTTTTAAGCTGGCTTCTTTCATTTTGACAAGTTACAACTGTATTTGTCGGTAAATATGTTATTCTAACTGCACTATCTGTTGTATTTACTCCTTGTCCTCCTGCTCCACTACTTCTATATACATCTACTCTTATATCACTATCTTTTATTTCTATATCAATATCTTCAACTTCTGGAAGTACTGCAACTGTCGCAGTTGATGTATGAACTCTTCCTTGTGATTCTGTACTTGGAACTCTTTGAACTCTATGTGTTCCTGATTCATATTTAAGTTTTGAGTATACATTTTCTCCCTTAACCATGAATTCTATTTGTGAATATCCACCACTTGTTCCTTCCACAGCATTTATTATTTCTATTTTCCATCCCATATTTTCTGCATATCTACTATAC
Organism: Clostridium sp. CAG:433; assembly: GCA_000433675.1. Taxonomy (GTDB): domain Bacteria; phylum Bacillota_I; class Bacilli_A; order RF39; family UBA660; genus CAG-433. The sequence continues at coordinate 2,045 of FR893544.1, forward strand.
ATTTCAAATAAGTCTCCTGCAAAAAGATTTGCTTCATCACCACCTGCGGCACCTCTTATTTCAACTATAGTATTTTTGTCATCGTTAGGATCTTTTGGAAGTAATAGTACTTCAAGTTCTTTTTCTAAATTTTCCTTTTCTGTTTCAAGTCTTGATATTTCTTCTTTTGCAAATGCAGCCATTTCTTTATCATCTAGCATTTCTTTTGCATCATTAATATCACTAACAACTTTTTTATATTCTTTATATTTTTCAATAATATCTGCAAGTGATGCTTGTTCTTTAGATAGTGAAGTCATCTTTTTTACATCACTTAAAACTTCTGGTTTGCTAAGTTCTTCTGTTAAACTATTGTACTTTTCTAAAGTTGCTTCTAATCTATCTATCATTTTTTCACCTACTCTTCTATATCGTCTTCATCAACTATATTTAAATCTTCTAAATCATCTTCCATGTAATCATCATCTGATTCATCTGTATAATCATCTTCTATCGCGTCATCTTCATCAGTTGTTTCCTCTTCTTCATCTTCGCTTTCTTCTTCATCGTCTATTACGTCTACTGCATCATCTTCACCATCATCAACAACTACTTTTACAACATGATTTTCTTTTAAATCCCAATTAACACTATCTATTAAAATAAATCTTTTATCTGTTGTAAGTGCTGTAAAGAAGTCTCCTATTTTTGCTTCAAATTCAGCTTCAGATAATTCAAGTAAATTACATACTTCTCTAAATAAATTTGGAGTATTATACTGTTTTTTATCTTCCTTAATAATTTCATATGCTATATCAGTATAGCTCATTAATTCTAAATCTAACTTATCTTTTTCTCTTATGCTCATATTTTTACCTCTTTCTTATTATTTGCTATATTTATATTCTTAAAATTATTATTTGTTCACTACATTTTATTTGGCATTTCAATACCAAGCAAATAACTTCCTTTCTTAAGTATATTTCCAACCATATTTACTAAATATAATCTTGAATCTCTTTCTTCAAGGTCATCAGATAATATTTTATTCTCATTATAGAATGAACTATATGCTTTTGCAAGGTCTATTAAGTATCTTGAAATAATATATGGTTCATTTTTACTTGCTGCTTCTTTAATGGTATCACTAAAATTATATATTATTTTTGCCATTCTATACGATAAATCATCATTTATTTTGTTTATATTTACATTTTCTAGTAAAATTTTACTATTTGACTTTTCTAAGACACTATTAATTCTTACAAACATGTACTGAATATATGGACATGTTTCTCCTTGGAAATTAAGCATTATATCATAATCAAATAATTCATCTTTTATTCTACTATTATATAAATCATTAAATATAACTGCGCCTACTCCAACTTTTCTTGCTATTTCATCTATATTATCCAAATTAGGATTTTTTTCTTCTATTATAGATTTTGCTCTTTTGATTGCTTCATTTAATAAATCATCTAATTTTATTATGTTACCTTTTCTTGTGGATAACTTACCACTTGCTAGCTTTACCATTCCGAATGATACATGAATTAATCCATCAACATATTTTTCATCTAAATCAAGATATTTTGCTACTGCAAATATTTGTTTAAAGTGTAAATCTTGTTCATAACTTGTAACATATATACATTTATCAAAATCATATGTTCTTGCTCTATAAAGTATAGCTGCTAAATCACGGGTTGCATATATTGATGAACCATTTGATTTTTGAATGATACATGGTGTATTTATTCCATCTTGCTCTAAGTCTACTACTTTAGCACCTTCTGAATTAGTTATTTTATTATTTTTTTCTAATATTTCTAATACTTCATTTGTTTTATCACTATAAAATGCTTCTCCTTTATAACTATCAAAACTTGTTCCAAGTAAATCATATGTTTTCTTAAATTCTTCTAAGCTAAGTTCTTTAAATCTGTTCCAAAGATTCATACAATATTCATCTTTTTCTTCAAGTAATTTAAAATTATTTCTGCATCTTTCTAATACTTCTGGATCTTCTTCACACAATTCATTTATTCTTATATACATTTTAGTTAATTCATCAATTGGATTTTCATCTATATTATATTCATTATGCCAAAGTTTATAAGCTTCTATTAACTTACCAAACTGTGTTCCATAATCACCTAAATGATTTATTCCAACTACATTGTATCCAAGTTCTTTATAAATTCTATATAATGATTGACCTATTACTGTTGATCTTAAATGACCAATATGAAAAGGTTTTGCGATATTTGGAGAAGAATAATCTATTAATACTGTTTTATCTTGTCCAATATTTGATGAACCAAATTTCTCTTTTTCTTCATCAAATGAATTTATTACTTCTCTTATTAAAACTTCTTTTTTGATATAAAAATTTAAATATCCACTTACTGATTCTATTTTTTCTATAAAATCATCATTATTTATTTTTTCTTTTAATTCGTCTGCAATCATCATTGGAGATTTTCTTAAAGTTTTTGCTAAACTAAAACAAGGAAAAGAATAATCACCATTTGTTTCGTCTTTAGTAAGCTGAATGAAAGAATATATTAAATCATCTTCCATATTCAATTCTTTACTTATTAGTTTAGATATTTCTTTTTTAAAATCAAGCATCTTTATACCTCCTTTAATATAATTTCATATTTAAAGTTACCAGAATATTCATCAGATAACCATAAGTCGTATTCAATTATAATTCTATCATCATCTATTTGTAAATGATTTGTTTTTACTTTTGTATCAATATAAAAGTTTAAGTTTTTAATAAAGTACTTTGATTCTGTTTCTTTATCTAATACAAAATTAAATAATAGATTTGATTCATTATTATCTCTTTCCATAATAATATTACCATTATCGAAAGAAATATTTATATTTTCATCTATATCTTTTATTTTTAAATATTCATTTACTTTATAAACTGCTTCTAAGTTTTCTTTTTTTAATATTTCATCATTATTTTTTATCTTATAATCAATATATACTTTTTTCAAAAAAAATCACCAATCTTTTTTTCAAGTAGCATTATATCATACATATAGTAAAAATGCACTCATATTTTTTCTTTTTTTTTACATAATAATAAAGGAATATAGGTGAAATTATATGAAATGGAAAAGAATACTGCTAAAATCGTTTGTTTTTTTTAGTTTTTTTATATGTATATTATTTACATTTATTTACTTTTATATTAGTCTTTCGCCTAAAATGGACTTAAAAAAAACTAATAATATAATTATTTATGATAAAGATGATAATGTAATTTATAAGGGAAATGGTTCAAAAGAATGGATTAGTTTAAAGCTAATTGATAAAGATTTAATTAATGCAACTATTTCTATTGAAGATAAAAGATTTTATAAACATAATGGATTTGATTATGTGAGAATATTAAAATCAATGTATAAAAATGCTAAAAATGGCTCTATTATTGAAGGGGCATCTACTATATCACAACAATATGCAAGAAATTTATATCTTAATTTTGATAGAAATTGGAATAGAAAATTTAAAGAGGCATGGCTTGCATTAAAACTTGAAATAAATTATTCAAAAGATGAAATACTTGAAGGATATTTAAATACTATTAATTATGGTAATGGCGTTATGGGAATACAAAATGCTGCTAAATATTATTTTAATAAATCTGCAGAAGATTTATCTCTTGCTGAAAGTTCTATGCTCGCAGGTATTCCAGGCTCACCACAAGAATATTCACCTATTAATAATGAAAATAAAGCTAAGAAAAGACAAAGAGTTATACTTGATTCTATGGTTACTAATGGTTATATTACAAAGAAAGAAGCAGACGCTGCTTATAATGTTAAATTAACTTATCATGGAAAAAAGGATACATTAAATTTATCTACTTTAATGTATTATAAAGATGCTGTTATGAATGAACTTGATAAAATTGATATTATTCCAAATGATTATTTAGATACAAATGGAATAAAAATATATACTAATTTAAATGTTAATGCACAAACATATCTTGAAAATGCTGTTACTGGAAATATTAAATCTGATAGTGATATTCAAACATCTAGTGTAATGGTTGAAAATAAAACTGGTAAAGTGATTGCGCTTGTTGGTGGTAAAAACTATGAAAAAAGTCAGTATAATAGAGCAGTTTATTCAAAAAGACAGGTTGGATCTACTATGAAACCTTTTCTTTATTATGCTGCACTTGAAGATGGTTTCACTGCTTCATCTACGTTTTTATCAGAACCTACTACTTTTTCTTTAGAAAATAATAAAACTTATAGTCCTGCAAATTTTGGAAATATATATCCATCTAAACCTATTCCTCTTTTACTTGCGATTGCTTATTCTGATAACATATACGCAGTTAAAACTCATTTATTTTTAGGCGAAGACAAAATTATTGATGTTGCTAAAAAAGCAGGTATTAAAACTAAAATGGAGAAAACTGTATCACTTCCGCTTGGAACAGAAGAATTAAATATTATGGAGATGACTAATGCATATTCTACTCTTGCAAATGAAGGAGTTAGAAATAATTTATATCTTATTAGAAAAGTGGAAGACTTAAAAGGAAATTCTTTATATAAACATAAAAGTATACCAAAGACAGTTTTTGACTATAATTATACTTTTGTACTTAGTACTCTTTTAAATAACTGTTATGATAGTACTTTAATAGATTATAATGCTCCTACATGTCTTACTATTAAACCTAAACTTACTAAAACTTATGCTATTAAAACAGGTTCTACTGATTCTGATTCATGGATTATGGGATATAATAGGGATTATACTTTAGGTGTATGGGTTGGATATGATAAAAATCAAAAGATAAAAAGTAGTGATTCAAAAATATCAAAAAATATATGGGCTGATACTATGGAAAATTATTTAAGGGATAAAAATGATTCTTGGTATGATAAGCCAGAAAATGTTGTATCAGTTTTAGTTAATCCTATTACTGGAAATCTTGCGAATAATACATCTAAAAAGAAAAAAATTGTTTACTATATTAAAGGTACACAGCCTACAACTTATGATAAATAATAAAAGATAACGTGCGTGTTATCTTTTATTTTAAATTATTAATTTCTTCAATTGATAGACCTGTTGCTTTTGATATGTCTTCTACTTTCATATTCATTAACAATAAATTTTTAGCAGTTTGTTTTATACCTTTATTTAATCCGTGTTCTTCTGCATATTCTATTTCTGCTTGTTTCTTTTCTTCTTC
>FR893545.1 GCA_000433675.1 Clostridium sp. CAG:433
AATATGGATTATTATAATAAGTTGTGGTATAGTAAAAATGAAGATGAAATCAAGAAAAATCTATATATGATAATGCTTGACTTAGATAAAAAGGAGCTGGAAAATATGCCAAAAGATGATATAGTAGATAAGTATATAACAAATGTAACAATAGTAAATGATAATCCAGAATTTCAAAAATATATGAGCGAAGAAGAAGACAAAAAGAAGATACAAAATAGTTTACTTTCTGAGGCAAGAGAAAATGGTATTAATGATGGCATTTCTAAAGGTGCATCTCAAGAAAAAGTAAATATTGCTAAAAACATGTTAAATAAAAGTATATCTATAGAAGATATATCAGATATAACAGGCTTATCAGTTGAAGAAATAGAAAATATTAAAAATAATATGAAAAAATAAGAGCTCATTTGAACTCTTATTTTCTTATTCTACTGTAACAGACTTTGCTAAATTCTTTGGTTTATCAATATCACAATTCTTATTTTTTGCTACATAATATGCAGTTAATTGAAGTGGTAATATTGTAAGAAGTGGTTGTAATAGTGGGTTAGTATCTGGAATAATAACTTTTTCATCATAGAAATCACCATCTTTATTTAAATTATTTGTAGTAACATATATTACATTTGCACCTCTTGATTTAACTTCTTTTAAATTACTAATAGTTTTATCAGCAATTTTTTTATCAGTAACAATACCAAATACAGGAGTACCATCTTCAATTAAAGAAATAGTACCATGTTTAAGTTCTCCAGCAGCATATGCTTCACTATGTATATAAGAGATTTCTTTTAATTTTAATGATCCTTCCATACATAATGCTTCATCTATACCACGACCAATAAAGAATATATTATCTTTATCATATATTTTGTCTGCTAAACACTTATATTCATTTTTATTATTAAGTATTTCTTGCATTAATATTGGTAATCTATTTAAATCACTTAAGAATGTACTTACTTCGTTTAATACTTCTTTATCTTTACTTTTCTTAGCTAAACTATAAGCAAGGAATGAAAGAAGAGTAACTTGTGCTGAATAAGCTTTTGTAGTTGCAACTGCAATTTCAGGACCAGCTTTTGTATATAATACTTTAGATGTTTCTCTTGCAATAGAGCTTCCATTAACATTTACAATACCAAGTGTATCGCATCCTTTTTCATTTGCAATTTTAACAGCTTCTAATGTATCAGCAGTTTCACCAGATTGTGATATAGCAATAACTAATGTATCTTTATCAATAAATAATTTTTTATATCTAAATTCACTAGCAATTTCAACATTTACTGGTATATTACCATATTCTTCAATTAAATGTTTACCAATTAAACCTGCATGCATAGCGCTTCCACAAGCAACTATAGTAACATTTTTATATTTTGATAAATCAGGCATACCTTTAATAACATCTTTGCTATCATCATCAATATATTCATTCATCATTTTTTTAGTTACTTCAGGTTGTTCATGGATTTCTTTTTCCATATATTTCTCATAACCATTTTTATCTATATCTTTAGCGCTTCCTTCAAATTCTTTAATATCTTTATTTACAATATTATTATTTTTATCATATACATTTATATTGTTACTTTCTAAAACAGCAAACTCACCATCTTCAAGAACAATATACTTATTTGTAAAATCAAGTATAGCAGGTACATCAGATGCTATATAATTTTCATCATTTCCTGTACCTATAATTAAAGGACTATTTTTCTTAACTGCATATAATTTGTCAAGTTCATCATCACATATAACTCCAAGAGCATATGATCCTTTTGCTTCTTCTTTAAATCTTTTAATTGCATCTACCATGTTTCCAGTTTCTTTATATAAATAATCTAAAAGAGCAGAAGCAGTTTCTGTATCAGTATCAGATTTAAATTCATATCCTAAACTTTCTAATTTTTTTCTAAGTTCTATATAATTTTCTATTATTCCATTATGAACGATAGTAATTTTTCCACTTTTATGTGGATGAGAATTCTTTTTATTAGGTTCACCATGAGTTGCCCATCTAGTATGCCCAATAGCAATATTACTTTTCTCATCAAAATTTATTCCATCTTTCAAATTCTTGATTCTGCCTTTTTCTTTTTGCATAACAACTTCATTATCATTTACATATGCAATACCTGCAGAGTCATAACCCCTATATTCAAGTCTTTCAAGACCCTTTATAACGGCATTTTTTGCCTTTTTATTCTTTCCTATATATCCAACAATTCCACACATTTTTTATTGTCTCACTTTCTTTTTGTAATTTTGTTTGTGATATATATTTTGTTATAATCTTAATTTTATTTTTTGTTATATATCTAACGAATAAAACTTTATCCGTGATAGAATCCGCCGAAATTTCGATAACTATCAATCCTCGTCACCAATTTAATGGTCTGGCGCTTATTATTATGTTTACCTCCCTTATCATAATAACTATAATGATTATACCAGAAAAAATATTACATTTAAAGACAATTTACGATATTTTTAATTGTGCTAACCTTTATTTTTTAGTAAAAGTATTGTATAATTTTTTATAGTAGGAGGAAAAAATAATGAAAAAATTAATAAATCAAATATTAAAATTTGGAGTAGTAGGAGGAATAGCGTTTGTAATTGATTACGGATTAATGGTATTTTTAACAGAAGTATTTAAAGTGCCAGCGTTAATATCAGCAGCTATTTCATTTACTGTTTCAGTTATATTTAATTATATAGCAAGTGTAAAATGGGTTTTTGATGTTGATAAAGAAAAAAATAGCAAGGCAAAAGAACTTATAGTATTTATAATTTTAAGTGTAATAGGTCTCGGAATAAATGAACTTATTATGTGGATTATGGATAAAGAATTTGGAATATATTATATGATTTCAAAGATAGTAGCAACTGCAGTTGTTATGTGTTATAACTTTATAACTAGAAAATTATTTTTAGAGAAAAAGAAAAATTAATAATTATAACTTTGTTAAGTTTTGTTTGAATTGTAGCATATATATGTTATAATTTTTATGTGAAATAATGTAAAGAGGTGTTTTATGACAAGAGTAAAAGGAATAATTTCAAACTTTAAAAGGTATTGGTTCTTAATGTCACAATTAATATCAAGAGATTTTAAAGTAAAGTATAAAAGATCTGTATTAGGTGTTTTATGGAGTTTATTAAATCCAATACTTATGATGACAGTAATGGCAATAGTATTCTCACAAATGTTTAAATTTAAAGTAGATGGTATAAACTATTTAGTATACTTGATGACAGGTATAGTTTTATGGAACTATTTTAGTCAGGCATCAAATATGGCTATGACATCTGTTGTTGAAAATTTTAGTTTAATTAATAAGATTTATATACCAAAGTATGTATTTCCAATTTCAAAATGTTTATTTGTTGGAATTGATTTTTTACTAACATTAATTCCATGGTTAGGTATAATTTTATTATCTTATTTTGGACTTGGTGATTATACATGTCATATTAATGTGTATTATTTAATACTTCCATATATATTCTTCTGTATGCTTATGTTTACAATAGGAATGGGATTATTGTTATCATGTGTTTCAGTTTTCTTAAGAGATATATTTCATATATATGGTATAGTACTTACAATATGGAACTATTTAACTCCAGTATTTTATAGTATAGAAATATTACCTGCTAAACTACAGGCTTTAATGAATTTAAATCCAATGTATCAATTTTTAACTGCAACAAGAACAGTTGTTGTATACGAACAAATGCCAACTTTAAAGACACTTGGAATAATAACTTTATTCGGATTTGGAATGTTATTAATTGGTTCATATGTATTTAGAAAAAAACAGGATAAATTTATATATTATATTTAGTTAGGTGGTGAAAAAATGATAAGAATTAAAAACGTTTCAATGAAATTTAATATGGATATAGAAAAAGATTTTTCTATAAAACAAGCATTTATAAATTTATTTATAAAGAAAAAAAAGAAAAAAACAGAATATTTTTGGGCTTTAAAAAATGTTACTTTTAGTGTTAATAAAGGCGATGTTGTAGGATTAATTGGTAGTAATGGTGCAGGTAAAAGTACACTTTTAAAAGTTGTAAGTGGAGTTATGAAGCCTACATCTGGAAAAGTAGAAGTTGATGGAGTAATTTCTCCTATGATTGAACTTGGTGCAGGATTTGACCAAAATTTAACAGCAAGAGAGAATATTTATTTAAATGGAGCAATACTTGGTTATTCTAAAAAGTTTTTGGATAGTAAATTTGACGAAATAGTTGAATTTTCAGAATTAAAGGATTTCCTAGATGTTCCTGTAAAAAACTTTTCTTCAGGTATGACTGCTAAACTTGCATTTTCAATTGCAACTATAGTAGATCCTGAAATACTTATAGTAGATGAAATTTTATCTGTTGGAGATTTAAGATTCCAAGAAAAAAGTAAGAATAAAATGATGGAAATGATCAAAGGTGGAACAACTGTTTTATACGTTTCACATTCGCTTGAATCGATAAAAGATTTATGCAACAAGGTTGTTTGGCTTGATCATGGACAAGTTGTAAAAATGGGTGATACTAAAGAAATATGTGATGAATATTATAAATCGCAAATGGGAAAGTAGGGAAGAATAAATATGGCAAAAAAGAATGACAAGAATAATGATATACTTATTTCGATTATTGTACCAGTATATAATACATCAAAATATTTAGTAAAATGTTTAGATTCAATATATGCTGCTATTGATAATGATTGTGAGGTTATAATTGTAAATGATGGATCAACGGATGATTCAGAAAGAATAATAAAAGATTATATAAGTAATTTAAAAAATGAAACTTATAAAAATAATACAGTTTATATTTATAAAGAAAATAAAGGACTTGCAGATACTAAAAATGTTGGAATAAAAAAATCTAGAGGAAAATTTATTAGTGTAGTTGATTCTGATGATAGAATTAACAAGAATTTCTATAGAGATGCAAGAGAATATTTGGATAAAAATGATATGGTAATTTATGATTTATATACTGATTATGAAGATGATCCAAAGTATAATCATATAATACGTGCGGCAAGAGAAGATTGTTTAGATTCAAAAGTGTCTAAGTTTGTTCATGGTGCTATGCAAGGATCATCATGTAATAAAATAATAAAAAAAGATTTATACAAATATGAATTTCCAGTTGGAAAACAATATGAAGATGTTGCTGTAACACCATTTTTGCTTATGGAAGCAAAGAATATTAAATATATCCCAAATCCTTATTATATTTATCTTCAACGTAAAACCTCTATTGTTGGGACTAATAAGTTGGATGAAGCTTATTTTAAAATATGTGAAAATATAAATGATGTATTTGAAAATAATAAATTAAAATATAAAAACTATAAAGAATTAGTTTGTGAGTTTTATTTTTTAAGAATAATTGATGTTTTTGATCATTCTCTTAGAAAAAATAAAGGAAAGATAAAATCATTAGTTGAATCTTATATAGAAAATAACAGGTATATGCTTAATGAAATTCATGAAAGTATAAAAAGTGTTGAAGAATTACCCGATATGTTAACAAAAAATCAAAGAATATTTGAATTCCAATTATTTAACTTATTATATCAAGGTAATGTTAAAAAGAGTATTGGTTTATTTAAAAAGAGAAGATTTTTAAATTATTTTAGAAGAGTGTATGGATGTTTAAAAAAATTAATAAAAGCTATTTTTGGAGGTGCGTATAGTGAATAAAAATGGTAAGTATATACATTATTGTTGGTTTGGTGGAAATAAACTTCCAAGAAAATTAAAAAAATATATGAAAACTTGGAAAAAATATTTACCAGATTATGAGATTGTTGAATGGAATGAATCAAATTTTGATGTCAACTTTTGTGAATTTGTAAAAGATGCTTATGAAAATAAAAAATGGGCATTTGTATCAGATGTTGCAAGATTATATGCATTATATAATTATGGTGGTATATATTTTGATACAGATATTGAAGTTAAAAAGAACATAGATAGTATATTAGAAAATGAGATATGGCTTGGAAGAGAATCAGATGATTATTTAGCTACAGCAATGATTGGTGTTAAAAAAGCAAAAAATAAACATATAAAAAAGATTTTAGATGTATATAAGAAGGCTAAGTTTAATCCAAATGATTTATATAGTATAACAAGTCCTAAAGTTTTAACAAATTATTTTGAAAAATTAGGATTAGAAAAGAAATCAGAAAGTCAAGTTTTAGAAGATGATATTCATATTTATTCTAGAGATTATTTTAATCCAAAAAGCTATGATGGATTAGATGAACAATATAGTGAAAATACTTGTATTATTCATCATTTTGATGCATCATGGACTGCAATTGATGAAAAAGTTGCTATATGGTTTGTTAGACATCATATGGGATCACTTGCAAAACCTACATTTAAGTTTTTTGATTTTGCCAGAAGAGTAAAAAGAAAAATAATAAAAAAGAAATAGTGTTGTTAAGGTGATAATATGAAAAAATATAATATACTTTTTGCAAGTCATCCAGATTATTCTGGAAATGCAAAAGCAATATATGAATATATGAAAGAAAATTATAAGGAATATAACTTATATTATCTTATAAATGATGAAAGTAACTACGAATTGTTAAAATCTGCTGGTGTTGATTGTTATATTAATGGTAGTGATGAATTTAAAAAGTTATTTGATAAAATAGATATTGTATTTTTTACACATGATGAATTATTAGAGATGAAAAAGCCTAATCAAATATATATATATTTAGGTCATGGTAATTCTGGTAAAAGATTTGGACACTTATTAAGTGAAAATCAATTGGCAGTTCAAGATAAAAGGTTTTTAGAATTAATGAAAGAAAATATTGATTGCGCAATAAGTACATATGATTTATGGTCAATTATATATCATTGCACATTTGATATAGATTTTGATAGAATATTGCCTATTGGTACGCCAAGAACTGATTATATTCATATATCAGATGGTAAAAGTAACTTAAAAAAATGTGGTATTGATACTGAATCATATGATAAAGTCCTTATGTATTTACCAACATTTAGAAATGGTCTTGGAAGAGAAAATGATGGTGCTTTTTCAGATAATATATTAAATCTTGAAAAGTATAATGAAGAAGAATTAGAAAATTATCTTGAAGACAATAATTATCTTTTAATAATAAAATACCATCCTTATGAAATAAATAAAAAGAATATAACTAATATGAAAAATATAGTTGTTTTAGATGATTCTGTTATGACAAAAAATCTTGTAACGCTAACAGAAGTAATAAATGGTATAGATTTAATTGTTGCAGATTATTCGTCAGCCTTTTCGGATTTTGTAATATTAGATAGACCGGTTTGCTTTTTAGATAATGATATTGAACTATATAAAAAGAATAGAGGAATTACATTTGATAATATAAAATTCTGGAGTCCAGGACCATTTATAAAAGGATTAAATGAATTTGTAGATGAAGTAAAAAAACTTTTGAATAATAAAGATTATTATAAAGAAGAAAGAAAAAATTATGTTGATATGAACTTTGGTAAAAATATTGAAAATTGTTCAAAAAATGTTGCTGATTATTTATTTAAAGATAATAATATACAAAAGTTTTTTGATAAGAAAAAGAAAACTGCAGATTCAAAATTAATAGAATTATATGGTGAAAATTTAAATTTAAAAGATAAACTAGATAGAACTATAAAAAATTGTGATAGACTAGAAAAAGAAAATGAAATGTTGGACTTAGAACTTAGAAAGTTGAAAGATGACGTATATAATAAGAAAAATGAACTTGATAATATTTATTCATCAAGAGCATGGAAATTTTCAGAAAAAATTCGTCATATTATAAGAAAAAAATGAAGTAGAGAAAAAACTCTACTTTAATTATAAGAATAGAGGTAAAAAAATGAATAAAATAAAAAATATCATTCTAAAAAATAAAGATAACAAGATATATGTATTTTTTAAAATATTATTAGCATTACTTATTTCTATAACAATTATGTTAGATAATTTGTTAGTATTTAATGGTGATATAAATTCAAAACTTAAAGATACATATTTTAAAAGCTTTGAACCAAGTAAAATATTAATTGTAGTAGTCTCTTTTGTGATTATATATTTAATATTTACTTTACTTGAATATTTGGCTGTAAAATTAGAAAATAGAATTTATTCTGATAAAAGTCATAAAATTAAAGATTGGAAAGTATTTGTAATTATATTTGCGTCATTAATTGTATTATGGCTTCCATATATATTGTCTTATTTCCCAGGTGGTGTATATGCAGATACAATTGCTGCGATTAATCAAGCAACTGGTGAAGTTGGAATAACTAACCATAATCCAATTTTGTATACTCTCGTTATTAAATTATTTTTACAAATAGGAAGCATATTTGGTAATAAATTAATTGGTCTTAAAATATTTACTGTTGTTCAAGAAATAGTAATGGCACTTGTACTTGCATATCTTGTATTTAAATTATATAAAAATAAAATATCAATTAAATATATTGTTTTAACAATTTTATATTTTGGTTTATTTGAACTTATTCCATTATATGTTGTATCTTTATGGAAAGACGTACCATTTTCTTTAGCATTACTTATGTATATAATTTTTATCTATGATATTGTAAAATGTGATGGTAAAAATTTAAAAAATGTTAAATCAACAATATATTATTGTATATTATCATTATTAGTAATGTTTCTTAGAAACAATGGAAAATACATTGTTGTACTTACAACGTTTATCATAATTTTACAATATAGAAAAGAAATATTTAAATATGCTAAAAAGTTTATAATATCATCTGCAGTAACTATTGTTGCAACATTTATTGTTCAAGGTCCTATTTATAATAGATATAACTTAAATGGACCTTTTGTTGAAAATCTTGGAATACTTAATCAACAACTATGTTATGTCGTTTATGTTGATGGTAATTTAACAGATTATCAGAAAGAATTTATAGGAAAAGTCATACCACTTGAATCTATTAAAGAACATTATACACCTTTAGATATTGATAATATAAAATGGGGTGATACTGGATTTAGTGAAAGCTTTTTATCGGAAAATAAGAAAGAATACTTTAAAGTATGGTTCAAGGTATTTTTACAAAATCCAAAAGAATATGTTGTTGCTTATTTATATAATACTGTTGGATATTGGAATATGACTAAATCAATATTCTTTGGATATACACAAGAAGAAATGTGGCCAGGACTTGAAAAGAAGGATCCAGGATATATTCAAAGTGATTTTATAAAAGATGCAACAGGTAGTTCAATAAGAAATATATTGAAACCAAAAACTGCGATTAGTTCAGCAATATTCTTTGTAGTAACATTAGTATTCTTTAACTTGGTATTATTTAAAAAGAAATATAAATATTTACTTGTATTTGTGCCTGCGTTGTTAACATATTTATCAATATTAGTTGCAACGCCAGTAGCATTTACATTAAGATATATTTATATACTAGTATTAACTATTCCTTTATATTTCTTCTTAGCTTTTGATAAGAATTACGTAGAAGAATAAGGTTATAACTCCATTTTAAAATAAATGGAGTTTTTATGTATTTAATACACTTGATAATTATATAAATTTTATATATAATATCGTTAAATGAATTATGAAAAGGAAGATTTTATGAAAAGAGTTTTAACATATGGAACATTTGATTTGTTACATTTTGGACATATTGAAATACTTAGAAGAGCAAAAGAACTAGGAGATTATTTAATAGTTGCAGTATCAACAGATGAATTTAATGAAATAAAAGGTAAGAAAGCATATCATAATTATGAAACTAGAAAAAAGATGCTTGAAGCAATTAGATATGTTGATTTAGTAATACCTGAAAATGATTGGAAACAAAAAAGAAATGATGTTATTGACTATAAAGTAGATGTAGTTGTTATGGGTTCGGACTGGGAAAATAATGAAAATTTTGAATGCTTAAGAGATATATGTGAAGTTGTTTATTTACCAAGAACGGAAGGAATTTCAACTACAAAAATAAAAAAGGATTTAGGATTAAAAGAAGAATCTTATTCTAATAATAGTGTTTATATTCTTAAAAAGTAAATAAATATTTATTGCGAATAATTATGTTTTATTATATAATTTCTATAGTGGTGATAATATGGAAAGATTAAAACAAATTTTAAAAAGTACTAAAATACTTAATATACTAATGGCAGTAATAACATATGGTTCAATATGTTTGTTAGGAGTATTAAAAACTTATGATGTTGTATCGTGGTTTATATTTCTTGTATTAGTACTATTTTTTTGTAAAACAGATATTAATAATAAAATTATGAAAAAGGAAAATATATTTTTATCGATATTGTTTTCTTTTATAATAATATTTGGGTCAATAGTTAATGAATTAAAATATAACGCAGAAGTTAGTATTTTTAGAACATTTTTTACATTTAGAAACTTTATATATATAGTTGGAATATTTAATTTATTATATATTGTATTTACAAATGTAATGCCTAAATTATATTTGTATTCGATAAAAAATGAAAAAAGTATATTTAAAAGTAAGAAATTTATGTTTGTTATATGCTTTTTAATAATTATGTTATGTTGGATGCCTTATTTTTTAAGTTTTTATCCTGGTAATTTATCACCAGATTCGATATCAGAGTTAACAACAGTTATAAATAATTTTGCAAACGCATCTGATCATCATCCAATAATACATATATTGTTTATTGCTATTCCATATAAAATAGTATTTGGAATTACTAATAATGTGACAATTAGTGTGGCAGCTGTAACATTAACACAAATGATTGTTATGGCTTCAATATTCTCTTCATTAATTGTGTTTTTACGTAATAGAAAAGTAAAAGATAAGATATTATTTGCAATTCTTGCATATTATGCTATTTTACCAATGCATGGTTATTATAGTATTGTAATGTGGAAAGATGTTATCTTTTCCGGATTACTATTACTTCTTACTATGGAACTTGTAAAAATAATAGAAAAACAAAATAATAACAAATTGAATTTTAAACAATTAATAAGTTTTATTATTGTATCTATATTTTGTGTATTCTTTAGAAATAATGCAATTTATATGTATTTTTTACTAGCAATTGCAACATTTATTTTCTTTAGAAAATATTATAAAATATTTATACCAGCCTTTGTAATAGTATTTGGTGTTTACTATACCGTAAAAGGACCTGTTTTTGAAGCTTTAAATATTACTAAATCATCTTCATCAGAGTATATAGGAATACCTTTACAACAAATTGGTAGGATGGCATATAAAGATGCAAATTTTACTAAAAAAGAAAAAGAAACTTTAAATAAACTTATGCCATTAAAAGAAATGAAAAAGGCATATGATCCAATTATTTCTGATGGTATAAAATTTAATTCATATTATAATTCAAATGTATTTGATGAAAATAAGGGTGAATATTTAAAACTATGGTTAGGATTAATAAAAAGATATCCAACAATAGCGCTTGAAGCCTATTCTATTAGTACATTAGGATATTGGTATCCTGGAGTATCATATGGAAGTGTATGTTATGGTATTATTGAAAATGATTATGGATTAAAAAATGATCCTAAACTTGGTAATCAAGTTCAATATTTCTTATTTGATATAGAAAAAAGGGGAGTACCAATATTAAATATTGAATGGAGTATTGGTTTGTGTTTTTGGTTAATTTTAGTTTTTGCAATATTAGCAGTTAAAAAAGTAGGTAAAAAAGCATTATACATATATGTTCCAGTATTTGGTATATGGCTTACTATGATGGCTGCATCACCAGTATATGCAGAATTTAGATATGTTTATGGAGCTTTTACTTGTTTACCATTACTTATGCTTATTCCATATATAAATTTTAAAAGTAAAGATTGATATTTGATAGAAATATGTTATAATTATTAAAGATTATATTTAAGGAGTAGAAAAATGAAGAAAGATAGTAAAAAAATAGCAGTATTGATTCCATGTTATAATGAATCAAAAACAATTGAAAAAGTAGTAAAAGATTATAAAGAAGTGTTGCCAGAAGCAGATATTTATGTTTATGATAATAATAGTACTGATGGTACTGATGAGATTGCAAGAAAAGCAGGAGCAATAGTAAAGTATGAATATCGTCAAGGAAAAGGTAATGTAATCAGAAGCATGTTTAAAGACATAGATGCTGATTGTTATCTTATGATTGATGGTGATGATACATATCCTAAAGAAAATGCTAGAGAAATGTGTGATCTTGTATTAAATAAGGGTGCTGATATGGTAGTAGGTGATAGATTATCATCAACATATTTTACAGAAAATAAAAGACCATTCCATAATGTAGGAAATAGACTTGTTAGATGGCTTATTAATTCATTATTTAAAGGTCATATAAATGATATAATGACTGGTTATAGAGCATTTAGTTATGAGTTTGTAAAAACATTTCCAGTACTATCAAAAGGTTTTGAAATAGAAAATGAAATGACTATCCATGCACTTGATAAAAATATGTATGTAGAAGAATTACCAGTTGAGTATAGAGATAGACCAGCAGGATCTGTATCAAAACTTAATACATATAGTGATGGATTTAAGGTTTTAAAAACAATCGCAAGATTATTTAAAGAATATAAACCAATGATTTTCTTTGGACTTATAAGTTTATTATTTCTTATAGTGTCTATAATATTTGGTATTCCAGTATTCCATGATTATTTTAAAACAGGTTTAGTAGAAAGATTCCCAACATTAATATTCTCAGGATTTATGCTAATGGTTTCTCTTATAATGTTTACTTGCGGAATAATACTAGAAGTAGTTGCTAAAAAACATAGACAATTATTTGAATTATTCTTAGTTAATACAAAAAAGGATCAAAATTAATTTGATCCTTTTAAAATGCTTTAATATAATTTTCAATTTTATTTATAAACTTTTTATATATTTTTGTTTTAGTAATTAACTTTGAAAGTAGTTGCCTAATGTATTCAATAATTGCGGATACTATAAATATAATTATTGAATATAGTAACATTTTTATAATTACATTTGGATATATAACACCATTTACTGAAATTGGAAGTCTATCATATAAGAATTTAACTAAGAAATTATTTTCATGTACCAAATATATACCAAATGTTAAACTTGCAAATTTATTTATAAATTTACTTTTAAAATCAAATGTTTCAAATAGTAATAGGTATAAAACACTTTCTAATATTATGACTGGTGATATATAGTCAATTAATTTTAATCCAAATAAATATTTTACATAGCTTAATATTTCAATAGTTGAATTTTCAAAGTAATCAGTAATAATTTTTGGAGTGATAGCTAAGAATATTGAAACAATAAAAAGTGCTAATAGTAATAATTGATATTTGTTTTTTGAAAAATTTCTAAAGTGATAATTTTCTCTTAATTTATATTTTCCAAAATAAGCACCAATTATGTAAAGCATTACAAAGCTTGCGATTGTGTATCCATTATTATTTAGTGTTGAATTAAGTGTAACAGTTGGAACTATTGATAACATTATAAGTAATATAATTATTAATGTTTTATGTTGTTTTTGTGATAATGTTTCAATTAACTTATTTATAAATGGAGATAACAAATATAAGAATATATACATATTAATAAACCAATAGAATTCTCCAAATCCATAATTAAAATTAAATGGTTGTATGAAAAATAGCATTTCAGTTTTTGTTATAGTAACAATTCCTGTTACTGAAAAAATAATTGCATATATTAGTTTATAAAACCATGTTGTTGTTATCAATGAAACTACTTTTCTGGGTTTAAATTTTTTATTATACTGAAAATATCCCGAGACAAGTACAAATGAATTTACGTGTATTGATACAATAATATATATAAAATATATAATAAGGTTTAATGTTCCACTTGTTTTTGCTAATATGTTTGAATGAAATATAAAATGCCAAATAACTATCATAAACATTGATGTTATTCGCATTAATTCGAAATTAGAATTTCGCTCTGTTTTTTCTTTTGTCATAATTTATTCCCCCTGAACTATGATAATATATAAACATTATAACATATAAATATCAAATAAAAAATAGAAAATAATATAAAAAAAATGTAAAATATTGCTAATTATATTGAATTAATAAAATTAAGTTGTTATTATATAATCTGTTGGCAGGTGAAATTATGATTTTTATAGATTTGAGTAATAAAAATAAATCGTATTGTAAAAAAATAATTGATTCAGTGAATAAAAATGAAAAAGATATAGTTATTAATTGTAATTATACCGATTATACAAAAAATAATGTGCAAATAATTAATATTAATGATGAAAGAGAATTAGCGGATTATGCGATAAAATCTGAAATGGTATTAATTTTTGATATTAATGATTACAAAAAATATGTTAATTATTGCAAAAGAGTTATTATGGTTTTAGATTCTAAGAATAATAAATTATCTAGAAATATAAATAAGTTAAGTATAGAGTTTACAGAAATAAATAATATAAATGACATTATTAGAATGAAAGATAGTAAAAAGAAAAATAAAAAAAGTAATATGGATTTATTTCTATATTTTATTTTAATTACTATAATATTTGCTTTATCGTTACTATCTATAAATAAGGGTGAAGCAATTAATAAATTAAATAGTGATAAAAAGAATTTAAATAAAGAAATAACGGATTTAAAACAAATTAATAAAAATTATACAAATTATTTATTCCTAGGAGATTCTATAACAAATTATTATGATTTAGATAAATATTATAAAGGTTATAAAGTAGTTAATAGTGGAGTATGTGGAGATCAAACAGATGATATTTTAGATGATTTAAAAAAACGTGCTTATGTATACAATCCATCAACTGTATTTTTACTTATTGGAACAAATGATTTAGATCATGATAAATCAAATGAAGAAATTATAGAAAAAATAGAAAATATAGTTAAAGATTTAAATGAGAATTTACCTAATGCAAAAATATATTTAGAATCTATATATCCAATTAATAATACAAATGATAAGAAAATTAATAAACCTCTTATTGGTAAAAGGGATAATAAAAGAGTTGTAGAAATAAATGATAAGCTAGAAAAATATTGTAATAATAAAAATTGTACATATTTGGATATATATAGTTTATTAAAAGATAAAGATGGCGATTTGAAACTTGAATATGCAGCAGATGGTTTACATGTGTCTAGCGAAGGTTATGAAGTAATAACAAAAGAATTAAAGAAATATATGCATAAATAAGATTTAATATTTTAAATCTTATTTTTTAATGCTATAATTATTATAGTATAGGAGAAATGGTAATATGAAAAATTTAAAAACTTTAGTAATTTTTATAGGAGCTTCATTTATGTTGCTTGTTGGAATACTTTTATGTATTAATGAACAAGAAATGATAAAATTAAGTTCGAGAGTAGAAAGGTTAGAAAGATATACTTATAATAAAGAATCAATAGTATTTTTAGGTGATTCAATAACAAGCAGATGTGATTTAAATAAATATTTTCCTAATTATAATGTATATAATAGTGGAATTGCAGGTAATATGACAAAAGATATATTAGATAATATGGAAAATAGAGTATTTGTATATAATCCAACAAAAGTATTTATACTTATTGGAACAAATGATTTAGTCTATAGTGGACTTGATAATGATGGAATAAAAAATAATATTGAAGAAATAATTAATAAAATATATGAAAAAAATAGTAATACAAAAATATATTTAGAATCAATTTATCCAGTTAATAATTCATTAAATAAAGAAATAGTAGAAACAAGAACAAATGATAATATTAAAGATTTAAATAATAAAATAGAAAAAATATGCAATAATAATAAATGTACATATATAAATATGTATGATAATTTAACAGATAAAAATGGTAATATGAAAAGAATTTATACAGTAGATGGACTTCATCTTAATAAGATAGGTTATAAAGCTGTAGCAAGTAAATTAACTAAATATTTAAACGAATAATTATTAGAGGGTGAAATTATGAAAAAGAAAATCGCCATATCATTAATAGTTGCTTTTATAGTGTTTGGCGTAATAACATTTATTTTAACTAAAATATATGATAATAAATACGATGTTTTAACTGATTATGTAAATCCAAAAATAAAAAGTACAAAAGAAGAAATAAAAAGTAATACAAATAAATTAAATGAAATAAAAGAAAAAAATGATAGTAAGCAAAAAGCACAAGACAATATGAATAAATATATTGGTGAACTTGAAAATAGGGTAAAAACTTATGAAAAATAAAAAAATAATAATTTTGGTATTACTTTTTATATCATTTTGTTTTTTATTATTTTGCTTATTTAATTTTTATAAATTATATGATAGCAAAATAAAAATATATGAAAAGCAAAAGAACATATATGAAAATTTAAAAAAAGAAAATAATAAATTAAAAATAGAAATTGCTAATGAAACAAAAAGAGGAGAAACGTTAGAAGATAGTTATAAGTCATTAAACGAAAAAAAAGAATCTTTAGAAAAAGTTATAAATGAAAAAGAAGCAGAGAAAGAAAGAGAAGCAAAAGAACAAAATCAAGATTATACTAAAAAAGTAACAGGCAAAGTAATTTATTTAACTTTTGATGATGGACCATCAAATTATACAGAAGATATATTGAATATACTTGATAAATACGATGTAAAAGCAACATTTTTTGTTACATGCTCTGGTAGTCTAGATAAATATGCTAAAAAGATAATTGAGAAAGGCCATACATTAGGACTTCATACATGCACACATAGATATAATACTATTTATTCATCCGAAGAAAATTATTTTAATGATTTAAATTCTATTAGTAATAAAGTGGAAGAATTAACTGGTTATAAAAGTAAATATATTCGTTTTCCTGGTGGATCTAGTAACACAATAAGCAGATTTAATAAAGGTATTATGACAAGACTTACACAAAAAGTAACAGAAGACGGATATAAGTATTATGACTGGAATATAGATTCTGGCGATGCAGCAGGAGCAGATAAAGATGGTGTATATAATAATGTTATTAGTGCATTAAAAAACCATAATTATAGTACTAATATGGTTTTAATGCATGATATAAAAGTTTCTACTAAAGATGCTTTAGATGGCATTATAAAAGATGCCTTAGATATGGGATATACATTTTCTAATATAAATGATTATACAAGTGAAGTTCATCATAGAGTTAATAATTAAAGATTCATAATATCATTAAATAAATTTAAAGTTTTATGTTTTTCTTTAGAAACTGATGTTAAATATTTATATGTATCTTTACTAATTTGAAAACCAAGTTTAAGTCTTTCAATCTGTGAGCTTGGTTTTTCTATACCCTTATATATATCAAAAAAATTCTCTGGATTATATATGTTTTTGCTTTTTAATAATTTCTTTACATGATTATGTAACTTTATAAAATTTTTACTTGGAGTACTAAGTTTTCTTTTATTTTCAATGTCTCTATATAAATATAATAAATTTTTAGCAATTATCATATTAAATTTTTCAATATTTTTATTTATTTCCTTTATATCAAGACTATTAAAAAAATTGAGTGTGTTTATATATGAATTTATATTTGCATCATATTCACTTATAAAATAATCATGGTAGACACTATATGGTATATCTTTCAAATAGGTAATAGAATTATCCTCTAATAATATTTCCCTTATAAGTAATAAAAATCTCCAGAAAGTGTATGGTTCATTTAAGTGTTCTATTGGATCAATTGAATATAATAATTTTACTTGACTTGCATGTTCTATCTCGTGATTAATAACAAAAAAATTGTATAAATTATAACTATTTTTATCTTTTAATTTACCAGTTTTTTTCTCTCTATTACTTATAATATTTGCTAAATCTGGAATTTCTCCTTTCTGTAAGATATAATTGTGATTAATAGTTATTAATTTTTCTAGATTATTAAATGAATTTATTTTTTTATCATTAAATTCAACTTTTTTAATATATTCTGTTAAATCTCTATCAATTACTTCACTCATAATATATTCAATATACATTTCATCTATTATGTAGTCTTTATTTAAAATACATCTTTTTATTTCTTCTAAAAGTTTTTTATCCATAAACCCACCTGATTAATAATTTGTATATTATTATATCTATTTTTGTAAAAAAATCTATAAAAAATGTAATAGTTGTGACAAATTTATTTATATAGCCTATAAAGATATTTGTATTTTCAAAAAAATATGATATAATAGCAGAGGTTAAAAACGAGGAGTGAAGTAAAATGAAAATAAGAAACATAGCAATAATTGCGCACGTTGACCATGGTAAAACAACGCTTGTAGATCAATTATTAAAACAATCTGGTACATTTAGAGATAATGAAGAAGTAAATGAAAGAGCAATGGACTCAAATGATATTGAAAGAGAAAGAGGAATAACTATACTTGCTAAACCAACCGCAATCAACTATAAAGATTATAGAATTAATATTCTAGATACTCCAGGTCACGCTGACTTTGGTGGTGAAGTAGAAAGAATTATGCATATGGTTGATGGTGTACTTTTAGTAGTAGATGCATATGAAGGTGTTATGCCACAAACTAAGTTCGTACTTAAAAAAGCAATGGAAGCAGGTTTAAAACCAATAGTTGTAGTAAACAAAATAGATAAACCAGCAGCAAGACCTGCAGAAGTAATTGATGAAATATTAGAATTATTAATAGAACTTGATGCTAATGAAGAACAATTAGAATTCCCAGTTGTATATACATCCGCAATTAATGGAACATCTAGTATGGATCCTGATGTAAGTACACAAGAAAAAACAATGGATAACATATTTAATTTAATTATAAATGAAGTACCAGAACCATGTATGGATAGTGAAAGTCCACTTCAATTTCAACCAGCATTATTAGATTATAATGATTATGTAGGTAGAATTGGTGTAGGTAGAATAGCACGTGGAACAATGAAATTAAATGAAATGGTATCATGTGTTAGATTAGATGGAAGTATTAAAAAGTTTAGAATACAAAAAATATATGGTTATTTAGGCCTTAAAAGAATAGAAGTACAAGAAGCAAAAGCAGGAGATATAGTTGCTATCGCTGGTCTTCCAGATTTAGAAGTTGGAGAAACAATATGCACAGAAGGCATGGAAGAAGCACTTCCACATTTAAGAATAGATGAACCAACACTTCAAATGACTTTTGGAGTTAATTCATCACCATTCGCAGGTAAAGAAGGTAAATTTGTAACTGCTTCTAAAATAGAAGAAAGACTTAGAAAACAATCTGAAAGTGATGTATCATTAAAAATTGAACCAAATGATTCAGAAAGCTGGATTGTATCTGGTAGAGGAGAACTTCATCTATCTATATTAATTGAAAATATGAGAAGAGAAGGATATGAACTTCAAGTATCAAAACCAGAAGTAATCTTAAGAGAAGTTGATGGTAAAATTTGTGAACCATATGAAGATGTACAAATAGAAGTACCAGAAGAAAATGTTGGACCAGTTATTGAAGCCTTAGGTAAAAGAGGTGGAACAATGGAAAACATGACTAATTTACCAGGATTAGTTAAATTAAATTATATAGTTCCATCAAGAGGTTTAATTGGATTTACAACAGATTTTATGACAATGACAAAAGGTTATGGAATACTTAACCATACATTTAGAGAATATTTACCAAAGGCAGATGCTGAAGTTGGTGAAAGAAGTTTAGGTGTTTTAGTTTCTATGGAAAATGGTAAAACAACTGCTTATGCACTTGGTGCATTAGAGGACAGAGGGGTTATGTTTGTTGAACCAGGTGTAGAAGTTTATGAAGGTATGATAGTTGGTGAAAATAATAGAGAAAATGACCTTGCAGTAAATGTTGTTAAAGGTAAAAACTTAACAAATACAAGAAGTGCAGGTAAAGATCACACTGTAGTACTTAAGAAAACAAGACCTATAACTCTAGAATATGCTCTAGAATATATAAACACTGATGAACTAGTTGAAGTAACACCAGTAAGCTTTAGAATGAGAAAGAGAATTCTTAATACTGAAGAAAGAAAAAAATTCGACGCAAGAAATAAATAATTATATAAAAACCTTAATTCATAAGAAATTAAGGTTTTTATAATTTAAGTTTATTTACAATTATTTACACTGCTATTTTTGTTATTATTGAAAAGTAATAATTTATAATTTATAATGAAGTTAATAATAGGAAAGGGAGAATAAAAATTATGGAAGAAAATAGGGTAGTAGTAAAAGAAAAAAATAGTAAAGGATTAGTAGTATTAGTAATTATATTAATACTAATTGTATTGGTTTTATCTGGTTATTTAGTGTATGATAAGTTTATATCTAAGTCGCCTGAACAGGAAATAAGCGATAAAGTAGATGATAACAATAGTGATAAAGAAAATACAAAAAAGGTATTATTAAAATATGAAAATAAAGATGTTGTATATAATTATACAGGAGATGATATTTATTCTGGACATAAAGTACCATATATAAATATAAATTCAGAAACAGCAGATAAATTTAATCAATCAATATTAGCATTTTATGATGAATTTAAAAATGAGAAAGGAATGCCACAACCTTATACTTCTTACAAATTTAATTATCAATATTATGTTGATAATGAGTTTGTATCTGTAATAGTAAGTCATAGCCAAGAATCTGGAGGTATAAATCCAACTAAAGTATATAATATTAATAGATATACAGGAAAAGAAGTAACAAAAGAAGATATTTTAAAATATTTAAATATAACAGATAGTGAGTATACTAATAAAGTTGTTGATGCTTATAATTCCGCTGGGCCATTACCAGGATCATCAGATTTATTAAGTAGAACTAATGAAACAGAAAAAGAAGAAAATAGAAAGTTTATCGAAAAGACAAATTCATCAAATATAGAAAAATTAACAAAGAATGATATAATTGGAATATATACAAATAATGAACAATTATATGTTGTCTTTGTAATGGATACACTTGTTGGTGCTGGAAGATCAGAAGCAATATTAGATGTAAATAATAAAAGAATAAATTATATATATTAAAAAAACACAATTTTGTGTTTTTTAATTTGACAAAAATAAAACCTTTTGGTATTATATAGCACAAAAAAGAAGGGGAAATTTATATGAAAAAGGTAGTTAAGTATATATTATGGTTACCATTTGCGGTATCAATAAGTTCATTTGCATTATACTTTGTTTATGCAATTAGAATTAAATTTAAAAATTTAACAGTAACAGAAAGTATGCAAAATAGTTTAAAATTATATTTAATAATAGGACTTATATCATTATTTGTAGGATTATTTGTAGTATTTATAAAGAAAACTATTCTTTTATTTAAAATGGATGATTCTGAAAATATTAAGGAAAATAAAGTAAAAGAAAAGAAGATAAAAGAACAAAAGGTATCAAATAAAGTAATTAGTATTCCAAAGAATGAACAAGAACAAACTATTAGTAAAAATGAGTTAATATTAAAAATATTAAACCCAGTATTTAAAGATAATAAAATTACGGGTACTTTAGATACAACAAATCAAGATGTAATTGTATATTTAGATAAAGAAGAAAAAGTAGAAGTAAAACAAGAAGTAATAAAAGAAAATGAAATAGTAGATGATTTACTAATTGATAGCAATTGCCCTGAATGTGGTTATCCAATTTCTAAAGATGCTGCTATATGTCCTCATTGTGGAATACTTTTTGATGAAAAAGTACTTGGTATAATTAAAAGTAATGAAAAAAAATTAAAAAAGAAAAATAAAAAATTTAGTTTGAAAAAATTTATATTAGATATGTTTTTGATATTATTATTTATGATTTTAATTTTCTTAGTAGGTAATATGTTAATAAATAAAAGTGCAGAAAATTATAATAATGTAAATGGTACTAATGTAGTAAGTGAGAAGTAAAAAAATTACTTCTTTTTTTATTTAATTTGCTTGTTTTATACTGTTAACTATGAGATAATATGCTTGGAACATTTATTGTGAGTGTCATCCTCCTTGATAAAAAAGAAAGGAGGGATAAAAATGAAAAAAAGAACTTTTATTATTAAAGTCCTTAGATACATTTCTATCATTTTATTACTCCTTACCATATTGGTATTAGTATTAAAAATATAAGACACTCAAAACCTGAGTGCCTAACCTAATTAATGGGTGACATTCACTAACCAAAATAAATGTTCCCTTTTTTATTTTATGCAAGATTTCTTGCCTGTATTCATTGTAACATATAATTTTTTTTATGTCAAAATTAAATAAGAGGATTTTCTATATCAGATACTGTTAGACTTTGTTCGTTTTTATTTAAATATGAAACAAAAAGTATAACTATTGCACTTATAAGAGTTAATACATTTGTACTTAAAAGAAGTGAACTTTTATATTTTGCAACTGTATTATTTTTTTCATTTATATAATTTTTATAACCAACATATAAACTAGTAACAACTACAACTAGTATTACAATTCTATTATAAAAAGAAATATTTAAAGCTTCTTTGTTTGTAAATAATTTCTTTCTATTTGTTACAGTTAATTTTTCATTATATGTGATTAAAAGGGACACAATTGATGCGATTATAAAAATAGAAGATGATATTAATTGTAGGTCAAGAAGAAAAACTTCTTCTTTTTTATTAGTATTTTCTTTCATATTTAATTATATTCAAAGTAAATATAGGTTATTTATACTTGTTTGATTTAAGATATTGTTATATAATTATTAAAGAAAGTAGGTATCAATTTGAAAGAGAAGAAGAAGAAAAACACATTTGCGAAAAATGTATTAATGTTAATGTTTTCGCAAGTTTTAATAAAATTATTAGGTCTTATATATAGACTTGCAATTACAAATGTAAAAGGATTTGGTGATGTAGGTAATGGTTATTATTCTGCAGGATATCAGGTATATGCAGTACTTTTAATAATATCATCTCAAGGTATTCCAGGTGCTGTATCAAAACTAGTATCTAATAAAGTTGCTAAAGGTAAATATAATGAAGCACATAGAGTATTTAAAGTGTCTATGGTGGTATTTGGAATAATTGGTTTTATAGCATCATTACTTTTACTTTTATCCGCAAATTTTGTATCATCAAAAATATTAAATGTACCAGATGTATCTTATGTATTAAAAGTTTTATCTCCAGCAATATTCTTTGTATGTGTATCAGCAGTTATAAGAGGTTATTTTGCAGGACTTGGAACAATGAAGGCATCAAGTATTTCACAAGCACTAGAACAATTCTTTAACTGTGTTCTTACAATAACATTTGTTTATGCATTAATAGGAAAAGAACCATATATAATGGCTGCAGGTGGTAATTTATCAACAACACTTGCAATACTAATTTCATTCTCATACTTAATTGTATTCTATAAAAAGAATATTAAAGAGTGGAGAGAAGAATCAGATGATGTAGTTATAACAACAAAAGAAGAAAATAAAAAAATGGTTAAAATGATAATTGCAACTGCTATTCCTTTAACAGTAGGTTCTGTAATAAGTGTTGTTACAAGTTTTATTGATACTGTAACAGTTAGTAATTGTATACAGATTGCATATTCTGGAATATTAAAAAGTAAAATACTTCTAGAAAAAGAAGCAATGAGATTAACAGGTATCTTATCTAAAGTTGATACACTTGTAAATCTTCCACTTGCTGTAAATTTATCATTTTATTCAGCATTAATACCAGAAATAACAGCAGCTATATCTAAAAAAGATTTTAAGTCTGCATCTAAAAAAATATCATTTTCAATAAGTTCATCATTACTTATTTTAATACCATGTGCGATTGGATTTATAGTACTTGCAGATCCAATACTAAAAATGCTTTATCCAAATGCATCAGATGGTGCACATATCCTTCAAATAGCAGCTGTAACTATGGTATTTGTTGGTATAAATCATACAATACAAGGTTCATTATTTGGACTTGGAAAAATGTATACACCAGCACTTGCGCTTTTAATAGGATGTGTAATTAAGATAGGACTTAATTTAGTTTTAATAACTAATCCAAATATAAATATATATGGTGCGGTAATAAGCTCATTTATATGTCAATTTGTAGTATTTATGATTGTATATATAACAATGAAAAGAAATATTAAAGTTAAATTTGAACCTGTAAAACATATTATAAAACCATTACTTGCGGGTTTAATAATGGGCGCCGTAATATTCTTCATAAATTATTTATTTAGTGGAGTTATAAGAAACAGTATTCTTACAATTATTAATATTATGATTGGTGCGGTAGTTTATTTAATTTCAGTATTCGCACTTAAAATACTTAGTAAAGATGAAATATTAATGCTTCCTAAGGGAGAAAAAATATATAATTTACTTGTTAAATTAAAATTTTATAAATAGGAGGTTAACATGAACGAACTTATAATAAATAAAGATGATTTAGTACATAATATAAATATAATAAAAAATTATGAGAAAGATGAAAATTATACTATTTTTGCAGTAGTAAAAGGAAATGCATATGGCCTTGGAGTAAATGAATTTACTAAAGTACTTATAGATAATGGTATAAATAATTTTGCGGTAGCGTCATCTACTGAAGCTATTAATTTAAGAAAAAATATAAAAGAAAAAATATTATTACTTACGCCATATATAAATGAAGAAATATTAAGTAATCTTATAAAAAATGATATTACATTAACTATAGACTCATTAAAAGGTGCAGGACTAGTAAATGAAATATCTAAAAAGTTAAACAAAAAAGTATATGCACATATAAAAATAGATACAGGGTTATCTAGATATGGATTTGATTATAAAAATTATAAAGAAATAATAGATATGATAAAAGAAAATGAAAATATAATATTTGAAGGAATTTATTCACATTTTTCAAATTCACTTGCGAGTGATAATTCATTTAGTAATATTCAATATGAAAGACTTATTAATGTAATAGAAAATATAGAAAAGGAAGGAATTACATTCAAATATAAACATATATGTAATTCATCAGGATTCTTTAAATATAAAGATAAACATTTAAATGCAGCAAGAGTAGGATCAGCATTTTCTGGATGCGCAACAGGAATAAAAACAGACTTAAAAAAGATTGGATTATTTCATACAAAATTAACAAAGGTAAGAAATATTAACAAAGGTGATTATGTTGGATATGCTAATTCTTATGTTGCGAAAAGAGATATGAAGATAGGAATATTAGAAACTGGTTATTATGATGGTGTAGGGCTTGAACTTATTACTCAAAGATTTAAATTTAAAAGTAGATTAAAAAATGCTCTATTATCATTAAAGTCATTAATAAAAGGTGATAATATGACTCTTAATATAGATGGAAAAATTATAAATGTAATTGGTCAAATAGGAATGCATGATGTAGTTATAGATATTACAGGCTTAGATTATAAAGAAGATGATGATATATATTTCTATTATAGACCAGTATATATAAATGAGAATGTAAAAAGGGTTTATAAGTAAAGGATGGTTATTTATGAAAAGATTATATTTTATTTTAGTACTTTGGATAGGAAAATTTGGTAATGTTTTATGTAAAATATTTCATAAATCAGGAACAATGATTTCTGGTAAAGTAGCAGTTAAATTACAAAAGAATTTTGTTAAATATTTTAGAAATATTGATTATGATAAGGTTATATTTATAACAGGAACAAATGGTAAATCAACAACAACTAATCTTGTTAGTCATACAGTTAAAATGGCAGGTAAAAAGGTTGCGACTAATACAGAAGGCGCAAATATGATGAGTGGTGTTGCAACAACACTTATTAAAAATTCTAGCCTTTTTGGTAAATTTAATAAAGAATTTTTAATACTAGAAATAGATGAAAGAAGTTTAAGAAATATATTTAAAGTATTACCTGCTAAAAACTTATGTATAACAAACTTACAAAAAGACCAAGTACAAAGAAATGGTGATCCAGATTTTATTTATCAAATGTTTAAAGGTGCGGTAAATAAAGATGTTACATTATTTGTTAACAATGAAGAACCAAGAAGTAGATCATTGGAAGACTATGTAGGTAAAGTTGTATATTATAGTATGGAAAAAAATTCAAAGACATTTACAAAAGATGACTTCTATACTGTTACACTAGCATGTCCTAAATGTAGTCATAAGATTAATTATGAGTATTATAATATAGAAAATATAGGTAAATTTCATTGTACTAATTGTGATTATAAAAGTGTTAAAAAAGCAAATACTACAGTAAGAGAAATAGATTTTGAAAATCATACATTTAGATGTGCAGGAAATACTTATAAAGTAACATATATGAATCCATTTTATGTATATAACTATGCACTTGCAATCGCAATATGTAAAAAATATAATATAGGTTATGAAGATATTCAAAAAGGTTTTGAAACATTTAAAAATCCAGCAGATAGAAGAGAAGTTTATCATTATAAAGGTAAGACTATTCATTACCTAAGAATAAAGCAAGAAAATCCAGAAACAATGCAAAATGCATTAGATACAATTGCTAGAGATAATACTAAAAAAGCAATATTTATGGGATTATATGAGATAAAAGATTTCCCACCAGCATATACAAATACATTTTATTTCTTTGATTGTGACTTTAAGAAATGTGTTAGTGATTTAGTAGAAGAATATGTATGCTTTTCAAAGACAGTTGCATATGATACAGCAAATAGAATGATATATGCAGGAGCAAAAGAAAATAAAATTAAAGTATATGATGTAGAAGATGACTTTGATTTAATATTTGAGGATTTAGATAAATTAAAAACAGATAATATCTATATAATAACAGGTATGAAACCATATAAAAAAATAAAAGAATTCTTTAAAAAAGGTGATAACAATGAGTAATATAGTAAATGTAGCGTGGATGTATCCTGATATACTTAATTTACACGGTGAAAGAGGTAATGCAAAAGCATTTGAACTTGTAAGTAAAAAAATAGGTGTAAAACTTAATATTGATAGGATAGATGATATAGATTCTGATATAAATTATGAAAACTATGATATTTTACTTTTTAATGCTGGTGAATTAAAACATATTGAAAAGGTAAAAGAAAAATTAGAAAATGATATAGATAAAATAAAAGAATATATAAAAAATAATAAAATAATATTTGTAACAGGTACAACAGGAGCGTTATTTGCGCATAATATAGATAGATTAGATGGTAGTTCCTTTAATGGATTAAATCTTCTTGATATGGACGTAAAAGAAAGAAATATGGTACTTGGTGATGATTTATATTACAAATTTGAAAAAATGGAAATAATGTCATCACAAATACAAATGATAGATATTACTTTAAATAAAGCAAAAGAGTTTGGAAAAATAATATATGGTTATGGTAATGATGGAAGAACTGAAGGTGCTAGAAATAAAAATTTATTATTTACAAATGCACTTGGTCCAGTACTTGTAAAAAATCCATGGCTTACTGAACATTTAATTAATTTAGCATTAAAAAATAAGGGACTAAAAGAAATAAATAAAAAGATAGATTTTGATTTAGAATTAAAATCTTTAGAAAGTGCTAAAGAATTTATAAATAGGAAAATAGAAAGTGAAAAAAATACTAAAAAATAGTACTTTTTTTCATTTGAATTAAAAAACTTTACAGGTAAATTATGTTTGTGGTTGTTTTTTAAAGCACATTATAGTAAAATATAATAAGTAAAAAAAGGAGTGTTAATATGGGAAGAGCATATGAAGTTAGAAAAGCATCAATTCAAAAAACAGGAGCAGCTAAAGCAAAATTATATTCAAATTTCGCAAAAGAAATTTATTTAGCAGCTAAACAAGGTGGAACAAGTATTGATGCTAATGCAAGTTTAAAAAGATTAGTAGAAAAGGCTAAAAAGAGTCAAGTACCAGCAGATATAATTAATAGAGCAATTGATAAAGTTAATAATGGTGCTGATGAAAGTTATACATCTTGTAGATATGAAGGATTTGGTCCAGGAGCATCTACTTTAATAGTTGATTGCTTAACAGATAATGTAAATAGAACAGTAGGTCTTGTAAGAGCGGCATTTACTAAATGTAAAAGTAAATTAGGTGTAGAAAATTCAGTATCACATTTTTATGAAAATTTATCAGTAGTTGGATTTAAAGGTATGAGTGAAGAAGAAGCATTAGATGCTTGCTTAATGGATGATGTAGATATTAAAGATATTGAAACAGATAATGATTTAACTATTATTTATGGTGATCCAAAAGATTTACATAAAATAAAAGAAGCCTTAAAAAAGGCAAAAAATGATATAGAATTTGAAATTGATGAAATAAGTATGCTTCCACTTGATAAAGTAAAATTAGAAGGCGAAGAACTTGAAATGTTTAATAAACTTTTATCTATGCTTGATGATGTAGAAGATGTTCAAGAAGTATATCATAATGTAGAACTATAATTAGTTCTTTTTTTTATTAGAAAAAAACACATTTAAAATGTGTTTTAATTTTGCGCTATATTTTCATTATTTTCTTCATCAGAATTTTCATTATTAGCATTTTTATCAATAACTATATCTTCAACGTCAAGTTCTATTAATTTAATTATTTCTTCAAAAGTAGTTAAACCTTGAGCAACCTTAATAAGACCATCTTGTAGAAGAGTATGAATATTTTCACTATATACTAAGTTTCTAAATTCTTCTTTTTTAACACTATTAGAAATTGCATCTCTTATATTTTCGTCAATAAGTAATACTTCATGTATTGCAATTCTTCCTCTATAACCATTCATACAGTGATCACAACCATCACCAGCAACATATATTTCATTAATATCAGCATTTAAATTTTTCTTAAATATATATTTTTCATATGGTGTAGGAGTAACTTTCTTTTTGCAATATGGACATAATTTTTTAGCAAGTTTTTGTGAAATAATTCCTGCTAGAGAAGCAGCAAGTAAATATCTTTCAACATCCATATCAAGAAGTCTTTCAATAGTATTAAGAGAGTTATTAGTATGAAGAGTAGAAAGAACTAAGTGACCAGTTACAGATGCTCTAACAGCAATAGTAGCAGTTTCATCATCACGAATTTCACCAATCATAATAATATCAGGGTCTTGTCTTAATATAGATCTAAGTACATTTGCAAAAGTAAGACCAATTTCACTATTAACTTGTACTTGGTTAATTCCAGGTAAATCCATTTCAACTGGATCTTCAACAGTTATAATATTTGCTTCTTCCTTATTAAGTCTTTGTAAAATAGAGTATACAGTAGTAGATTTACCAGTACCAGTCGCACCAGTAACAAGTATAATACCATTAGGTAAATTAATCATTTTTAAAATCTTATCATAATTATCTTTAGTAAAACCTAATTTTTCAAGACCTTGAACACTCATAGAATAATCAAGAATACGAATAACTATTTTTTCACCCATATTTGTAGGAAGGGAAGAAACACGCATATCAAGAGGTATACCATTTAAAGAAGTTTTTATCGCACCATCTTGTGGAAGTCTATTTTCAGTAATATTCATACCAGCGATTATCTTAATTCTTGTTATTAAATTTTTCTTATATTCATTTGGAACACTAGCATAGTCAATTAAAGAGCCATCAATTCTTATCCTAATCTTTAAAGTATCATTAAGTGGATCAAAGTGAATATCACTGGCTCTATTTTTAGTAGCGTCTATAATTATTTCATTAACTATTTCAACAATAGGTAATTTTTCAAAATCAAAATTCTTAAGCATAATTTTTCCCTCTTTTTATTCCTTTTTTAATTGTACATAAATAATTTACTCTAGTATTTATTACAAAAATATTATATAATATTCTTATGATAATATCAAGAGTAAGGGTGAAATAATATGTCAAAAAATAACCAGGGATATTTTCTTGTAGAAACAATAATAGTACTTGCAATAGTAGCGACAATAATAACAACTTTATATGTAAATTCAGGTCAAACGTATATAAAACATAAGAATGAACTTACAAAATATAATACAGTAGATGGGTTATATAGTGCGAATGCTGTAAAAAAATACTTGTATACTTATGAAGAAGATTTAAAAAAAGATGCTAAAGAAAATGGATATACAAATGTAAATAGTTATTTTAAAAATAAAAATTTAGATTTAACAAAGATGGACTTTTTTAAAGAATTAAATGTAAATAAAGTATATTTATCATTATATGATATGAAAGATTTATTAAATGATAATGAATTAAATACAAATATAAAAGAAGATTTAGGTAATATAGAAAATGATAATAAATGTGTATATAGATATATAGTTATATTTAATGATTATAGTTATTCAGTTTCTAATTTAAGTTGTATAAAATAGTAAAGGAAATGTAATATGAAGAAAGAAAAAGGATTTACACTAGTAGAAGTAATAGTTAGTTTTTCACTTATGAGTGTTGTAATGATATATTTACTTAAAACAATAGCCGTAATAAGTACAGAACAAACAAATATATTAACTTTAGAAAACTATTCTGTATATGAAAGTACTGTTTTAAAGAAAATATATAAAGATATAAATAATGCATATAATATTGAAGTAAAAGAAGAAAATAATAATATTGTATTTACTAGTAATGATTTTACATCACAAAATAAAACATTAAAAATAAATGATGATGGAATTACTTATGATAATACAGTATATGATTTACCAGAAGGAACAAAGTTTGATAGTAATAAATATAGTTTAATAAAAAAAGATAATTATTATATTTTAAAACTTAATTTTATAGTAAATAATAAAAAAGAAGAAATGAAAGTTATTGTAATAAATTAAATAAAATAATAAATACTATTATAGAAATAAATACATTAATAAATCTATATATAAGGTACTTAAAGTATCTTATTTTTTTATTTAAATTAATTATCTGCATATGAATGCTAAAAGAAGAAAAAGTAATTATAATGGTAATGATTAAACCATTTATAAACTTATTACTTATTAAATGAGTAATATTATATATACCAGAAGAAAATTCTAAAGAACCATATAAAATACTATCTAAAATAGGATTAATAGATATAAAATATTTAACTATACTTAGTACAAAAGAAAAAAATAAGATGTTCGCAAATATAACAGATACGCTAATAACAGTGTTTCTAATAGCGCTATAATATATATTTAAAAAACTATTAGTTTTATTTAAAGAGTTATTATCTTTTAAATTATTATTGTTTCTTAATATAATTCCAAGTAAAAAATTAGATATATAATGAGATAATAAGATAATAATAGAAAGTTTTATATCTTTTAAATAAATACATCCAACAGTCGCAATTAAAAATATTGGGTTAACAAAGTTAGTATAATGAATAATATTATTTAAATTGGGATTATCTTTTAATAAATTAGCATTATTAGGGTATCCACTAATCATAGATAATATAATAATAGAAACATCTTTATCAGATATATTAAATAATTTAGATATTGATTTTTTTAATAATTTAGGTAAATAATTTTCAATATTTAGATTAATTAATATTTGACTAAATAAACAAGATATAAACATAGATGGTAAAAGACTATATAAACATATATTGGTATTAGTATTAAAACTACTAATAATAACTTTAGGATTTGCTAAAAAAAATACTTCTAAAAATACAAATACTACTATTAATAATAAATTATAATATTTTTTCATATTATATTTAATGAAAGAATAATTATAAATATGAGGTGTTTATGAAAAAAATAGGTATTATTTTGCATGATGAAGTAATTAATAATAAAACTTATAAAATATTAAATACTGATTTTATAAAATATTTAAGTAATTATGATGTAGTTATTATAGGTATAATATATGATGAAGAAACAGATATAAATAAAATATTAGAACAAATAAATATATGTGATGGAATTATTATTCCAGGAGGTAATATATATAGTGATATAGATAAAAGAGTCGCAAGATATTTATATGATATAGATAAACCAACACTTGGAATATGTTTAGGTATGCAGATTATGGGTGAAGCATTAGGAGGAAATATACAAATACTAGATAATTTAAATCATATTACAAATGATGAATATGCACACTATATAAGAATAAAAAAAGATACAAAATTATATTATATATTAGGTACAGAACTTATAAATGTAAATAGTAGACATAAGTATCATTTGGTAAATACAAATCTTACTGTTAATGCATATAGTAATGATTATGTAATTGAAGGAATAGAGTCTAAAGATAAAAAGTTTTATATTGGAGTACAATATCATCCAGAATCAATATATTATGATATAAATAGTAAATTATTAATAGAAGAATTTATTAAGTGTTTGACAATTTAGTTATAGTTCTTTATAATATATAGGCTGTAAGGGAGAGATATAAACAATGGAAAAAAGAGAAGAATTAAATTCACTTATGGAAAAGTATAAAGAATTTACTTCATTAATATTAAGATTAGATAAAGAAAATAGAAAAAGTTTAAGCACATTAGACGCAGAAGCTGCAAAAGATAAATTAAATGAAGAAAATAAAAAGGTAAAGGTATTAAAACCACAAAATGAAGATCCTTTTTATTACTGGAATATGTAATACTCTTGTTTAAGAGTATTTTTTTTATTTTTTTAGTAATTTTTAGTGGAATTCACCTTAAAAAAAGAGAATATAAGAAGTAGAGGTGATTTTTTGAATTATTATGATGAAATAAAAACAGAATTAGTAAATAATGAAATTACTAAAAAGGTAAAAGATTATAGTAAAAATAAAAGTGATTTAACTACATATTATAATGTTGGTAAATTATTAGCCGAAGCTGGTAAACATTATGGAGAAGGAATAATTAAAGAATATTCTGATAGGTTGAGTAGTGAATTAAATATAAAATATAGTGTAAGAACATTATATAAAATTATAAAATACTTTAATTATATGAATAAACAAAAAGTGCCGACAGTGTCGGCAAAATTGTCGTGGAGTCATTATGATGAATTGTTAAAATTAACTGATGAAAATATAATAAATTACTATATTAAAATATCAGAAGAACAAAATTTATCAGTAAGAGAATTAAGAAAAAGAATAAAAAATAATGAATATGAAAGATTGGATGAAGAAACAAAGAAAAAATTAAAAAACAAAGAAGATTTAAAAGTACCAGATTTAGTAAAGAATCCAATTCAAATAAAAAATACAAATGATTATAATGAAATATCAGAAAAAGTACTTAAAAAATTAATACTAGAAAATATTGAATCGTTTATGAATGAATTAGGTAATTCATTTAGTTTTATTGGAAGTGAATATAAAATAAAAATAGATGATAGATATAATTATATAGATCTATTACTATTTAATATAGAATACAATTGTTATGTAGTTGTAGAGTTAAAAATAACTGAATTAAAGAAAGAACATATAGGACAAATAGAATTTTATATGAATTACATAGATAAAAATCTAAAAAATATAAATCAAAATAAAACAATAGGAATAATAATTTGTAAAAAGGAAAATAAGTATGTAATTGAATATTGTAGTGATGACAGAATTATAGCAAGAGAATATGAACTAATATAAGGAGGATTAAATTTGAATTATTATGATGAGATAAAAAAAGAACTATTAAATAATGAAATCACTAAAAAGGTAAAGAATTATTCAATTAATAAAAGTGATTTGAATACATATTACAATATTGGTAAATTACTAAAAGAAGCAGGCAAACATTATGGAGAAGGAATAATTAAAGAATATTCTAAAAGACTTACAAGTGAATTTGGTAAGGGATATAGTAAAAGAAATTTATGGTTAATGTTGAAATTCTATGAATTAAAAGAAAAAGTGCAGACAGTGTCTGCACAATTGTCTTGGTCACATTATTGTGAATTATTGCAAGTAAATTCAATTGATAAAATAAATTATTATATAAAAATAACAGAAGAACAAAACTTATCAGTAAGAGAATTAAGAGAAAGAATAAAAAATAATGAATATGAAAGATTAGATGAAGAAACAAAGAAAAAATTAAAAACTAAAGAAGAATTAAAAGTACCAGATTTAGTAAAGAATCCAATTCAAATAAGAAATACAAGTGATTATAATGAAATATCAGAAAAAATACTTCAAAAACTAATACTAGAAGATATACCATCTTTTTTAGATGAATTAGGTAATGGTTTTACCTTTGTAAAAAATGAATATAAAATAAAGGTAGGAGATAGATATAATTATATAGATCTATTACTTTATAATTATGAATTTAATTGTTTTGTAGTTGTTGAATTAAAAGTAACAGAACTCAAGAAAGAACATATAGGACAAATAGAATTTTATATGAATTATATAGATAAAAATCTAAAAAATATAAATCAAAATAAAACCATAGGAATAATAATATGTAAGAAAGAAAATAAGTATGTAATTGAATATTGTAGTGATGACAGAATAATAGCAAGAGAATATGAATTAGTATAAGGAGGAATAAGATTGAATTATTATGATGAGATAAAAAATGAATTAATAAATAATGAAGTAACTAAGAAAGTAAAAGATTATAGTAAAAATAAAAGTGATTTAACTACATATTATAATGTAGGAAAATTATTAGCTGAAGCAGGTAAACATTATGGAGAAAATGTTATCGGAAAGTACGCGAATAAATTAAAAATAGATTTGAATAAAAAATATAATGAAAGAACTTTACGTAGATATAGACAATTTTATAATTTTGTAACAAATTTAAAATGGTCGGCAATGCCGACCAAATTAAGTTGGAGTCATATAACAGAACTGATGATTTTGTCTAATGAGGATGAAATAAATTATTATATTAGTGTTGTAAATGATAGAAATATAGGATATAGAAAATTAGGCGAAATAATAAAGAATAATGAATATGGACGTATTGATGAAGAAACAAAGAATAAATTAAAAAACAAAGAAGAATTAAAAGTACCAGATTTAGTAAAGAATCCAATCCAAATAAGAAATACAAGTGATTATAATGAAATCTCTGAAAAAGTACTCCAAAAACTAATACTAGAAGATATACCTTCCTTTTTAAAAGAATTAGGTAATGGATTTAGTTTTATAGATAGTGAATATAAGATAAAAATAGGTGATAGATATAATTATATTGATCTATTATTATTTAACTATGAATTTAATTGCTTTGTTGTAGTTGAATTAAAAGTATCTGAACTAAAAAAAGAACATATAGGACAAATAGAATTTTATATGAATTATATAGATAAAAATCTAAAAAGTATAAATCAAAATAAAACCATAGGAATAATAATATGTAAAAAAGAAAATAAGTATGTAATTGAATATTGTTCAGATAATAGAATAATAGCAAGAGAATATGAACTAATATAAGGAGGATTAAATTTGAACTATTATGATGAGATAAAGAGTAAAATATTAAAATATGAAATTTATGATAAAATAAAAAATTATTCAAAAGATAGGAATAAAATAAAAAATTATTTTGAAATTGGTAAAATATTATCAGAAGCAGGAAAGGAATATGATAAAAATATAATTAAAGAATATTCAAATAAATTAACGATTGAAATAGGAAAAAATATAATGAAAGAAATCTTAGATATATGAGAAAGTTTTATGAGCTTTTTGTTAATCAAAATTGGAACACAATGTGTTCCAATTTGACTTGGAGTCATTATCGTGAAGTATTTTCTTTAGGAAATTTTAATGAAATTAAATATTATTTAGAAGAATGTGAAAATCAAAATTTATCTGTAAGAGAATTACATTTCAAAATTAAAACTAAAGAATATGAAAGATTAAGCAAAAAAGTAAAACAAAAAAACTTAAAATTGATGATTTAATACCAAATCCAATTATAATTAAATCAAATACATTTAAAGATGAATTATCAGAGTATGCTTTAAAAGAGGTATTTTTAAATGATTTAGATTCATTTTTAAAAGAATTAGAAACTGGATTTTCATATGTAGGAAATGAATATAAAATAAAAATAGGTGATAGATATAATTATATAGATTTATTACTATTTAATATAGAATACAATTGTTATGCGGTTATAGAATTAAAAGTAACAGAGCTAAAAAAAGAGCATATTGGACAGATACAAGTTTATATGAATTATATAGATAAAAATCTAAAAAGTATAAATCAAAATAAAACCATAGGAATAATAATATGTAAAAAAGAAAATAATTATATAATTGAGTATTGCAGTGATGATAGAATATTAGCAAGAGAATATGAATTAGTATAAGGAGGAATAAGATTGAACTATTATGATGAGATAAAAAATGAATTAATAAATAATGAAGTAAC
>FR893546.1:0-8429 GCA_000433675.1 Clostridium sp. CAG:433
ACTTCTTCTTTTGGTATACCAATTACTAGTTCTATTATTTCTGCTAAAACTTCTTTTTCTTCTGTTAATACTGCTTTAAAAACCGCATCAAATGTTCCTGGTATTACCTCTTTTTTTCTTAGTTCTGGATTATTTGTATATCCTTTTATTGTAACCAAAGTTCCTCCTTTATATTTTTTGATAAGAGTTCTTCCATTTTTACCTCCTTTCAATCACATAGAAATAACCCTTTCATATGTTATATTCTCCACAACCTTTTACTTTTCCCCTAAATATTAAAAATTTTTTAGTAAAAATATTGTTAGAAAAAGATAATTAAGGTATAATTAATTCAACATCTTATAAAGAGCGATGGAGGGACTAGCCCAATGAAATCGCACCAACCTATTAAATTAGGTGGTAATGCTAGATTCTATAAGATAACTTTTTACACTCAAGAAAGTTATCTTGGGTGTTTTTTTATTAGATGTAAAAAGGAGGAAATATATATGATTGAAAAAGTAAATCCTGGTCATCCAGACAAGGTAGCAGACAGAATTGCAGGTGCAATAGTAGACCTTGCGTACAAAAAAGAGGAAAATCCAAAGATAGCAGTTGAAGTTTTAATTGGTCATAATGAGTGTAATGTCATAATTGAAACTAATGTTGATATAAAGAAAATGGATATAATAAATATATTAGAAAGGATTACAGGCAATAATAAAATTAAATTAAATTTAAAAGTAGTACCACAAGATGAAAAGCTTGCTAAAAATCAAAGTGAAAGAATCAAATGTGGAGATAATGGTATTTTCAAAGGTGTACCACTTAATAATCTAGAAAAACAAATAAGTAAACTAGCAAGAAAATTATATGATAATGTTCCATATGATGGAAAATATATTCTTACAGAAGATCAATTAATAATATGTCAATCTAATGCAACAAATGAAAAAATACAAAACATAATAAATGAAGTAATGGACACAACAAATCTAAAAATAATAATTAATCCATTAGGAGAATGGGAAGGTGGCACAAATGTTGATACTGGTGCGACAAATAGGAAACTTGGTTCTGATATGGCTCAATCTGTAACAGGTGGAGGAATTCATGGTAAAGATCTATCAAAAGCAGATGTAAGTATAAATATTTATGCGTTTAAGAAAGCTCAAGAAACAGGTAAAGAAGTAGAACTATTCTGTGCAATTGGTGATGATATGATTGATGGAAAACCATATAATGAAATTGTTGAAGAAGCTAGAGAATATATTAATAACATTGGTGGTTTTGAAAAATTTGCCGAATGGGGTTTATATTAAATAACGTTTAAAATATACAAAAAAAACAGGATATCCTGTTTTTTTATTAACTAAAATTTATTATATTTGCAAATTCTTTTTCATTTAATGATGATGATCCTACTAATATTGCATTTATTTCATCATTATTAACTATGTCATGTACATTATTTGAATTAATACTTCCGCCATAACCTAATGTTAGATTATTAAATTTTTCATCATATTTTTCACAAATTATATTTTGTATTAATTTTATTTTATCTATTATTTCATTTTTATCTAATGCATTACCTGTACCTATTGAAAATACTGGCTCATAAATAAATATTATATTATTTATACATTCCTTTTTAATATCCTTTAATATCATATTTATTTCATTTTCTAATGACTCATTTGATCCGATGCACACAATCGGTTTTATATTATATTTTAATGCCAATATAAGTTTTTTATTTATTTCTTCTTCTGTTTCGTTAAAATATAATTTTCTTTCATAGTGACCAAGCAAAACATAATCTGTTTTTATAGATTTTAACATTTTTACTGATATTTCACCTGTATATGGACCTTCTTCTCTACTATACATA
Source organism: Clostridium sp. CAG:433 (assembly GCA_000433675.1). GTDB lineage: Bacteria > Bacillota_I > Bacilli_A > RF39 > UBA660 > CAG-433. Next base: position 1,874 of record FR893546.1, read on the forward strand.
TTTTGAGCACCAACATAAATATTAGTATCATTTACTATATTTGATGCATAAGGAATATCCACATATGGAACACATAATACAATTTCATTATTACTTTCTATATCTTTCTTTAAATTTTCAATATATAAAACTACTTCATTTGGAAGTAAATTCATTTTAAAGTTTCCAATTATTACCTTTTTATTCATAATTACCTCTTTAGTTTAATACTACATCTATTATAGATTCTTTACTTTTTTCATTATAAATAATATCATAAAGTGTATTTATTATTTTAGTGTTAATATTATACTTTTGTGATATATCATGTGCTATTTTTAAAGCATCAAGTCCTTCAATAACCATACCTATTTCTTCTTTTATTTCATCTATTTTTTTACCCTGTGATAAAAGAATTCCACATCTATTATTTCTACTTTCATTACTTAAACATGTTGTTAATAAATCACCAAGACTTGATAAACCATAAAATGTGTTTTCTTTAGCACCCAATTTTAGTCCTATTTCTTTTATTTCTTCTAGTCCTTTTGTAATAAGAATAGCGTTCATATTATTTCCTAAATTAAGACCATTAACTAATCCTGATGCGATTGATATAATATTTTTTAATGTTCCACCTAATTCTGTTCCAATTACATCATCACTTAATTCTATTTTAAATTTATCTGTTTCAAAATTATCTTTTATTTCATTGTTATAATCACTATTATTTGATGTGAATACAATCTTTAATCCCATATCATTTATTACTTCTTTTGCTATACTTGGTCCAGAGATTACTCCGATATATTTTAAATCTAATTCTTCTTTTACAATATCTATTAAAAATTTATTAGTTTCTATTTCCATACCCTTTGATGCGATTATTATTTTTTGATTTGTAACATATTCTTTTATATTTTTACATGTATTTCTAATTACACTTGATGGCGTTACCAAAATTAAATATTCTGAATCATCTATTACATCTTCATAATTTGTATAACACACTATTCTTTCATCTAGTTTTGAATTATCAATAAACATACATCTATGTTCATTATTTATTACATCTGCTTCTTCCTTTTTAAAGGACCATATTTTTACATTATGATTTTTTATTAATACGTTTGCGAGTGCACATCCAAAGCTACCACTACCTATTATTCCTATATTCTTCATTATTTCCTACTTTCCTAAACAAAAGTTACTAAATAATGTATCTATTAATTTATCATCATAACTCTCGCCTATTATTTCTCCAAGTATTTCACAAATTTCTTTTATATCTATTTCAAGTAAATCAATTGGTACATCATTATTTAATGCTTCTTCTAAATTTTTTGATATTTCTACTGCCTTTTTGACAAGTGATATTTGTCTTGAATTTGATAAATAAGTAAAATCTCCTAAATTAATTTCTTCTAGATTAAACATATCATTTATTTCATTTTTTAAGTTTTCAATACCGCTATCTTTTAATGCTGAAACTTTTACTATTCTTTCATTTTTTAAATTACTAATATCTAAATTATTTTCTAAATCTATTTTATTTATTACTATTATTCTCTTTTTTTCTTTTGTATATTCAAGTAATTTTTTATCTTCATCAGTTAATTTTTCATTATTATTAAATACAAGTATTATTAAATCTGCATCATTTACTAAACTTAATGATTTTTCTACCCCTATTTTTTCTACTATATCTTCTGTTTCTCTTACACCCGCGGTATCTATTATATTAAGTAAAATTCCATTTACTCTTATCTGACCTTCTACTATATCTCTTGTTGTACCCGCAACGCTAGTTACTATTGCCTTGTCTTCTTCTATAAGTTTATTTAATATAGAACTTTTACCAACATTTGGTCTACCTAAAATTAGTGTATTTATTCCATCTTTTATAAGTTTACCATTTTCTGATTCATTTAATAGTTTTGTTAATTCTTTATTTATATATTTAGACATTTCCTCTATTTTTTCTTTTGTTACAATTTCAATATCTTCATACTCTGGATAATCTATATTAACTTCAATATTTGCATTTACTTTTACTAAATTGTCTATTATATTTTTTACCAGTTTTGATACTTTTCCTTCCATTCCACTTATTGCTAGTTTTCTAGATGTTTCTGTTTTTGATTCTATTAAATCCATTATACTTTCTGCTTCTACTAAATCAATTCTTCCATTTAAAAAGGCTCTTTTTGTAAATTCTCCTGGTTCTGCGAGTCTCGCACCTTCTAAAAGTAATATTTCTAGTACTTTATTTGTTACAGCAACACCACCATGTGAATTTATTTCAACTATATCCTCTTTTGTAAATGTTTTTGGTGATTTCATTATACTTACCATTACTTCATCTATTATTTCACCATTATAAACTATGTGTCCATAATTTATAGTATGAGATTCTTTTTTAGTTAAATCTTTATCAAATATTTTGTTAACAATATCTATTGCTTCATCTCCACTAACTCTTATTATTGAAATTGCTCCTACGCCTAATGCTGTTGATATAGCACATATTGTATCGTTCATAAAAAATCACTTCCTTTTTTAATTATATCATGTATGATAAAAAAAGAAACCTATTTAGATGGTTTAATAACAACACATCTATTAGGTTCTTCTCCTTCGCTTTCAGTTTTTACACCCCTATAATTACTTAAAACATCATGAACTAAATGTCTTTCGTATGAATTCATTGAATCCATTTTAATTTCTATTCCTGTTTGAGCTACTTCTTTAGCAAGCTTTTTTGCCATATATTCAATGTTTTTTTGTTTCTTTTCTTTATAATTTGATGCATCTAATAAAATATTTACATGAATGCCCGTTTTAGCATATATTGATTGATGAAGTATATTTTGAATTGACATTAATGTTCTTCCGTTTTTACCTATCAATATTGGATTATTATCTGAATATAATTTAATTAGTATATTATTCTCTCCTCTTTTTGTTTCAAGTTTAACATCTAATCCCATAGCATTTACTAAATCTGTAACAAATTTCTTTGAATATTCTAAAACATCAGTTTTAAGAATTGCTTTAATTGTTACTTTTTTCTTTTTTAATAATCCTACTGTTTCTTCTTTTGTTACATATAAGATTTCATCTTCTTTAACACCTAATTCGTTAAGCATTTTAAGTATTAATTCTTCTTCGTTTTTTCCTTCATATAAATATTCTTTCATATTACTTTACCTCTTTCTTTTTACTTGTTTTAATAACTATTAAGTTTTGAACAATAGTAAATAATGTTGACGCAATCCAATATAATGATAATGCTACTGAGAAATTAAGTGACATTATTACAATCATTACAAGCATGAAATTCATCATTGTATTTGGATTTATATCATTTGTTTGAGGTGTTGGCGCTGTTGTATTTAATTTTTGAGAAATAAATGTTGTAGCACCAATTAATATAACTATAATTGCATATTCAATATGACCTGATGTAATTGCTTTAAATGGTGTTGTTCCAAGTATAAGACCAAATAAGTTTTCTTCAAATATTACTGGTACTCTATTTATTGCTTCTAAGAAACCAAATAATAATGGTATTTGAATAAATGCAAATAAACAACTTGAGAATGGATTTATATCATATTTCTTATATAATGCCATTGTTTCCATTGATTTTTTAGTCATTGAATCTTGATCTGTTTTATTTTCATATTTTTTATTTATTCTATCTATTTCTGGTTGCATCTTCTTCATATTTTCTGATTGCATAGCAGTTTTTTTAGTAAATGGCGCAAGTATTAATCTTATTATTATTGATAAAATTATAAGTGCGATACCATAACTTTTTACTAAACTACCTATTTTTAATGTTAACCAAGCAAGTGGTTTAACTACTAAAGTTTCCCATAAATTATTGTAATTTGCATCACTTGGTTTAAATTTATCACAATCTGGTAACTTAGATATATCAATTTGTTTTTTATATTTATTATATTCTTTTACTAAGCCTTTATTTGTTGGTTTACATAATATGTTTTCATTTAAAGTTATTTTAACTTTTTCATCTTCATAAGTTACAACCTTTTTAGTTTTTGGATCTTTTAGTGTTGTTGTACAACCAGTTATTATAAATATTGATAGCACTACAACTAATATTTTCATTATCTTGCTTTTTTTCATAAGTTTCTCCTAATCTGTTACTTTCTTTAATAGATCCATTAAATTTTTCTTAATTTCACTATATTTTATTTCATTAATTTCTTTCTTTATTATTATAACATAATCAGTATTAGAATTAAATACTAAATTGCTTTTATCTATAACATCTTTTACTTGTCTTTTTACTTTGTTTCTAGTCACAGCATTTCCTATTTTCTTAGATACACATACCGCAAATCTATGTTTTCCTACGTTATTTTCATTATAATAAACATTAAAATATCTATTTCTATATCCTTTTTTTGAATCTAATACTTTACTTATATCAAAATTTTTCTTTATTATATTAGTTTTTTTCATTTTTTTCACCTACTTACAAAAAAAACCACTAATAAAAAGTGGAATTATTTAGATAAAGTTTTGCGTCCTTTTTTTCTTCTATTATTTAATACCTTACCTTTTACTCTAGAAAAAAATCCATGTTTTTTTGCTTTTTTTCTATTATTAGGTTGAAAAGTTCTTTTCATTTTTGCACCTCCAAGTTCATAAAACATTACAATTATATACATTTTTTTATATAAAGTCAAATGTTTTTTATATATTTTAATATATTTTATTAATATGTCAACCATTTTTTGTTACAAACATTTAATTTAATAATTAATTTTTTTAAGAATATGATATAATGTAAATAGAGGTGATTAGATGATAGAATTAAAAACAGATTCTAGAAAGGTTAAGCCTGGAGATACATTTATTGCGATTAAAAATGTAAATACTGATGGGCATGATTTTATTGAAAGCGCTATTAAAAATGGTGCGACTAAAATTATATGTGAAAAGGGTAGTTATAGTGTTGAAACTGTTGTTGTACCAAATACAAAAGAATATTTAAATAACTATCTTTATGAAAATTATTATCCTAAAATTAAAGATATGAAATTAATTGGAGTAACTGGTACTAATGGTAAAACTACAATTTGTTACTTAGTATATCAATTATTAACATTACTTGGTAAGAAATGTGCATACATTGGTACTATTGGTTTTTATTACGGAAATACCAAAAGATTATTAAATAATACAACTCCTGACACTGATTTACTTTATGACATGCTTCTTGAAGCAAAAGAATATGGTTGCGAATATGTTGTTATGGAAGTAAGTAGTCATGCACTTGATAAAAATAGAGTGTTTGGTCTTGAATTTGATGAAGTAGCATTTACAAACCTTACACAAGATCACTTAGATTATCATAAAACTTTAGAAAATTATGCAAACGCTAAAAGAAAGTTATTTGAAAAAACTAGGGGAGAGAAAGTCGCTATTATAAATAAAGATGACCCTCATCATGAAAAATTCATGTTAAATGAAAATAATAATATAACTATTGGTAAAAATGATGCTGATGTTTTAATAAAAGATTATTCTTTATCACATTTGCAAACAAAAATAGAATTTAGTTATGAAGATAAAATATATAATACACAAATAAATATGGTAGGTAGTTATAACGTGTATAACTATTTAACTGCGCTTATGCTTGTACATAAATTAGGATTTAGTATTGATAGTATTATTGATATTACCAAAGATTTAATGGCACCTGCTGGACGTATGGAAATGATTAAATATAATACAAATAGTGTATTTGTTGATTACGCTCATACACCTGATGCAGTTATAAACGTTTTAAAGAGCGCAAATGAATATAAAAAAGGAAAAATTATAACTATTATTGGTTGTGGTGGAGATAGAGACAGAACAAAAAGACCAATAATGGGAAGAGCTGCTGAAGAAAATTCTGATTATGTAATATTTACTGATGATAATCCAAGAACTGAAGATGAAAAACAAATTATGAATGACATAATTACTGGATTAAATAAGGATAATCATGAAATAATTTTTGATAGAAAAGATGCTATTATAAAAGGAATGAACATGTTAAAAGATAATGATATATTAATGATACTTGGAAAAGGTCATGAAGATTATCAAATAATTGGTACTGAAAAGCATCATTTTAGTGATCAAGAAATAGTTAGAAATTTTGTTAAAAATAATTAAAATTTGGGAGGATTTTTCCTCCTTTTATATAATAAGGATAGAGTAGGTGATTTATTTGAAAGAAATATTAGTAAAAGATATTATAAGAGAATGTAATGCAAGTCTTATATTTGGTGATGAAAATCTAAAAATAGAGAATTTTTCTAAAGATACTAGAGAAATTAATGAAAATGATTGCTACATAGGAATTAAAGGTGAAACTTTTGATGGTAATTTATTTTATGAAGATGCTTTTAAAAAGGGTGCAAGTGCTTGCATACTAGAAAAAGAATCTGTCAAAGATATAGATTTTAAAGATTACAATGATAAAACAATTATTCTTGTGGATAATTCTATTAAAACACTTCATTATTTAGCAGCGTATAAAAGATCA
>FR893546.1:8517-53367 GCA_000433675.1 Clostridium sp. CAG:433
AGTACTAAAGAAATAATATCAAGTGTATTAAGTACTAAATATAATGTTTTAAAAACAGAAGGAAACTATAATAATCATATAGGTCTTCCTTTAACTATATTAAAATTAAAAGACCATAATGCTATGGTTCTTGAAATGGGTATGAATCATTTAAATGAAATAACTTTGTTAAGTAAAATAGCTAAACCAACTATCGCAGTTATTACTAATATAGGTACTGCTCATATTGGAAATCTTGGTTCTAGAGAAAATATATTAAAGGCTAAACTTGAAATTATCGATGGACTTAAAGAAAATGGTACTCTTATTATAAATAATGATAATGATATGCTTCATAATAATTTAGATAAAATTAATGTTAATATAAAAACTATTGGTATAAATAATAAAAGTAATTACATGGCAACAGATATAGTTGATGAAATTTTTAGTAGTAAATTTAAAATAAAAGATACTGATTTTGAGGTTAATGCACCAGGTGAAGCATTTATTTATAATAGCTTAGTTGCATATGCTGTAGGAAAAGAACTTAATATAAGTGATGAAAATATTAAAAAGGGTATAGAAACCTTCAAATTACCTAGTAATAGACTTGAAAAAATAATAAATAAAACTGGTACTACAATAATCAATGATACATATAACTGCAGTTACGATTCATTAATTAATTCTATAGATATGATTTCCAAATCTAATTATAATAGAAAACTATTAATGATAGGTGATATTTTAGAACTTGGTGATTATTCAGAAGATATACACAGGAAAATAGGTAGTTATATATTAAATAAGGATATTGATGGTGTAATACTAGTAGGTAATGAAGTAAAATTTATAAAAGAAGAACTTATTAAAAATAACTTTAATAAAGATATAAATATATTTAATAACGAAAGTGACTCACATGAATTTCTTAAAAACTACCTAAAAAAAGATGATATTATACTTTTAAAGGGCTCAAATGGTATGAAATTATTTAATACTGCTGAATACTTAAGACAGATTTAAACATCTGTTTTTTTTGATATTTTGACATTTTTTTACTTTTTAACAGTTTTTTGTGGAAAAATATTTATTTTTTCTTTATAATATATAGTCAAATAAAGTTATCAACATTTTTCACAATAATGTGGAAAAATAATGGTTGTTTAAAAAGTACCTGTTAATTGTAAATTTGTGGAAAATGTGGAAAAGTATTGTAATCCCTTATTTTATATAGAGTAGTTTCCACATTTTATGTTGATAAGTGTTGTTTACTAATTTTTAGCCTTGAAAATGAATAAAAATGAGTTATAATAAGTTTATAACTTTACTATCTAATCAGGGGGAGGTGATAGTTCATGAACATTGATAATATATGGAATAAATTTCTAAGTATAATGAAGACTAAATTAAATAGTTTATCGTATGATACTTGGTTTAGCACTTCAAAACTTGTTGAATTAAATGAAGAACACGCTGTAATCATTGTTCCAACTATCGCTCATAAAAAACATTTATCTGAATCTTATATTGATATAATCAGTGATATTTTCAACAGTATAACAGGAACTAATTTTAATTTTGAGTTTGTTCTTGAAAATGAATACAATAATAAAAAGATTACTGTAAAAAAAGAGGAAGAAGAAGAACTTGGTGTACCTTATAATAGTTCAGAAAAGGCAAATTTAAATCCTGATTATGTTTTTGAAAATTTTATAGTAGGTGAGAGTAATAGATTTGCACAGGCAACAGCGCTTGCTGTAGCTGAAAATCCAGGTAAAATGTATAATCCTTTGTTTATATATGGTAATAGTGGTCTTGGTAAGACACATTTAATGCAGGCAATTGGTAATTATATTGTAAAAAATACAAATAAAAGAGTATTATATGTTACTAGTGATCAATTTATTAATGATTTTTTAGGATTAAATAAGAAAGATAAAGACGGAACTAACTTTGATTATGTAGATTTATTTAAAGATAAATATAGAAATATTGATGTACTTATAATTGATGATATACAATTTTTAGGAAATGCTCCTAAAACCCAAAATGAGTTTTTCCATACATTCAATACATTATATGATGATAAAAAGCAAATTATTATATCATCAGATAGTTCTCCAGATGATTTAAAACATTTGGAGGATAGACTAAGAACAAGATTTAACTGGGGATTAAAAGTAAATATTTTTCCACCGGATAATGATTTAAGAAGAGAAATAATAAGAAAAAAGATGGCAAATATGGATTTTTCAAGGCATATAAGTGATGATGCGATTGATTATATAGCAAATATGTGTCCATCAGATGTAAGAAGTTTAGAAGGTGCTTTAACAAGAGTTTGTGCTTATTCTACAATATTTTTTCAAGAAGAAATAACACTTGATTTAACTATTGAAGCATTAAAAGGTACTATAACACCTATGACTAACTTTAAAAATGATATACAAAAGATACAAAGGGTGGTTGCAGAACACTATAATGTATCAGTCGAAGACCTAAAATCAAAGAAAAGGGTCGCAACTATTGCTTTTCCAAGGCAAATAGCAATTTATTTGTCAAGACAACTAACGGATGAATCATTTCCTAAAATTGGTATAGAATTTGGCGGAAGAGATCATTCAACAGTTATGCATTCATGTGATAAGATTGAAAAAGAAAGAAAAGAGAACAAACAACTAGATAATATTATTAATGAAATTATTTCAAAATTAGAATAATACACAAGAAAATAAAAAAATACACATATTTTATCAACAGTTATACACAGGATAAAAATTCGTAAACCTTTATAAAATAAATAAATATAAAGTTTTCAACTTTTTCAACAGTAATAATAAAAATAACATATTTAAATAATAAATAATATGATATAATCAGTTTAGGAGGGTTAATATGAAATTTAGTATTAAAAAAGAAATATTATTAGAAAATTTAAATAACGTATCAAAAGCAGTATCTACTAAAAATGTAATACCTGTACTTGGAGGAATTAAATTTAATTTAACAAATGAAGGATTATTTTTAACAGCTACTAATAATGATATAGATATAGAATGTTTTATTGATAAGAAATATATAGATAATATAGTTTCCACAGGAACAATTATTATTCAAGGTAAATATTTACTTGAAATAATTAGAAAATTACCTGATGGTCTTATTAATATAGAAATAATAGATGGATTAAAGATATTAATTTATACACAAAATTCTAACTTTAACTTAAATGGTATTGATTCAAGTGAATTCCCAAATATAAGTTTAGATATATCAACAAATCCTATTATATTAAGTAAAAAAGTTATTAAAAATATAGTAAATCAAACATTATTTGCAACTTCAATGCAAGAATCAAGACCAATACTTACAGGTATCAACTTAAAAATAGAAGGAAATAAGATGGAATGCATCGCAACTGATTCTTATAGACTTGCTAAAAAAATAGTTGAATTAGATAGTGCTGTGGAAAACTTAATTAATATAGTTATACCTGGTAAAAATATTGGAGAACTTGCTAAAATATTGAATGATAATGACGAAAATGTAGAAATTCATATTTTCTCTAATAAAATTTTATTTAAGTTTGATAATATTTTATTCCAATCTAGACTTTTAAATGGTACATTTCCAGATACTTCTAGATTAATTCCAGATACTTTTGAACTTGAAATTAAAACAGACTTAGATGAATTATATAGTGTAATAGATAGAGCAGCTCTTTTAACAAGTGAAAAGGAAAAGAATGTAATAAAGTTCGAAACTAATGAAAACGAGGCTATAGTAAGCTCAAATACACCTGAAATAGGACGTGTTGAAGAAAGACTTGCTATAACTAAAAATAATGATAAAGAAATAAAAATTGCATTTTCTTCTAAGTTTATGATGGAAGCATTAAAAACAATAAATAGTAAGGATATTAGAATATTATTAAATTCTGATATAAAACCAATAATTCTTAAAACTGATGAAGATGAAAATTTAATTCAATTATTATTACCAATAAAAACATACTAAAAAAGAAAGAAATTTCTTTTTTTTTGTAAAATTTGTTTACAATTTGATAATTAATACATTGTATATAATGATCATTTTTGTTAAAATTAAGGTGTATTATAGGAGGATAGTATGGATAATAGTGAAAACGAAGTTTTAAAATTACAAAAAGAGAAGAAAGGAAAGAATATTGTAATAATAATATTAGTATTTATAGTTGCACTATTACTAGGAATTATATTAGGTCAATATATCCCAAATAATAAAAACGACAAAAAGACAGAAAATATAGCAAAAGACGAAATAAAGAAAAATAACAATTCAACAACAAAAAAAGATGAAAAACAAAATACAAGTACAAATACTAATGATACTAGTACAAGTACTAGTTCAAGTGATAACTCAAATACTAATACAGTACAAAAATCTGATTCAGATATTGTAAAAGAATTATTTATTCAAAATTTAAAGAATATATATGGTGATAATTTAATTGAATATAGAATAGATAATATTAAAATTTATACAGGTTCTGAAAGAGAAGAACTTGCACAAATGTATGAAAATAATTCTAGTATTGAAATATATTCTTTAGTAAATTATTCAATAAGATTAAAAGATATTTCTAAAGATGCTGGAAATGGTACAGAATCTGGAGATTGGGTTTACGATAAAACTGCGTGTGTAACAATAATAAAAGATGCAAATGGTAATAGAAATATTAATGCAGGAACAGGTTGGTAAAATTATATAGATAACATAGAGTATTGAAAATTCAATGCTCTTTTTTTATTAATTTTTTCATTATATTGCTTATTTCGACAAGATTTTTAAAAAAAGTTGCTATTAATAGAAGAAATTATTTTCGAAAAAGGAAGGAAAATAATAAATTTAGGGGGATAATTATGAAAAATTATGAAATTAATAGCAGAACACTAGCAATAGTACCAGTAGGTGAAAATCTTACAAATGTATTAGAAGAAGATAATGAATTTATGATAAATATGAATTCTATGAAAATAATTGAAAAAAGTTGTGAATTTTTTGGAAGTTCTTATATGGGAAGAAGAACAGGAACAAAGGTTTTAACAGGTATTAGTCATAAATCACCAATTATAATTGAGGAAAGTACAAATATGATTTATTTTCCAACTACATCACCAAGATTAATTGGATGTATTTGGATTGCATTAGATAAGATAAAAGAATATAGAGAAGTTAATGGAAAAATTTTAGTTTTTTTCAAAAATGGAAGGAAGATTTTCATAAATATTTCATATGGATCTTTTGATAATCAATACCTTCGTGCAACTAAACTTGAGTATATATTAAGAAGCAGAAAAAAGTTAGAAAATTAGTCTGTTTTTTTCTAAAAATCCTATAAAAAATACCTTTTTTGTGGTATAATTAGTATGTATGTATAGGAGCATTATTTATGAGTCAAAATGAAGTAAAGGGCATAAAAATAGGTTTAAAATGTTTTTAAAGAAAATTTCTTTAGTAAATTTCAGAAATTATTCACAAATTAGTATAGATTTTGACAAAAAGATAAATATTTTTATTGGAAATAATGCTCAAGGTAAAACAAATATCCTAGAAAGTATATATGTTTTATCTATTACAAAATCCCATAGATGTAGTAAAGATTCATTTTTAATTAAACAAGGTGAATTATTTACTAAAATAACTGGTGAAATTGTACATGAAAACTCATTAAAAAAGTCTTATGAAGTTTTAATTAATTCAAAAGGTAAAAAAGTAAGTATTAATGATATTCCACTTAGAAAAATGAGTGAATATTTATCAAATATCAATACTATTATGTTTTGTCCGGATGACCTTGAAATATTAAAAGGTCCACCACAGGGTAGAAGATACTTTTTAAATGTTGAAATAGGTCAATTTTATAATAATTATTTAAAGTATATTAATGATTATAATAAAGTTTTAAAAAATAGAAATGAGTATCTAAAAACAAGCAATAAAATAGATAAAGTATATTTTGATGTACTTACTAATGAATTAATAAGATTAAATATTGAAATTCTTAATTTTAGAAAGAACTATATTGATAAGATAAATTATCATATTAAGAAGATTTATAAAGATTTAACTAAGAAAGAAGATATTTTGGTTAAATATGAATCTTTTGTTGATATGAATAGTAAAGATTTGTATGGTTTAATAAAAGAAAAATATGATAAAGTGTATTATCAAGAATTACAACAAAAGACTACTTTAATTGGAGTACATAGGGATGATTTTTCTATATATTTAGATAATGTTAAAATTAATAATTTTGGTTCACAAGGTCAACATAGAATAGCAATTCTTTGCTTTAAACTATCAGAAATAGAAATGATGAGGGAAAACAAGTATGTTAAACCAATATTACTTCTTGATGATATATTTAGTGAATTAGATAAAGAAAAGAAAGAAAATATTATTAAATATATAGATAATGATTTACAAGTTTTTATAACATCTACGGATATAAATAATATAGATACAAAATTAATAGAAAAAGCAGACGTTTTTTATGTAGAAAATGCAAAAGTATATGAACGAGGTGAAAAAGATGGCAGAGAATAATTATGATGCTTCAGCGATACAAGTACTTGAAGGACTAGAAGCAGTAAGAAAAAGACCAGGTATGTATATTGGAACAACAGATGTTAAAGGATTACATCATTTAGTTTGGGAAATAGTAGATAACTCAATAGATGAGGCTTTAGCAGGTTTTTGTAATCATATTGAAATAACAATAAATAAAGATAATTCAGTAACAGTTGTTGATAATGGAAGAGGAATACCAGTTGGTATTCATCCAAAAACAGGAATATCCACAGTAGAAACTGTTTATACAGTACTTCATGCAGGTGGAAAATTTGGTGGAGGAGGATACAAGGTATCTGGTGGACTTCATGGTGTTGGTGCATCTGTTGTAAACGCTTTATCAAGCTGGGTTGTAGTAACAGTTTATAAAGAAGGAAAAGTATATGAGGTAAAGTTTGCTAATGGTGGGAAAACAGTACAACCATTAACTGTAATTGGTGCTTGTGAAGAAGATAAATCAGGAACAACAGTTACATTTAAGCCAGATGCAGATATATTTGATACTGATATATATGATTATGAAACTTTAAAAGTTAGAACAAGAGAACTTGCATTCTTAAATAAAGGTTTAAGATTAACATTAACTGACAAAAGATCAGGAGAAGAAAAACAAGAAACTTTCCATTATGAAGGTGGTATTAGTGAATATGTTAAGTTCTTAAATAAGAATAAAACACCAATTCATGAAGAAATAATTCATTTACAAGGCGAAGAAGCAGGAATTATGTTTGAAGTTGCTATGCAATATAATTCAGGATATACAGACAATATTTATTCATTTGTAAATAATATAAATACACATGATGGTGGTACACATGAAGAAGGTGTTAGAAGAGCCTTAACTAGAATTATTAATAATTATGCTAGAAAAAATAACTTCTTAAAGGATAAAGATGCAGCTTTAACAGGTGATGATGTTAAAGAAGGATTAACAATGATAATATCTTGTAAACATCCAAATCCACAATTTGAAGGTCAAACAAAAGGTAGACTTGGTAATTCAGAAGTTAGAAAAATAGCAGATAATGTTTTTGCAGAAGGTTTCGAAAGATTTTTAATGGAAAATCCAGAAGAAGCAAAGATAATTGTTGATAAAACAATGACTGCTGCAAGAGCTAGAGTAGCTGCTAAAAAAGCAAGGGAATTAACTCGTAGAAAAAGTGATTTAGATGTAGTTAATTTCGGTGGAAAACTTGTTGATTGTAAAGAAAAAGATCCATCTGTTTGTGAAATCTTCCTAGTAGAGGGGGATTCTGCTGGAGGATCTGCCATTAAAGGTAGAAATTCAATGACACAAGCAATACTTCCACTTAGAGGTAAAATATTAAATGTTGAAAAAGCAAGATTAGATAGAGCTTTATCAAATGAAGAAATTAGAACAATAATAACTGCATTTGGTACTGGTATTGGTGAAGAATTTGATTTAAGTAAATTAAGATACCATAAAATAATAATAATGACTGATGCCGATGTTGATGGATCACATATCAGAGTATTATTATTAACATTATTCTATCGTTTCTTTAGACCAATTGTAGAGGCAGGACATGTATATGCTGCTCAACCTCCACTATATTCAATTAAACATGGTAAAGTAACTAAATATGTATTAAATGATGATGAGAAAGATGCATATTTAGCAACATTAAATCCAAATGTTAAACCTTTAATTCAACGTATGAAAGGTTTAGGAGAAATGGATGCAGAAGAATTAAATGAAACAACAATGGATATAAATCATAGAATTCTTAGAAGAATAACAGTTAATGATACAATAGAAGCAGATGCAGCATTCTCTAAATTAATGGGTGAAGAAGTAGAACCTAGAAGACAATTTATTGAAAATAATGCTGTGTATGTACAGAATTTGGATATATAGGAGGTAAATCATGGATCATAGTAGAGATAGATTAGAAGAAAATAACATAGTAAGTGAAATAGAAACATCATTCTTAGAGTATTCAATGAGTGTTATTGTAGCCCGTGCGTTACCTGACCTTAGAGATGGTTTAAAGCCAGTTCACAGAAGAATTTTATGGTCAATGTATGAATCAGGTTATACACCAGATAAACCTCATAAAAAATCGGCACGTATTGTCGGTGATGTTATGGGTAAATATCATCCACATGGAGATTCAAGTATATATGAAGCAATGGTTCGTATGGCACAAGATTTTAGTTATAGAAATATGCTTGTTGATGGACATGGTAACTTTGGTAATATAGAAGGATATGGTGCAGCAGCAATGCGTTATACTGAATCAAGACTTTCAAAGATTTCACTAGAATTATTAAGAGATATTAATAAAGATACAGTAAATTTTATACCAAACTTTGATGAAACAGAAAAAGAACCTGAAATATTACCTTCAAGATTTCCAAATATTCTTGTAAATGGTACTATGGGTATTGCTGTTGGTATGGCAACAAATATTCCACCACATAACTTAGGTGAAGTAATTGATGGATGTATTGCTTATATAGATAATCCTGAAATTGATACACTTGGATTAATGGAACATATTAAAGGGCCAGATTTTCCAACAGGTGGTATTATTTTAGGAAATAGTGGTATTAAAAAGGCTTATGAAACTGGTAGAGGAACCATTACTATAAGAAGTAGGGCAAGAATTGAAGAAGAAAATGGTAAACATTATATAATTATTGATGAAGTTCCTTATGGTGTTAATACAATGGAACTTAAAAATAAAGTTGCAGAACTTGTCCACAATAAAACTATAGAAGGTATAGCAGATTATCATACAGATTTAAAAAATGGTGTAAAAATAACTATTACACTTAAAAAAGATGCAAATGCACAAGTTGTATTAAACAATTTATATAAACATACACAATTTCAAACTAATTTTGGAATAATATTCTTAATGTTAGATAAAGGTGTTCCAAAAACACTAGGATTAAAAGATATTATTTCAAAATATATTGAATATCAAAAAGAAGTAATTATAAGAAGAACAAAATTTGATCTAGATAAAGCAGAAAAAAGAGTTCATATATTAGAAGGTTTAAAAATTGCACTCGATCATATTGATGAAGTAATTAAATTAATTAGAGGCTCTAAATCAGATGAGGAAGCAAAAGCTGGTTTAATGAGCAAATTTGGTTTAAGTGAAATTCAATCAGATGCGATTCTAGAAATGAAGTTAAGAAGATTAACAGGATTAGAAAGAGATAAAATTGAGAACGAATTAAATGATTTATTAGAAAAAATTAAAGATTTGAAAGCAATTTTAGCATCAGACGAACGAATTTTCGGTATAATTAAATCAGAATTATTAGAAATTAAAGATAAATATGCTGATGAAAGAAGAACAAGTATTGATATGACAGCTATTGATTATATAGAAGATGAATCATTAATACCTGTAGAAGATATAATTGTTACATTAACGAACAAAGGTTACATAAAAAGACTTACTACAGACACTTATAAAGTACAAAATAAAGGTGGTGTAGGAGTTAAAGGTATGTCTACTAATGAAGAAGATTTCGTTGAAAAGATGGTAACAGTTAAGACTCATGATTATATATTATTCTTCTCAAATAAAGGAAAAGTATATAAAATAAAGGGTTACGAGATACCAGAATTTAGTAGACAAGCAAAAGGATTACCAATAATTAACTTATTACCAATTGAAAAAGATGAAAAAATTAATTCAATATTAAGAATTTCAAAGGATGATAATAGTGATTATATTACATTTGTTACTAGAAAAGGATTAGTAAAGAGAACAAAAATTGAAGAATTTGATTCAATTAGAAAAAGCGGTAAAATCGCAATTACATTAAAAGAAGATGATGAACTATTGTTCGTTACAAAAACTGATGGTAACAATGAAATAGTTATAGGTTCATCAAATGGAAGATTAGTTAGATTTAATGAAAATGAAATAAGAGTTATGGGCAGAACTGCAAGTGGTGTTAAAGGTATTGAAATACCAGAAGATGCTATTTGTGTAAGTGCTGAAAAGGTTGATCCAACAAGCGATATATTAATTATTACAGAAAATGGCTATGGAAAACGTACAAATATTGAAGAATATCGTTTAACTCATAGAGGTAGTAAAGGTGTTAAAGCATTAAATGTTACAGAAAAGAATGGTAATTTAGCTGCTGTTAAGAATGTAAATGATGATGAAGAGTTAATGATTATTACAAATAGCGGAATTATTATTAAAATACCTATGAATCAAGTATCTAAAATGAGTAGGGTAACACAAGGTGTTAGATTAATTAACTTAAAAGAAAATCAAAAAGTTACAACAATTGCTACTACAAAAGAGGAAAATGAAGAAGAAAATACTGAAGAAACTGTTGAATAACGGTTTCTTTTTATATTTTAACGTACAAAAAACGAACAAAATATTTCCCGGGAAATATTTTCGAACAAATCACAAACATATTTAACTAGTATAACAGGCTTGACAAATATAGAAAAATATTATATATTTTAATTGCACAACGGAAATATTGGAACCAGGTCAGGATAGAAATATAGCAGCCTTAACATTCCCTTTTCGTGTGTGCATTTTTTTATACATTAATTTATGTAAGAAAAATACGATACAAATATATGTACGCTTATTATGGAGAAGTTATGGAAATAAATAAAATTGAACAAGAATTATTAAAACTTATTACTAAAGCAAAAGATAAGAACGAAGTTCCTATCGCAGCATTAATAGTAAAAAATGATAAAATAATATCAAAATCTTATAATAAAGTTAATAAATCTAACAATATATTAGATCATGCTGAAATATTAGTTATAAAAAAGGCATCTAAAAAGCTTCATAATTGGAGATTAGATGATTGTGATTTATATGTTACATTAGAACCATGTTCAATGTGTAAAGAGGTTATAAGAAAATCGAGAATAAAAAATGCTTATTATTTCATAAATCAAAATGAACATTTAACAGAAAAAGAACCTAATTTTATTAAAATAGAAGATAAAATAAATTTTTCTAATAAATTAACTCAATTTTTTAAAGATAAAAGATAATGTTTCACGTGAAACATTATCTTTTTTATATTAATTTATACAATAAAATTTAAAACGACTTTTTATAATATTTGATTAGCCTATATTTATTAAAGTAAAATATATATTATAGAATATTTCACACGAAACATTCTAAAAAAACAATTTAAAACATCAAAGATGATTCTAAGTTAATAACCAAATTATGTATAATGATTAATTTAATTATATTTTAAGATGTTCATAAATTTAATTTAATCAATATAGATAATGTTTCACGTGAAACATTATCTAGTTAGTATTGTTTTTAAATATAAATAAAATCTATTGTATATATAACAATAATTTTAATAAAAAATGTATTTTTTTATTATATATGTACAAAGCATGTATATTGCTGATAGATTATAAATAATTATATAATCACTTATGCAATGTTTCACGTGAAACATTGCGTTGATACAAAACAAAATAAATGAAAATAATAATTGAATTATTAATAATAGAAGTAATATATTAGTGTTTTTAATAAAATATTATCAATAAAATGTTGTTAGATTTAAAATAATAAAAATTATCAATATATTGATTCTTTTAATTAGTAAATAATGTTTCACGTGAAACATTATTATATTTGTATACGTATTTTAAATATAAAAAAATTATATTATGATTATCTAAATATAAAATAAATTAGTTAAGTTTATTTAAAAAAGGTAATTAAAAATAATATTCATATATCAACAAATTAATAAAATATATTTCTTAATAATCTATATAAAAATGTATTAAAAATATATATATATTGTTACTATTAATGAACTCTTGTTTTGATTACAAATATATAAAATTATGCAATGTTTCACGTGAAACATTGTTATATAATTAATAGATATTTATTGATAAAATATAGTGATAAATGTTACTAATTTTTACTTAAATATGCTATAATTAAATAGATTTATAAAGGAGGTTTTATGAAATATCAAGCACTATATAGAAAGTATAGACCAAAGACATTTGATGATGTATATGGCCAACAAATAGTGGTACAAACATTAAAAAATGTAATTAAAAATAACAAACTTACACATGCATATCTATTTGTAGGACCTCGTGGAACGGGTAAAACAAGTATTGCAAAAATATTTGCTAAAACAATAAATTGCTTACATCCAGAAGATGGTTTATCATGTGAAAAATGTGATATATGTATAAGTAATAATTCAAATGAAAATGTTGATATTATTGAAATGGATGCTGCATCGAATAATGGGGTAGATGAGATACGTGAAATTAGAAATCATATTACATTACTTCCAACAGTATCAAAATATAAAATATATATAATCGATGAAGTTCATATGCTAACAACAGGTGCATTTAATGCATTATTAAAAACATTAGAAGAACCACCTGAACATATAATATTTATACTTGCAACTACAGAACCACATAAAATACCTTTAACAATTATGTCTAGATGTCAGTCATTTGAATTTAAACCAATACCAGTCGCAACAATTAAAGAAAGATTAAAATATATTTGTGCACAGGAAAACATAAATATAGATGATAAATCATTAAATTTAATTGCAGAAGAATCAAATGGTGGATTAAGAGATGCTGTTAGTATGCTAGATCAATTAAATGCATATGCAGATGGAAATATTAAATACGAAGATGTATTACTATTAAATGGTAGAATTAATGATGATGAAATAGAAAAGTTTATGACAGAAATGGTAAATGATGATTTAAATAGTGTATTTACTAAAATAGAATCATGGCAAGAAGAAGGTAAAAATTTTATATATATATGTGAAGATTTTATTAGATTTTTAAGAAATGAACTTATAAAATTTAAGCTAGAAAATAATTCAAATATAGTAAGTTTAATTGGTGAAAATAAGACAATAGAAGTAATAATGATTTTAAATAAAATATCTAATGATATGAAGATATCAAAAGATAAAAAAGTATTATTTGATGTAACTATAATAAATATAACAAATATATTAAAAAACAAACAAATGTTTGAAAATGCTGCTTATGAATCAAAAAATATAAAGATAGAAAACAAAACTCCTGAAAAGGTAGAAATAAAAGAAGAAAAACCACAAACTGTGGAAGTACCAATTAAAGAAACAAAAGATTATACACTATATGATGAACTTATGAACATTAGATTAAATAATACACTAGGCATTGCTGATAAAACATCAAAAATAGAATATGAAAATGCAGTGGAAAACTTAAAAAATGATATATCAGATTTAAATAAATTAAAAATTATTAATTTACTTGATGATACAAAAATAACTGCTGGATCAAAAGATGGAATAATCTTTACGACAGACAGTGACAACATATTACATGATTTGTATGATAATATGAAGTTATTAGAAGAAAGTATGGAAAGTCTTCTTGGAAAAAAAGTAAAAGTATGTATTTTATTAGATGAATTATGGAATAAAAAGAGAATAATTTATGTAGAAAAAATAAAAAACAAAGAAAAAATTGATATAATAGATGAGGAAGACATATTAAATAAAATAAAATCATTAAATACAGGAGAAAAAAGTGAATTTGATGATTTACTAGAAATTGGAGGAGAATAGTATGAATATAAATATGTTAATGCAACAAGCAAAGAAAATGCAAAATGATATGGAAAAGGCAAAAGAAGAGGTTAGTAAAAAAACATTTACTGCTAAACAACCATTAGTTGAAGTAGAAGTAAATGGAGATACAGAAATAACTAAAATAAATATATCTAAAGATATAGAAAAAGAAGATATAGAAGTATTAGAAGATATGATTTTAATTGCTACAAATGAAGCAATTAGTGCTGCAAAAAAAGAAATGGAAGAAAAACTAGGTAAAATAGGACAAGGACTTCCAAATATATTCTAATGAAATATCCTAATAGTTTACAAGAATTAATAGAATATTTTAAATTGTTACCTGGTATAGGAGAAAAAAATGCTGAAAGATTAGCATTTGCAGTATTAAAATTTAGTGATGAACAAGTCGAAGGATTTTCTGATTCATTAAAAAATGTAAAAAACAAAATTAAAAAATGTGAAATTTGTAATAATTTAACTGAAAATGATAAATGTGACATTTGTTTAGATCAAAGTAGAAGTAGTGATGTATTATGTGTTGTTGAAAATACAAAAAATTTAATTCTATTTGAAAAAGCAAATGTATTTAATGGAAAATATCATGTACTTGAAGGATTAATTTCACCTCTTGAAGGTATTAATCCAGAAGATATAAAAATAAATCAGTTAATAAATAGAATAAAAGATGAAAAAATAAAAGAAGTAATTTTAGCCTTAACACCAAATATTGAAGGAGAAACAACTTCAGGATATATATTAAAAATGCTTGAAGGCTATGATGTATCAGTTACTAAAATAGCCGCAGGTATACCGGTTGGAGCGGATATGGAGTATTTGGATCCTCTTACAATACAAATGGCAATGCAAGGGAGAAATAAACTTTCATAAAATTAAATCCACCACATATTATGTATTAGATGAGGTGGACAAGTATGCTAAAAAAATTACTAAAAATAATAGTAAAAATAATTGTTAGTATAGTAGTTTTATATGGATATAATATAATAATGCAATCATTTAACCTATATATTCCAATAAATATATATACTGTTTTAATAATAGTGTTATTTGATGGTTCTGGATTTTTAGGATTAGTTGCATTTTATTTATTAAATTTTAGATAGAAGTAGGTGGTGATAAATATGCTTGAAAAATATATGGAAGAACAAAATTTAGTAACGACTGTATTACAAAAAAGTTTAAAAAATGATAAACTTGTACAGGCATATTTATTCTCATCAGATGATATTGATTATATATATAAATATGCTAAGGATTTTTCAAAGGATATTATTGGTTTAAGTGGTTTACCAAGTGAAACACTTGAAAATATATATAAAAGAATAGATAAAGATGAATATACTGAATTAAAGTTAGTAGAGCCAGATGGAAATACTATAAAGAAAAGTCAATTAATTGAGTTACAAAATAGTGTTTCAACAAAACCAGTTGAAGCAAATAAAATAATTTATATAATTAAAAATTGTGAAAAATTAAATTCTTCATCTGCTAACTGTATACTAAAGTTTTTAGAGGAACCAGAAGATGATATAATCGCAATATTATTAACAGATAATATAAATATGGTTCTTCCAACAATAAAATCTAGATGTCAAATTTTAAATTTTAAGAATAATAACTCAAATAAAATGACAAACATTTTATTTTTTGTGGGTTTAGACATAACTGATGAAGATAAAGAAAAATTTATACATAATTCAATAGATTTCTTAATGAATATAGAAAAGTACAAAATAAATACAATGATAAAGGTTAAAAAAATTGCTTATGATGTATATAAAACCTCTGATGATTTTTTAATACTTTGTAATATTCTTTTATATATGTATGATGATTGTATACATTATAAGGTAAAAAATGAAATAAATTATATGAATGATTATAAAGAAGTAATAGATGAAATATGTTCATTAAATGATATAGAATCGTTAGGTAAAAAAATAAAAATAGTAGAAAATGTAAAAAATGAACTAGGATTAAATGCAAATATGAAATTATTATTTGATAAACTAATTATAGAATTAAGTGAGGTATAAAGATGAATGATGAATATGTAAATGTTGTAGGAATAACATTTAAAAAATATGGTAAAAAGTATTATTTTGATTGTCATAATCTAAATTTAAGAAAAAATCTTACTGTTATTGTTGAAACAGAAAGAGGATTACAGTTTGGAACAGTAATAACAGATATAATAAAAATGGATAAAAAGAGTATTCATTATCCACTAAAAAGCGTTATTAGAGTATCAACTAAAAAAGATTATACAAATCATTTAAATAATATAAAAGATGCTAAAAATGCATATAAAAAATGTAATGAACTTATAAAAAAATATAATTTAGATATGAAGTTGGTTGATGTAAATTATACATTTGAAAGAACACAACTATTTTTTACATTTATTGCTAATGATAGAGTAGATTTTAGAGATTTAGCCAAAGACCTTGCTAAAATATATAAAACCAGAATTGAATTAAGACAAATTGGACCAAGAGATAAAGCAAAAGAAGTAGGTGGACTTGGACCTTGTGGAAGACCACTTTGTTGTTCATCATATTTATATACTTTTGATAATATAACCATAAACATGGCAAAAAATCAAAATATTGCATTAAATCCAAACAAAATTAATGGAGCATGTGGTAGACTATTATGTTGTCTTTCATATGAAGATGATACATATTCTGAATTAAAGAAAGATTTACCAAAAGTAGGAGATATCATAAATAAAGATGGAATAAGTGGAAAAGTTATATCAGTTGATGTAATTAAAAAAACATACAGAATTGAAACAAAAGATAAGGAAATAATTGAGTTATCATAGTATGGAAGTTGTAAATAGATTATTAAATTATAAAGATTTAAATATTGTACAAAATACTGATTGGTTTAATTTTTCTTTAGATTCTGTATTACTTGCAAATTTTGCACTTCAAAATAAATCATACAAAAATATAATGGATTTTTGCACAGGAAATGCACCAGTACCATTAATATTATCTAGAAAAGTCAACTGTAATATAACAGGTGTTGAAATTCAAAAAGAAGTGTATGATTTAGCAAGAAAAACACTAGAGATAAATAATCTTACGGATAGAATTAAAATATTAAATATGGATGTAAAAGATTTACCAAAGGTATATGAAACTGATACATTTGATTTAATAACTTGTAATCCTCCTTTTTTTAGGGTAAATGAAAATTCGAAGTTAAATGAAAGTGTTATAAAAACAAATGCTAGACATGAAACTTTAATAAATTTAGAAGATATATTTTCAGTTTCTAAGAAAATACTTAAAAATAATGGTACAATTTCACTTGTTCATAGACCTGATAGATTAATAGATATAATCTTATGTATGAAAAAATATAATATTGAACCTAAAAGACTGCAATTAGTTTATCCAAGATATGGTTCAGAATGTAATATGATTTTAATAGAGGGTGCAAAAAATGGTAATCCATCCTTAAAAATATTGCCACCATTATATGTTCATGATAAAGATGGTAATTACTTAGAAGAAATAAAAAATATGTTTCAGTAGGTGATAAAATGAGTCAAAAAAGTTATGATAATAAACCAAGTTTATATTTAATACCAACACCAATTGGTAATATGGAAGATATAACATTAAGAGCAATTAATATTTTAAAACAAGTTGATATTGTATTTTCAGAAGATACTAGAGAAACAGCAAAATTACTTAATTATCTAGAAATAAATAAAAAATTAATATCATGTCATAAATTTAATGAAGATAAAGTGTATGATAAAGTACTTGAATATTTATCAAACGGAATAAGTGTTGGACTTGTATCAGATAGAGGCACACCTGCGATAAGTGATCCAGGGTACGTTGCAGCTTATCATGCAATAAAAGAAGGATATAATGTTATAGGACTTCCAGGTGCAACAGCATTTGTGCCAGCATTAATTATGTCAGGAATAAATCCAAATAAATTTTTGTTTTATGGTTTTTTAGATAGTAAAAAATCTTCTAAAAAGAATGAACTTGAAGAATTAAAGCAAGAAAAATATACATTAATTTTCTATGAATCACCATATAGAGTTCGTGAAACATTAGAACTTATATATGAAATATTTGGTGATAGACAGGTGAGTGTATCAAGAGAAATAAGTAAGAAATATGAAGAAGTTTATAGAGGAAACATTAATGAAGTATTAGAAGAATTAGTTGAACCAAAAGGTGAATTTGTAATAATAGTAGAAGGAAATACTAAAAAAGAAACATATGATGATATAGATATTTTAAGTCATGTAAAAAAATTGATAGATGAAGGATATACAGAAAAAGAAGCAATAAAAAAGGTTGCGAAACTTCATAATTTAGAAAAAAATGTTGTTTATATGGAGTATCATGGAGGTAAATAATGAAACTAATAGTAGGATTAGGTAATCCAGGTAAAGAATATAAAAATACAAGACATAATGTTGGTTTTGATGTTATAGATGAGTATTTAAAAAAATATAATCAAAATGTTAATAAATCAAAATTTGAAGGAATGTATTCAGAGTTAATAATAAATGGTGAAAAAGTAATATTTTTGGAACCACAAAAATATATGAATTTATCTGGAGAAGTAGTTAGAAAATATGTAGATTACTTTAAAATAAATATAGAAGATATATTAGTTATTCAAGATGATTTAGATCAAGAACTTGGTAAAATCAAACTTAAACAAAATAGTTCATCAGGTGGACATAATGGAATAAAAAATATAGAAATGCATCTTGGAACAAAGAATTATAAAAGACTAAAAATAGGTATAAGTAACAATAAAAAAATAGATACTAAAGATTATGTTTTAGGTAAATTAAATAGTGATGATAGAAAAGTATTAGATGAAGCAATAAAAACGAGCGTAAACATAATTGATGATTATTTTAATATGAATTTTGATAAATTGATGAATAAATATAATTAAAAGAGATGATGATATGAATTTTTTAAATGATAAAATTTTAATAAATCAAATAGATAATGTTGCTATTTCAGGGTTAACTACTCAGTTAATCTCTTTTTGCGTTAATGATATATATAAAAGAAACAATAAAAATATATTAATAGTAACAAATTCATTATATGAAGCAAATATATATTATTCATCAATATCAAAATTAAATAATAATGTATATTTGTTTCCTATGGATGATTTTTTAACAAGTGAATCACTTGCGATATCTCCAGAATTAAAATCAATAAGAGTAAATACATTAAATGAACTTAGTGAAAATGATCATAATATTGTAATAACAAACCTTATGGGATTTTTAAGATATTTACCTAGTAAAAAATTATGGATGGATAGTAAAATAATTTTAAAAAAAGATACAGAGGTTAATAAAGATGAATTATTTAGAAAACTTTTATCAATAGGATATGTAAGTGATACAATTGTAAATAAGACAGGAGAAGTATCAAATAGGGGATATATTTTAGATGTATTTTCTTCAAATAATGATAACCCTATAAGACTTGAATTTTGGGGAGATACAATTGATTCTATAAGATATTTTGATGTAGAATCACAAAGATCTTTAGAAGAAATAAATGAATGTGAAATAAGACCATATTCAGAGTTTATAAATGAAAAAATGGTAGAGGATATACCTGATTATCAAAAATATTTACCATATGTAGTAAATGAAGTATCAAGTTTATTATCATATGTAGATGACCCATTAATGATATATAAAGACTATAATCAAATAAAAAAATCATATAAAAGATTAAGAGAAGAAATATTTGAATATAGTTCTTCAAAGGAAGAAGAATATAAAACAGAATATATGCATGATTTTTCATCATTAGAACAGAACAATAATAACATATATTTAATGACTATTGATAATGTAATTGATATAAAATCAATTAATAAAACATATAACTATTCATCAAGACTTCCAGAAAAATTTGAGTCTAATTTTAAATATTTAAATGAATACTTAGAAAAACAATTATATTCAAATAAAATAGTTATAATTGCTTTATCAGATGAAAGTAAATTAAAAAATATAGAAAAATATCTAACAGTTAGTACTATTTTAACTAATGAAAATGATTTATCTAAAGGTAAAGTAAATATTATTAATTCTAATTTAGATGAAGGATTTGAGTTTGATAATTATGTTGTTTTAACAGAAAACGAATTATTTAAAAATAGAGATAAGAAAACAAATTATAAAAATAAATTTAAATATGGAAGTAAAATTAAAGATATTGATAATTTAAAAGTAGGAGATTATGTTGTACATTTAAATCATGGTATTGGAATGTATACAGGAATTAAAACATTAACTAAAAATGGTAATAAAAAAGACTATATAGAAGTATCTTATAAAGATAATGATAAATTATATATTCCTGTGGAAAAGATTGATTTAATTACAAAATATTCATCTAATGAAGGTGTTGTTCCAAGATTAAATAAACTTGGTGGATCAGAATGGCAAAAAACAAAATTAAGGGTAAAAAATAAGGTAAAAGATATTGCGGATAAGTTAATTAAAATATCAGCAGAAAGAAAGTTACAAAAAGGTTTCGCTTTTAAAAAGGACGATGAATTATCTAAAGAGTTTGATTCAGAGTTTAAATATGAACCTACTGTAGATCAATATATTGCGATTGAAAGAATAAAATCTGCGATGGAAAAAGAGTATCCAATGGATATGCTTTTATGTGGAGATGTTGGTTATGGTAAAACTGAAGTTGCATTTCGTGCGATGTTTAAAGCCGTAAATTCAGGGAAACAAGTTGCTTACCTATGTCCAACAACAATACTTTCTTCTCAGCAGTATAAAAGTGCTTTAGAAAGATTCGGAAACTATGGAATAAATATTGCATTACTAAATAGATTTACAAGTGTAAAAGAAGCAAATGAAATAAAGGATAAATTAGTAAATGGAAAAATAGATATAATTTTTGGTACACATAAACTATTAAATAATTCTATAAAATATAAAGATTTGGGATTACTTGTAATAGATGAAGAACAAAGATTTGGTGTTACTCATAAAGAAAAAATAAAAGAAATGAAAAGTTCAATTGATGTACTTACTTTAAGTGCAACACCAATACCTAGAACTCTTCAAATGTCACTTGTAGGTATAAGAGATTTATCTTTAATAGAAACTCCACCAGTAAATAGATATCCAGTTCAAACATATGTTACAGAAGAAAATCCATCAATTATTAGGGAAGCAATATATAAAGAAATGTCTAGAAATGGACAAATATTCATTTTATATAATAGTGTAGAACATATTGATGAAAAACTTTCTGAACTTAAAAGATTAATACCAGAAGCAGATATTAGAATTGCTCATGGACAAATGAATAAAAAACAAATAGAAGATACTATGATTAGTTTTACAAATAATGAATTTGATATTTTACTTTGTACAACAATAATAGAAACAGGTATAGATATACCAAATGTTAATACACTAATAATATATAATGCTGATAGATTTGGTTTAAGTCAGTTATATCAAATTAGAGGTAGAGTAGGAAGAAGTAATAAAATCGCATATGCATATTTGCTTTATACTCCAAATAAAACATTAAGTGATAATGCAGTTAAAAGATTAAATGCAATAAAAGAATTTACAGAACTTGGTTCAGGTTTTCAAATTGCTATGAGAGATTTATCTATAAGAGGTGCGGGTGATATACTTGGTACTGAACAAGCAGGATTTATAGATTCTGTTGGATATGAATTATATGTTAAAATATTAAATGATGAAGTTGATAGATTAAAAGGTATTAAAACAAAAGAAGAAATAAAAGAAGAAGAAAAACCTTTAATTGAAGTAGAAAATCATATAAAGGATGAATATACTTCTGATGAATCATTAAAAATTGAATTACATAAAAAGATTAATGAAATAGATAGTTATGAAAAATTAGATGAAGTAAGAAGAGAAATAGAAGATAGATTTGGTAAGATAGATTCTGAAATGGATGTATATATGTATAGTGAATTATTCGAAAAACAGGCAAAGGAATTAAATATAAATACAGTAAATCAAACAAATCTATATGTTGAATTAGTACTTGAAAATGAACTTATAAACAAAATTCCTGTGGATAAGTTATTTATGGAAGCAAATGATATATCAACTAGATTTAAATTTGAGTATAAAAATGACAGATTATATATTAAGTTAATGACAAATGGTCTTGATAAACACTTTGTATATTATTTAACTGAATTATTATCAAAAATTAAAGATATGATAGTATAAAAATTCCAACAATTCCCAAAATATAAATGCAAGGGAAGGATGGATAAATTTGAAATCAACAGGAATTACAAGAAGAATTGATGATCTTGGAAGAATAGTAATACCAAAGGAAATAAGAAAAAACTTAAAAATAAAAGAAAATGAAGTACTAGAAATATTTATTAATAATGATGAAATAATTTTAAAAAAGTTTTCTCATTTTAATGATTCAGAAAAAGTATTATCAGATTATATAAAAGTAATTAATGATATGACAGGTAATGATGTAATAATAACTGATAGGGATAAAGTAATATTATCATCAAATAAATTAGAAGAGAGACTTTTAAATAAAAAGTTAAGTGAATATGTAAATGATTTAATAGAAAACAGAAGTACATTTTTGTCAAATGACATGAAAGGTATAGAAGTAATAGATAATGAAAAAATTAAACAAAACTATTACTTTATTCCTCTTATAATAGATAGTGATGTTGTAGGAAGTATAATAATGTTTTCTAGTAAGAAAATTGATGAAAATAGTAAATCACTACTATTAATCGCATCAAAATTACTTGTTAATTATATTGAATAATTAAATTGAAAAAGAGTCTAACATGTGGTATTATATAGTCATGTGTTAGATTTTTTTATGAGGAGGTAAAGTATGAGAAAGTTTGAAAAAATTAGTAAAGAACAATATGAGAAAGATTTAAAAGGTAAGTGTGAATATGAAGATATCAGTTTACCAGTTAGATCAACAAAACATTCTGCAGGATATGACTTTAAAAGTCCAATCGAATTTGAACTTAATCCTGGAGAAATAATTAAAGTTCCAACAGGAATAAAAGCACAAATGGAAGATGATGAATATTTAATGCTTTTAGTAAGAAGTAGCATGGGATTTAAGTATAATGTAAGATTATGTAATCAAGTTGGAATTGTTGATTCTGATTATTATAATAATCCTGATAATGAAGGACATATGTTTATTAAAATTCAAAATGAAGGTAAAGAAGTATTAAAAATAAATAAAGGAGATAGATTTGCACAAGGTATTTTTAATAAATTTTATTTAGTAGATGATGATTGTGCAGATAAAGATAGAACTGGAGGATTCGGTTCAACTGGAAAGGGTGAATAACTTTGAAAAAAACATTTTATATAACAACACCAATATATTATCCTAGTGGGAAGTTCCATATAGGTACAGCATATTGTACAACTTTAGTCGATTCTATAAAGAGATATAAAGAATTAAGAGGCTATGATGCATATATGCTTACAGGACTTGATGAACATGGTCAAAAAATTCAAACAAAGGCAGAAGAAAATAATGTTTCTCCACAAGAGTTTGTAGATGATATGGCTAAGAAAGCAAAAGATTTATGGAAATTAATGGATATTAGTTATGATGATTTTATAAGAACAACAGATGAAAGACATGTAAAATCAGTTACTAAGATTGTTGAAAAATTTTTAGAAAATGGTGATATTTACAAAGGAATGTATGAAGACTGGTATTGTATGCCTTGTGAAAACTATTTTACTGAAACACAGCTTGTAGATGGTAAATGTCCTGATTGTGGTAGAGAAGTTAAAAAGATGAAAGAAGAATCATATTTCTTTAATATGAAAAAATATCAAAAATGGATTGAAGAATTTTATAAAGAAAATCCTGATTTTATTGAACCAGAATCTAGAAAAAATGAAATATTCAAAAACTTTATAAATCCGGGACTTGAAGATTTATGTATAAGCCGTGCGACATTTGATTGGGGAATACCATTACCTAATGATCCTAAACATGTACTTTATGTTTGGCTTGATGCACTTACAAATTATATAACTGCTTTAGGTTATATGTCAGATGATGATACTTTGTTTAAAAAATATTGGCCAGCTGACTTACATGTTGTTGGTAAAGAAATTATTAGATTCCATGGTATATACTGGCCTATATTCTTACATGCATTAGGTCTTGAAATGCCAAAGAAGATATATGCACATAGCTGGATTGTAATGAAAGATGGTAAGATGAGTAAATCAGTTGGAAATGTAATATATCCAGAAACACTTATTAATAGGTATGGGTTAGACGCAACTAAATATTATTTATTAAGACTAATGAGTTTTGATAAAGATTCTATGTTTACACCAGATGACTTTGTAGAAAGATATAATTCTGATTTAGCAAATGATTTAGGTAATTTATTAAATAGAACAATTGGAATGATGAATAAATATTTTGATGGTTATATTCCAAATATAACTAAACATACAGAGTTTGATGCATCATTTGAAGAATATGTTAATGATAAAATAAATAATTTTGCAGAATGTATGGATACATATCATGTAAGCAATGCATTAATAGAATTATGGAATGTAATATCTAGAACAAATAAGTATATTGATGAAACTGCACCTTGGGTACTTTCAAAAGAAGGAAATACTGATGAACTTAAAACAGTTATGTATTATTTAGCAGAATCATTAAGAAAAATTGCAATATTATTAAAACCATTTATGAAAAACACATCAGAAAGTATATTATCTCAGTTAAATATTAATGATATTGATAATTCTTGGGATAAACTTTTAAATTACAATAACTTTAAAGAGGGAACAAAAGTAATAGAAAAAGGTGAACCATTATTCGTTAGACTAGATAAAGAAGAGGAAATAGAATATATTAAAGAACAAATGAAAAAATAAATTAAAAGATTATACTAATTATGGTATAATCTTTTTAGGTGATTTTAATGCTTATTGATACACATTGTCATATTTATTATAGTGAAGTAGAAAATGCTGAAGAAATAATTAAAGAATGTAAAAAAAATAATATTGTTATGATATTAAATGGAATAGATAAAAAAAGTAATTTAGAAGTACTTGAATTATCTAAAAAATATGATAATGTATATGCAGCGATTGGTTATGATCATTCCGTGGTAAATGAAATTACAGATGAAGATTTAAAATTATTAGAGAATCAATTAAAAAATGAAAAAGTAGTTGCGATAGGTGAAATAGGTCTAGATTATTATTGGATAAAAGATAATAAAGAAAAACAAAAGAAATTATTTGTTAAAGAATTAGAACTTGCAGAAAAATATAATTTACCGGTAATTATTCACAGTAGAGATGCAGTTCAAGATGTATATGATATATTAAAAACAAGAAATTTAAGAGGTAGTATACATTGTTATTCTGGAAGTACAGAAATGGCAAAAGAATTTATAAAAATAGGATTTAATATAGGAATTGATGGACCAATAACATTTAAAAATAATAAAAAACAAAGAGAAATGATAAAAAATATAGATATTAATCATATTTTAGTTGAAACAGATTCACCATATTTATCACCAGAACCAAATAGAGGTAAAGTAAATACATCACTTAATTTAGTTTATATATTAAAACAAATTGCAAGTGAACTTGATATGGAATATGAAGAAATAAAAGAAATAACTACAAATAATGCTAGAAACTTATTTAAAATATAGGAGTATATATGAAAGATTTAATAGAAAAATATAATTTTAATTTTAAGAAAAAATTTGGACAAAACTTTTTAAAAGATAAAAATATTTTAGAAAATATTGCGTTAAAAAGTAATATAGATAAAGATACATTAGTTATTGAGATTGGAGTAGGAGCAGCTGCACTTACAAATGTAACTAGTAATTATGCTAAAAATGTAATTGGTTACGAAATAGATGAAACATTAAAACCAATTATAAATGAAGTACTAGGAGATAAAGATAATGTAGAAATAATATTTACTGATTTTTTAAAAAGAAATGTAAAAGAAGATATAAAAAAATATGAATATAAAAAATTATATGTAGTTGCGAATTTACCATATTATATAACAACTCCTATAATTGAAAAGATAATAGAAGATGATTTAGGCGTTGATAAAATAGTTATTATGGTTCAAAAAGAAGTTGGAGATAGATTTAATGCAAAAGTTGGAACAAAAGACTATAATTCATTAACTGTATTTTTAAATTATTATTTTGATATAAAAAAATTAATGAATGTATCTAGAAATTCATTTGTACCCGCACCTAATGTTGATAGCGTTATTATAGAAATGGATAAAAAGAAAAATAATTATACTGTGGAAAATGAAAAATTATTCTTTAACATTATAAGGGACTCATTTAAATTTAAAAGAAAGAACTTAAGAAATAATTTAAAGGGTTATAATTTAGATAAAATATTAGAAGTATTAAAAGAATATGATTTAGATTTAACAGTGCGTGCTGAAAATTTAACAATTGAACAATTTATAGAAATATCAAATAAATTAAATGAAGAATAAGTAACTTCATTTTTTTTAATGCATAAAATATAGTGATGTAAATGAAGGTGAACATAATGAATGATATTATAAAGGTTGGAGATATTGTATCTAGAAATAAATACAATAATGATATGTATTTTAAAGTAGATAAAATAGAAAATGAAGTATATTATTTAGTTGGTATAGATATTAGGTTATGTGCAGATAGTGAATTATCTGATTTAAAAAAAGAAGATATTGTTTTAGATGAAAAGGATGCAGAGGATGAAAGATTTTTAGAAACAATAGATTTTATGCCAGAAGATAGAGATGATTTTTTTTATATACCGGGGAGGATACTTCATATTGATGGTGATAATGAGTACCTTAAAAGATGTTTAAAATTTTATAAAAATGCTGGACTTACTGCTTTTGGAGTTTATGAAAAGGAAGAGAATCTATATAAAAATATAAGAAAATATTTAGAGGATATAAGACCAGATATTGTAATAATTACAGGACATGATGCATATAATTCAAAGAAAGGTGAGGATCACACATACAAAAATAGTGATAATTTTGCAAAAGCAATTAGAGTTGCTAGAAATTATGAAAAATCATATGATAAATTAAAAATAATTGCTGGTGCTTGTCAATCTAATTATGAAGAATTAATAAGAGCGGGTGCAAATTTTGCATCAAGTCCCAAAAGAATTAATATTCATGCATTAGATCCTGCCATTATCGCTATATCGATATCAAAAACAGAAAATACTAAAGAATTAAATGTAATAGAGTTATTAAATAAAACAAAATGCGGTAAAGATGGAATAGGTGGAATAAAATCATATGGAAGTATGTATGTAGGTTATCCAAGATAATTTTAATGAATAAAGAACAAATAATTAATGAATTATTAAAACTAAAGGATAAGGAAGTAATAGCTATTATTGATGAAGGTAGAGCAAGAAAAAGAGAAGAAAGAGGAATTATAAGAGGAATATATGATAGAGTATTTACTATAGAAATAAATAATGTTTTAACATCTTTTAGTTATTCTGATTTAATTTGTAAAACAATTATATTAAAAACGGTATAATTGTTTTCTTTTTATGTTATAATTCTTATAGTAGGTGAAACAAATGAAAAATAAAGCATTTACATTAGTAGAATTACTTGCTGTAATAGCAATTATAGGAATAACTTCTACTTTTGTACTAATAAATACTAATAAGAAAAAAGAGGAATATTCAAAAATATCTAATGATGAAATAAAAGAAATAATTAGAGTAAGTACCCATTCTTATATTGTATCTAGTGAAGAAATAAGTAATAAAGTAAAGTCAAGTACATCAGGTTATGAAATAAAATTAGATGATTTAATAGAAAAAGGCTATATTAGTGATGAAAAATTAAAGAATTTTGAAACAAATAAAGATATAAATACAAAAAATGTAACAATTATTGTTACATATGGTCTAAATGATGAAGGTACAGCGTATGAATATCAGTATCAAATTAATGGAATTAAGTAATTTTTTGTTGCTAAATCAAAAATAATAATATATAATTATTATAGAATACATCAGAAGGAGATGATATGTGATGAAAGTAACATCAGTAAAGGTTAAAAAAATCGAAAAAGAAAATTCAAGAATGAAAGGAATAGCTGAAATATTATTAGATGACATGATTGCAATTCATGATATTAGAATTATTTCAGGAGATAATGGTCTATTTGTAGCAATGCCAAGTAGAAAAACTCCAACAGGTGATTATAGAGATATAGTTCATCCAATTTCTCAAGAAGCAAGAGATATAATTGAAAAGGCTATTGTTGAAGAATATAATAAAGCAGAATAACTCTTAATAAAAGAGTTTTTTTGTTCTATAAATGTTTTATCCTCATATTATTTAATATAAAGGAGGATAATATGGAAATGGTAAAAGATGTAAGTACAAATTTAAGTCATTCTTTTTCAGTATCTGAAAGAAAAAATATAATAATATCTGGAGTTGTAAAAATAGATAGTTTTGATAGTGAAGAATTTTTACTTGAGACTGTTCAGGGATATATGAATATTAAGGGCGAAAATTTAGAAGTAGTTAAACTAGATACATATCAAGGTAATGTAACAATAAAAGGTAGGATAGATGCAATAAGTTATATAGATGAAAATGCAAAAAAGGAATCCTCCGTTTTTACTAAGTTATTTAAATGACATTAATTTTGCAGATTAAGTCGTTAGCTTTTTCTTTTTTGTATGGTGTGTTTTTTGCATTTACTTATAAATATAACTATAAATTTTTAACAAGTAAGAATTTGATTTTTAAGATTATTATAAGTTTTTTCTTTGTGCTTGATCATATACTTTTGTATTTTGTTTTAATATCCATTATAAATAATGGAAGATTACATTTATATTTTTTATTTACATTTATACTTGGAATAGTATTCTTTACATATTTATTTGACAATAAGAAGCTAAATAAAATTGACTAACATAAGTGGTAATGATATACTAAAAGTTGTAAGGTGGGGATCTAATGAAACAAAAACAATTGAAAAGAAAAACAATTATAGTTACATTAGTATTTCTCGCAGTAGGAGGAATACTATTTAAGAGTATATTTACAACTTCTATGCAAATTTATGAAAAGAAAAAAGAAAAAAAAGAGTATACAACTAAATTAGAAAAATTAAAAGATAAAGAAGATGAACTTAATAATACAGTAACAAAACTTCAAGACCCTGATTATGTAGCAAGATATGCTAGAGAAAAATATTTATATTCAAAAGATGGTGAAATAATCATAAGAATACCAGATTAATGGTATTTTTATTTTTTTCTTGTAAAAAAAGTTACAATATTATATAATTGTCTTAGATAAGGATGGTACCAATGAATAAAAGAATTTTTAAGTATACTTTAGTTATAATTTGTTTATTTTTTATTGGAATTATTCCAGTAAGTGCTAAGGAAAATTGTATATCCGTCAAAGAGGAATTAGAAAAATATGATTCTTATACAAATATACTTAATTCTATAGATTGTTCTGATAATAGTAATGAAACTAATGTTGCAACTTGTAATGAATTTAATGTTAGGAAAAATATTATTGTAACTAAATTAATGAAAAAGAATGATGAAAAATCAATATGTTCAAGTGAGAAAAAACAAGTAAATAAAATTATAAAGGAAAATAAAGATAAATGTGGTCAAATATTTAGTGAAGACTTTAATAAATTTGTTAAAAATATAATGATAATGTTTTATATTATAGGTCCAATCTTATTAATATTATTTGGATCATTAGATTTTGCAAAAGCAACTGCATCATCAGAAAAAGATGCTATGAAAAAAGCAAGCGTTAATTTTGCAAAAAGAGTAGCGGCAACATTACTATTATTTCTTACACCAACAATAATAGACCTAATATTAAGTTTAAATGTGTCAGATAAATATCTATCTGGAAATGCTTATACATGTAATTATACATATGCTGTATTTAATAAAAAATATAATATAACTTACGTTCCAAAAACGAATTCTAATAGAAAAAGCAACAGTTCATATAATGTAAATGGTGGTACTATTATAGAAGTTGCAGAACAAGTTTATAATAAATATAGGGCTGAAGGTTGGTATTATTATGATGCAACGCCATATCTACCTACTTCTTATGATATTGAATCACAGCTTCACAATTCTAATAAAGTTACATGTTGTGCAACTTATGTTGCAGAAGTGTTATATTCTGCTGGAATAATTGGTAAAGATGTAATGAACAACTATAATTATAATTTAGCAAATTCAGGTATAAGTCAGATGTTAGGTGACCAAGGCTGGATTAAAATAACTGATTATAATTCACTTCAACCTGGAGATATAGTTTTCAATAGTGAACATGTTCAAATTTTTGTTGGTAATGATTCTAATGGTAATAAATTGTATTATAGCATGGGAAGTAATTCAGCTGTTCGTGAAACAGAACAACCATATGGAGGTTATATGTCTCCCCCAGGAAATTGTAGCAGTTGCTTTACTCATGCATATAGACAACCATAAAAAGGAAGGGGTTCAAATGAAAAAAAGAATTTTAATTTCTATAATTTTTGTACTTATTATTTCTTATGTTTTAATATTTTTAGTTGATTTATCTCATAAAAAATATGTTATTATTGGAACGAATAATAGTACTATAGTTTATTACAATGACAAAAATGAAATTAATCGTATTGTAACAAAGGAAAAATTAAATCAAAAATATTCTTTTGAAAATTACGAGTTTTATCAAAATAGCACGTTTATTAATGGATATATATCATTTGAATTAATGGACGGTAGAACCATACCTTTAATTTATAGCGAAAATTATGAAAAATTATATTCTGATTTGCTAATTGCAAAAAAAGGAAATTTTGACTTAAAGATAAAAGACGTACAGGTTTATAATGAAGCAAGTTTAGAAGATGAAAATATAATAAAAAAAGCATTGTTAGAAAATTCTTTAGATTTAGATTATTCTGATTTTAAAAAATCAAAAATTCAAATAGATAATGATTTGCTAACTTTATATATTATAAATAATTATGGTAAAAAACATGATGTCTATTATTGTTTTGCTTTTATTATTAATTCTAATAATCAGGTATCGATAGTTGAATTGAGTAAGTCAAATGAACCAATAAATGCAGAAAGAATTATTTTTCAAAATTTGATTGATATTGATTTGGATGATCAGTATGAGCTTCTTCTTGAAA
Organism: Clostridium sp. CAG:433; assembly: GCA_000433675.1. Taxonomy (GTDB): domain Bacteria; phylum Bacillota_I; class Bacilli_A; order RF39; family UBA660; genus CAG-433. The sequence goes on from FR893546.1 coordinate 40,084, forward strand.
CAAATAATGGAGATAATACATCTTCTTATTATAGATTTTATAAATATAATTCAGCATCGAATGAAATAAATGAATTGAAGTAAGGAGGAATAATTATGTGTAATAATATTATAGTATTATGGTTATTTATTATATTAAAAATAATTGCATTAATCATTCTTCCAATAATCATAATAATTAAAAGAAAGAAAAATTATGTTTTATATATAATATCTGCAGATATTGTTTTGTTACTATTTTTTATGATATGCAATATTTTTACAATAAATAGTTGTGTTTATAATTCAAATATAGATGGATTTAAAAGGGTTAAAAAGTATAATGAGATAACATTGTATAATGAGATACATCCTAATACAGATTATGGAAATAATTCTGATGGGATAGAACCAGAAAAAAAATATATAACATCTACAGGTAAAAATTTATATTATTTTAATCAAAATAAAGCATATATGAAAACAGCATATTATACTTGTAATAATCAAAAAATATACATGAATTCATTTGGAAGTAGTATTACAGCAATATCTACAACAATTTCAACTTTATATGATAATAATATAAATCCTGTTCAAGTATTCAATTTGTATAAAAATGATAATCTAGATTTATGCAATACGAAGTTTGATATTGGAAGTGTGTTTTCATCAGTTATGAAAAGATATGGAGCATTATCATTAACTAATATTGATAGTTCCAAAATAAAGGATGAGCTTAAAAATGGAGGAATAGTAATTGCAGAAGTATCTGCAAATGAAAATTCTAAATTAACTTGTGATCATGATTACATTATTGTTTATAATTCTACTAATGATGGAAAAGTCATGATTGTAAGTCCTTCAAGTTTGGACAATCCTTATGTTTGTTCATACTCTTCAAGAGCTTATGGAAATACTATAGATTATTCAAAAAACTCTACTATATCTCTTGATGACTTAAATAAAGAAGCAGTAAATTATTACTTGATAAAGAAGGTGTAATTAATGAATAAAAAGTTAAAAATATTTATAATTGGTATTCTATTAATTTTAGTAACTGGTTGTTCAGGTAATTATAATTTAAAAATAAACGATGATATGTCAATAAATGAAGAACTTTATTTAACAATAGATAATAGTAATAATGCGTATACAAAAACATTAAAAATATTTAAAGAAAATAATATTCCAGAAGACGATTATGAGGTGGTTTTAAGTGATAATAATGTAAGAATTACATATAATAAAAAGTATGATTCAATAGAGGAATATTTACTTAATAGTAAAGTCTATCATGAACTTATTGATGAAATACAATTTAATAAATCAAATAATTATATTGATTTGTATGTAAATCAAAAGCTAAAAGTCTCAAATGATAATGGAATTAAGATGAATGGAACAAATTTAGTAGATTTAGATGTTTTGCAAATTAATATAGAAAATCCGTTTGATGTTAATTTTTCAAATGCAGAAATAGTTAATGATAATGTTTATACTTGGACAATAAAAAAAGGTGATACAGAGAAGAAAATTCAAATGCAGTTTAAGCCTTCATTAAATATTTTTCCATATAAGCAAGTAGCGGTATTATCTACAGTAATTGTATGTATTTTAATTATTATATTTACTATCTACGGAAGATATAAGAAAAGACAAAAAATTTAGCACTATTATTAGTGCTTTTATTGTGAAATAATATAATTTTTGTTATAATTATTAAAGGAGATGATTAAATGAGCATATTAAGAAGTCTATTTGATTTTGAATATAAAGAATTAAGAAGATTTATGAAAATAGCAGATCAAATAGAAGCAAAAAGTGACGAATATGAAAAATTAACTGACAAACAGTTACAACATAAAACAGAAGAATTTAAAAAAGAATTAGAAAAAGGGAAAACTTTAGATGATATACTTGTTGATGCGTTTGCTACTGTTAGAGAAGCAGCAAAAAGAGTAATCAACGAAAAACCATTTTATACACAGGTACTTGGTGCACTTGCAATTCATTATGGTAATATTGCTGAAATGAAAACAGGTGAAGGTAAAACATTAACATCTGTTATGCCAGCATATTTAAATGCATTAACTGGTGAAGGTGTACACATTATAACAGTTAATGAATACTTAGCAAGCAGAGATGCTGCTTGGATGGGTCAAATATTTGAATTTTTAGGATTAACAGTAGGAACTAATCTTAGAGATTTATCTCCAGCAGAAAAGAGAGAAAGATATAACTGTGATATTTTATATTCTACAAATAATGAAATTGGATTTGATTATTTAAGAGATAACATGGTTGTTAGAAAAGAAGATAGAGTACAAAGACCACTTAATTTCGCTATTGTCGACGAAGTTGACTCTGTATTAATAGATGAAGCAAGAACACCACTTATAATATCAGGTGGTGCAATGCATTCAAATAATCAATATATGGATGCACAAAGATTTGTTAGAGATCTAAAAGAAAATGAAGATTTCATAATAGATGAAAAAACAAAAAGTATTAACTTAACAGATGAAGGAAGCAAAAAATGTGAAAAATTCTATGGAATAGATAATATGTATGATATTAAATATTCAGCTTTAGTTCATCATATAAATCAAGCGTTAAGAGCAAACTTTACTATGAAAAATGAAGTTGATTATGTAGTTCAAGATGGTAAAGTAGTTATAGTTGACCAATTCACAGGAAGACTTATGCAAGGAAGAGCTTTCTCTGAAGGATTACACCAAGCAATTGAAGCAAAAGAAGGTGTAAAAATTAATGAAGAAACTAAGACACTTGCAACTATTACATTCCAAAATCTATTTAGAATGTATAAAAAATTATCTGGTATGACAGGTACTGCTAAAACAGAAGAAGAAGAATTTAGAAATATATACAACATGTATGTAATTCAAATCCCAACAAATAAACCTGTTATAAGAAAAGATATGGCAGATTTAATATTTGCAACTAAACAAGACAAATATAATGCTATTATAAAAGAAATAAAAGAAAGACATGCAACAGGACAACCAGTTCTAGTTGGTACAATAGCAATTGAAACAAGTGAACTTATAAGTAATATGCTTAAAAAAGAAAGAATTAAGCATGAAGTATTAAATGCTAAGAACCATGCAAGAGAAGCAGAAATTATAGCCAAAGCAGGTGAAATAGGATCAGTTACAATTGCTACTAACATGGCTGGACGTGGTACCGATATTAAACTTGGTGAAGGTGTAAAAGAATTAGGCGGTTTATGTGTAATTGGTACAGAAAGACATGAATCAAGACGTATAGATAATCAGCTTAGAGGTCGTGCAGGTAGACAAGGTGACCCTGGTTATACACAATTCTTTGTAAGTTTTGAAGATGACTTAATGGTTAGATTTGGAACAGATAGATTTAAAGATTTACTTCAAGCAGCTGGTCTTGGAACAACAATTAATTTAAGAAGTAAAACAATGACTAGAAATGTTGAATCAGCTCAAAAGAAAGTTGAAGGAAATAACTTCGATATAAGAAAAAGTTTACTTCAATATGATGATGTAATGGGTAGACAAAGAGAAATAATGTACGAAAGAAGAAATGAAATACTTGATAGTGACTCAATTCATGAATCTATAATAAATTTAATTAAAGATCATATTTATAATTTAGTTATGTCTCATTTAGTAGAGCAACCTGAATTACTTGAATTTGATTGTTCTGAAATATGTGAATATGTAAATGAAAATTTACTTAGAAATTCAAATATGAAATTATCTGAAATTATAAATAAATCAAAAGATGAAGTAATTCAAATATTAGAAGATAAAATTATAGGAGAATATGAAAATAAAATAAAAGATTTACCAGAAGAAATAGTAAATGATTTTGAAAAGGTAATTGCATTAAGAGTAATTGATACACACTGGATGGAACATATTAACACTATGGATCATTTAAAAGAAGGTATCGGTCTTAGAAGTTATGCACAAAATAACCCTTTAGTTGAGTATACTAATGAAGGATTCCAATTATTTGATGAAATGCTTGATACAATAAATAGAGAAATAACAAAATATTTATTAAAAGCAGAAATTAAACAAAACCTAGAAAGAAAAGAAGTTGCTAAACCAACAGGAACAAATGACAGTAAAGATAAAGTAAAAACAACAAGAAAAGTAGAAAAAATAGGTAGAAATGAACCATGTCCATGTGGCAGTGGGAAAAAGTACAAACAGTGTTGTGGTAAATAAATCATTTTATAAAGTTAAAAATTATTGGTGGAGGAGATAAAATGAGTTCAAGAATATTTATACAGGATTCAGCAACATTAGCATTAATATATAATTATGATGCAACAGGAAGTAAGATGTTATCATTAAGCAAAATAGAAGCGTTTGATAGTAAAATAGATAGTAATTTAGAAGAAATGAATAGTAAAGTAAATATGGTTTATCCATTAGATTATTCAAAGTTAATATATTTTAAATCTTATGATGAAAATGGGAATTGGTATTGTATATTAAAACCAAATTTCAATAGAGAACAAATGGAAATAAATTATATGTATAAAATACCAATCGATGTTATACGTGTTTCAAAAAATGAAAATGCTCTTGACGTACTAGGATTAAAATTAGAAGATAATAAGATTGTAAAAAAAGAAAAAAACAAAGTTAAGAGTATGAGTTTAAAATCTGAATATGCTGTGTAAAATAGTATAAAATTTGAAGAATAAACAGTATTATTATCCTAATAACAAATGTTTATACATCAGAAACGAATATTATGTAACATATAAATAATAATTATTAAAATCAGAAATTAAATGACACATAGAAAGAAAAGAAGTTGCTAAAATAACAGGAACAAATGATAGTGAAGATAAAGTAAAAACAACAAGAAAAGTAGAAAAGATAGGTGGAAATGAATTATGTTTATGTGGTTCGTGGAAAAAATATAAATAATACTGTGGTAAATAATGATTAAAAATAGCGTAAACCCAAGTAATATAAGTGGTTGCGCTATTTTTATACAATACTTAAAAATTGTAAAAAATTATAACTTAAAAATTTTAGATAAGTTTTAGATAAGCATTTCAAAATTATCGAAGTGCTTCAAAGCCTTATAAAACATATTGATGATCTTGACAATGAATATTGGGAAGCAAGAGAATTAATGTTGGTTTTGAAATATTCAAAATTGGAACATTTTGCTAAAGTAATTAATAAAGCGAAAATAAGTTGCAAACTAAGTGGAATTAATGTAAATGATCATTTTCCCGTTATAGGGAAAACGATAAAAATGCCTAAAGGAGCTACAAAAGAAGTTATTGATTATAGACTTTCTAGATATGCATGTTATTTAATAGTACAAAATGAAAGCCCAGTAAGACATAAATCAGTTGCATTAGGTCAAACATATTTTGCTGTCCAGACAAGAAAAATGGAAATTAATCAAGAAGAGTATTCTAAATTATCAGAAGATGGGCAAATAAAATAATTAAAGGTTATATAAAAAAATTAGGAGTGATAAAATGTTAACTGTAAATTTGGGTGGTACCTGTGGTAATAGTAATTGGAGAGAGTCCTTAATAAAACTTTTGAATTCAAATATAAAGTATTTTAATCCATTAGTAAGAGATTGGAAATATACGGAATCTACAAAAATCAGAAAAAAACGACGAATGCAGGCCAGTGATATTTTATTGTATGTTATTACACCAGAACAAATGGGATTTAGTGCTATAGCATCTGCAGTAGATTATAGCAATAAAGTACCACATAAACTTATTTTTTGTGTTTTATATGAATATAATGATATGAAAATGGAAGGTCATATGTTAGAAAGTATAAAATCAGTAGAAGATATTATTAAGGATAATGGATGTATAACTTTTAATAGTCTTACAGATGTAGCAAATTATTTAAATAATGTTGCAATTAATCATGAAAAACATTAAAATATAACATATAATATAATTTTATTTTAAAAGATTAAATATTTTCTTTTTATTGAGAGGTGTATAAAGTATGAAAGTGGTTTTGGGTTCTACAAATGTTTCAAAGCAAAGATCAATATTAATTGCTATGAAAGAATTAGAAATTGATGATGTTTCAATTGAACTAGTTAATGTAAATTCTCTAGTAAGTTCTAAACCTATTAATGATGAAACTTTAATAGGTGCAAGAAATAGAAATAAAAATTTATATAATTATTGCATAGAAAATAATATTTCATTTGACTTACTAATAAGTATTGAAGGCGGATATGAACAGATAGATGATACATATTTCATTGTTACTTATGCATCAATATTAGATCAAAATGGTACTGAATTTATAGGAAAATCAAATGGACTTCAAATTACTGAAAATATGTTTAATTATGTTAAAGAAGAAAAATCTCTAAATAAAGTTATTGAAGAAATTTTAAATAGTAATTTAAATAAAAAAGATAATGGAATAACTGGTTATTTGACTAATGGATATTATAGAAGAGATAAATTTGAATCTTCAGCAGTTATAAGTGCGATGCAAACTTTACTGAATTTTAAATCAAATTATAAAAAATTAGAGAAAGAAATATAACATTATAACAATTTAAAATAATTGATAAATAAAATATATGATATTATGCAAATTTTTAAGATATAAATACATATTATGTTTATGTTGATATAAAAATAATTATCATTATAAATTGTTTTGGAAATCAAAATATTACTATCTTTTAAATCTTTTGATATGTTGTTTGTTTTTTTCTATAATATAATTATTCAGATGTGTAATTTGATTAAACGAAAGGAATGATTTTTAGAGTGAAAAAATGTAGCGATTGTGATGTAATAATGATTGGAGAAACAGATTTACATACTGATTATATAGGTGGTGCTAGGTTTGATGAACAAATATATTTAGATTTAGAAAAAAATATAAAGGTACCAATAGAAGGTTCAGATAAAATAATTAAGAAAGGACCAAGAAGGGTTAAAGCAAGAGTATGTCCTGTTTGTGGTAAAGTTGAATTATATATCGATTTAAATAATTAACGTTATTTATGTTATAAATAAAAATGTTAAGAAATTAATCTTAACATTTTTATATACCCTATAAAATTATTTTTCAAATCCAATATATTTATCATTTCCAAAACCAAGAATTAGTAAGAATATTGGTGATAAGAAAATTAACCCAAAAGTAAATCCAGTACCTTTTCCAAAAGCTTTAGAAAGTCTTATACATTGAATTATAGAAAGAACAATTGCTGCAATACCATTAATAAATGGAATAAATAGAAGAATTATTAATAATGGGTTTAATCCAACTATTTGATACATTACTATTATATTATAAATTGGTATTAATGATGCCCAACCTGGTTTACCAGCTTTAGTAAATATTTTCCACATTGCAATAACAGCAAGTACATAAATTACTAGAAAAGTAATTAAATAACCTGCTAACATTCCACCTAATGCTGCATCTGAACTATCAAAATTATAATTATATGTATATGTCATATCTACTCCTCCTTTATTATAAGTATAATATATATATTTAAAATATACAATAAAAATAAATTATCCATAACATTAAAATTATGATAGAATGTATATATAGGAGTAGGTTATGAGAAAAAGGGTAATAACAATAATACTATCATTAATATATACAATATTTATGGCAGTAGGTACAAGCTTTATAAAAAGTAATAGTTTTAAATATTTGAAAGACAATTTAATAATAATGATAATTTTATCATTGTTATTATTTATAATACTTTATTTTATATTAAATAAAGTATTTGATTATCTAGATGATTATAAAAAGAAAGAAGATAAAACTAAAAATAGAATATTAAATTTATTCGATAAACATCCAATTATATTTTCAAGTATTGTTATGTTTGCTTGTTATATAATTTATATGATAGCGTTTTATCCAATTATAATGTCAAAAGACCCTAGTTTTCAATTGCTTCAGTATTTTCATATAGATAATAAATATTCATATTATTCTGTATTACTTGATAAAAATGTAATAATTACAAATCATCATCCAGTTATACATACTCTTCTTTTAGGAACTTGTGTAAAACTTGGAATGGTACTTTTTAATAGTTCAAATGTAGGTTTATTTATCTACAGCATAATTCAAACAAGTATTCTTATATTAACTCTTTCATATACAATCAAATTTATGAAAGAAATAAATATATCTATAAAATATAGATTTGCATGTTTACTTATATATGCCTTAGTACCTGTATTTCCTTTTTATGCGATGAGTCCAGTTAAAGATGTAATATTTGGATGTTTAATAATACTTTATATAATTACAGTTTATAAATGTATAAAATTAGAAGAAAAGATAAGCATAAAAAATATTATAAAAATTATAATTTTATCAATATTAATGTTTTTATTTAGAAATAATGGAATACATGTATTTATATTAACATTCCCATTTTTGATATTAATAAATAAGAAAAATAGAAAAAGTTTTTTAATTATATTTTTAATAGTAGTATCATTATTTGTGACTTATTCTAAAGTAATTTTACCATATTTTAAGATAACGCCATCAAGTGTTCGTGAAACGCTTAGTATACCTTTTCAGCAAACTGCAAGGTATGTAAAAGAACATGAAAATGAAGTAACTAATGATGAAAAAAAGGCCATTGATAAAATACTTGGTTATGATACATTAAAAGATAGATATAAAGAAGAAATAGCAGATCCAGTAAAAAATGAATTTAATAAATATAGTACAAAAGAAGATTTAAAAAATTATTTTGTTGTATGGTTTGAAATGTTTAAAAAGCATCCATTAACTTATGTAGAAGCAACAATAAATAATACATATGGATATTTTTATCCATTTAGTACAAAGTGGTACATATATTATAAATATACACCAATAATTAAAGAACATGGTATTGATTATCATTATAATAATTTAACAAACCTTAGAACAAATTTATCAAATTATGGTAATATATTTCCATATATTCCAATTATAGGCTTAATAGTTAATATTGGATTTAGTAATTATATATTAATATTTATGTTATTTTATTTAATATATAAGAAAAAATATAAAGAAATGTGTTACTTATTTCCATCATTTGTTTTAACTTTAGTGTGCATTGCGTCTCCAGTAAATACATATTTTAGATATGCGCTTCCTACAATTTTCGCAATGCCAGTTATGATAAGTATGTTTTTTAAAACAATTAGAAATGGTAAATAAAGCCATTTCTTTTTTTTACTTCTTATGTTATAATTATTATGGTGATAATATGGATACTAAAGAATTAAAAAGCGAAATATTATTGTTAGATGAAAAACTAAATAATATATGGAGGTTACTTTGATGTAGATAATAAAAAGAAAGAGTTATCTAATAAAGAAAGTAAACTTCAAAGTTTATATGATAATAATTTATGGAACGCTAAAGAAACAATTGATTTATCTAAAGAAATAGGTAATGATAAAAAAATAATATCAAATATCGAATCTTTAAAACAAACATTAGAATCATATATTGATATAGTTAATAGTAATGATGATGAATTAATAAATGAACTTATAAATGAAATAAAAGGTACAATTAAAGAAATTAATTTATTAGAATTAGAAACAAAACTATCAGGAAAAAATGATAAAAAAAATGCTATTTTAGAAGTACATTCAGGTGCAGGTGGAACAGAAAGTTGTGACTGGGCTGATATGCTTCTTAGAATGTATTTAAGATGGTGTGATAAAAATAATTTTAAATATGAAATTTTAGATACATTACCAGGCGAAGAAGCAGGTATAAAAAAAGCAATTGTTTTAGTAAAAGGATTAAATGCATATGGATATTTAAAATGTGAAAGAGGTGTTCATAGATTAGTTAGATTGTCACCATTTGATTCACAAAATAGAAGACATACATCATTCGCAGCAGTTGAAGTTATTCCAGAAGAGAATGATGATATAAACATAGAAATAAAAGATAGTGATATAAGAGTAGATGTATATAGAAGTAGTGGAGCAGGAGGACAAGGAGTAAATACAACAGATAGTGCAGTTAGAATAACACATTTACCAACAGGAATTGTAGTAACTTGTCAAAATGAAAGAAGTCAGCTTAAGAATAAAGAACAAGCTATGGTAGTATTAAAATCAAAATTATATGCACTAGAAGAACAGAAAAAACTAGAAGAATCAGAAGAATATAAAAAAGGTCAAAGCTCAATTAACTTTGGTTCACAAATAAGAAGTTATGTAATGCATCCGTATTCCATGGTCAAAGATCATAGAACAAATTATGAAACAAGTAATGTTTCTAAAGTGTTAGATGGCGATATTGATGAATTTATAGAAAGTTATTTGAATATGAGTAAAGAATAAATGGAGGAGTAAAATGGAGTTTATTAGAATTAGAGATGTAGAAAAAACTTATCCTACTGGTGTAACTGCATTATACGGACTTAACCTAGAAATAAAAAAAGGTGATTTCGTATTTATAATAGGTGCATCAGGTAGTGGTAAATCAACACTTATAAAAATGCTTTATAGAGAAGAAAAAGCAAGTAGTGGAGAAATAATAATTGGAGGAGTAAAAGTTGGTAAACTTAAAAATAGAAAAGTTTATAAACTAAGAAGAAAACTTGGTGTAGTATTCCAAGACTTTAAATTATTACCAAAGCTTACTGCATATGAAAATGTAGCATTTGTACTTGAAATGTTTGGTTATGATAAAAAGGAAATAAGAAAGAAAACATTAAAAGCACTAGATTTAGTAGGATTAAAAGAAAAAGCAAAAAGTTATCCACATGAATTATCCGGTGGAGAACAACAAAGGGTCGCAATTGCAAGAGCAATAGTAAATGCACCAAAGTTATTAATATGTGATGAACCAACTGGAAATTTGGACCCAGATACGTCATTAGAAATAATGAAAGTACTAGAAGTTATTAATAATTTAGGTACAACAGTAATAGTAGTTACACATGATAGAGATATAGTAAATAAGATGAAAAAGAGAGTTATATTATTAGATAAAGGAAAATTAAAGAAAGATTTTGCGAAAGGAACATACGATAAGAATGAGAAACATTAGAATTTTAATAAAAAACATTAGAGATGGTTTTAAAAATGTAATAAGAAACTTTAGTTTGTCCTTAGCATCAATATCATGTATAACAGTAACTCTTTTAATAGTAGCGTTCGCAATTGTTGGATCGTATAATGTAGAAAATTTTACTAAAGTAATTAGAGATGATTTTACTATAGTTGTTTATATGAATAACTCGAATACAGAAGAAACAGAAGCAAAAATAAAAGATGAAATAAATAGTTTATCTAATATTGAATCAATAACATTTAATTCAAAAAAAGATATAGCAAATGAAATGAAAGAAGAATCAGAAATATTTAATACAATTATTTCATCTTGGTCAGATTCAGAAAATCCTTTATATGATACATATTTAGTAAAAGTAAAAAATTCAGAAAAAATATCAAATACAGCATCTAAAATTGAAAAAATAGAAGGTGTTGAAATGGTTAGATATGGAGAAGGAATGATTGAATCTTTATTATCTATATTTAAAATAGTAGAAAAAATATTAATTGTTATAGTTGTGTCACTTGTTTTAGTAACAGCATTCTTAATAATTAATACAATAAAAATTACAATATTTAGTAGACAAGAAGAAATAGAAATTAAAAGACTTGTAGGAGCATCTAATTTTTCAATTAAACAACCATTTGTTATAGAAGGTCTATTTATTGGAGTACTTGGTTCAATAATTCCAGTTCTTGTAACAATTTATGGTTATTCAGTATTATATGAAAAAACAGGTGGAATATTATTCTCTAAATTTATACAATTAGTAGAGCCATTCCCATTCACATTTGAAGTATCATTAGTTTTAGTATTAATAGGTATAGTTGTTGGTATGATAGGTAGTAGTAAAGCAGTAAGGAAGTACTTAAAAATATAATGAAAAAATATATTAAGTTATTAGTACCAACAATATTAACAATAATATTAATTCTTCCATTTAATAATGTCCAAGCAAAGACACTTGGAGAACTAAAAAAAGCATATGAAACTACTTTAAATAAATATAACGAGACAAAAAATAATATTAAATTAACAGAAGAACAAATATCAAGTACCAAATCAAGAATAGATAGTATATATACTGAAATGGCACAAGCAGAAAAAGATATTCAAAATACAACAAATGAAATAACAAAATTAAATAATCAAATTGCTGAAAAAGAAAAACAAATGAAAGAACTTATGAAATTTTTCCAAGTATCTAGTGGTGAATCTACTTACTTAGAATATATATTTTCAGCAGATAGTATAACAGATTTTATATATAGAGTATCTGTAACAGAACAATTATCAAAATATAATAATAATTTGATAGATGAAATGCATAAAATGATAGATAAAAATAATAAGAATATTGAATCACTTCATAAAAAAGAAGATTCTTTAAAATCTCTTCAATCAGAATTAACAGAAAAAGTAACTGAGTTATCAAAATCTAAGGATGCACTTGGAGAAGAAAGTTTATCATACGAAGAAGAATTAAAGGCACAAAAATCAATATTAGATTATTATACAAAATCAGGTTGTAAAGATAATGAAGATGTATCAAGTTGTGGTAGTGCACAGTTACCTGCAGGTACTAAGTTCTGGAGACCATTATCATCTGGTTGTATAACAGAAAATTATGGTTATAGGATATGTCCATTCCATGGCAAAGAAATACATTCAGGTATGGATATGGCATGTGGAGACCATAAGATATATGCTGTATCAGATGGTAAGGTAAAATACACTGGTTATAGCCGTGGTGGATATGGAAATTATATCGTAATACATCACAATATAAATGGTAGAAAATATTCATCATTATATGGACATTTAGCTGCAATTTATGTTAAACAAGGTGATATAGTAAATAAAGATACTGTTATAGGCTTAATGGGATCAACAGGAGCATCAACAGGAACACATTTACATTTAAATATATATAATGGTTGGTATTTACAAGCAGGTGAATCAGCATCATTAACAGATCCTAGAAATTATATTAATTTCCCAACATATAATGGTGGCGCATATGCTAGATTCGCAGATAGAACTACATATTATAATTAACAAAAATAAGTATCCTTTTTGATATGAACCCCGTTTCTTGGACATGGAAACGAGGTTTTTATATGTCAAAATTAAGTTACGAAGATAAAATAAATATTTATAATAATAAAAAAGAAGGAATATCAGTAACGGCATTATCAAAAAAATACGAT
>FR893547.1:0-56350 GCA_000433675.1 Clostridium sp. CAG:433
TAATACAGCACAAACAAGTGTATCAATAGCAAAAGGAAGTATGGGAAATAAAAGTTATACTGCAAACTGGACTCCAATAAAATATAGCATAAAGTATGAATTGGATGGTGGAGTACTTTCAGCAGCAAATCCGACAGAGTATACGGTAGAAACGGAGACGTTTACATTAAACAATCCGACAAAAGAAGGATATACTTTTAAAGGATGGTCAACATCATTAACAAGTACATCGTCATATAATGCGACAATGACAGTAGAAAAAGGAAGTACGGGCGATAAAGAGTTTAGAGCAGTATGGCAAGAAAATACAAATACATTATATAAGGTAAATCATTGTACAAAAGATTTAAATGCAAGTACTTATACGTGTGAGTCGGAAACAAAAACAGGAACAACTAATTCAGTAATAAAGGTTGAAAATCTAAAAAAGACCATAAAAGGATTTAAATATAGTAAAGGACAAGTAGATGGAAAAGATGTTACAGAAACAACTATATTAGCTAATGGAAAAAGAGAAATTAGTTTATATTATGAAAGGGAGATATATACAGTAAAATTATCTGTAAATTCAGGGATAAATAAAGTAAGTATAGTAGCAACAGGTTATGAAACAAAAATAGGTAATTCATCTGCAGCAGCAACAGGAACATATGAATATGGAACTAAAATAACAATAAATGCAGAAGTAAGTACTGGATATTCATTTAAAGCTTGGACATATAACGGTGCATCATCGTTACAGGATGTAAATACTTCAGAAAATGCATTTACATTAACGAAAAATGAAACATATATGGCAACAGCTCAAATAAATCAATATACATTAACTATTGATCCAAGTGGAGGAACATGGAATGATAGTACAAGTGCAAGTGCAGTAATACGTAATTATAGGGAAACATATTCATTATCAAAACCAACTAGAACTGGTTATATATTTGCAGGATGGAGTTTAACAACAAAGTATCCTGATACATGTAATGATGAATGTAAAGATAAAATCGAGGAAAATGTATATACGTTTGGATCTATATCTGGATCAATAAAAGCGAATTGGTTAGAAAACACATATACAGTAAAATTTAATGCTAACGGTGGTACAGGAACAATGAATGATCAAACATTTAATTATACTGATTCGAAGGCATTAACTGCAAATTCATTTACTAGAACTGGTTATACATTTACAGGATGGTCAACATCTGCTAATGGTACAGTTGTATATAAAGATGAGCAGTCTGTAAGTAAATTGTCAAGTACAAATAATGAAGTTGTTAATTTATATGCACAATGGGAAGGTAATATTTATAAAATAGCTCTAAATAATACAGATGCTAGTTTTGTGTCCGATTCTGAAAGTATTCAAAGAAATAAAGAAGTTTATTTAAAATATGGTGATGGAGTATATTTAAATAATACTAATGGAATTTTGTCTAACAAAATGACAGCATCAACTAATAACATTTATAAACCTATAATTAGTTTAGGTGTTGATGTATATGAATCATATGATAGTAGTAATGAAGAAAACAAACCAACAGGTACAATGTATATCAACTATCCATTTATGGGATATTATTCAAGCGACGGTATACAATTAATTGATGCAAATGGTAATATAACAAATTCATTTACAAATACTTTATTTACTAGTGATTCTATTATTACAATGAAAACTGGAAATCAAAAATATGATTCTCCAGTGACAAAAAAAGACGGATATACATTCGAAGGATGGTTTAACAAACCTGGCGTTGGTAGTGATGCATCCCCATCTGTTAAAGTTGATGAAAACTATCAATTTATAACTGAAGAAGGTGTTACAAAAAGTATTTATGCACATTGGTTAAAAAATGTAGAAATTAAGACTGATGTAGAAAATGGTGACTGGACATATGATTCTGTTAGCGTTTCACCTATTGATAAGTCAACAAGTGATTCAGGTAATGTATCTTACCAATATTGTTTTTTAGATAATGAATCTTCTTGTAGTGAAAGTGATTGGAAAGAAATAACTGACACTTCTGCAGTTACTGTTATTGTCGGTGAGATGGATGAGGAAGGCAATTATGTAGAATCGTCAATAGATGGTTATATACGTTACAGAGCAGTTAGTAAGTATGCAAAAACAACAGAGAGTGCAAATAAACATATTAAAATAGATAGAGTAATTCCTTCTACTACATTAACTGCATATAAAACAGGAACAACAGAAATTGTTGAAAGCAGTACCTGGTCAAATAGTTATCTTGAATTTATGCTTGGTGATTCAACGACAGGTCCAAGTGGTGGAATAATTAAATATTGTATTAATGATTATGAATATAAAGAAAATGCTAGTGATGATAATGACACTTCATCAAGTGAAGATGATACATCATCAAGTGAAAATGTTTGTGTACCAACAACACAAATAAGTTCAAATACAGCAATTCCAGTAGATTTAACAAATAAAAAAGAAGGAACCTATAAGGTTGTTTATAACATAACAAGTAATACTGGTGTTAATAGCGAGACATATGTATATGATGCACGTGTTGATGTAACCGCACCTACAATTGTTGTAATTCCTTCTAAAAAAGATGGAGACGTAATTACTAAATTAGATACAGTAACAGGTAGTTCAAAGTCATTTCCTGATTGGGCAACTGATGAGTATATTTTTGATTTAAGTACAAGTACAGATAATTTATCTGGAATAGACTCTGTATTAATAGAAACAAATAAAGGTGGTTTATTAACTACAGATAGTAATTATAGCGAACATCCTACTAAAAAGACTTATGATGATTTTGAATCTATAGAAAAGTTAGATCCTATTGAGATACAAGCAAATGGTTATAGACACGGTATTATAACTGCTACTGATAAGGCAGGCAACTCATCCCAATTTACATTCGAAGTTAAAATAGATGGGGTAAAACCTGTAATAAGTATTAGAGCATATAATCAATCTGGTACTGAAATAAAAAGTGGTGAATTATCGTCGACGGGATTAACATTTAAAATAACAATAGATAAGTCTGGAGTTAGTGGTACAAGAGTATATTCATGTAGTACAGCAACAAGTAGTTACGATTCAAGTAATCCATGTGAACCATCTACAAGATTAGGTTCTGGAAGAACTGGAGATGTGATAACTACAACTGGATATGCTAATACTACATCAATGGATAGAATTATAAGAGTAAAAGGTGTAAGTGTAACGGGTATTGAATCAACCGTTAAGAAATTTAATGGTAGAATAGGAACAGCTCCTGTTGATATTGTAGTAGCTAGAACAGATAATTCTAGTCGAATAAGTACAGGTGATTATGTAAATTCTACAGTTAAATTTAAATTAACATCAAAATCTACAAATATAAAATATTGTGTTAATACAAGTAAATGTACACCAAGTACAGCAATTACGTCAGGTACCGTAAAATCGTTAACAAATACTGGTACATTCTATATTGGATATAATGCGGATTCAGGTACAACTTCTTACTTCCTAGTACATGTGGATAAAACTCCTCCTACAATTAAAATAACCCCATATAAATTAAAGAGTGATAATACAGCAGGAACTAAGGTTAGTGATACTGTTACTAATGGAGACTTAAGTCTTCCAACTTGGGTAAATTATGGATATTATTTTTCATTATCTGGTTCAACTGATGAATCGGGAATCGCAACTACAGAATGGGAATATAATGACGCAGGTAGTTATGCAGTTGTTCATGAAACTTCTAAATCTACAGTATATAATGGACTAAAAAATTCTTATTTAGCATCATCGGGTTATAGATATGCAAAGGTAACATTAACAGATAATGCGGGCAATTCTAGAACAATTGCAATTGGAGTAAGAATTGATAAAGTACCACCAAAGCTTGTATTGAATTTATATAAATCAGTTGATGGTAAGAAAACAGGCAAGTCGCTTAAAAATGTAACAAGTGATTATAGGTCTCCTTCATGGGTAAATTATTTGTATTATTTTGATACAACTGGGACAACAGGTGGATCAGGAATTACATCAATTACAATACAAGGTAATGCTTCAGGAGCGATAACAGATAATAAAACTTTAATAGGTACACCTATTGATATAACAAAGGATAAAGGTCGTACCATTTCTGGTCAAGGTAATAGATATATTAGAGTTGTTGCAAAAGATAGAGCAGGAAATACAACAACTAGAAATGTCAGAATATTTACAGATTTAGGTAAACCAGAATTAACTTGGGGAGGACATAGTGCAAATGGATCAGAGATGACAATTAATTATACATGTAAAGATTCATTGTCTAGATTGCAAAATTCTAGTGGAACAACAGTATCAAGTTTTACTAGCTCTGTAAAATTAACAGGGTCAGGAAGTAAGCCAGCAGTATGTAAAGATAGAGCGGGTAATAAAGTGACTAGCAATTCACCAACATGGTATTATGATGAAAATTCTTCGTGTGGTGTATCATATTATAGAGAAAATTGTTGGTATGAACAAGAATATTTGGGTATGGAGTCGGATTATTCTTGTATAACAAGTGGACATGTATGTAAGGGTTCTTCAGGAACAAAATGTTATTGTTATACAAAAGAATATACTAAAAAAGTTTGTGGTGAATCAACCCCAGTATATAATACATGTTGGCATCAATAGGATAAAGAAACTAAGAAATTTAGTTTCTTTTTTTGATATGTTAATAATAAAATGTGTTATAATATAAACATAGAATAGTAATCTAAACAGGAGCAGTGTTAAATGAAAAAATTCCTTCAATTTAAATTAAAAAATTTAATAATGACAGTTTTCTTTGTTTTGTTTTTAATTAATACTGTTGCCTATTCAGGACTTGCCAGTAAATTATCAATAACATCAGATGCGATGTTTAGAACAAGAGCAGATATAAGAGTAACAGGGATAAAGTTAGAATCTGCAAGTGGTGGAGCATTAGAAAATTATTCACCAAAATATGATGTTAATAATACAACAATGGGATTTACTTTACCAAATGGTGCATCATCGATAACGTATAAAATAACTGTAACAAATTTTGGTGATAGAAATCAAACAATATACTCTTTTATAAAACAAAGTATAAATAAAGAAGGAATAAATGTAACAGTAACAGATTATAAAGAAAAAGATATAATAAATTTTAGATCAAGTGTAGAATTTTTTATAACTATAACTACAACAAATCCAGATACAACTCCAATTAATTTAATAGAACAATATGATTTTAGGAAAGTGTATGATGTAGAATATCGAAATACAGATGGAACACAAGTTTTAGAACCACAGTATAAATATGAAAGAGAAGATTTGAAATTAAGAAGTGATATACTTACTAAAACAGATTATGATTTCAAAGGTTGGACATGTTCATTAGGTGATTATGATGTAGGAGGTAAATATACTGTTGATCAAGATATTATTTTATATCCTAAATTTGAAAAGAAGAAAGATGATTTAGTTTTAACATATAATGTAGATGGTGTAGATTATACTTCTGGTTATGGTACAAATGGTGATAGAATACAAACAAAGATAAAAATTAATAACGAAGAAAAATATTATAATTCATTTAGTTTAAAAAATGTTGAATATGGGACATCATATGATATAACAGGATTAAAGTTAGATGAAGTAGAAATAAAATATTCAAAGAACTGCGTTGTTGATGGAAATAAGTGTTTAAATTTATCATTTAATACGATTAATTTTACGGTTAATGATGTAGATTCCGGCAGGGAAGATTCAAGCTTAGGAAATGTAACACCAACACAATTAATAGTTTTATCTGGTACAACATTTACTATGTCTAATAATATAGTAACATTGTCAGACGGAAGAATAGCAACATCGACAACAAGTAAAAATATAACAGGATATAACGTTAGTTTTTCAGGATATTCTGTGGTACCAAATAGTGCAACTGTAAATACTAAAACAACAGTAAAAGCAAATTTCAAAAAAGAAGCAAAAAAATATACCGTTACTCTTAATAGTAATGGTGCAGTGGCGCAAGGAACATCAGCAATATATGAAAAGTATGAAACAGGAATATATTTAGATAGTGATATTACAAAATTAATGACATCAAGTACTAATCCGATAACTAAACCTTCGAAAGCATCGTATAAAATAGAATTTAATTCAAATAACACTGGTGTTTCAGTATCAAATACTACTTTTACACCATCATTTAATGGATATTATACTGAAGTTACTAATGGCACTCAAATGTTAAATGAAAATGGATATATTACTAGTAATTTAGTTAGTAGCAAATATACATCAAATACTACATTGTATGCACAGTGGAATCATAATTATAAATTACCAGATATTACTAAAGATGGTTATACATGTAAATGGGCAAAAGATAGTGCATCTGGAGTAGCATATAGTCCAGGTACACAACTATTGATAAATTCAGATTCTACATTTTATGCTGTATGTAATGCAAATGAATATACAGTAACATTTGATGGTAATGGCGGAACTGTAAATACAAAAAGTATGCGTGTTACATATGGACAAGCATATGGTAATCTTCCAACACCAACAAGAGATGTGGACACAGATAATAATATAAGTTATGTTTTTGAAGGTTGGTATACAGCACCAAATGGAGGAGAAAAAGAAAAAGCAACAAAAATAGATAAAACAACATTATACAATGTCGCAGGTGATCAAACATTATATGCACACTGGATATCTTCTCCTATAATAACAGGTGGTTCATCTGATTGGACAAAAACTTCTAGAACAATATCACTTCTAACAGAAAGTATAAGTAATACAGGTATTCAAAAATATCAATATTATATATCAACAAGTAATTCAGAATTAGTTGGTGGTACTTGGATTGATTTCACAACTACTGGTAATACTGTAACAGTTGATTTAGAAGGAATACATTATATATATTATAGAGCAGTGTCAGATAGTAAAGATGAAGAAAAACAAAATATAGTTAGTGAACGTTCAAATTATAATGCAGTAAAAGTGGATATAACAGGACCCGATTTATCTGTAACAGGTAATTTAACAGATTTAACAAGTAGTGATGTAATTTTAACTGCAAAATCATTTGATTTACAATCTGGATTAAATTGTATTAAGGTAAATGGCGAATTAATACCATTAACAAATGGTACTGGTACATATGCGGCACAAACAAATGGTACATATACTTTTGTAGCATATGATAATCTTGGAAATACGTCATCAAAAACGATAGAAGTAACTAATATAGATAAAACAGGACCAACTTTTGAAATAGAGGCATATCAAACTGATAGTGATAATAATCCAACAACACTTATTGAAAAATTTTCTGATTCATCTAAAATAATAGATAATTGGAGAAATTATTCAATATATTTTAAAGTTGTATCGGCAGCGGATCCATCAGGTATAAAAAGTGTAGCAATGAGTTTAAATGATAATGGGCACTTTGAAACATCAGATACATCTTTAAATGATGCGCTAACTGCTACATATGATATAACATCAACAAATGGAAAGGCGGTAACAGAATCAGGTAATAGATATGTTAGAATAACTGTTACTGATAATCTTGGTAATGAAACTGTTAAGAATGTAAGAATATATATTGATAAGGTTGCTCCAGAATTTACAATTAGAGCTTATCAAGCAGATTCAGATGGTAATAAGACAGATACTATTATTCAAAGTACTTCGGCAGCAAATACAAGAATTAGCTCATGGAGAAATTATCAGGTATATTTTGAAATTGTATCAGAAACAGATTCAGGATCAGGAATTTCATCGATGACAATGCAAATAAATAGTGGAGGAAGTTATTCAACTACTGGATCAGATGAAATAGATAAATTAACTGCATCATATAATATAACTTCATCAAAGGGGAAATTAGTTCAGTCGTCAGGAAACAGATATATAAGATTTACAGTTACTGATAAACTTGGTAATGAAACCGTTAAAAATGTTAGAGTATTTATAGATAGGGTCGCACCTACATTTGCCGTAAGAGCATATCAAGCAGACTCAGATGGAAATAAAACTAGTACGGTATTGGATACTCTTACTAAATCAGGCCACGTAAGTGGTTGGAAAAATCATCCAATATATCTTGAACTTGTGTCATTATCAACTGGATCAGGAATTTCATCTATAACAATGAAGATAAATGATAAAGGTCATTATGAAACGGAAAATCCGGGTGCAAATGATGTGGTAACGGCTACGTATGATATAACATCAGAAAAAGGAAAGGCAGTAATTACGTCAGGTAATAGAGTCGCGAGATTTACAGTTACCGATAATGCTGGGAACACTACTACAATAAATGTTAGAGTATTCATAGATAGGGTTAAACCAACGGTAACAGTTACAGGTAATCCAACAGATTGGAAAACTTCTGCAACATTGACAGTAAAAGCATCAGATTCCGAATCTGGATTAGCAAGTGTTAAAATTGGAAATACATCACTTACATTAACCAATGGTTCTGCAACATATAAAGTTACTAATAATGGGACTTATAAATTTGTTGCGACTGATAAAGCAGGTAATACTACTACAAACTCTGTTGTGGTTAGTAAGGTTGATTCTACAGCACCGAGTGTAAAGGTAACGGCTTATGAATTAATGTATGATAGTAATGGCAAACGTGAACCTGGTGACAAAGCAATTGCAAGTTCTACAAATAAAGATTTGACGATTGATTGGAAAAATTATTATTATTACTTTACGGTTGAAGTTACTGAAACTCAATCGGGGCTTGCATCAATGGAATGGGAAAGAAATGCAGCAGGAAATAAGACTATGAGTACTACTATTGTTGGTACTACATCACATACTTATGCATTTGACATATATTTAGAGCGTGAAGGTGCTAGATACAGCAAAATAACATTAAAGGATAAAATTGGTAATACAAGAGTTATTAATATAAAAGCGTACATTGATAAAACTGATCCATCAGTAACATTAAAAATGTATAAAGCAGATGCAGATGGAAATAAGGTGGGTAGTGCTTTAAAAGTTATAGAAGCAGATAATACACCAATTAATTCATGGACTAACTATAGACATTATTTTGATTTGACAGGAACAACAGATTCGATGTCTGGTATAAAATCAATGACATTGCAAGTAAATAAAGGTGGAATAGTAGATACAGGTTCATCTGTAACTGGAGCATCAACATTGGTTGATCCAGTATATAATATAACGTCGGATAAGGGAAAAGCAGTAGGTTCATCTGGTAACAGATATGTTAGAATAAAAGTTACAGATAATGCTGGTAATACAGTAACTAAAAATATAAGAATATATATTGATTTAGGAGCACCTACACTTGTGTCATCATCACTTTCACCAAGATTTGAATCATCGACAACAATAACATATAAATGTACAGATACAGTGTCAGGATTTGGATCATTTGGAAAAAAGACATTATCTGATACATTTAAAAAAACTGTAACTAGTTCAGATTCACCGGTAACAGTACAATGTAAAGATGCTGCAGGCAATACATCAAGTGATAAGAAAACATATACATGGGGTGAAAATGTTTATATTTGTGGTACAGAAGAATATACTTATACAGACACATGCACAAAAACAGAAACTAAACAAGTAAATACACCACCATCTAGTTGCACGGTAAATTATAAAGGAAAATGTGTTAATTCATTATCAAATGGTGATTGTTTATGTCAATATAATGTTACATCTTCATATAGTTGTGAAAAAACAGGAACTAGAAATAGAAAATGTTGGCATCAATAATCAGAAAAAGAAACCAAAAATTGGTTTCTTTTTCTATTTTTAGACAATAAAAAAACTACCAATTGGTAGTTTAATTAAAATATTATAAATACTACAAGTCCTACTATAAAGCAGTATATTGAGAAGTATATTAATTTACCTTTCTTCATAATATCTATAAATAATTTGGCTGCATAATATGTAACTATACCAGCTGCTATCATACTTATTAAATATGGAATAGCAAGTGTTCCGATATTACCTGCAGTTATTAAATCTTTAACTCCAAGTACCATACTTGCAACACTTATTGGAATATAAAGCATAAATGAATAATTAAGTGCTGTTTCTCTAGTTAGATTAGATTTCATACCACCTACAACTGTCGCACCACTTCTACTTATTCCAGGAAGTAAAGCAACTACTTGGAAAAGTCCAATTTTAAGTGCATCTAAATAAGTCATATCTTTCTTTTCTTTTTTTCCTTTTATGTCTTTTATCATAAATAATAATATAGAAGTAAATATAAGCATAAGTCCAACAAGTTTAGTAGTAAAGTATTCTTCTATAAAATCTTTTACAAATAATCCTAAAAGTGCTGCTGGAATTGTTCCAACTACTATAAGCCAAGCATATTTATAATTAACGCTATATTTTTTTTCTTTAGTTTTAATAAACATAAAGAAATCTTTAATAATACTTGCTATTTCCTTTCTATATAGGATTAAAATTGCAATAAGTGAACCAAAATTAACAACGATTTCAAAATTCATATCACTTAATACTTCACTATTAAATAGAGATTTAAATATTCTTAAATGTCCACTAGATGAAATAGGAAGTGGTTCTGTAAATCCTTGTATTATCCCCAGAATTAAATATTTTAATATTAACATTTTCTTCACCTCATTATAATTATATAATAAAATTTAAAAATAATAAATAGAATAATATAGGTGAACAAAAAATGTCATTCAAATTTTTAATTTTTTTATTTGGTTTTGGACTTAGCGTAATTGGTTTATCATATATAATAATATATTTAAATTTATTAAGTATAGGGTATAATTTTTTTGAATATGTTAACTTTATTATTAGACGTATAGAATGTTTGAATTTTATTTTTGGAGTAATTTTTATGATTTTAAGTTCATTTATAGGAGGAAAAAACAATGAATTATATTTATGATATTACACTTAATTTTAATAAAAATAATCTTTATGAATTTTATGAATGGAAAGAAGAAGATGACGCTGAATTTATTTTAAAAATACCAATGTTTAAGGCAAGTACTGAAGATATAGTTAATATTAAATATGGGGATATTATTGTTAATAAGAATTTTTTAAAACAAATTGAAGATAAAACAGAAGTGTATGCACCAAATGCTGTAAATATAATTAGATATGCATGTATATTTTCTAGTGAAGAATCTAGTATTGCAGTAGAATTTGATGCTAGTGGATTAAGTTATATGAAAAGTAATTTAAGTATTGATGAAGAAGATGAAGTAATAGAATGCGCTAAACTTATAAAGTATACTATTTTGGATTATAAGTTAAAATCTAAAAAAAGTATAAATATTGTGTCTTCTACAAGATATGAAAGAGAAATGAGTAAATATCTAGTGAAATCTTTAGAAAAAATGAATAAAAATAATGAAAATTCTAAGTTAAAATATATATTTTATGAAATATATAATGAGAAATGTGATGATATAGAAAAGGTATATAGTAAGCTTATAAATATAACTAAAAATAATGATAATAAATTTATTAAACTTAAAAATTTGATTGGACTTATTGAAAATAAGAAAATTATGAGCAATAACTCATAATTTTTTTTAAATTTATTGATTTTCTTTCAAAAAAATGGTTTAATTAGTATGTATAGAATAATATGGAGGTCTTGTTATGAGTACGGTTAAAGATTTTTTATTTAAATACAAAATAATAATAGGAGTAGTGGTGTTTTTATTACTATCTTTTGGTATATATATGTTTGTATCTGCTGAAAGTGATGAGTATGAAAATCAAATAGAAGTAATAAATCCTAGTGTAACAATTAAAGACGGAACAGCACCATTTGATTCTGACAATAACCCTGGAAATGATAATGGTGAGTCAAATGGTATTGTAAGAAACTTTGATGCAATTACATATGCTATTAAAGGTAAATTAGCATATAAACAATCATCAACACTTCCTGAAGATAAAAAAACAAGTGGTATACAACGTAGTATTGTAATTGATGTTTTATTACCAGAAAGTGTAAATGCAAAAGTAGCAACTGGTGATTTGTCTAATCCAATTGGTGGAACAAGTACTAAGGTAACTATAAACGGAGTTAATTATAATTATTATAAATTTACTGAACCAGGTAAGGAACTTATTGATAATATTGACATAGCAAATGTTTTAATATATGACATTAATATGAAAAATGGTTCAGATATTCAACCAATTATTAGAGTAAGAGAAGCAACAGATAAAAGCTTTAGTGATTATTCTGATAGTACTGATTTATCAAATAGTGGATCAATGAGTGGTGTTACATCAATAAAGGTATCTGGTAAAGATTCTTGGGCTGCTAAACTTTATCCAGGTAGTTCAAGTCATAAAAATGGTAGAGATAACCCAACAGTTTCATTAGGTGTAGTTTTATATATACCTTCTGATAACAATAAAGGTATAAAAGGAGCACAAATTCCAGATAATATATCACTTGATTTAAATGTTATAGCAAATCCAACTGGAATATCTACAGTTGATGGTTATACTATTTCAGATTATAAATCTGGGGATTCTATAGAAAATATGCCATCAGCATATTCACAGAATAACGGAACAAGTTCAGCAACAAAAACCGATAATGGATGCACAATAACTTATACAGGATTATCTTATCATGATGATACAATAAATATTGGAACAACTGATAATCCTAAAAATGTAAAATATATTTCTTCTAAAACTTTAACTGTAAATACAAGTAGAACAGGATCTTCAAAAGAAAATATAACTTATAACTTTGGTATAGCTGGAAATGGAATTTCAGATGCTAGTGGCAATGCAAATATTATTGATAGTTATGTACCAGTAGTTGGTAATTATCAATCAAAAGTAGATTTTAGAAATTCTACAATTGATACAGAACTTGTTGAAGCAAACAGTGCTGTATATAATTATGGTGAAGATTTTGTTATAGAGAATACAATTAATTATGGTTCAAGAATTGGAGATACTTTATCAGGATTTACTAATTATTTGAAAATTGATAGTGATGCAATAAAAATTATTGATATATCAGAAGGTTCTGGTAAAGATTACACAATAAAATTTGATGGAGAAACAACAGGCTTAAAAGAAAATACTGATTATAATGTAAAATATGTAGTTGGAGAATGGAATCTTAATTATTTTGGTTTAAAATCAGGCGCACCAACATATTGTTCAGTATCATCTCTTACAGGTGATGAATTAAAAAATAGATTAATGAATTATTATGGTGGACCTTGTATTGAAGCTAATAGTAGTGTAAAAGAGTATTCAACGTTAAATGAAATACCTGAGGAAAGCCTTGATAAAATCATCGCAGTAAAATTAAATGTTACAAGTGATTATAAAGAAAAATCAACTATAACAATGGATTTTAAGGCAAAAGTTAAACCAAATATTAATTTAAGTGGTAAAACATATCAAATAACTTCAAGAGGGGTAACTAATTTTAATGGAACAGAATTTTATATGTCAAATCCATTACAAGGCTTACCTGTAAATGTAGCAAATCAATCTCAAGATATATCATATACTAAGATGGGATATAATGGTAGTGTAATAACAGGAAGCACTAATAATACACAAGATGGTAATAGTATTCTTGTTACAACTGCTAAAGGAAAAATTGAAAAAATAGATGTTGCAGATAAATATGATGTTAGTGATAAAACTATATATGCTGGTCAAAATGACCCAGTAACAATAACAATAAATCCTATTGTATATTCTTCACAAGTAGGAATAAATGCAAGTAAAGTAAATTTAGATGTATATTTACCTAAAACACTTACACTTGATGTTCAATCTGGTGATAAAACTTATTCTTCTGTTAGAGAAGAAGCAATGGATGGCGTAGGTTATTATGTTTATACATACACATATACAGAAGATGATATTAAGAGTGATGGTGAATCAACAGCTGGAACAGTACCAGCACTTAAATTACATGCTAATGTATCTGTTGATACAAAAGATAATTCAAATTCTGTAATATATGCTAGAGTTTATGGAAAAGTAAAAATTAATGGAACAGAATATGATATTAATAATCCAGAAGCAACAAGAATTGCATCTAAAGATATTTCAATTCGTAATACTAATGTAATTGGATTACTTGGAGTAACAAATCCAACATATATTGATGCAAATGGAAGCTTTACATA
Source organism: Clostridium sp. CAG:433 (assembly GCA_000433675.1). GTDB lineage: Bacteria > Bacillota_I > Bacilli_A > RF39 > UBA660 > CAG-433. The sequence goes on from FR893547.1 coordinate 14,200, forward strand.
TAATATGAAAGCAACTAATTTATCTGATTCAAATGCTAATGTAGAATTATTATACATATTACCATTTGATGGCGATTCTTTAGGTGAAGAATCTGGATCAAAATATAATGGAACAATAAGTACAGCAATTGATGGTACTTTACCAACAGGATATAAAGTATATTATACAAAAGATTCAGCAAAAACAATTTTGAATAATGAAATTGGTTCAGGTAATGTAAATTGGGCTGAATGGAAAAGTTATAATGCTGCTGCATCAGGAATAACAGCAATAAAGATTGTTTCTACAAGTGAAATTGCATCAGGTGCTTATTTTGCAGGAAATAGTGGTATTAATTTGAAATTTACTACAAAAGGAAATAAAGAAGCAGATATTTATTATAATAACTTCTATGCATTACATAAAAATGGACAAGTATGTTCTGATGATGATTGTAAAACAACATCAACAGGATTGAATGTTTATAGCTCAAACGTAACATCATCATCTGTATATAATAGAACTATTTCAGGATTTGCATTTGTAGATGCTGATTATGATGGATTTAGTACTGATACAGATGATAGAGTTAAAGATATAGCAGTTGATTTATATAGAACAACTGCAAAAATAGAAGATTCAAAAAAACCACTTACTGTTATATCTGATACAGATGAAAAAGTTGCTGAGACAACAACTGATAGTAATGGTAGATATAGCTTTAGTGGATTAAAATCCGGAAATTATTATGTAAAATACACATTTGATTGTGATAAATATACGACAACAGAAAAGAATAAAGTAGATAATACTAAAGGTGATACATCAACAATTGATTCAGATGCTGAAATGATGAGTGGAACATGTGCAGCAGTATCAAATATAATTACTCTTGATAATAATAGAATTAATTCATCTAATATTGATTTAGGATTAAGAGTCAGACAAGTATTTGATGTTTCAGTTAATAAATATATAACAAATGTAACTGTAACATCTAATAAAGGTGTTGAGTCACATGATTATGATCGTAAAAAACAAGTTAGACTTGATCTTAAAAATTTAAAAAATACATCGTTTAAAGTTGTGTATACAATTGAGCTTGAAAATACAAAATATTTCCCAGGTACTGTTGGAAATATAATTGAATCTATACCTGATGGTATGACATTTGATCCAAACTTGGCAGAAAATGATGGTTGGTATGAAAATGATGGTTTATTATATTATTCAAATTTTGATTCAACACTTTTAATGCCTGGAGAAAAATATTATATAACTATTGCACTTAATCTTGTTACAGATAGTGGTGGATCATATGTAAACTTTGTTTCAGTAAATGATTTACAAGTACAATCTGTTGTGTCAGACTTAACAGATGTAAAAGATGAAAATGATTTTAGTTCTGATACTGAAGATAATAGTGATATAGATTCTGATACTGGAAATACTGGGGAGGGTGAATAAAATGAATAAAAAATTAAGAATTGCAGTTTTAATACTTCTTATATTAATTCTTTTCCCTCTTAAGAATGTATCAGCTGCTACATATCATACATATAGAGTTTATTTAGGTGATGATTATAAAGCTAAAGGATATCCTGGATTTGTTTCGTTAGCATCAAATAAAAATGATCTTTATTATAATATTAGTTCAAAACAAAATCATGACTTTTCTAGTAATTATAGATTTAATTTTCATGAAGTACAAGATGGTAATAATGTATATATTGGTTATTGTCTTCATGCCGGTAAAGCAGTTGATTGGAAAAATGATGGTATGACTAAAGTAACTGATTTTAGTAAATTAAAAACAGGTAATGGAAATACTCTATCAGCAGAAAGACAGGAATTACTAAAAAATATTCTTGCTAGTGGATATCAAAAAACTAGAACAGATGGTAAATCAAATTTTAATGGTGATTTACTTGTTAAAATACAAGGTGAATATGGTACGACATCATGTAAAAACAATAAAGTTTGTAAGAAAATTCTTGCTACACAGATTCTTGTTTGGGAAGTAATGGAAGAAGCAAGAAGTAATTATAACGAAAAACCTAATTCTCTTTCAAATAATACATATTCTTATGTAAAAAAAGATGGTGAGTTATTGCAATTTTACAAGGAAATACTTGAAAATGCAAAAAAATTAACAGATACAGCAAAACCATCATCAAATGGTAAAACTTATGTAATGCATTGGGATGGTAATAAATTCGTTTCAGAAAGCATTTATGTTGGTGATTATAATGTTCAATTAACAGAACATCAAAAAAAAGTTGGAATAAGTGTATCTAAAAAAGATTCAAAGGACAATGTTAAAATTTATTCAACAAAAGTTCTTAGTGATGTGAATATAAATTTAACCCTTGTTAGAGGTACAACAGCTGAACACGCAGCATCATTCAGATGGTATAGCTTTGGTAAAGCTGGATATCAAGATGTTGTTATGGGTGATTATAAAGTAGAAAAAAAAGCTCAGTTTAAAGTTAAAACTGAAGTTGGTAAAATTAAATTAATAAAAAAGGATGAAAATAAAAATAATATTCTTGGTTCTAAATTTGAAATATATAAATGTTATAAATCAGGATGTGCTGAAACAGAAAAGGTAGCATCTGTAGATTTAACAAAAAAAGCTGAATCTGGTGAAATTACATTAAGAAGAACTGGTACATATATTGTTAAGGAAACACAAACTCCTCAAGGACATGATTCTATTGGTGGTTTTTCATTTAAAGTTTCAATTGATAAATATGGAAAAACTAAAATAGAAAGTGTTTCAAAGCCTAATATTGTCTCATATTCTAATAACAATACAACACTTGCTATATTGAATGTTTATAATAAGTCAAAACGTATTAAAATTAGTAAAATTGATGGTCAAAACAAATCTGCTGTTAAAGGTGCTACATTTGAAATACATGATAGTAATGATAAAGCATTAAAATTTAATAGATATAAGTCAGGAAATAGTTATTACTTTAAGTATGAATCTTCTGGAAAACGTACAAGTTTAAAAGAAACTGATTTAAGTACATATTCAATAGCTGGTTTACCAGATGGTAAATATTATTTAGTCGAAACAGCTGTACCTGAACCTTATAAATTAGCATCAGCTGAGAGTGATAGAAAGACAGCATTTAAAATTTCAAAAGGTGTATTGTATGTATACAATTATACTAAAAAAGCATATGAACGTTCATCTAGTGCAACAATAACTGTATCTAACTATAAAACATCATTTAAAATAGAAAAAACTGGTACGGATAATGAAAAACTAGTTGGAGTTAAATTTAAATTATATAAGAGTGATAAAAAAACTGCTATATCATTATGGAAAGTAAACAAATATTCTGGTGTATATTCATATATAAAAGTAGATAGTAATGATACACAAGTAACAGATATAGTTACAAATGGAAAAGGTAGAATTGAAATAGATTCTTTACCTGTTGGAACATATTGGATAGAAGAAACTGCAACAGTTGCAAATTATATAATTGATGAATCTGTAAAATGGGTTCAATTACAAGTAAAATCAACTAGAACAAAAACTTATACATTATTTAAAAGACCAGATGAGAAAAAATGGACAACTGTTCCGTTTAAAGAAATTTATTCTTGGACAAATGCAAAAGGTGAGTTTTGTTTCTATAAGATTGATGAAGATGGAAATTACTTAAACAGTGGTACATTTAAAATTCAATCATATGATGAAAAAACTGATAAATATGTTGATACACCATTAACATACTTATCTGATAAGAAAAAATATTCATTTGATTCAACTGGAAAGAGTGATATTTATACATTCTCACCTATATCTGATGGACAAACATGTTTCGTTGATGTTAATACTCAAGGTAGATATAGAATCGTTGAAATAGAAGCTCCAGAAGGATTTGAACTTGGTTCTGTCGCAGATACATCTGCAGAATTTGTAGTAAACTCTGAAGGATATGTTAGTGGTAATACAACTATTATTAACAAAAAAATAACTAAAGGTGAAGGCGCAGATTCACAAGCAGAACTTGTTATTAATATATCAACTGGACAAACAGTTATAAAATATGGATTAATTATTACTGTTATAGTAGCAGCAATAATCGGATTATTAATTTTAAACAAAAAAATGAGTAAAAAATAATTACTCATTTTTTTATTTTTTTGAATAAAAATTTTAATTTTAATCAAAATATAAAAAGAAGGAGGATTTATATGAAAAAAATATTTTTAGCATTATTTGTAATTCTTTTATCTGCATGTACATTAGGTGCTGCTACTACACCAAAACAAAAGGTATCAGAATTTTTAGATAAATATAAAAATGAAAATTCTGATATTATAGAAGAATTAGTTGATACAATTAAAACTGATATTAAAGTAGCAGATCATCAAGAAAGATATAAAACTCTTATGACAAAACAATATAAGAATATGAAATATGAGATTAAAGATGAAATAATAGAGGATAATAATGCTGTTGTAGAAGCAGAAATAACAGTATATGATTATGGATCAGCTATTAGAAAAGCAAATGAATATTTAAATTCACATCCAGATGAATTTAAAAAAGAAGATAAAACAACTGCTAAAGAAGAAGAAGATACTGTAACTACTAATGAAAAATCAGATGGCGCTAGTGCTACTAACACTGATTATGATGAAGATAAATTTATGGAATATAAAATATCTGAAATGGAAAAAGTAACTGATACAGTAAAATATACTATTGAATTTACTTTAACAAAAGTAAATGGTGAATGGCAATTAGACCAATTAAGCAATAGTGATATTGAAAAATTACATGGAATATATACTTCATAAGACTATTTATAGTCTTTTTTTCATATAGTTTATTAGAGGTATAAATATGAAGAAATTTATAGTTTTTTTAATTACATTTTTTATAGGCTTAAATACTTGTTTTGCTATATCAGTACCAAGTAATAATGCTATACTAATTGATCAGGATTCTGGTAGGATATTGTTTTCTAAAAATATTAACGAAAAACATTTAATTGCGAGTACTACAAAAATAATGACGGCAGTACTTGCAATTGAATCTGGTAAACTAGATGATATGGTTACTATTAATGAAAGTATATTAAAATCACATGGTTCTGGTATATATATTAAAGAAGGAGAAAAAATAAGCCTTAGAAATTTAGTATATGGACTACTTCTTAGAAGTGGAAATGATGCTGCACTTGCTATTGAAGATTATTTGGGTGGGCATGATAAATTTGTTAATAAAATGAATGAAAAAGCAGGGAAAATTGGTATGAAAAATACTGTATTTAATAATCCATCTGGTCTTGATGATGATGAGACTGGTAATTATTCAACTTGTTATGATATGGCACTTCTAATGAAATATGCGAATAATTTATATGATTTTAAAGAAATAGATAGTACTAAAAAAATAATGGTTGAGACAAATGCAAATGTATATTCTTGGACCAATAAAAATAAGTTATTATTTTCATATAAATATGCAACAGGTGGTAAAACAGGTTATACAGTAAAAGCTAAAAGAACACTTGTAACAAGTGCAACTAAAAGAGATGTTAATTTAATTGCGGTTACATTTAATGATAGGGATGATTTTAATACACATAAAAAATTATATGAATATGGGTTTGCTAATTATAGTAATTATTTGATTATAAATAAGGATAAAATAAGGATAAAGTCTAAGAAATATAAAAATCTATATGTAAAAAGTAATTATTATTATCTAATGCAAAATAATGAAAGAGATAATATTAATACTACTGTAATTATGTATAATAAAAAAGATAAAACTGATGGTTCAGTTGGTTATATTGAAGTATTTTATAAAAATAATAGTGTTCATAAAGAACCAATATATGTAAGATAAAAGTTATTCTATTAAAGTGGATAACTTTTTTTGTGTAACATTTGCTAATTTTATCTATTCATGGTATACTTTTTTAGCAAGGAGGAATTCTTATGGTTAGATTACAAAAGGCAATTGCTGATTCAGGTTTTTGTTCTAGAAGAAAAGCAGAAGAATATATAGTAAAGGGAAAAGTATTTGTTAATGGTGAGAGAATTACTGAATTAGGATCAAAAGTAGAAGGTAATGAAGAAATTATTGTAGACGGAAATGCTATATCAAAGCAAGATAAAGAGTATTATATTTTATATAAGCCAAGGGGAGTAATATCATCTACAAAAGATGATAAGGGAAGAAAAACAGTAGTAGATTTCTTTAGCTCAAATAAAAGACTTTATCCAGTTGGAAGACTTGATTATGATACAACAGGTATTATACTTTTAACTAATGATGGAGAATTTGCTAATATGATGCTTCATCCAAAAAATAAAATTCCTAAGGTTTATATTGCAAAACTAGAAGGAATTATAGATGGTTATTCAATTAAAAAAATAAAAAGTGGAGTAGTAATAGATGGTATTAAATGTACTCCTGATAGAGTAAAATTAAAAAGTGCTGATAAAAAGAGTAATACATGTATTGTAGAAATAACTATTCATGATGGAAGAAATCATGAGGTTAAGAGAATATTTGAAAGTGCTGGATATAATGTTATTAAATTAAAAAGAGAATCAATCGCATTTTTAACTCTTCAAGGTTTATCATCTGGTGAATTTAGAAAACTTACTATAAAAGAAGTAAAACAATTATATGCATATACTAATGATATAAAACGTAAATAAGTTTTATGTCTTTTTTATTTTGTAAGTGTTGTTCCAGGATAATAATGAGATAAAATATCTTTATAACTATATCCCGCATTTGCCATACCATTTGCGCCATATTGGCTCATACCTACACCATGACCATATCCTCTAGTTGTAATATTTGCATTATTATCACTAATACTAATATCGAAGTCTGCACTCCTAAGACCTAATAGTTCTCTTACTTTTTTACCAGAAAAATTATTTCCATTAATATTAATTTCTTTTATGTTACCTCCATCTGTATAACTAATAATACTTATTACAGAATCATTATTTAAACTTAATCCAAGTTTATTTGATATTGTATCAAGTGGCATACTTATTGTTCTTAAATAACTTGATGCATTTTTATCATATTCTGATGATACTGAAACAAGGTATGGATAATAATTTCCAAATACATCAAGTGATGATTCTGTTTTACCATTATTTGTAGAGTGATATAATGCTTCAATATAATTTCCATTATAGCTTAAATATTCTCCATTTGTATTTTCCACAGCATTTTTAATTTTATTATAATATGTATTAAAACTATTTCCCCATTTATTTTTCATTTGATCTATGTCAATGTAACTTTGAGTGCTTACTGTATCTGTTAATTTTTTTCCAGTTTGTTTTGCTTTTAATGCATATGTTCTAGCAAGTACACTTTGTGCCTTTAATGCTTCTAAATTAAATGATGCAGGCATCTCAGATGATACAACTCCTATTAAATAATCAGTCATATTAAGGTTAATTACGCTTCCATTTGACCTATAAACGGCAATTTCTGACACACTAGAGTTGGTTGTGTTATTAACGCTTGTATTATCTGTATTAGTATGCTCTGTATTTACAGACTTTTCTACATTTTTACTAATATTTTGACTATTATTTACATTTTCCTTAGTTTCGTTTACATCATTATTTACTATTATATTGTCATCTGTTTTTTCTTCATTATCACTATGTGCAATATATGGTATACTTGTATCAATATTCGGAACATATTTCATAGATACGTCATCATTAAAATTATTATTTGTTAGTATAATACTTCCAATTATTACTCCAGAACATGTAAGAACAATTTTATTAAAATTTATTTTTAAACTATTTAAAAATTTCTTTAGTTCTTTTTTAAAACTTGTTTTAGTATTTTTAAAATTTCCAAAGTCATAATTAATATTTAAATCTATATAAAGTGTTTCATTTTTTATTATATAATTATCAAACATATTTATCACCATTACTAATTTGAACACTTTTTTCTTTTAAATACTTGTTATTTAATAAATTATATGTTATATTAATAGAGTAATTTTTATGGCGGAATTGGTGAAGTGGTTAACACGGCAGATTGTGGCTCTGTTATGCAAGGGTTCGACTCCCTTATTTCGCCCCATTTAAGAAATTTACTCACACTATTGTGTGTTAAGTGAAAAAATTCATAATACTTGGTATTATGGATTTTTTTTATTTGCAAAATATGCGTAAGTTCTATATGATAAAACAAATTGATTTAAATGTTAATAACCTAATTTGTAAAGATTAAATAATAATATATTGCAAATAATTTCTAATAGTAAAGATAACAGATTTGATAAAGACACTTTAACATTATTATTAATAAATACCTAAAAAACAAAAATATGGTATAATAATTGTGTTTTAAGGAGGGTTTATTATGTTTAAATATAATGAAAAAGATTTATATGATAGATGCGGCGCAATTGATGTTCCATATAATCCTGAACACAAATCTACTTTTGATGGTGAATTTGCCGAAGTTGGTGGGACTAAAATTCCTATTATGAATTTTCATTTTCAACCGGATTCAAAATTTACAAGAGGAATATGTTTAAGAACAATGTTTGGATATATACCAATTGAAAATATAACTCAATTTAGGGATATATTTGATCGTTCCAAATATTGTCAAGATGAGACTGAATGGAGTTTCTTATATGATGAGGAAAAAGCTTCAGAAAAATCTAAAGAACAAGTTAAAAAATTATCTTTAACTTTGGGAAAACATTGGAATGGTAAATAAGTAGAATATATTTGAAAGAATATATTTTATGAGTGAAGAATGGGTAGATAGAGAATAAGTTCAAAAAATATTTTCATTAATTACAAAATAATTTTATAGAATTATGAGAAAGATAGAAAGAGTTCATTCTTTAGAAAATTGGATTAAAAGAAGTTTATTTTAATAAAGAAAAACACTATTTAACTTTAGAAATAGAATTTTATAAAAAAAGAATATCTGTGTTAGAACAGGAATTAGGAATAATTTCTCAACCTTAGAAATATTAAAATACTTTATTAAGATTTTTTTAATCTAGAATTTAATAAAAGTGGAAGTGTGATACAAGTAGCAATCCATAGAATGCAAAAAGAATTTCCATATCCAATTAAGTATAAAAAAGTAGGTTAAAGACAATAATAAATAAACTAAAAGATATAAGTAATAATTTTGAATATGTTATAAATAATATATCTTTATAAAAAATAATTAACTTATGTTATAATTATTAAAAATAGAGGTGATTATTTAGTGGAGATAACAAAAAAGGTTATAATTGATTCTTTTAAAGAACTTGCTAGTAAAAAGAATGTATCTGATATAACAGTAAAAGAAATAACTGATAAATGTGGACTTAAAAGACAAACCTTTTATAATCATTTTAAAGATAAATATGATTTAATAAAATGGATATATTTAAATGAAGTTATTTTAAAAATAGAAAATGATGATGATTGGACAGAAAAATATAAAGAAATATTTAAGTATTTTATTGAGAATAAACAGATGGTATTAAATATTTATAATTGTGAAGCACAAAATTATTTAATTCATTTTATATTAAGGCAATCAAAACCTATAATTGAAAAGGTAATTGATGAAAAAAGTAAAAATACAAATATTAAAGAAGAAGATAAAGATTTTTTATGCTTATTTTATTCAGGGGCGCTTGGTGCATTAATTATTAACTGGATAGAACTTGGTATGTATGATGATATAGATTCATTAGTAAATAAAGTAAAAATATTATTAGACGGTAATATAAGTAATTATGTAAATATGACAAAATATGGCAAGTGTCAAAAATAATGACACTTGTTTTTTTATGCATTTTAAAAATTATATTATAGATTTTATAATTGAATTGTAGGGTAAAAGGATGTGGTACAAAATATAGTGAATAAATTTTTAAATATTTTACATTATATAAAAGAAAGGAAGATAAAAAATGAAAAATAAAGAATTAGAAGAAAAATTAAATAAAATAAATGATGAATTAAATAAAATAAATGAAAAGTTAAAAGATTCAACAGATACTATGGTTATAAAAGGCATGTATGCTAAAGATGAATTAGATGATAAAATTGAAGAAACTAAAAAGAATCTTGATGAAGCAAAGGAAGAATTAAATAAGAAAAAATCTGATACTAAAAAAGTTTTTTCAAAGCATTTAAGTAAAATTGAAGATAGTATTAATGAAGCAAAAGAAAAATTAGAAGATAAAAGAGAAGCTAGAGACAAAGAAAAATTAGAAAAGTATATTGATAATAGACTTGAATATACATCTGATTGTATTGCTCTTGCATTAACTCTTGCGAGTGAAGCGAAATTATCATTTTTAGAAGCATTAGAAGCACAAGCAGAGTTAGATGAAAAATAAAAAAGTAAAAGTTCTTACAGTTGTAAGAATTTTTTTATGCTATAATATTTTTAGGAGGAATAATTATGAAAAAGGAAAAAATAGATGCAAAAAAAGCAGTAACAACAGAACTTAGTGAATTTAAAAAATTTATATCAAGAGGTAACGTAGTTGATATGGCTGTTGGTGTTATTGTAGGTGGTGCTTTTGGTAAAATAGTAACAAGTCTTGTTAATGATATATTAATGCCTGTAATAGGAGTATTACTTGGTGGGCTTGATTTTACAGCACTTACAATTAGAATAAATGATGCGGTTATTCATTATGGTTCATTTATTCAATCAATTGTTGACTTTCTAATTGTTGCTTTCTGTATATTTATTATGGTTAGATTATTTGAAAGATTTAAACATGAAGAAAAGAAAGAAGAAGTTAAAGTAAAATCTAATGAAGAGGTATTATTAGAAGAAATTAGAGATATATTAAAAAATAAATAGTATATAAAAACTGTAAGAAAAATTGTTCTTACAGTTCTTTTTTTAGTTCATTTAAATTTTCTATTGATAAACCTGTTGCTTTTGATATGTCTTCAAGTGGCATATTCATTGATAATAAATTTTTAGCAACTTGAGATATACCTTCTTCTTTAGCCTCTGAAAGCAAACTATTTTGTATTTTCTTTTTATCTTCTTCTTCACTCATATATTTTTGAAATTCTGGATCATCATTTACTATTGTTACATTTGTTATATATTTATCTACAATCTTATCTTTTGGCATATTTTTTAGCTCCTTTTTATCTAAATCAAGCATTATCATATATTGATTTTTCTTGATTTCATCTTCATTTTTACTATACCAAATTTTATCATAATAATCCATATTTATTTCATATATTATGAAATTTTTAACATATAATTCACCTTTTTCGTTCATTATCTTAAATATTTTCATTTCATCATTATTTCTGCCTAATCCCCATGTTAAATTTACTTGAATTATATCAGTGTCTTCATTATATGTATCACCCACATTTGCATTAGACTGATATATATTACAAATATATGCGGTACTTCTAGTATGAAGATAATCCTTATTTTGTGAATTAATTTCTATTTCAATTTTTTTATTACCAGTATGAACTATTGCATCTACTCTTTTATCCTTAACATTTACATTACCACTTAATAATTCTGTTTTCTTAACTTCTAACTTATCTATTTTTATTTTAAGGATAAATTCTAGTAATGCTTTTAGTAAATCACTATTATTAGGATTTAAGAAAACCTCTTTAAATGCACGATCATTTCTGCATGTATAAAATTTTGCCATTTTTACCTCCTTTCATTAGGATAAGAATATTTTTGGCCTTTACCATAAAATATCCTCTCACTTGTTTTATTCTCTTTTTCTAGTTAAAACTCCCCTAAATATACAGAAATATATTAAAATTTTGTCTATTTTTTAACTTTATTAACAATTATATATATGTTTTATTTTTGCAACCTAAAATTTACAAAAAGCAACTCACAATTTATAGATTGTAAAGCATAGTATGTGTTATAATAAGTTTGTCAGATAGGAGAAATATTATGATTAAATTAAAAAATGTATCAAAATTTTATTATAGTAAAGGTGTGATTGCTAGCGGATTTAATAAAATAAATCTTGAATTTAATATTGGTGAATTTGTTGCGATAACAGGTGAATCAGGTAGTGGTAAATCAACACTTTTAAATGTAATAAGTGGACTTGATACATATGAAGAAGGGGAAATGTATATTGATGGAAAAGAAACAAGTCATTATACAGAAAAAGATTTTGAAGATTATAGAAGAAAATATATAGGAAATATATTTCAAAATTTTAACTTAGTAAATAGTTATACAGTATATCAAAATGTAGAACTTGTTTTACTTCTTAATGGTGAAAAGAAAAAGAATATAAAACCAAAAGTATTAGAATTAATTAAAAATGTTGGTTTATATAAATTTAGAAATACAAAAGTATCAAAGTTATCTGGTGGACAAAAGCAAAGAGTTGGTATAGCAAGAGCGCTTGCGAAAGATACACCTATAATAATTGCGGATGAACCAACTGGTAATCTTGATAAAAAATCTGCAGAGGAGATAATTAAACTTCTTAGTCAAATATCAAAAGATAAATTAGTAATAATAGTAACTCATAATTATGAACAAGTAGAAAAATATGTAACTAGAAAAATAAAAATGCATGATGGAAAGGTGTTAGAGGATAAGAAAATAAAAGATGCTAATCCAGCACCTGAAAATAGTAAAATAGATTATAAAAATATTACGTTCTTAAACAAATTAAGATTAGCGTTTAGAAATACATTTAATATAATTCCAAAATTTATACTTATTTTCTTAATTTATCTATTTATGACAGTATCAGTAATTAGTGAGTATGCTGAAGAAGAAAAGAAAACATATGAAGCAAGTACTCAAGGCAATAATTATATATTTAATAATACTAGTGATAAAAGAATAGTAATTAAGAAAAATGATAAAAGTGAATTTACGAGTGATGATTATGATAAAATAAGTAAACTTTCAAATGTTGATTATATAGTTAAAAATGATGTTCTTTTAGATTATAATGCAAGTTTTACAGATAATAAAAATTATTATATTTCACCTACTATAAATGAACTTAAAAATTTTAGAGGTAAAGTAGATCTTGGAAAAATGCCAGAAAATGATAATGAAGTCATATTAGAAGGAGATAAAGATGACTATTATATAAATGAAAGCATTTTAAATAAAGATATATATGCTCAAAACTATGATACAGGTGAAATAGATGAAAATAAAAAGATAAAAATAGTAGGTATTAAGTATGTTAAAAGTGCTTATGGGAATAGTGTCGTATATTTAAGTGATTCACTTTTAAATGATTACTTATATCAAATAAATCAGTCTTATAGTAAATTAAAAGTATTATTTCAAAATAAATATTATGATGAAACTACTGAAAATTTTAATATAAAAACAAATGATAATGTGCCAGTTAATAATGTATATATTTCAGCTGATTTAGAATATTCTTGTCCTAAAGAAAACTGTATAAATCAATCATTAAATATAGAGGCTAGTAATTTATATTACACTGAAAATTTATCATTAAATGTTAGTAAAGTTTATAATAAAAATAATATGAAAAAATTACTTGGTCTTGATTTTAAAGAAAATAATGGTAATATTTATATAAATTCTGAAGATTATAATAAATTATTTAATAAAGGAAATTACCAAAGTAGTGTATTTGTTAAGGATGTACAAGATGTAAGAAATACAATATCTTCTCTTGAAGATGCTGGTTTTAAAACTTTATATATAAAGGATACTTTAGTAACAGGTGGATATGAACAAATTACTAAAATAATGGGAACAGTTACAAAAATAGTTTTAATAATAACAATATTCTATATTTCATATTTTGTAATCAATATTATTTTGAAATCTAGAAATGAATATTTTGGAGTTATAAGAATGCTTGGTGCCACTAAAAAGGTTTCAAAAGAGCTACTTATAATTGAATTACTTACTGTTTCAAATTTAGCGTTCTTCTCATTTATGATATTTATCTATTTAAATAGTATACACATAATTAATCTTGAGTTTATAAATACAATACTTACTTATCTTAATTTTAAAGATTATGCAATTTTATATATTGTACTTATAATGATGTCATATTTAATTAGTCAAAAGTTTTCAAAAAAATTATTCAAAAAAAGTGCGATAAGTACGATAAAAGAGGAGGTATAAAATATGATTACTTTAGAAAATGTTAATAAATATTTTAATAGGCATAAGAAAAATCAAGTACATGTAATTAATAATATATCTCTTAACCTAAAAAATAATGGATTAGTCGCATTTCTAGGACCATCTGGATGTGGTAAAACAACTCTGCTTAATGTAATTGGTGGTCTTGATAAGATAAAAAGTGGTAAAATTTATATTGATAATAAAAAAATAAGTTCTAAATGTTCATACAAAGTAGATAAAATTAGAAATATAAATATTGGATATATATTTCAGGACTATAAATTAATAGATAATTTAAGTGTTTTTGATAATGTTGCTTTAGTTCTTACTATGATTGGTATAAAAGATAAAAAAGAGATTAAAAAAAGAGTAGAGTATGTACTTGAAAAAGTAGGAATGGAAAGATATAAAAATAGACCATCATCAATGCTTTCGGGTGGTGAAAGACAAAGAGTCGCAGTTGCAAGAGCAATCGTAAAAGATCCAGATATAATCTTAGCGGATGAACCAACAGGAAATTTGGATAGTAAAAATTCACTTGAAATAATGAAAATAATAAAATCAATTTCAAAAGAAAGACTTGTTTTACTTGTAACTCATGAAGAGTCTTTAGCGAGATTTTATGCTGATAGAATAATTGAACTTAGTGATGGTAAGGCAGTAAAAGATTTTGAAAATACACAAAATGATGAATTAGATTACGAAATAGATAATAATATATATTTAAAAGATTTTGAAAAAATAGATGAGATAAAAAAAGATAATACAGATATAAATATATATAGAAATAATAATGATAATGTAAAAATAGATATAATTGTTAAAAATGGTAATATTTATTTAAGAAGTAATGAAAATAAAAAGATAGAAGTAATTGATGATAATTCTAGTATAGAACTTATTGATGACCATTATAAAAGTATTGCTAAAGAGGATATAGATAAGTATAATTTTGATTTTAAAAATGTAATAAATAGTAATTTTAAAAAGAAATATTCATCTATATTTAATCCTATTACTTTAATTAAAAATGGTTTTAAGAAAGTATTTGATTATCCTGTTTTAAAGAAAATATTATTACTTGGATTTTTTATAAGTGCAATGTTTATAATGTTTTCTATTAGTTCAATTTGTGCATTATTTAATATTAAAGATGAAAATTTTGTTAAATATAATAAAAACTATTTAATTGTTAATTTAAAGAAAATAAATGTAGATGATTATTTGTCATTCGAGCAAAAAGAAAACATAAATTATATTTTACCAGGTGATTCACTTGTAAGTATGAAAATTAATATAAATGATTATTATCAAACAAGTAAAATGGAAAATTCTATATCAGGTTCATTATCTTCTTATGAAATGATTAATAAAGATGATTTGATTTATGGTAGAATGCCAGAAAATGATACTGAAGTTGTAGTTGATAAAATGATTATAGATAATGCATTTGATAATGATTCATCACTTCAAATGGCAGGTATAACAGATTCAAGTAAATTAATTGATAGAACGTTATCAGTAAATTCATTACCTGATTTTAAAATAGTTGGTATATCTAATACTAGTAGTCCAACTATCTATACAGATAAATCAAAATTTTTGGATATAATATACAATTCTAGTAATACATCAAATAATATGTATTCTTCAGAAACAAAAGAAAATAATTTTATGAAGTATTCACTTTTTACTGATAAAATAGACCTTAAAAAAGGTAGAACACCAGAAAATGATTATGAAACTATAGTAAATATATCTAATAAGGATGATATGCCTTTAAATAAAGAAATAAATGAAAAAATAAATGGAAGAAAATTAGTAGTTGTAGGATACTATGATTCAAAATATAACTATAATTATTATTTTGTTAATGATAATACTATAAAATATAATTTAATAAAAAATACATCTGATTTAACAATTTATTCATCTGATAAATCGAAAACTTTAGAAGAGTTTAGAAGTATGAATCTAAATATAAATGATAGTTATAATTATAGTAAAGATAAATATCTTGATGAAGTAAAAGATAATATAACAAGTACATTAATACTTTCTGGAATAATACTTGCAATATCACTTATAGAAATATTCTTTATGATTAGATCATCATTTATGTCTAGGATAAAAGAAATAGGTATTTATAGAGCAATAGGTGTTAAAAAGAGTGATATTTATAAAATGTTTTCATCTGAGATATTTGCAATTACAACAATTGCGGGTTTACCAGGAATAGTATTTATGGCTTACATACTTTATAATTTATCTAAAATAAAATATATAAGTGGTATGTTTTTGATTAATGTTAATATAATTATAATAACTATAGTTTGTACATATTTGTTTAATCTTATTATTGGTTTATTCCCAGTATTTAATGTGCTTAAGAAAAGACCTGCTGGAATATTATCAAGACATGATTTATAGAATATAAAAAAATTAAAAAAAGTACTTTACAAAAAATTAATAAAATGTTATAATCCTATTTGCCCATAAATTTAGAAGTAATCCAATTTTAGGATTGCTTTATTTTTTTATAAAAAAGAAAGGAGAAGTTTATGAATAATATATTAATAAATGAAAGGGAAGTATCTGAATTAATGCTTAAATATAATTTCGCTCTTCAACTTCTTGAAACACAGTTTAATATACTTATAAAAGAATTTGAATTTAAAAATAAATATAACCCAGTTGAACATATGAAATCAAGACTTAAAACTGAAAAAAGTATTATTGATAAACTTAATAAAAAGGGTTATGAAGTAACTACTAAAAATATGATATCACATGTACATGATATAATTGGTATAAGAATAGTTTGTTCTTTTTTAGAAGATGTATATGATATTGTTGATATAATAAAAAGTTCAAAGCAGTTTAAAGTAAAAGAAGAAAAAGATTATATAAAAAATCCTAAATCAACTGGATATATGAGTTATCATTTAATTGTTTTAGTTCCAATATATTTAAACGAAACAGTTGAACATGTGGAAGCTGAAATTCAAATAAGAACAAGTGCGATGGATTTCTGGGCTAGTATTGATCACAAGGTACAATATAAATTTCCAAGTGAAATACCAGAAGAAGTAAAAAAAGAAATGTATAATTGTTCACTTGACATAAGAAAATTAGATGAAAAAATGCAACAATTAAATGAATTTGTTAATAAATATAATAAGGAATAATGCTTACTAGAAATAGTAAGTTTTTTTAGTTTTTAAAGTTACATAATTGTTATTATTTTGTAAATATTATATAATGATATATAGTAGAGGTGTGATGAAATGGCAAAAGAAATAAGTAATAAAGAAATAAAAAAATTAGATGAATATTTTAGAGCGGCAAACTATTTATCAGCGTGTCAATTATATTTACTTGATAACCCACTTTTAGAAAGAAAATTAAAAAAAGAAGACCTAAAAGCAAATATAGTTGGACATTGGGGAACTGTTCCAGGACAAAACTTTATATATACACATTTAAATAGAATAATAAATAAATATGATTTAGATATGATTTATATATCAGGACCTGGTCATGGTGGAAATTCTATTGTATCAAATGTTTATTTAGAAGGTACTTACAGTGAAATTTATCCAAATATAACAGAGGATAAAGAAGGATTAAAAAAATTATTCAAACAATTTAGTTTTCCAGGTGGAATATCTAGTCACGTTGCTCCTGAAACACCAGGATCTATAAATGAAGGTGGAGAACTTGGATACAGTTTATCACATGCATTTGGTGCGGTATTAGATAATCCATCTTTAATCGCTGCGTGTGTAGTAGGTGATGGTGAAGCAGAAACAGGTCCACTTGCGACAAGTTGGCATTTAAATAAATTTTTAAATCCTAGAACAGATGGAATAGTATTACCAATACTTCATTTAAATGGATATAAAATTGCAAATCCTACAGTTCTTTCAAGAATTTCAAATGATGAACTTTTGAATTATTTTAAAGGTTGTGGATGGGATCCATATTATCTAGAAGGAAAAGATGAACTAGAACTTCATAAACAAATGGCACTTATTATGGATGAAATAGTTGAAAAACTTCAGATAATAAAAGCTGATGCTAAAAATGGAAGAATTAGAAGACCAGCTTATCCTATGCTTATACTTAGAACTCCAAAAGGATGGACAGGACCTAAAGTTGTAGAAGGAAAACAAATAGAAGGTACATTTAGAGCGCATCAAGTTCCAATTGTTGTAAATAGTACTAATGATAAAAATTTAGAATTATTAGAAGAATGGCTTAGAAGTTATAAACCAGAAGAGTTATTTGATAAAAATGGTGCTCTTAGAAAAGATTTAAAAGAATTAACTCCAAAAGGAAACAGAAGAATGGGCGCAAATATGCATGCGAATGGAGGAAAACTTTTAAAAGAACTTAGAACTCCTGATTTTAAAAAGTATGGTGTTGAGGTTAAAAAACATGGAAGCATAGTTGCTCAAGATATGATGGAATTAGGTAAATATGTAAGGGATTTACTTAAACTTAATGAAGAAGAAAGAAACTTTAGAATATTTGGACCAGATGAAGCACTTTCAAATAGATTAAATGCTATGTTTGAAGAAACAAATAGACAGTGGGTAAATAAGACATATGAAAATGATGAATTTTTAGGTGTTGATGGAAGAGTAATTGATTCATATTTATCAGAACACTTTTGTGAAGGTGCTTTAGAAGGATATATTTTAACAGGAAGACATGGTTTTATACATAGTTATGAAGCATTTGCTAGAATAATAGATTCAATGGTTTCACAACATGCAAAATGGTTAAAGGTTACAAAATCACTTTCTTGGAGAGAAGATATTTCATCACTTAACATAATTTTATCTTCTCATATTTGGCAACAAGATCATAATGGTTATACACACCAAGATCCAGGTTTCTTAAATCATTTAGTTACTAAAAAAGCAGATATTGTTAGAATGTATTTACCACCAGATGCCAATACATTAATATCAACATTTGATCATATTATAAAAACTAAAAACTATATAAATGTAGTTGTAGCGTCAAAACATCCAAGATATCAATGGCTTTCTATGGATGAAGCAATTAAACATTGTACAAAAGGTATTGGAATATGGGATTGGGCTTCTAACGATGAAGGAAAGAGTCCTGATATAGTATTTGCGTGCGCAGGAGATACACCAACACTTGAAGTACTTGCGGCAACTTCTATATTAAATAAAGAAATGCCAAAGTTAAAAATTAGAGTGGTAAATGTAGTTGACTTAATGCGTCTTGAATCAAATGATAAACATCCACATGGATTAAATGATTCTGATTATGATGCAATATTTACTAAAAATAAACCAATAATATTTGCTTTCCATGGTTATCCATCTTTAATACACCAATTAACCTATAACAGACATAATAAAAATATGCATGTACATGGATATCAAGAAGAAGGTACAATAACAACTCCATTTGATATGAGAGTACAAAATAAGATAGATAGATTTAATTTAATTATTGATGCACTTAAATATACTAAAGATTTAGATAAGTCATCTGAATTAATTGAGTGGTGCAAAAATAAATTAGTTGAACACAATGAATATATTCGTGAATATGGAAAAGACATGGATATTATAACTAATTGGAAATGGGAAAAAGATATATAAAAATAATGTTATTTTATTGACATTATTTTTTCTTCTGTATATAATTGTTATGCACCTAACAAAATAAGGAGTAAATATGGAAAAAAATAGAACTGCATATGAAATAATAACTCTAGATCATAATATTCGTAGATTCTTAATAAATGAAGGTAAATGCACTCCTATTAAAAATATGCCAAGTCAAGTACAAATGAGAATTGTGCATTATTTAATACAAAATAAAGATACTGACATTTATCAAAGAGATTTAGAAAAAGTACTTAATCTTAGAAGATCTACAATATCTGGAATATTAAAAACTATGGAAAAGCATAATATTATTATTAGGACGGATTCAAAGATAGATGCTAGAAGTAAAAAAATAGAATTATCTTCTACTTCTTTGAAATTTTATAATGAATCCAGTAAAGTATTTGAAAAAGTAAATTCTATATTAACTAAAAATATAGATACTGATGATTTAGAAATATTTTTTAAAGTCGCAAAAAAAATGAAAGAAAATTTAAATGAAGAGAAAGAGTGAGAAGTTATGTTAAAATTATTAAAAGAATTAAATAAAAAAGATTGGTTTTTTGCTTTTATAAGTTTTATTTTAATAATTGTTCAGGTATGGCTTGAACTTAAGATGCCAGATTATATGTCTGAAATAACTAAACTAGTTCAAACAAAGGGCGTTCTTATGAGTGATATATTAACTCAAGGAGGATATATGCTTCTTTGTGCATTTGGTAGTTTAGTTTCAGCAATTATTGTTGGATATTTAATATCAAATATTGCGGCATCATTTTCAATGAGAACAAGAAAAAGTTTATTTGAAAAAGTTGAAAACTTATCAATGGAAGAAGTTAAAAACTTTCAAGCAAGTAGTTTAATTACAAGAACAACAAATGATATTACACAAATACAAATGTTTATTGCCATGGGACTTCAATTATTAATTAAGTCACCAATAACAGCAGTTTGGGCAGTAACAAAAATTTTAGGTAAGAACTTAACATGGAGTATGATAACTGCAATTGCGGTAGTTATATTACTAGTAACTATTTTAGTACTTATGATTATAGTAATGCCAAGATTTAAAATAGTACAAAACTTAATAGATAAAATAAATGGAGTAACAAGAGAAAATTTAACAGGTATAAGAGTAGTTCGTGCATTTAATGCTGAAAAATATCAAGAAGATAAGTTTGAAAAAGTAAATAATGATTTAACTAAAAATCAATTATTTAATCAAAAAGCATTCTCAGTTATGCAACCAGTAATGTATCTTGTAATGTACTTTTTAACACTTTCAATATACTTTATAGGTGCTGGATTAATAGAAAGTGCTAATATGGCAGATAAAATATCATTATTTGGTGATATGGTTGTATTTAGTAGTTATGCAATGCAAGTAATTATGTCATTTTTAATGTTAGCAATGATATTTATGATGCTACCAAGAGCCAATGTTTCAGCAAAGAGAGTTAATGAAGTGTTAGATACAGTAATTAGCGTAAAAGATGGTAAAGGAGCTAAAGCAAAAGAAGTTGGTACAGTTGAATTTAAAAATGTTTCATTTAAGTATCCAGATGCTGAAGAATATTTACTAGAAGATATATCATTTAAGGCAAAAAAAGGAGAAACAATCGCATTTATTGGATCAACTGGTAGTGGTAAATCAACACTTATTAACTTAATACCAAGATTTTATGATGCAACAAAAGGTGAAGTATTAGTTGATGGAGTAAATGTTAAAGAATATAAGTTAAAAGATTTATATAATAAACTTGGTTATATTCCTCAAAGAGCAGTTATGTTTAATGGAACAGTATCAAGTAATATTGCTTATGGTGAAAATGGGAAAGGTGAAATAACAAAAGAAAAAATTAAAGATGCTGTAAAAGTTGCTCAAGCAGAAGAATTTGTTTCAAAAATGGAAAATACATATGATGCACATATTGCACAAGGTGGAACTAATGTATCCGGTGGACAAAAACAAAGACTTTCAATCGCAAGAGCAATCGCAAGAGATCCAGAAATATATATATTCGACGATTCATTTTCAGCACTTGATTATAAAACAGATTCTGTTTTAAGAAAAGAACTTAAGAAATACACAAAAGATGCAACTATATTAATTGTGGCTCAAAGAATTGGAACAATAATGAATGCAGACAAAATAATTGTTCTAGATAATGGTAAATGTGCTGGAATAGGAACACATAAGGAACTACTTAAAACATGTGATGTATATAAAGAAATCGCATTATCACAATTATCGAAGGAGGAACTTGAAAATGAATAATGAAGAAAATAACAATAGACCTCCAAGAAGAGGACCAGGTCATGGTCCAGGAGCAATAGAAAAACCAAAAGATTTTAAAACATCAATATCAAAGTTATTTAAAAGCCTTGGTTCATTTAAAATCTTTATCTTAGTTGCGTTAATTTTAGCGATGGGAGGAGCAATCTTATCACTTAGCGCACCAAATAAATTATCAGATTTAACAGATGAAATTCAAAAAGGAATTGTACTTAATACATCAAATTTAAAGAAATTAACAAATGATATAACAGATGAACTTAAAAGCGATGACTTAAAAAATAGATATAGTGAAATACTAAATATAAAAATGGATAATGAAACAATTACAAAAATAATGTCATCAGATGATGTAAGTATGAATGATAAATTAAGTTTTCAAAATAGTATCCAAAATATGAACAAAGAAAATATGATGAGTACTTTATTAGAATTACCTGATAGTATTCAAAATATCATTTTAGAAAATACAGAATATAAAGGTGAAGTAATAAGTACTGATGATAAAAGAAAATTACTTTCAATGATGACTAGTGGAATAAATGAAAATTCATTAAATGACATTCCAAATTCAATAAAAAAAGTTTTATTAAGTGATAGTAAAATATCAGGGCAAACAATTACTTCAGAAGAAAAATTTGAATTTTTAGAAAAAATGAGTGGTCTTGATAGTGATAAGGATGTAAAGAAAATATATTCTAAAGTTGATGAACTTCCTAAGAGTATAAAAACTATATTAAGTCCAAAAATGAATATGGATAAAATAAAAAGCATTTCACTTTTCCTTGTTATACTTTATGTATTAAGTGCTTTATTTACATTTATTCAATCTATATTAATGACTGATGTTGCGAACAAATTTGCAAAGAAATTAAGAAGTAATATATCTAAAAAGATAAACAAATTACCACTTAAATATTTCGATAGAAATTTATCTGGTGATATATTATCTAGAGTAACAAACGATGTTGATACAATTGCTCAAAGTATGAACCAATCACTTGCGTCATTAGTAAGTTCAGTTACACTTTTTATAGGTTCTATAATAATGATGTTCTATACAAACTATATAATGGCCTTAACTGCAATATTATCTAGTTTGATTGGTTTTGTATTTATGATAAAAATACTTTCAAAATCACAAAAATATTTTACCGCAAGACAAGTTGAACTTGGTAAATTAAATGGTCATATTGAAGAAATATATTCTGGACTTAATGTTGTTAAAGTATACAATGGTAAAAAAGAATCAGATAAAAAATTCGATGAACTAAATAAAAGTGTTTATGAATGCAATAGAAAAAGTCAATTCTTATCAGGATTAATGATGCCTATTATGAACTTTATTGGTAACTTTGGTTATGTTGCTGTATGTATAGTTGGGGCATTATTAGTATCAAAAGATATGATTACATTTGGTGTAATAATCGCATTTATCACATATGTAAGATTATTCACAAATCCACTTTCTCAAATTGCTCAAGGACTTACTTCACTTCAATCAACTGCGGCTGCATCAGAGAGAGTATTTGAATTTTTAGAAGAACCAGAACTTGAAAAAGAAAATGTGACTAAAACTTTAGATAAGGCTAAAACAAAAGGTGAGGTAGAATTTAACCATGTTAAATTTGGCTATGATTCTGACAAGATAATTATTAAGGATTTTAATGCAAAAATAAAACCTGGACAAAAGGTCGCAATAGTTGGACCTACTGGTGCAGGTAAAACAACTATGGTAAATTTACTTATGAGATTTTATGAAATAAATAGTGGTGACATAAAGATTGATGGAGTAAGCATAAAAGATTTATCTAGAGAAAATATACACGATTTATTTACTATGGTACTTCAAGATACTTGGCTTTTTAATGGTACTGTAAAAGAAAATATAGTATATAATAACGAAAATGTAACTGATGAAGAAGTTATTGATGTATGTAAAAAAGTTGGAGTACATCACTTTATTAAAACACTTCCAAATGGTTATGATTCTGTTTTATCTGATATTGATAGTGTTTCATCAGGGCAAAGACAACTTCTAACAATTGCAAGAGGTATGATAGATCATAAACCATTATTAATACTTGATGAAGCAACAAGTAATGTTGATACAAGGACAGAAGAACTTGTTCAAAAAGCAATGGATAAATTATCAGAAGGTAAAACATCGTTCATAATCGCACATAGATTATCAACAATAAAGAATGCTGATTTAATTCTTGTTATGAAAGATGGTAATATAATTGAACAAGGAAACCATGATGAATTAATTAGAGAAAATGGATTTTATGCAAATCTATATAATTCACAGTTTGATAATGGTGAGTAAAAAAATAAAAGAACTATTTTGAAAGTGATAATACTTTGCTTATATTTCACTTCTAACAGTTCTTTTTTTTCTGTGTAAATAATGATATAATATTTCTTAAGGATGTGGTATTCTTGGATTTGAATAAAAAAGTGGTTTTTGTAACTGGTTCGTCTATTGGACTTGGAAAAGGTTTAGTAGAGGAGTTATCAAAAAATGGATGTAATGTAGTAATTGGATATAATAATAGCAAGGAAAAGGCTGAGTGCCTAAAAAAATATATAGAAGAAAAATACAATGTAAAAGCATTAAGTGTTAAATGTGACGTAACAGATGAAGATTCTATAAAACATGCAATAAGTTATATTGTGGATAACTTTGGTAAGATAGATATTATTATAAATAATGCTGCTTATGCACAGGATAATTATATTTATAATAAAACAAAAGAAGAATTTATGAAAGTACTTGAAACAAATTTGGTTGGGCCTTTTCTTGTTTCAAAATATGCATATAAATATATGAATGATGGCATGATTGTTAATATCTCATCAAAAGATGCTGTTAGTACATATAATGATATAAGTATGGATTATTGTGCGAGTAAGGCGGGACTTAATTCATTAACTAAAACATTATCTCTTGCATTAAAAAATGTAAAGGTAATTTCAGTTATGCCTGGGTGGATTGATACAGAAAGCATAAGGGAGATGAATCCAGAATTTTTAGATAGTGAACTTAAAAGAATTGGTCAAGAAAAATTATTCACAGTAGAAGATGTATCAAAACAAATAATTAATATTATAAAAGATGAACAGATTAAAAGTGGTATGATAATAGAGTTGGAGGATTAGTATGGACGAAAAAATAATAAAATTAGTAAATGATTCAGAGAAAGAATTAGATAAAGAGTTTAAAAAAATAGATGAAATTTGTGAATATAATAGCTTAAAAGTTTTAAATGCTTTTTGGAACAATAAATTATCAGAAGCACATTTTTCACAAACAACAGGTTATGGATATGATGATATTGGTAGAGATGTAATAGAAAAGATATATGCTGAAATTTTTGGAGCAGAGGATGCTCTTGTTAGAAGTCAATTTATATCGGGTTCACATGCTCTTACAGTTGCTTTATTTGCGTATTTAAGACCAGGTGACACAATGCTTAGTATAAGTGGACTTCCTTATGATACACTTCATGAAGTTATAGGTATTGTTCCAAATGATAGCTCATTAAAATCATTTGGTGTAAATTATGAACAAATCGATTTAATTAATGATGATTTTGATTATGAAAAAATAGAAGAAAGATTAAACAAATCAAAAATAAAGTTAATTGAAATACAAAGATCAAAGGGATATTCTACAAGAAAAAGTATATCAAATTCAAAAATAAAAAAAGTAGTAGATTTAATTAGAAAGTATGATAAAGATGTAATTATCATGGTTGATAATTGTTACTGTGAGTTTGTAGACAAAGTTTCACCAATTGAAATGGGTGCGGATATAATAGTTGGTTCACTTATAAAGAATTTAGGTGGAGGAATTGCTCCTAATGGTGCTTATATCGTTGGTAAAAAAAGATTAGTAGATTTAGCGGGTGAAAGATTAACGCTTCCAGGTGAAGGTAGGGAAGTAGGTCCAACCCTTGGTATTAATAAACAAATTTTAGAGGGGTTATTTTTCTCGCCAAGTGTAGTTGCATCAGCACTTAAAACTGCGGTGCTTGCAAGTAAAGTATTAGAAGAATTAGGATATAAAGTAGAACCAAGATATAATGATGAAAGAGCAGATATTGTTCAAAATATTGAATTTGGAAAAGAAGAAGATTTAATTAAGTATTGTCAAGGTATTCAAATGGCATCACCAGTAGATTCATTTGCTATTCCTATGCCATGGGATATGCCTGGGTATGAAGATAAAGTAATAATGGCGGCTGGTACATTTACACAAGGTTCCTCAATAGAACTTTCTTGTGATGGACCAATTAGAAAACCGTATATTGCATATATGCAAGGATCTTTAACTTATGAATATGGTAAAATTGCTATAATAAAAGCTGTATCTAATTTGACAAAATAAGCAATATAATCTATACTAGCCAGTTAGTTGATGTTTTTAAAGGGGGAATTAATATGAATTATAATAAAGAAATGAGAAAAAGCATAAATAGGTTAAATGAGAATTTAAAAAATAATTTTGGACCAAATTTATATAAAGATGGAGCATTTTGTATAAAAGCAAAAGGTTCTTTAGATACTGATGAAGGTAAAATTGCTAAAGTCCTTGATACAATGCTTAAAATTACTGCATATAATGATTTATATTCAAAATATGCATTGATGGAAAAATGTAATACATTATCTGATTTTGATGGTGAAGTATTTGAAATGTTAAAAAATATATCATCTTTTGACGAATTTAACGATAAAATTTCCTCTTCAAAAGAATTATTTTCTTTAGCAATGAAAGAAATGATAGAATTTAATAAATCTAGTGCCTTTCATAAAATTCTTAGAAGAAAATGTCTAAGTGAAAATGATATTGATAATATTAAAAGAATAAATACTTTATTTGATTCTGATTTAGAATTACAATAAAGATGTAGATGCGAAATATATTGGTAAAAAGGTATTATCTTGCATGAATTCTAGATATCCTATAGTAGATTTATTAAATGAATCTGCAATATTCTTACATACACTTTTATTAGTTGATAAAAAATCTGCTGAAAAAATTATTTTAGAAATGATTAAAAATAGTGTTTTAGTGGTAAATTATATGGAAAAGACAAATGAATTTTATAAAGATGAATTCTTAGCTATGGGAGTAGAATGTGATAATTATGATTTAGGATACATAAAAAAGTATTTGGAAAATCATGATATCAATAAATTACCTTACGATTTAATTTATCAGATAAATGCTAACAATGTGATTTTTAATATATTAAAAAATGAAATTTGTAATATAAGTGTATCAGAGGATAAAGGAAAAATACTTGATTCTGTGAAAAAGTATGAATTAAAGGATAAATAATATGTATAGTGATGAAGAAATAAATGAAATTGCAACAAAAGCGATTTATGATAATAAACTTAATAAAATAAGTGATAATTTATATTTATCGAATAGACAGATAGAAATTTTAAAAAGATATGAAATTGATTATAAAAAATTTAATGATATAAAGTCTTTAATGTACGAAGTAGAAACAGCACTTGAAGAAGTTTATGATGCGGATGACTTACAAGCACTTTCAATTGAACTTTCTGAATTTAATTATTATCATAATACAAATAAATAGGAATTAATTTCCTTTTTTTATTTCGTCAATTTCTTTTTGCAGAGCATCCATCATTTTTTGCATCATAACTATTGTTTGTTCACTATCATTTTTAGTATTATTAAGGCCACGCTCTTGCATAACTTGCTTATAAAAAGCATTTGTACAAAGAATTTGTGCGACAAGCATAAGCCAGTTTCCAAGTGCATTTTGTTCGTTTGCTGTTGTATCATCTATTAATAAATAACCAACTGCAACAGCGCTTAATGAAAATAATTTTGGTGGTATGTTTGGTATTAAATTCATAGTAAAACTCCTCATTAAATTGTATGAAATGTGATTGATATTCTTTATAAAATATAATTCATAAATTTAAAAAAGTTATTAGTGTATATTTTTTAGTAATTTGTGATTATACTAGTAAAAAAAATAAAAATGTTGTATTATTATAATGATGGAAGGAGTTAATTGTATGGATGAGAAAAAATATTTAAATGAAGAGAAATATCAAAAAACTGAGAAAGGTATTACTGTATTTGCAATATTAATTTTAGTAGTTGGTTTATTTATAGGTGGTTTTTTAATATATCGTGGTATTGCAAAGCCAGCGACTTCTAAAGTTGATGTTTTGGAAAAAAATCTTGAAGAAAAAAGAAATGAACTTATAAGCAAGGGAATAGAGTATGATAAAAGTTCAAAATATACTGATGGTGAAAAATATGATTTATATATTATAACTAATGCACTTGATCCTATTTTTTCAAATTGCGAATTTGCTGAATATAAAAATAATTCTATAACTAAAGATTATTGTGCTGCTAAAAATAGTATAAGCGAATTTTCAAATAGAACTTCAATCATGTTTGGTGCATTTATTTGTATTGCAACATTTATGATTTTTGTTTCAGTCCTTACTTTTGCAAAAAGAAGACATATTCTTGCATTTACAACACAACAAACTATGCCTGTTGCTAAAGAAAGCATTGATGAAATGGCACCAACTATTGGAAATGCAGCTGGTTCTATTGCAAAAGATATTACAAAGGGTATTAAAAATGGCTTAGAAGATAAAAATGATGACAATTACAGATCGTAATTGTTTTTCTTTTATTGAACTCTAAAAACATATTTGTATAATTCTTATTGGTTGTAATTTGTTCTAAAAATATAAATAATTATTTTTGTTAAAAAATTATCGCTATTGACTTTATTTGAAATAAACTTTATACTAAAAGTATATATAGATTAAATAATATTAATATATATAAATTAAAATCATGGAGGGAAAATATGGAAAAATTATTATTTTCTACTCTTGGATTGATTTTTGGCGCACTACTAACAATATTTGGTGCAGTACTTATAATGAAGTCAAAAGAAAAGAAATCTGATAATATAATT
Organism: Clostridium sp. CAG:433; assembly: GCA_000433675.1. Taxonomy (GTDB): domain Bacteria; phylum Bacillota_I; class Bacilli_A; order RF39; family UBA660; genus CAG-433. Next base: position 43,307 of record FR893547.1, read on the forward strand.
GAAAAGGCAAAAAAAGAAGCAGAAAAATTAAAAAGAGATACTATCTTAGAAATAAAAGAAGAACAATATAAATTAAAACAAGACGTAGATAGAGAAGTTAAAGAGAAAAAACTTGAAGTAAAAGATTTAGAGGATAGATTACAACAAAGAGAAAATAGTATAGATAGAAGAGATCAAATTCTTCAAGATAGAGAAAATTTATTATCAGAAAAAGAAAACAATTTAGTACAAAGACAAAAGGATATTCAGGCGTTAGAAGAGAAAACTGATGGGGTTTTAAAAGAGCAACTTGAAAAACTAGAAAAGATTTCTGGATTTTCTAAAGAAGAAGCAAGAAAAATGGTCATGAAACATGTTGAAGAATCAATGACTAAGGAAATTGCAGCATATATAAAAGACAAAGAAGCAGAAGCAAAACTTGACGTTGATAAAAAGGCCAAAAATTTATTAACACTTGCAATGCAAAAATATGCGTCAGATGTTACAAATGAGGCTACAATATCAGTAATTAATTTACCAAATGATGATATGAAAGGTAGAATTATTGGTAGAGAAGGAAGAAATATAAGAACAATTGAAGCCGTAACAGGTGTTGATTTAATTATTGATGATACACCAGAAACAATAGTACTTTCTAGTTTTGATCCACTTAGAAGAGAGATTGCAAAGGTTACAATTGAAAATTTAATAAAGGATGGAAGAATACATCCAGGTAGAATTGAAGAAGTATATGATAAGACATGTAAAGAAATAAATGCAAAAATCATTGAAAAAGGTGAGGAAGCAATATTTGGACTTGGAATATCTAAAATTGATCCTGAATTAGTTGAAATTATAGGTAAATTACATTTTAGAACAAGTTATGGTCAAAATGCGTTACAACATTCTATTGAAGTTGCTAATTTAGCAGGACTTTTAGCTGCAGAAGTTGGGGAAAACGTTTCACTTGCTAAGAGAGCAGGGTTACTTCATGATATTGGTAAGGCAATCGATTTTGAGGCTGAGGGAAGCCATGTAGAAATTGGGGAAAAGATTGCAAGAAAATATGACGAAGATGAAGTTGTAATAAATGCGATTGCATCACACCATGGTGATACTCCTGCAACAAGTGTTATTTCTTCATTAGTTGCAATTGCAGATACAATTAGTGCATCAAGACCTGGTGCTAGAAATGATTCTTTAGAAAATTATGTAAAGAGATTGCAACAATTAGAAGAAATTGCAAATTCATTTGATGGTGTAGAAAAATCATTTGCAATGCAGGCTGGAAGAGATTTAAGAGTTATTGTAAAACCTGAAGAGATGGATGAATTAACATCTATTAAGGTTGCACGTGATATTAAAGATAGAATTGAAAATGAAATGCAATATCCTGGTACAATAAGAATAACTGTAATAAGAGAAACAAGAGCAATAGAAGAAGCAAGATAATGCTTCTTTTTTTGTGTATTTAATCATATATTTATGTAGGTGAAAGTATGAAGAATACCATTAATTTTTATTACAATATTTTTTTAGATGAACTTATAAAAAAAGACAATTGTTATTATTTTTATTATGGTGGTGACGAATATTATTTTGTACCATTAAATAGACCATATGATGATGTACAGGGTATATATAAGCTTAATCTTGAAATGAAAAAGAGAAAATGTCTTGTTCATGAACTTGTTTTAAACAAAGATAAAAGTATTATAACTGTAGTAAATGGTATTTCATATGTTTTAATTAAGCTTTGTAAGTATAAAAATGATAAGGTATTTTTGAATGACATAAATTATATTCAAAATATGACTGTTAATATAGAATGTGATAAAAGTTTGGTAAGGAATGATTGGATAAAATTATGGAGTGAAAAAATAGATTATTATGAATACCAGATTAGTCAGGTGGGGAAAAAATATCCATTGTTGTGTGATAGTTTAAGTTATTTTATTGGAATGGGTGAAAATGCTATTAGTTATCTTGTTAATAATTTAGATTCTAAAACTAATGTAAATTTGGTTGTAAGTCATAAAAGAATATATCAGGAAAGAGGAAGTTTAAATTTTTATGATCCATTAAATTTTGTTGTTGATAGCAGGGTAAGGGATGTTGCTGAATTTATAAAGGAAACTTTTTATAATAAAACGTTAAACTTATATGATTTAAAGTCATATTTTAATATGGCAAATTTAAATAAAAATGAATATATTCTTTTACTTGGAAGACTTTTATTTCCGACTTATTATTTTGATATATATGATGATATAATTAATAATGGTAAAAGTGAAGAACTTGTTATAAATATAATTGATAGAACTGATGAGTATGAATCACTTTTAAATACTATATATAAATTTATTTTATATGAAAAAAAGGTTCGTTTAGAACCTATTGAGTGGTTACAGGATAAAAATTAATCTCTGTATTCTTCTACCTTTATGACTTCTGGTATTTCTGATGTTAATATTGTTTCTATTGTTTCTGACATAGTTAGGTCAGAATATAAACAGTTTGCACAGTTACCTACCATTTTGACGTATGCAGTACCATTTTCGAATTTAACAAATTCCACATCTCCACCATCGTTTATTAAAAATGGTCTAATTTTTTCTATAATTTCTTTTATTTGATCTTCAACTTTCATAGTAAACCTCCAAATAAATTATACATATATTTTAAAAAGTAGTAAAGATAATTATAAAAAAAGATAATATATGTTATAATAAAAAATGTAAGAGGTGCATTATGTTGTATAAAAAAGATGAAATAATTGAAGTTGAAATTACAGCACTAAAACCTTATGGCGCATTCGCAAAGGTGGATAATGAGTATAGTGGACTCATCCATATATCAGAGATTAATGGCCTTTTTATAAAGGATATAAATGATGTATTTAAAATTGGCGATAAAAAAAAGGTAAGAATTTTAGATGTGGATGAAGAAAAAAAACAAATAAAATTAAGTATGATTTTAGGTAAAAATGGAAAAACTAAAAAAAGAAAACGAACTAAATTGTCTGGTACAAATTTAGGATTTGATTTGTTTGACGAGATACTTCCGGAGTGGATTTCTAGTAAAATGGAAGAGATTTCTTGCGAAGAAAATAATAAATTGAACAAATAATTAAAAAATTTTTAAAATTCCATTGACAAATTCAAATATCAATGTTATATTTAATCATGTCAATGTCACTGGATTCTTAGCTCAGTTGGTTAGAGCACCTGCCTTACAAGCAGGGGGTCACAGGTTCGAGTCCTGTAGAGTCCACCATTTATGCCGAAATAGCTCAATTGGTAGAGCAACTGACTTGTAATCAGTAGGTTACGGGTTCAATTCCTGTTTTCGGCACCACTTGGGGAGATAGCGAAGTGGCTAAACGCGGCAGACTGTAAATCTGCTCCTTAGGGTTCAGTGGTTCGAATCCACTTCTCCCCACCATAGCTTGCCTAGTAGCCAAGTGGTAAGGCATCAGACTTTGACTCTGACATGCGCTAGTTCGAATCTAGCCTAGGCAGCCATGTTTGTGTTGTATATGTCCTGTTAGCTCAGTTGGTAGAGCATTTGACTTTTAATCAAAGGGTCATGCGTTCAAGTCGCATACAGGACACCATTTAGTAAGTAAACTCGCAGTAATGTGAGTTTTTATTTATTTTTTTGTATAAAAATTAGAAGAAAATAAAAAAAAGACTTGAAAAATTATTAATTTTATTATACAATTAAGAAGTCCAGTGATATTGGACATAATTGGTGCTTGCCTTAGTGGCGGAATTGGTAGACGCACAGGACTTAAAATCCTGCGTGAGTTAAATCACGTGCCGGTTCAAGTCCGGCCTGAGGCACCATTATGGAGAAATACCCAAGTCTGGCTGAAGGGACTGGTCTTGAAAACCAGGAGGTCGGGTAACCGGCGCGGGGGTTCGAATCCCTCTTTCTCCGCCACTAATTTTTTACATCGCGGGATGGAGCAGTCTGGCAGCTCGTTGGGCTCATAACCCAAAGGTCGTAGGTTCAAATCCTACTCCCGCAACCAATATTGATTAATGAAGACTGCTCAGTCTTTTTTTTTTATTTTCATCATATTATATAATAGGTGATAAAATGAAAGTATATTCTCATAGAGGTGAATCAAAATATGCTCCTGAAAATACCATGAGTGCCTATTATTTAGCATATTTAGTAGGTAGTGATGGTATAGAGACCGATTTAAGAAAAACAAAAGATGATGTACTTGTACTTATACACGATAAATCTGTTGATAGAACATCTAATTATAGCGGTAAAGTGTCAGATTATACATTTGATGAATTATTAAATATGGATTTTGGTGATGAGTATTATAAAGGTGAAAAAATTGTTAAGTTGACTGAGTTTTTGAAAAACTTTTCTGAAAGAAATGTAAATATATATATTGAATTAAAAGAAACAGGTTATGAAAAACTTATTGTAGATACATTAAAACAATATAGCTTGAAAAATGTCGTGCTTATATCGTTTAAATATAATTTGCTGAAAAAAATAAGAGAAATGGATAATTCAATTAAACTTGGTTGGTTGATATATGATGTCAATGATTCGATTATTAAAGATTGTAAAAATATAAAACTGAACCATGTACTTTGTACTGCAATTTGTCTTAGCAAAGATGAGGTTACAAAACTTAAAAACAATAATTTTATTGTAAGTGCATGGGGTGTTTTAGGTAAATCAGAAATTAAGAGATTGAAAAATATTGGTGTAGATAGGATTATATATGATAGTGGATATGATGTAAAAAAATTTTTAAAGAAGGAAAGAAAGAATGTATAGTTTTCTTGTTTCAATATTAATAGGTATAGGAGTTGTTTTACCGGGCGTTAGTGGGTCTGCAATAGCAATACTAGTTGGTATTTATGATAAAGTTTTAACTGTGCTTAATGATTTTAGTATAAAAGCATTAAAAAAAATCATTATATTATTTCCTGTAATTATTGGAATTATGGTTGGAGTGGTTATTTTTGGTAATATACTTCTTAAAATATATGAATATTACGAATTTCAAATGAAATATATATTTATAGGATTGATATTTGGTGGAGTTCCTATTCTTGTTAATGAGTTAAAAGATAAGGGTGGGGTTCTTAAAATGAAACCTTTAATTTTTTCTGTTATTTTTTCATTATTACTTATTGTAATTCCAAGTGTTATTAGTTATGATAATGTTTCTGATTTAAATCCTATAAAACTTTTTATAGCAGGTATTTTATATATTTCTGGTAAAATTATTCCAGGCATAAGCAGTTCGTTTTTTATGATGTTACTTGGAATGTATGAGAAGGTGTTGTTAATGTTATCTAGTCCGTTTAGTTTATCTTATTTTGAATGGATATCTTTAATACCTTTTATAATTGGTATAATTGTTGGAGCAATAATATTAATTAAGGTTGTAAATTATTTGTTTAATAAACGTTTATCTTTAACATATAGTATTATAATTGGATTTGTGTGTGGTTCTACTTTATCTATATTTCCAGGGCTTGAATTTAGTTTTAGGGGTATTTTATCAATGATTTTTATGGTAATTTCCTTCCTATTAACAAATTATTTGTCTAAAAATAAGAAAAAAATCACATAAGTGTTGACAATTACCTAAAAAATTTAGTATACTTAAATAGCAATTTGAGTATTTCTGGTTCCGTGGTGTAGTGGTTAACACGTCTGCCTGTCACGCAGAAGATCGCGGGTTCAAGTCCCGTCGGAACCGCCATTATTTTTTTTGGCTCTGTAGCTCAGTCGGTAGAGCAGAGGACTGAAAATCCTCGTGTCGGCAGTTCGATTCTGCCCGGAGCCACCATTTATGTTTATTAGGTCCGATGAATGCGCTCGTAGCTCAGCTGGATAGAGCGTTTGGCTACGAACCAAAAGGTCAGGGGTTCGAATCCCTTCGGGCGCACCATATATTATCGGGAAGTAGCACAACTTGGCAGTGCACATGGTTTGGGACCATGAGGTTGCAGGTTCAAATCCTGTCTTCCCGACCATTTAGTAATCAAACAGGCTTTATAGTCTGTTTTTTTTTCTGTCCCAAAACATTTATCAAATTGACCTGACCTTTTGTTTCTTAAATTATTATAGTTCAATTTCATCAAATAAAAGTTTCATATTTTCTTTTCTTATGCTAAATTGTGTTCCATGATCATGCATTTTACCTGATTTACTACCACTTTTATATATTCCTAGTGTAAATGATATTCTAATTTGTCCTCGTTTTAATAATTGGATAAAATCACTGAATTTTTTTAATTTAAAAAACTTATATTTGTCGTATCTAACATATAGTGCATTATGTGAAAATTTTTTGTCACCCTCTACTAAACATACATAGTTTAACTTTCTACATAATTTTTCTTCTAACAATTCAAAAGACCATGATGATAAATTATCTATCAATTCATTATCTTTGTTATATACCTCCATTATTACTTTTTTATTTTTGTAATCGATTCGTAATTTTGCAGAATATTCATTATTTATTGGTTTTAAAAATTCTCCATATAAAACGAAATTAAGAATTTTATAATTATTACTATCTAAGTAGCCATATTTATCATATAGTCTTTTTGTTTCAAGCACATAACTATCAGGTGTTGCACAAAATAAATCAATATAATTTTCTCTTTTACTTACTTTTGATTTAATCTCAACGGTATTGTAATCAGGTATTTCAAAATTATCAGGATTTATTTCTAGCAAATTTTCAAGAGTTTTTCCTGTTACGCTCTTATTTTTGTTTTCACATTCTATCCAGCCCAAATTTTTAATTTTATCAAGTTTTTCTTTTAATGCTAATATATCATTATTCATAAAAATTACCTCCTATATATCTTATTATCCATCTGTTTCGCAAAATCCCCTAAAAAAATAAAAAAATCTCATTTTTTGAGATTTTTGTAATAATTATAGACAAAAGGATTAATCGATACAATTTCAATATAACTCGACATAATTTTTGTAACATTATATGAAATAGTAGAAATGTTATTAATATACTTTTTGTTAATTAAGGAGCTGATAAGATTGTCAAAACTTTCATTATATTTATTTTTTTTTAGAAGTTCATTTGAAATTCTTTTTGCCTCATTTTCAATACTTTTTTTATTCATTGTTAACCACCAGTATAATTATAACAGATTATATCGCTTTTGACTAGGTGTTATTAATAAAAAATATAAGTATACTTAATTAAAAGTGGTGATGTTATGGATGTAAGTACTTTAGATAAGTATATATTAAAGGAATGTTTTGCAATAAATTTGAAATGGTATAGATTTAATAAAAATTATACTCAGGAGCAACTTGCTGAGCTTTCTAACTTGACAGCAAAATATATTAGTGCTTTGGAAAGAGGAAAATTTTCTCCAAGTCTTAGTAAAATAGAGGCAATTGCTAATGCACTAGAAATTGAACCGTATTTATTACTAAAACCAGATCATTTAAGTACAAATGATTTTAACGAAATTTCTGGAAGAATTAAAAATAAAAGATAGTATAGTTTAAAAATATTTTTTTATTATGTATAATATTTATACTCTTTATGGTATAATACATATTGTGGAGGGAAAAATGGAAAATATAGAAGAAAAGAAATGTGAATGTGGTTGCGATAAAGAACATTGCGATGATTCTTGTGATTGCTGCCATGATGAACCAATGGTACTTGAAATGGAAGATGTTAATGGTGAAAAAGTAAATGTTCAAGTTGTTGGATCATTTGATGATAACGACAAAAGTTATGCAATTGTAAGCGATTTAGATGATGGAGAAAGTTATTATATATTTGAAATTCAAACTACTGATGAAGGTGATATGCTTGTAAGCATTGATGATGAAGATGAGTTTGATAGACTATGTAAAGTAGTAGAAAGTAAATTAAGTGAAAATAACTAGTTGACTTTTGTATCGTTAATATGCTATAATCTATTTGCAATGATTTTTTGCAAGTAGTCTTGGGGCTTTAGCTCAGTTGGCTAGAGCATCTGCCTTGCACGCAGAGGGTCAGGGGTTCGAGTCCCCTAAGCTCCACCATAATGTTAATCAATCCTTACTCATTAAGGATTTTTTTAATACTAAAAGAAAAAGTGTACATAATTATTAAAATTGTACACTTTTTTTATACTTTTGTGGAGCTTATGTTTAATATTATTCCAATTACAATCATATAACTCATTAAACTTGACCCTCCATAACTTATAAAAGGTAAGGTTATACCAGTTATTGGTAATAAACCTATATTCATTCCTATATTCTGAATTTGTTGAAATAAAAGCTTTGCCAAAATTCCACACACAATATACCTATACTTTCCTGTTTTGGAAAGTGCTACTTTAATTATTTGCATATCAAAATATAAAATAAGTAAAATTAATACCATCGCAGGAATAAAACCAAAATTACTTGCGAAAACAGAAAAAATAAAATCAGTTTGAGGCTCTGGAAAATATATTGGAGTATTACCAAAACCATATCCAAAAAGTCCCGCACTACCTGTCGCAGCAAGTGCATTAGTTAGTTGCATTCCCGCACCATTCTTCCAATCTAAAAGTCTGTCCATTCTATAAAAAAAGTTAGTACCAAATATACTTATAAAAAGATCTTTATAGTTAAAGAACAGAACAAGAAATCCAGAAAGTAACCCACCAACTATAATAAAAAAGCATATGAACCACCTAAGTCTTATTCCAGAAGAAAAAAGCATCACCATTAAAATAGACAAAAAAATAAATATTATACCTGTATCAGGTTCTAGAAATGCAAGAATAGAAGGCACCAAAACAATCAAAAAAGATTTTAAAATAACTTTCAATTCATTTTTGAATGTATTTTTTTTATGTTCTTTATTAAATCTATCTAATACATTGGCGAGGACTAAAATCATAAATATTTTAACAAATTCACTTGGTTGAAAATATCCAATTCCCGGTATTTTAAACCAACATTTTGCGCCATTTGATTCAGTACCAATAAATAAAACCAGTACAAGTAAAATATTTCCGATTATATAGAGTAAAAAAGAGTGATCATATATAAATGTATTCTTTGATTTATAAATTATCCACATAATAATGAATCCAATAATATACCATATTAACTGTTTTATGTATAAATTGTTATAACTTGAAGATAATAATTTTTGACTGCTATATATACTAAGTAAACTTATAATCATAAATATTAATATAAGAATAACAATCTTTGTATTCAAATAAAAGCTTTTTTTATCTTTTTTCATATAAATCACCATTTTTAGTATAAACAATTATTTGGTAAATATTTGTCACATTAAGCATAAAATTTATAAAAAGGAGTGTTAAAATGAAAAAGAAATTACCAAATATTTATAAGGGGATAGTAAAAAATACTAATCAAAATCAAAAACAGTCATTAGTATCAAGTAGTTTACAAGAAGAAAAAGAAGAAATACAAAAAGAACAAAGAACAAATCTTAATGGTAAAAGCGTTAATAGACAAATAAAAGATGTATTTTCATCACCAAATTTTGTTTACAAAGCAAATGTATCAATAAAATTAACTGATGGAACCACACAAGAAAAGACTATTATCGGAAGAACCAATAATAGTCTCATAACGATAGATGATGAACTTATAGATGTTAGTAAAATAAGCCAAATTGACTTTTTAGACTAAACGTTTTCTATAAATGTATCACCTAAACATCTAATACTACAAATACATTCTAAGTTCATTGTAAAGAATGATTCAGTTGCAGTGTATGTTCCATCTTCGTTTGCGATTAAAACTCTAAATGTGCAGCAGCAGTTATCTATTTTTTCAACTCTAAATACTGACGAAGTAGTAGTTGGTTCTGCAACTCTAGATGTTGGTGCGCTCCATGGAGTTGCACCATTACTCATACAAGTATAAAGCATAACTGGTCTTGTGTTGTAATATAAGCATGAGAATTGGCCTAAACTAGGTTTGTCACAACTTAAAATACAATCTTCCTCTTGATCAGCATTTTTTTGTAATAAATAAATAACTTTTAATATATCACTAATGCAGTTACAATTGTTTTTACACATAATATATTCCACCCCTTTTATTATATTTTCTACTATAAGATATTCGTAAGTTTATTAAAAGTGTAGGTTTATTGCTTGTTTTTTTGATAAATTATAGTATAATTATAATAGGTGATTAGTATGAATATAATGAATTTTGAATATTTAATTGATATGAACATAATGAATTATCAATATTTAATAATTTTAGCAGTGTTAATTTTTATAGTTATAATAGTGTTAAAAGCAAACAAAAAGGATTTTTACATAGAATCAAATAAATTAGTTGATTATTTAGGTGGTAAAGATAATATTATTGCGATGGAAGTTAATATGTCTAGATTTAAAGTAACACTTAATGATGTATCGAAAGTTAATAAAGAAGCAATTCAAAAAATGGGTGCAAAAGGTATAGTAGAAATTGATAACCAATTAAAAATTATATTAGGACCAAATGCTAAAACATTACTTAAATGTATTGAAGAACTAAAAAAATAGGATTTATTCCTATTTTTTTAATATTCTATAAAGATTAAATGATGGTTTATTCAAAAATCTATAATCAAATTTTGTAGTACCCACACCACTTGATATATAAAATGAAGTATTATCGATTTTATAATATGGTTTATAGTATTCTTTAGCGTTTTCTGGAGTTATAACTGCTCCATAAACAGGTAATGCAATTTGTCCATTATGTGAGTGACCGGCAAGTACTAAATCATAGTTATATTTTTTTATATTGTCAAATTCATCAGGATAGTGCATAATATTTACCTTATAATTTACTTTATTTTCATTTATAACTTTATCAATAAAACTTTCATCCGGCTTAACAGAAAGACCAGTTATTAAAATTGAACTATTTATATCTTTATATATAATATCAAATTTGTTATCTAAATTATTGAACCCGGCTGAATCCATAATTTCGTAATACTTATCTAGTTTAACATCGTGTTCTCCAGTAACATAATATTTTCCATACTTACTATCTATTTTTGATAATTCTGTGATTATATTGTTAATATCATTATCACTTAATTTCTTTGTTTTATCAACTAAATCTCCAGTAAATACAACAATATCAGGTTTGGTTAGATTAATTTCTTTGACTAAATTTTTTAGTTCATCTAATTTTATTACTCTACCATAATGTACATCTGAAAAGTGTGCAATTTTAAATCCATTAATCGATTCTGTTATACTATCACTTTCTATTGGATATTCTTTTATAGTAAGACCACTTGTTGCAATATATCTAGAGTATATTATAGTTAATGCAATAATTAATATAAGTGCAAAAAATATTTTTCTAAAAATGCTTGGTTTTCTTTTTTCGTCGTTAGTAAACTCATCATCATTATCATCGTCTTCATCTAAAAAATCATCTGAATATTTTATTTCAATATCATATGATGTATCATCCATTTTATTCTTTTTTTTCTTTTTCATATTAACCTCCTTAACCACCAATAAACTGTATAATTAAAAGTATTAAATTATGTAACATGTGAAATCCAATAGTTGAAAATATTGTGTCTGTTTTACTATATATATAAGCAAAATCGAGACCCATAACAATATAAGGAATAATCATTAAATAGTCATTTATACTAGGATTAATATTTAAATGTACCATTCCAAACATGACCCCACTTACTATTACAAATAAATATTTATTATCTACTATATTTTTTATAATTTTTCTAAATGTAATTTCTTCTACAATAGGTGCATAAATTACTGTTGAAAAACTCATATATATAGGAAGTAATTTTATATATTCTCTTACACTTGATTCATTACTTGAAATATTCATATTTGTAAATCCAGAAATGATTGTATTAGTAACTCCCATTAATACAACTCCTAGAACATAAACTGGCAAATATTTTATAAAGATTTCTTTAAAGTTTTTCTTATATATTTTTAAATCTAGTTTTAGTTCCTTATAATAGACTAAAACAACAATAATTAAATATGATAGATTTGACAAAATTAAATATAAGTTTTTTTGGAATAAATTAAATTTACTAGAATCAAGTCCCACAATTTCTAAAAAAAGTATAGGTACTATTTGCCACAAAAAATACATAAAGAACATAATCACGTTCTTTGTAATTTTAATATATTTATCTTTATTCATGTTTTTATCACTACTTTCTTTATAATTATAACAAAAAAATCGATTAAAAGGGTGTAAAAGTTAAAAAATTATGATATAATTAACTCATCAGCAAAGAGTGAGGCAAAAAACCTCGCTCTTTATATATAATGGGAGGTATATATGCTTGAAAAAATAAAAGAGATGTTAGTTGAACCATTAAAAAAAGAAAATATAGACATTGTAGATGTTTTATATGAAGATGAAGAAGGAGTAAAAAATCTATATATAATTATAGATAAAAAGCCATATGTTGATATAGATACATGTGTGCTTGCAACTAATATAGTTAATCCAATATTAGATGAAGCAGATTTAATAGAAGAAAGTTATGTATTAAATGTATGCTCAAAAGGAGGAGAATAAGATGAACGGATTAGATTTTATAAGAGCAGTTAAAGCGCTTGCTAAAGAAAGAGGCATTAGTGAAGATGAAATATTTGATTATATGGAAACAGCACTTCATGCAGCCTTCAAAAAAAATAATAATGCAACAAATAGTAAAGTAAAAATAGATAGAGAAACAGGAGAAATAAAAGTAGTTGCATACAAGGTAGTTGTTGACGAAATAAATATGGAAGATGAAGAAGATGCACAAATCTTACTAGAAGAATTAGGAGATAACCCTAACCATTTAAAAGTAGGAGATGTTATTGAAGAAGAAGTAACACCAAAAGATTTTGGTAGAGTAGCAGCATCAACTTGCAAACAAGTATTTACACAAAAAGTTCGTGAAGCAGAAAGAGAAAGTATCATGAAAGAATTCGAAGACAAAGAAGGAGAATTAATGGTAGGTACTTTAGCAAGAGAAGATAAACAAAATTATTATGTAGATCT
>FR893547.1:56397-83267 GCA_000433675.1 Clostridium sp. CAG:433
GCACACGGAATTCTTCCAAAATCAGAAATAATTCCTGGTGAAGAATTAGTAATGGGTTCACAAGTTAAAGTATATGTTTCAAAAATAGAACTTGGTCAAAAAGGTGGCCCAGTTATACTTCTTTCAAGAAGTCATTATGGATTTGTAAAAAGATTATTAGAAAAAGAAATTCCAGAATTAAATGAAGGAATAGTTATTCTTTATAGCGTTGCAAGAGACCCAGGAAGCAGAAGTAAAATAGCAGTTTATTCAGAAAATGAAAAAGTAGATGCAGTAGGTGCTTGTATTGGTGAAAAAGGAATAAGAATTAATAATATTTCTAAGGAACTTAATGGTGAAAAAATTGATGTTGTAGAGTATAGCAAAGATTTAGTTCAATTTATTAAAAATGCTTTATCTCCAGCAAAAGATGTTGAAGTATATATATTAGATGATAAGAAAAGTGAAGCATTAGCAGTTGCAGAAGGAGATAATTTATCATTAGCAATTGGTAAAAAAGGACAAAATGTTAAACTTGCCGCAAGACTTACAAAATGCAAAATTGATGTAAAAACAAGAGAACAAGTTCAAGAAGAAGGAATAAATATTTATAAATATTACGAAGCATAAGGAGGTTTTTAATGAAAAATAAAAAAATACCACTTAGAACGTGCGTTGTAACAAAAGAAAAATTAGAAAAAAAAGATTTAATTAGGGTTGTCAAAAATAATGAAAATGAAGTTTTTGTTGATTTAACAGGTAAAGCAAATGGTAGGGGTGCATACATTAAAAAGGATATAGATGTTTTAAATAAAGCAAGAAAATCAAAGGTTTTAGATAAACATTTAGAAACTACTATTGATGATAGTGTGTATGAAAAGCTTGAAGAAATAATAAATCAATAAAAATGGTATTAGGGGGTAATATTTTGTCAGATAAAAGAGAAAACTATTTATCTTGGGACGAATATTTTATGATGAATGCGCTTTTGATATCTGCAAGAAGTAAGGATCCACATAATAGAGTAGGTTCATGTATAGTAAATTCTGATAATAAAGTTTTATCAGTTGGTTATAATGGTCTTCCAAGAGGTATGAATGATGATACATTTGACTGGGCATCAACAGGTGAAATAACAGGAATAAAAAAAGATGTTAAGGACTATTATGTAGTACATGCCGAAAGAAATGCAATATTAAATTATAGGGGTAGCCTAGACGATTTAAAAGGCAGTACTCTTTATGTAACTTGGTTTCCTTGTACAGAATGCACAAAGGAAATAATTCAAGTAGGTATTAAAAAGGTCGTTTATTTAAGAATGTATTCAAAAAAAGAATTAGTAGATATAAGCAAAATAATGCTTAATCATGCTGGTGTAGAAGTAGTTTGTTATGGTATAGATGATATTACAAAGGAAGAAGTAGAAAGTGTAACAGATGATGTATTATCACTTGCTAAAAAACTAGAAAGAAAAAATTAAAAGGAGGCGAATAGCTTATGATGAGTGTTAAAGAATATGCTTTAGATATAAATGTTACAGTTGAAGCAGTAATTAAAAAAGCACAAGAATTAGGTTATGATATTAAAAATGCAGATGATATGTTAGATGAGGACCAAATAATTGATTTGGACAATACTTTAACTATGAATGTGAATGAGGAAGAAGAACCAGAATATATAGATGAAATAACTGAAGAAAAGGATTATGATTTAGATGCAGAACTTGAAGATAAGGCTGAAGAACTTGCAAGTGCATCTCATATTAGATTTGATGATACTGTAAAAAAGCAAAAGTTAAAGAAAAAGTCTGAAGTTCAAAAAGAAGATATGCATGCAAAAAGAAAGCAAATGTATAAGAATAAGGAAAAACTTATGCAAAATGAAGCATCTCATGATGATAATATTATAGTTTATAAAGAAGGAATGACAGTTAGCGAACTTGCTAAAGAATTAAATGTTAATCCAACTGAAGTAATAAAAAAACTAATGAATTTAGGTATAATGGCTAGTTTAAATAATTCACTTAGTTATGATGATGTTGAGATGATTGTAATTGATTATGATAAGACATTAAAGAGCTTCGAATCACAAGACAAGACTAATTTTGAAAAATTTGAAGTTAATGATGATCCAGCATCTTTAGTAGATAGACCAGCAGTTGTAACTATAATGGGACATGTTGACCATGGTAAAACAAGTTTACTTGACTACATCAGAAATAGTCATATTACAACTGGTGAATTCGGTGGAATTACACAACATATTGGTGCATATCAAATAGAAAAAAATGGTAAGAAGATAACATTCATAGATACTCCAGGACACGAAGCATTTACTGAAATGCGTGCAAGAGGTGCTGCTGTAACAGATATAGTTATTATAATTGTCGCAGCAGATGATGGTGTAATGCCTCAAACAGAAGAAGCAATAGATCATGCTAAAGCTGCAGGTGTACCAATAATAGTTGCTATAAATAAAATGGATAAACCAGGTGCAAATCCAGAAAAAATTATGACTGAAATGGCAGCTCGTGGTCTTACTCCAGAAGAATGGGGTGGAGATGTAATATACCAAAAAATATCTGCATTAACAGGTGAAGGTGTTGATGATTTATTAGACAGTATTCAACTTGTTTCAGAAATGAGTGAATTAAAAGCAAATCCAAATAGATATGCTCTAGGTACAGTAATTGAATCAAAACTTGATAAAAATGTTGGTTCAACAGTAACATTACTTGTTCAAAATGGAACACTTAGATTAGGTGATCCAATTGTTGTTGGAACAACTTATGGAAAAGTTAGAACTTTAAAAGATGACTTAGGAAGAGAAGTAGTTGAAGCACTTCCATCTATGCCAGTTGAAATAACAGGTTTAAGTGAAGTTCCATCATCTGGAGACAGATTTATGGCTTTTGAAACAGAAAAAGAAGCTAAAACTATTGCAGAAAATAGAAAAGAACAAGCAAAACTTAAAAATAGTAAAAATAATAAAGCAATTTCCCTAGATGATTTATTTGATAAAATTAAATCAGGTGTAAAAGAAATAAATGTAATACTTAAAACTGATGTTAAAGGAACAGAAGAAGCAGTTAAAAATTCTTTATCTAAGATAGAAGTTGAAGGTGTTAGAGTTAATGTAATTAGAAGTGGTGTTGGTACAATTACTGAAAGTGATATAGTACTTGCAAATGCATCTGATGCTATTATAATTGGATTTAATGTAAGGCCAAATGCAAAAACTTTAGAAGTTGCAAAAGAATATAATGTAGATATAAGACTTCATAATATTATCTATAAATTAGTTGAAGAGATGGAAAGTGCAATGAAAGGTATGCTTGATCCAGAATATGAAGAAAAAGTAATTGGTTCAGCAGAAGTTAGAAAATTATTTAAATTCTCTAAAGTAGGTACTATCGCAGGATGTATGGTAACAGACGGAGTAGTAAAATCAAATGCTAAAGCAAGATTAATAAGAGATGGTGTTGTTGTCTATGATGGTGCAATTAATACAATTCAAAAAGAAAAAGATCAAGCTAAAGAAGTTAAAAAAGGATTTGAATGTGGTATTACTCTTGAAAATTATAATGATATAAAAGAAAAAGATGTAATTGAAGCATATGAAATGGTTGAAATAAAAAGATAGTTATAAATACACTTTTGGGGGAAGTTTATGGAGAAGTTATTAAGTATAATAGAAGCACAAAGAGAATTATTAAATTTTATTGGATATGATATAGATTTAAAAAAAGGTGAAATCCCATTATTTGAAAGTATAGATATAAAAAAAGGTAATACAAAGGTTGGTACATTTGATATAAAAAAATCTAATTTGTATTACCTTGATAAAGATGGGTATTTTATTGGAAATATAGTAAAAAATCCAAGATATTCAAGAGAAAAAGAAAAAAATATGCACACTATGTGTCATATATATATAAAGGATGGAAAAAACAAGTTTGATTGTTATAATGGTATAAAAAATAAAAGTACAGATAAAAATATATTAGATAGATGTGCCGTTATGTTAAATGACGATTATATTTTGGTTAAGACATTTAAAGAACAAAAACAAGATTTTTCTATAAATTATGATAACGATAAAATTTCATTTTTCTTTATTTGGACTTATGAAGAATCAAAGATAACAATTAGGGTAAATGATATTTCTATATGTATCTTATATAATCAAAAAGATGAAAATTCTTCATACATAGAAATTAAAAAAGGTAAAGAAAATACAAAGGCAAGTGGTGCACTTGAAGAATTAATAGAAGATAATAAAGAACTATTAAGTCATGTATCTAATTTAATAAAAGAATCAACCAAAGTAGATTTGTTTAATAATTCTTTAAACTACATAAAACAAAGAAAAAATGTAAAATTAGACGAAAGTAAAACAAAAGTATATATACCAGAATAAGAGGTGTTAAAATGAGTATTAAAACAGAAAGACTTGCAAATTTACTTGTTAAAGAAATCAGTTCAATTTTAATGACTGAAATAAAAGACGAAGATATTAAATTTGTAACAATAACACATTTGGATTTATCTAGTGATTTATCTTATGCAAAAGTTTATTGTACAGTTTTAAATGATGAGAACAGAGACAAATGTATTCATGATTTAAATGGAGCAAAAGGATTTATTAGAAGTGAACTTATGAAAAGAAAATTAGAAATGAGAAAAATCCCAGAACTTCATTTTGTATTTGATGAATCAATAGATTATGGAAATAAAATAGAAAAGATAATAAAAGAAATACATGAAAATGATTAGTATTGACTAAATGTTATCTTTATAATAAAATATAATTGTAATTTGATTGTGATTAATATATAAGTAATTATTATTTATGAAAAAAAGAGACTTAGTGGTTTGCTGAAAACTAAGCATAGTAATAATGAAATTACAATATTATGAATTAAAGCGTAAATTCATGCGTTAAATGAAAAAAAGAGCATAGAAAAGTCTATGAAGTAAGGTGGTACCGCGTTTAATCGTCCTTACATCATAGGCTTTTTTTAGGTATTAGGAGGAAAAATATGAATTTTTATGATGAATTAAAATGGAGAGGTCTTATAAAAGATGAGGCTGGAGATGATTTAGAAAAAATAATTAATGAAAAGAAGGCATGTTTCTATTGGGGGACAGATCCTACTGCTGATAGCCTTCATATTGGACATTATTCTAGTCTAGTAACTGCTAAAAGACTTGCAAAAGCAGGATTCCATCCAATATTATTAGTTGGAGGAGCAACTGGTATGATAGGTGATCCAAGACCAACATCAGAAAGAGAAATTATCTCAAAAGAAACAGTTTTAAATAATGTTGAATCTATAAAGAAACAAGTTGAAAAAATATTTGATGGTAATGTTGAAGTAGTTAATAATTATGATTGGTACAAAGATGTTAATATTCTTGATTTTTTAAGAGATACAGGAAAATATATTAATGTTAATTATATGCTTAATAAAGATATTATTAGTAGAAGACTTGAAACAGGTATAACTTTTGCTGAGTTTACTTATACATTATTACAAGGTAATGACTTTGTACATTTATATGAGAAAAAAAATTGTATAATGCAAGCTGCAGGCTCTGATCAATGGGGAAATATAACAACTGGGATTGAATTAATAAACAAAAAATTAGGTAAAAAAGCATATGCATTTACAATGCCTTTAATATTAGATTCAAATGGTAAGAAATTTGGAAAATCAGAAGGAAATGCATTATGGCTTGATATAAATAAAACATCAAGTTATGAAATATATCAATATTTAATAAATAGCAGTGATGAAAAAGTAGAAGAATATTTGAAAGTATTTACATTCTTGAGTAAAGAAGAAATTGAAAAAGTTATGAGTGAACATAAAGAATGTCCAGAAAAAAGAATTGCTCAAAAAACACTTGCAAAAGAAATTATAACTGATTTACATGGTACAGAAGAATATAATAAAGCATTAAAAATAACAGAAGCATTATTTAGTGGTGATATTGCATCACTTTCTGAAAGTGAATTAAAAGATGCATTATCAGGAGTTCAAACAGAAACAATAACAGAAGAAATGAATATTGTTGATATGCTTGTAAACACTAAAATTTTAACAAGTAAAAGAGAAGCAAGAGAATTTATTAATAATGGTTCAATAAGTATTAATGGAGAAAAAATAAATACAACTGATATGCTTGTAAATAAAGAAAAAGCGTTATATAATAAATATATAGTAGTAAGAAGAGGAAAGAAAAAATACTACTTGGTTATATTTAATTAGGAGGAAAAAATGGCAAAATTATTTTCAAAAGAAAAAGATATAGTTTTAAAAGTAATTAACTCAATACTTGTGATATGGCTTATTGCGGCTATTGTAATTACATTTGGAGTAGGAATAAGAATATTTAATAAAGATGTAACATTATCTTATTCTGATTATTCAAAACAAATTTGTGATTTAGATAAAATTCCTACGGAAGAAATTGATCAACAAACAATTAAAGATAATTGTTATGCAAGTTATATTGCAGAAAAGAAAGAAAATGAATCATATAATAAGGCAAATGTTAATAATATTCTTGTATCATTATCAAATATTGTTATAGTTGCATTATTCTTGAGTTTATTAAATAGAAAATATAAATAAAGACTTCAAAGTCTTTTTTTTGTAAATAAATGTAAAAAATATGGATTATTTTTTCTTATTGGTATATTATAAAGATTGGTTAGTTAAAATAGGAGGAAATAAAAAATGTTTATAACAACTTATGAAAATAATAAGAAAGAACTTGATGTAGTTAGGTATGGTACGTTTGAGGGAGACGAAAAAGATATAAAAAATGCTGGTATAGAGGAACTTGAGAATACTATCAATAGTTATATAAAAAGAATAAAAAATTTGGAACAAAAGAAAAATGAAATGAAATTAAGAAAAGAAAACTTGGATAAAAGTGCGAATCAAGAATTTTTGTGTTTAGATGATCAAATAAATAGATGTAAAACTTATATAATGAATTTAAAGAAACAACTTTATGGTTATAATTCAGAATATATTAGAAAGCGTGTTATTGAAGAAGAATTAATGGTTGTAATGAGTTATCGAAGAAAAAATAAAACAGATAAAGAAATTGAAGAAATGCAAAATCTTACAAAACCATTTATAGTAAGTAAAAAGAAAGTAAAAATAGAAAAGTTAAAAGCAGTAAAAGAGAAATTTTTACTATTCAAATCAAATATTAAAAGTAAGTTTAGCGAAAAAACTTTAACGAAAAATTTAAAAAAGATATGAATTTTATTTAATTAATATCTTTTTATTTTTAGTTTTTTTATTTAAAAATATGGACTATTTTAAAATAAAATGGTATGATAATATATATAATAAGAAGGTTATAATAGAAAAGGGTATGCATATGAATGAATTCGAAATAAATATTAACGGTGTTGATAAAATAGCTCATATAGTTACTAGATTAGAACTTGAAAATACTGATATAGAATATATCTATTATAATGTTGATGATGAAAAGAATGATGATGGTGAATATTTGTTATTTGCATCAAGAATTGAAAATACTGAAAATGGAAAAGAAGAAATTATTGAATTAGATAATGAAGACGAAAAAAGAATTGCTTTTGAACTCTTTTCACATGTTTATAAAAATATACAAAAATAAAAAGGAGGCAGTTATGGAAGATTTAGAAGAAATAAATGCAAAATTAGTTGCAGTTAATAAGGAAATAGACAATCTTGAAAAAAGTATTTCTGAACTAAAAGAAAAATATCCAGAAATTTCTGCCTATGAACTTGCATCTAAAAGTAATGCAAATGAATATATAGAAAAAATTGTTGAAATAGGTAAAAAGCAAATTCTTTTGCAGGCTAAAAAATCAGAATATGAAAAGTTAAACAATGAAAAAACAAGCCTAGAAGAAAAAAGTAAAAAAATAACTGATAATGAGTTCGTTGATAATATTAACAAAATTATTTCAAAACATGGAATATTAAAATGGAGAGATTTAACGACTTTGATTTGTGCAATATCAACTTTACAAGAATGTGATTTTTTAACAGAAGAAGATAAGAATAACATTAAATTAAGAATAGATAATAGAATTGCAGAAAATAATGAATTGATAAATCAAATTGATATAAAAATAAATGAACCAAAAGTAAGTATGATTAATAAGGTTAATATTAAAAATGCTGTTAAAAGTGTAGTTGCAAAAGGTAAAGAGTCAACTATTAATTCAATGAGATTAGATTTTGAAAATTCTGTTGGGAATATTACTAAACATGTTAGAAATATATATCAAAGGTTTTGCGAGTCAAAAAAGAAAAAAATTCAGAATTATTTAAACTATATTGTTGAAAATATTAATGAGAATGTTAATGGATTAAAAGAATCAAATGCTATAGATAATGAGTTTTTAAATCAACAGTTATCAAATTTAGAACGAAATTTTGAACTACAAGAAGAAACAAAAAGGTTAAATGATAAAAACAAGATTATAAAAATTAAAGACATGTATAGGCAATTGATGGAATCAAATAATTCAGAACAAAAAGAAAAACAATTTATGTCAATATGATGATTTAGGAGGAATAAAATGGGAGATAAATTTGAAATAGAATTAAAAAACGGAAAAAAGGAAGAAGCAACTTTAATTACTAGAATTAATGCAGAAAATACAAAAAATGAATATATATATTATTTTATCAAGAATACTGGTGATAATAATGTATCAATATATGCGTCTAAGATAGTAAAAGAAGATGGCAAAGAAATAATGAAAGATTTAGAAAATGAAGAAGAAAGACAAGAAGCATATAGAATTTTTTCTGAAACATATAAATCATTAAGAGAAAGTGATAAATAAGGTTGAGAGGTGAGAATCATGGAAGTTACGAAATTATCAAGTGATAAATCTGAAATTTTGGTACAATTATATGATTCGCTAGAAGATGTTCTAGAAAAAGGAAATGAACTTGATAAAAAAATTCTAGAACAAATGGATGCATTTAATAAAGTGGAAAAAGAATTATCAGACCTTGATAAAAGATTTGATAACCTTAAGAGTAATAATGTAGATAATCTTACTACAAATGGTGCGAAAGACGCTGGAGACATTGTTAGGGAGATAATATCTAAAAAGAAAGAAAAGCAAAACTTGTTAGATGTTGATCAGGTTTTGTATAAAGAATATATGATTATTACAAATGAAATTAAAAGAATCCAAGGCGATATAGATAATGTATTAAGTGAAGAAGAAATAGAAACTTTAAGTACAAATTCAGGAATGAAGGTAGATTCATTAGATTCAATTGTTCATATTAAACATACAGATTTAGGTTATATTGTTATGGAACCTATTTCGATTGAAAATTCTGAAATATCAGAAACAACTATGAATATAGTTAACGAGATTAGTAGAAAATTTAAATTAAATGAGGAAGAAACAAAGGAAAGCAATAACCCTCATGAAATGTTAATTAATTTATATAATAGTAGAAATAGACAAAAAGAAGAAAATGAAGAGTTTTTAAGTAGAATTCCAAAATTTATAGAAAAAAATGAAGCGGATGAAAATTTAAATGAAGTTGATGAAAGTGAAAATAATGAGAAGCTAGATAATGTCATTGATGATATAGATTCAAATGAAATCCAAAATGATGTAACTAATGAAATTAATATTGATGATAATGAAGATCAAAATATAGTTAACATTGATATGAATGAAGAAAATCAAGATGACATAGATATTAACAATTCACTTGAACTACCAACTGAAGATGAAGAAGTTAATTTGAATACTGATTCTAATTTAGAACAAATTGATAAACCAATAATTAATGAAAACTTAGATAAACCAGTTGATGAACCAATTAATTTGAATGTTCTTAATGATAATGTAGTTCCAAATTTAAACGTTGAAAATGGTGTAAATAATGAAGAAAATAAAATCGTTGGAATGCCAAGTTTAGATTTACCTACAGAAAGTTTAACTCAAGCTCCAAATATTCAACCACCTCTTCCAGAAGTAAAAGTTCCAACATTTGAGGTACCAGCACCTGATATTCCAGTAAGTGCTAAACCAATTGCTGATATTAGTAATAATATTCCTCTTAATGAAGATGAAGTAAATTCGATACTTGCTGGAAATAAAGTTGAAAATCCAATAAAAAAAGAAGAAGTGTCAGAGGTAATTATTAAAGAACCATCAGAACCAACTAAAATAGCTAATTCTACAGAAGCAAAGGTTCAAACAATATTAGGAGTATGGGCTAAACATAAAGTA
Source organism: Clostridium sp. CAG:433 (assembly GCA_000433675.1). Classification (GTDB taxonomy): domain Bacteria; phylum Bacillota_I; class Bacilli_A; order RF39; family UBA660; genus CAG-433. The sequence continues at coordinate 66,667 of FR893547.1, forward strand.
CCAAAAACAATAATTAAAAATGAAATTAAGAAAAATGAAAATGTAGTACCTTTAGATACAATATTATCTGGTTCAAATAATTCTCAAAATACTACACCAAATAATATACAGTCGTTTTTCTCAAATGCAGCATAAGCAAGTGCTGCATTTCTTTTATTTTTAAAGGAAAAATATAAAAAAGGTATTGTAAAAATTATAAAAAGATGGTATTCTATATTTATAAGCATAGTATGCTTATTAATAAGTCAAAATACGGAGGTTTATAACATGACAAAAGCAGAATTAATCGAAGCAATGGCAGCTAAATCTGGATTAACAAAAGCAGATTCATCACGTGCTTTAGAAGCATTCATGAGTGCAGTTGCTGAAACATTACAAAAAGGAGAAAAAATCACATTAACTGGATTTGGATCATTCGGAGTATCTAGAAGAGAAGCTAGAGAAGGAAGAAATCCAAAAACTGGATTACCAGTTAAGATTGCTGCTAGAAATAGCGTTTCATTCAAAGCTGGAAGCAAATTAAAAGAATCAGTTAATAAATAATTAAAAAACCATTCATATTGAGTGGTTTTTCTCGTTTTATGATATAATTTTTATGGTGATATTATGTATGAGAGTGCAATCAAAATATTAAATATATTAGAAAATAATGGATATAAAACATACATTGTCGGTGGATATGTTAGAGATAAAATACTTGGTATTGAATCTAATGATATAGATATTATTACAAACGCTAAACCAGATGAGTTAAATAAAATATTTAATAAAGAGTGTGAAAATAATTATGGGTGTATTATTTTACCATATGATGGTTATGAATTTGAAATAACTACTTTTAGAAAAGAATATTATAAGGATAATGATAGAAGACCATATAAAATAGAATATATTAATGATTTAAAAGAAGATTTAATGAGAAGAGATTTTACAATAAATTCTATTTGTATAGATAAGAATGAAGATTATATAGATTTGTTAAATGGAATTAATGACATTAATAATAAGGTTATAAGGGTAATAGGTGATTCTGATAAAAAAATATATGATGATCCATTAAGAATACTTAGAGCTATTAGATTTGCAAGTATATATGATTTTGGTTTAGATGATAATTTAGTTTCATCAATTATTAAATACAAGGATAGACTGGAGTATATTTCTTTTAATAGAATAAAAGATGAATTAAATATTATTTTTAGGCATAATAAAGCAACTAATGTATTTAAACTTATAGATGATTTAAAATTAGATAAAGTGCTTAAAATAGGCTATAAAAATATGATTATTGACTGCGATAATTATATTGGAGTTTGGGCACAAGTTTTATATTCAGATGATTATAATTTTTCTAAAAAAGAAAAGAATGAAATTAGTATAATAAAAAGTATTATAGAAAAAGGTTACATAGATGATTATATGTTATATATATATGACTTTAATATAATAAGAACGTCATCTCTAATATTAAATATAGATATAAATTATAAAACTAGATATAATAATTTACCAATACATAACAGAAAAGATATAGATATTAATGTACATGATATCATGAAATTAACCAGTAAAGAAAATATTGATAAAATTTATGTAGATTTAGAAAAGCAAATATTGTATAATAAGTTAAAAAACAAAAAATCTATTCTTATAGAATATATAATGAATAATTATAGAAATTAGGTGATATTTTGAATAAAAATGTTATAGAAAGTTTGATGGTTGTTAATAATCATTTAATAATACCAAATTACTTTATTAGATATTATAAAAAGTTTAATTTAGAAAATAATGAATTATTAATGCTTATATATTTATTAAACTGTAACGAAAAATTAATATTAGATAACAAAAAAATATCTAAAGACTTGTATTTAGAAGAAAATGAAGTTTTAAATATAATTAGTAGTTTAATAGAAAAAAATTATATATCAATTGAAATGAGTAAGAATAACGGAATAATAGAAGAGTATATATCTTTAGATTTATTTTATGAAAAGATTAATTCATATTTAATAGAAAATGATAAAAAAGATAATTCTTCTGATATATATTCTAAATTTGAAAAAGAATTTGGAAGAACTTTATCACCAGTAGAATATGAAACAATAAGTAAATGGATTGAAAGTAATATACCGTTAGAACTTATTGAAGCGGCCTTAAAAGAGGCAATATTAAGTGGTGTTAATAGTATAAGATATATTGATAAAATACTCTTTGAATGGAATAAAAAAGGGTATAAGACTTCATCTGATATTATAAATAAAAATAAAAAAGATGAATATATAGAAGAAATATATGATTATGACTGGTTAAATGAATAAAGACATATCAATTTGATATGTCTTTTATATTATTTAATTTGTATTTGTTGTTTGATCTGTTTCATTACCAGAATTTCCACCTGTGCCACTTGATGAATCACTTACTGTAATTGTTCTAGTTGCAGTTTCAGTAGAACCATTATATGAAATTGTATATTTTAATGTATAAGTTCCAGCTTTAGTAAATGTATATGTTTCTTTTTGTGCCTTACCACTTGTTCCAAGTTCTGCACAAGAAACAGTTATTTTTGCTTTGCTAGTAACATCAATTCCATCACTAAATACTTTTATACCAGCGTCTGTATAACTATTTCCTACAGTTGCAGTATCTTTTAAATTACCATTTAGTTCATATGTAAGAAGACTACTAGTTTTTTCAGGTTCACCTTTAACATTAGTAGTTATACCAGAACTAGCCGTACAGCTTAAATTAGCAAGTTTAGTTTTAACTATATATGTAACATTACTATTTATTTTAGTGGTCTTAAATGATGTTTCTGTTGTAAATCCTAATGAATTAGTTGTTCCGGTATTATTATCTTTAACAAGAACTTCATATCCAAATTCACCATCGGATGCTTTTCTACTTGAGAGTGCTGTTTCTAAACTGCTACCAAAATAATTTTTATAATTTTTTCTGAAATAATCATCAGTTAAATATTCTGGTTTTTCAGCAGCTGTCCAAGTAAGTTCAACTTGATTACCATTTGTTTTAGCAGTTAATCCGGATGCGTTAGGAAGAGCACTATATCTTGGTGATACTTCAGTAGGTTGTGTTCCTTTTTTGAAGTATTCAGTGACTTTCATATTATCTGGTGTATTAGCTGATGGAAGCATTAAAGGTGATGTTTCTTTTTCAACAGTTACTTTTACAACACTACTTGGTACTGTAAATTTCTTACTACCACTTTTATCTGATATACCAGATATTATTTGTCTAAATATTTTACCACGAACAGAATATCCTTCGCTTCCTAGATAATATCCTTTTTCTGCTTCTGTATAACCATACCATAATGATACAGCATATTCAGGAGTATAACCTGTTACCCACATATCCATGTTTGCGGAAGATGGATAACCATATTTTTTTCTTGCAGTTTCATCAAACATTGTTGTACCAGTTTTAGCAGCAAGTTGTACGCCGCTAACAGATCCACCAATATTTCCATAACTAGAAACAGCATATGTTAATGCGTCAGTTATCATGTATGCAGTTGAATCTGACATAACTCTTGTTCTTTTACTTTTTAAACTTACAGTTTTATCTGAATCAATATATTCTACTTTATTAATTGTATATGGTTCAGCATAATAACCACCATTTGCAAATGCAGCATATGCAGCAGCCATACTTTTTGGATTTGATCCGGTAAATGCACCAAGTGCATGTGCTTCATGAAGACCACCATTACTATCTATTTCAGGAGTTATTCCAAGTTTAGTAACAAATTCCTTAATTTTTGAATTATCAACAGATTGGAATACTTTAAGTGCTGGTATATTTCTTGATGCAGCAAGTGCATATTTATAAGTCATTGTACCACCATAACTACCATCAACGTTTCTTATAGCAACACCACTAGAATATGAGTGAGGTCCGTCATATACTTGTGATGCAAGTCCTGCGTTGTTATATTCAAATGCTGGACCATAATCAAATAACGGTTTAGCGCATGATCCTATTTGTCTTGTTATATCAGTTGCATAGTTAAGTTGTCTTGCACCAGTTCTATTTCTACCACCACCGACAGCAACTAAAGCACCAGTATTGACATCAACAATTGCAACACCAGCTTGAACTTTATCATCTTTCCAAGTCCATGTTTTACCACTCATTAAGTCATTTAATACTGTTTGTTTATCAGTATCTAGATTTGTATATATTTTCATTCCTGTTGTATAAGGATTATTACCAGTTTTTTCTTCAACTTCATCAATTACTACATCTATATATGATTGATATTCGTTTGATTCACTTTCTGGATTTGATGATCTAAGAAGACTTGTTACTGAAATCTTTTTAGCATCTTCTGCTTCTTCTTTAGTAATATATCCATGTCTTTGCATTAAATATAGAACTGTATTTCTTCTTTCTTCTGCATAATCTGGATGTCTATATGGATCATATGAAGCAGGTGCCTGGAATAAACCAGCAATTAAAGATGCTTCACTTAAGTTAATATCAGAAACTGATTTTCCAAAATAACTTTGACATGCTTGTTCAACACCATATGAGTTATTTCCAAGATATGGTATATTTACATAAAATTCTATTATTTCTTCTTTTGAATAATTTTTTTCAAGTTTAAATATTGAAATATATATATCTGTAAATTTTCTAACTATTCCTTCGAAACCAGAAGATTCAACAGATGTATAGTTATTTTTTGAAACCTGCATTGTAAGTGTTGATCCACCACCAGCATTACCATGACCAGTTATTTTATTTACTACTTGTCCTGCGGATGCTTTTAAGAAACGAGGTAAATCAAAACCATTATGTTGCATAAATCTTGAATCCTCTGTTGCGATAATCGCATCAACTAAAACTTGTGGTAAATCGTCATAGTTAACATTCTTTCTTTTTTCAACACCAAGTTTAGTAATTTGTTTTCCATTTTTATCGTATACTATAGATGCTTCTGTACTATATAGATTTTTTGGATCAAAGTTTGGAGCTTTTACAACTATGTATACCGCAAATACTATTCCACCAATTAATCCAATAAGCAATAAAAGTAAGAATATATTAAGTAATAATTTTAGTATTTTTTTGATTTTTTTCTTTTTCTTTTGCTTAACTACAGTATCATTTGATTTAGTTTTCTTTGTACTTGTTTTTTTATTTGTTTTTTTCATCATTTTATCAGCCACCTTTATCTTTTTTTATTTATCATAAATTATGTTTATATATGGAAAACAAAATATATAGACATAATGTATTTTAAATCATTATCTTATCTACTATTTTTATATATTCTAATCTTGGGTTATAATTTTCACTAATTAAGTAACCATTATCATTAATATATGAAAGAGGTATTGATTTTCTTTCATTATTATATAGGAATTCTTCTAATTTTTTAGTTTCTAATAAAAAAGTCTTATTGAGCGTCGTAAATCTAATTACTAAAAAAGATATTCCACCATGATTCTTAACTTTAATTAAATGATCAATTTGGTGTTTATGAATATTATTTAATGAAAAAGATGTCTTAGATTTTGTTTCTTTTGCTTCAAAGTCTATATATTTTCCTTTATATATACCATTATAGTCAGTAGTAGAAGGTATTTCATAATAAGCTTCTGTTATTTTTGTATTAATTCTTTTATTGTAATCTACTTTAACTACTTTTATTGGGGTAGGTTTTTTATGTATAACTGCTATATCGTTATCAAGATAATATTTATTTGATGAGTTAATATCATCTTCTAAGTTCATACCTCTTTTTCCATAATATATATAATTTTCATTAATAATTTTCTTTTTATTTGGGTAATTCATTATAACCACCATATTAATTATACTATATAATGAAAAATTTTGATATATTTTCTTTTAAAAAAATTGAATTCTATAATCTAATTATATCTATATTTATCTTTGTTTGTCGATTGTAATGAAACTAATTTAGTTTTGTGATAACTTAATAATAAAGGAGAAAAACAAAATGAATAATTTATATCTTATATATGTAATTGATAATATGATTGAGGATGTAGAAGATAGTAAATTAGATTTAATGTTAATGTGTTTGTAAACAAATAAAGTAAATATCTGTCTATTGACAAATAGACCTTTTTCTGTGATAATTACTTAAAAGAGGTGAGGCAAAAGTGTCAAAGGAAATTTTGTTAAATCCAGATATGCTTTATAATTGGGATTTTAAAGTTGATGCTAGAGGATATAGACCTCAAGAAGTTGATAAAGTACTTGATATGGTTATAAGTGATTATAATGCATATAACAGTATGATTAGAGAAAAAGATAGACAAATCGATGCTTTGAATAATCAAATTCTTGAACTTAAGCAAAAACTTAGAAATGCCAAAGCCAATATGGATATTGTAAAAAATAGCGAAAGACAAGTGACTAATGTTGACTTACTTCGTAGAATTTCCGAATTAGAAAAAATAATTTATGGAAGAAATAATGATAATGAATAATAATTTTTAGGTAAACGCTGCATTTATATGTAGAGGAAAGTCCATGCTCGCACTCTTCTGTGATGAGAGTAGTGTTTGTGTATAGGGAAAAAATAACCTATAGTAGTTTATGCTAACGACGATGAATAATCCTAAGGTTTTCTATGGATTTAGTAGTCATAAAGTGCCGCAGTGACGATATTTTCCGAAAGGAAAAAGTGAAACGATTGGTAAACTCCGCAAGCGAGAAACCCAAAATATGGTAGGGGAACCTGTGTAAGGGAAAAAAGAACTAAGCATAGGATGAGTTAATCATAGATAAATGTTTACCACCTAGTAATAGGTACAGAACATGGCTTATTAAAATTATTATTTTTTTAAATTGTAAGGAGTGAAATATTTGAAAGAAATAGGAGAAGTTCTAAAAGAATCAAGAGAACAAAATGGGGTGTCTATAGAGGAGGCCGCGGAGGATTTAAATTATAAAGTTTCTCAACTTGAAGCAATAGAATCTGGAAATTATAAAACATTTAAAGATATATTCTTACTTAAATGTATGATAACAGACTATGCTAAATACTTAGGACTTAATTCTGAACAAATAATAGATGAATTTAATGAATATGTATTTGAATCTACTTCTAAGATACCTATAGATGATATAGAAAAAGCAAGTAAAGCAAAGGAAAAAGAAGATAAGATTGCATCTCCATATACAAAAGAAGAAAAAGAAAAGAGTAAATTACCACTTATACTAATTATAATATTAGTTGTATTAATCGCAATATTTGTAGGAGTTACTGCTTATAATAATAGCAAAAATAGTAATTCGAGCGATAATATTAAAATAAGTGATAAGGAGTAGAGGGGTAGTTATGAAGAATAAGAATTTGCCTAATAGACTTACTAATTCAAGATTAGTTATGTCAATTATAATAATTATTATATTGGTATTTCCATTTGATATGATAAATGTAAGTTTTAAAAAATTCCTTGTTAATGATACATTAATAATGGACACAAGAATGATTATAGTTGGAGTTTTATTTATACTTTCTTCTATAACAGATTTCTTAGATGGTCATTTAGCAAGAAAATATAATAATGTAAGTGATTATGGAAAGTTAATGGATCCAATTGCGGATAAGTTATCAGTAAATAGTTTACTTATAATTTTATCAGCATATGGTTATATACATCCAATTATTCCTGTAATAGTTGTAATGAGAGATATGATAGTTAATACTATTAGACTTTTTGCAAATACAAATGGTGAAGTGGTTCCAGCAGGTTATACTGGAAAATTTAAAACTGCATTTTTAATGATAGGTTTAACACTTAAACTTTTTGGTAATTTTCCATTTGGTTTAATAAATATTGCTGCTGATGATTTCTTTTTAATCGCTGGTACAATATTATCATTAATATCTGGTTTTGAATATTATGAGGCTTATAAGAAATATTTATTTAAGAAACAAGATTAAAATATGATGAAAAAATCATATTTTTTTTATATTTAGTGGAAAATAGTTATGCTGTGGAGAATAAATATATGAAAGGAGAAAATATGGTTATACAAAATGAAGAAGTATTTATAGTATTTAAAATATTACTTTCATTAAATAGTGATTATTTAATAAATAAAATTGAAAGTAATAACAGGATAAAAAGTAATAATGAATATATTATAGGTAGTATTGATAAAAATGGTATTATTACGATGATTTTAAATTAATTTTGATAGAAAAAAAGAATTATAAATTTAAGAAAAATAAGAGAATATCACCAAAATAGGTCATATTTCATTAAAAATGTGAAAAAAATACAACTTTTTTTCATTTTTTTTATATTTTTTAGGGGAATTTTAATTTTTATGGCTAATAAGATATATGAGGTGATTGAAATGAAGAAAAAAATTCTTCTAATTGTAGTAGGAATAATAAGTGGGTTGTTATTCAGCTGTAAAGATGTAAAAGCTCTCACGGATGACTCTTATTTAGAGATAAATTATACGGGAGTCTGGGCATACCATTACAAGAATGGAAATCTTGTAACATATGGTGGCCTTCCATTTAGATATCTAAATGGGAAAATGGGTTATTGTATTGAACCTAGTAAACCAATAACAGTTCATACATATAGCTCATATAGTGATTGGAGTAAAAGTGGGTTTAGTGAAGATGTTAAAAGAAAGATGGAGCTAATTGCGTATTATGGATATGAGTACCCTGGTCATAATAATTTAAAATATTATATGGCTACTCAAGAATTAATATGGCTTTTTAGTGAAGATACAGTTGTTTGGAAACAAAATAGAGACTTTTCTAGTGAAACGTTAAATGTAGAAGGAGAAAAAAATGAGATTATGACTCTTGTTAATAATCATGATAAACTTCCATCATTTATAAATAGTAGTTATACCAGTGAATTTGGTAAAGAATTAACATTAGTAGATTATAATAATGTACTTTCAAATTATGATATAAGTGGTGATATAGTTTATACAGTAAATGGAAATACAATTAATATAAATACTAATAAGTTTGGAAAAGGAACAATCTATTTTAATCAAAAGAATTTTAATGATAAAGAAACAACTGTTTATGTAGCTGATAGATATAATAGTCAGAAAATAGTAGTATTTGGTTATCCATCATTAAATAGTGGGAATATTAATATTAGTGTTGATAATGCAAAAATAGAGTTTTCAAAAAAAGATATTGAAACGAAAGATGTAATTAAGGATAAGGATACAAAATATAAACTTATCAATAATGAAACAAAAGAAGTAAAAGAAATTGTTATAGATAAAACTGGTATATCTAATATAACTATACCAAAAGGTGTTTATACTTTAGAAGAAATAAAGGCTCCTTTTGGATACTCTTTAAATAAAGAAAAAATAACTATAACAATTAATGATGATATAAAATTGTCAGATGGTGTATTTAAAGTAGATTTATATGATAAAAAAACTAAAGGTAAGATAAAAATAAAAAAAGTATCAGAAGATGGAAAAGATTTAGTAGGAGTAGTTATTGGAATATATGATTCAAATAAAAATTTAATTGAGAAAATTAAAACAGATGAAAAAAATAATAATGAATCTAAAATATTACCTTTAGGGAAATATTATGTAAAAGAAATTAGTACACTTACAGGTTATAAATTAGATAGTAATTTTTATGAAGTTAATCTAAATTATAATAATCAAAATGAGGAGATAGTAATAGGTAACATAAAACTTGTAAATGAAAAAATTAGATGTGATTTAGTTTACATTACTAGTGACAAAGATGGTAATTTTCTAGAAAATGTAGAGATAAATGTGGTAGATAAAGATGGTAATTTGGTATTTAATGGTAAAACTGATACACAAGGAATGGTTACTATAAATAATTTACCATATGGTGAATATTATATTAGACAAATAAAGGTTCCAAGTGGATTTATACTAAATAATGATGAATATAAGTTCTATGTAAATGATAGTACATGTAATTCAAACATAAATGTTACAAATGAGAAAACAGTTATGCCAGTTACTAGTAAACAAAACAGTATGTATTTAGTTTCATTTATAATTTTATTTGGAATAGGAGTATATAATTATGTTAAAAAAGATAGTTAGTTTAATAATTATAACTATCTCTTCTTTTTTTATAATAAATAATTTTAAAGAAGTGAAAGACTATGATGATAATGTAGATTTATTAATAGAAAAAAATAATATAAATAGAAAATATGATGGATACATTTCTTTTAAAAATAAAAAATGGTTAATAAAATATGGTGATTATAATGAAATATTAAATCAAAATTTAGTTCTTATGATTAGTAATAAGGAAACACTAGAAAGTGAATATGGAAATATAATACTTGCGGGTCACAATAATAAATATGTTTTTTCAAATCTCTATAAATTAAATATAAATGATGAAATAATTGTTAGTGATTTTAATTATGAGTATTTATTTAAAGTGTATGATATATCTAAAGTAAACATAAAAAATAAAAGTATTTTAGATAATGTATACGATAAGAAAATATTAACTTTAATAACATGTACAAGTAATAATCAAATAAGATATGTAGTAACTGCAAAATATATTCACACAATTTCACACAATTAATTTGTTTTTCTAACATATTATTTTTTTATTATGGAAGTGTAAGGAGGAAAGAAATGTTAAAAAGAGCAAAAATAAGTGTTACAAGAAGAAAGTCAAAAACAATTATATTTTTCTTATTTTTGTTTATAGTTGCTAACTTAGTTTTATCTTCAATATCAATAAAAAATGCAACAGAAGAATCAATGAAGATGGCAAGAGTTTCACTTGGTAGTGAAGTCATTCTTCAAACTGATATGGAAAAAATCAGAGATGAGTTTATGAATAATAAAGATAATGAACAATCTACTGACGAAAACAAAAAAGATGATATGAAGAATATGCATAATGCTATGGATGAAAGTGCTGCAACTATAAATGATGTTAATAAATTAAAAGAAATTAGTTATGTAACAGATGTAAAATATTATTTTAATGTAAATGCTACAGAAAAGTCATTTAGTTTATATGAAAGTTCATCAGAGGATAATAACAATAATGATAGACCAGGATTTGATAAAAAAATGAATTCAGGTCTTCAGGTAAAAGCAATAAATACATTTAAACTAGAAGATAATTATGTAAATGGTACAATAAAATTAACTAGTGGAGAAGCATTTGATGAAACAAAAGATGATACAGTAATTATTTCTTATGAACTTGCAACAGAAAATAATTTAAAAGTTGGTGACAAGATTACTATTACATCAAGTGATGATAAAGATGTAGAACTTGAAATAATTGGTATTTATCAAAATTCTGAAACTGATAAGTTTAATAATAACTATAACTTAATATATGTTAATACAAATACAGGTGCAAAATTATTAACAGAAGAAGAATATAATGATGGTAACTATAAAGTAAGTAAAGCAGTATTCTATCTTGATGATCCAGAAAATGCAGATAAATTTAAAGAAGAAGCAAATAAATTAGTAACAGATTTTTCAGATAGAAATTTAACATTAGATATAGATAATGAATCATATGAACAAATGATTTCATCAATAGAAGGTGTTGCAAAATTCTCAAATACAGTGCTTGTTATTGTTGTAATTGCGTCAATAGTAGTAATAAGTTTAATGGTAATAAACTCTTTAAAAGATAGAAATTATGAAATTGGTGTACTACTTTCACTTGGAGAAAAGAGAAAGAAAATAATAGGACAATTCATAATCGAACTTGTAATAATTGCTACATTTGCTTTCATTACATCAATAGGTTCATCATTACTAGTAAGTCAGAAATTAGCAGATACATTACTTGAAAATCAGACAGAGGTTACTGAAAAAATGAATACATCAGTATCTGGTAACAGAGGTAATGGTGCAGTAATGAATAGAAATATGAATAAAAGAGAAGATATGAGTATTGGAAAGATGACTGGACTTGGTACTTCTAAAACAATAGACAGTATAGATGTTAGTGTAACAATTAAAGATATAGCATTACTATTTGTAATAGGATATGGAATCATACTTGTATCAATGGTTGTACCTTCAATAAAAATATTACATAGTGATCCAAAGGACATATTATCAAGGAGGGAATAAAAAATGAATAAGATAGAAGTAGTTAATTTATCCCATTTTTATCAAGATGGTATGCAACTTAAAAAAGTATTAGACAATGTATCTTACTCATTTGAAAGTGGTAAATTTTATTCAATACTTGGACAAAGTGGTTCAGGTAAGACAACACTTTTATCACTTCTTTCTGGACTTGATACTATAGAAGAAGGCGATATATTATATAATGGAGAAAGCATTAAAAAAATAGGATATAACAAATATAGAAATTCCTATGTAAATATAATATTTCAAAGTTATAATTTAATACCATATATGACCGCTTATGAAAATGTTGAGGCAGCACTTGATATTGCGGGAATAAAATTAAGTAAAGAAGATAAAAAAGAAAAGATATTAAGTACATTAAATGAACTTGGTATTGATAATAGTGCTGCATTTAGAACGGTATTAAAATTATCAGGAGGAGAACAACAAAGAGTCGCAATCGCAAGATGTTTAGTTACAGATATACCATTTATTATGGCAGATGAACCAACTGGTAATTTGGATGAAGATACTGAAAAAAAGATAATAGATATATTTAAGAAATTAGCAAAACAAGGTAAAGGAGTAATAGTTGTTACTCACTCAAAAGAACTTGCTGAAAGTTCTGATAAAATATATCACATTAAAGGAGGTGGTGTGTACTAGAAAAAAGAGGTAAATAATGTTATAATAAATATGAAATGGAGTGTTGATGATTCATGTATAAGGTTGGACTTGTAGAAGATGAAGAGGCTTTAAACAAGCTTATAAAAAACTATCTTGAGAAGGAAGATTTTATTGTCGAAACCTTTACTAAGGGTCAAGATGCACTAGATTTTATAAATGATAAAAATAATGTTAATTTGTGGATACTCGATATAATGCTTGCGGATGATGTCACAGGTTATGACATAATTAAAGCAATAAGGCTTCAAGATGAAGAAGTTCCAATAATATTTTCTTCAGCTAGAGATCAATCAATAGATAAAATTATGGGACTGGAATTAGGATGTGATGATTATATTGCAAAGCCTTATTCTCCAAAAGAATTAGTACTTAGAGTAAAAAATATAATAAAACGCGTATACAGTAAAGATTTTCATAAGATAAAATACAATGATTATGAAATTAACACCATTGAAAGAACGGTATATTATAAAGAAGAAAAAATAAACTTAACCACACTTGAATTTGATTTGTTATTATATCTAGTAAATAATAAAAATAAACCTCTTACGAGAGAGATGATATTAAATGAAGTTTGGGGAAGCGATTATTACGGAAGTGACAGAGTAGTTGATGATTCAATTAGAAGACTTAGAAAAAAATTAAATGATCTTAATATAAATACAGTTTATGGATTTGGATATAGATTATCATGAATAATAAAAAGACAAGTTTATCAAATCAATTAATTGTAATAACTCTAACCGCACTTCTTGTAATGATAGTATCTATAATTATTGTACTGCCTAAATCACTTGAACCCTTTTTCGAAGAGACAGTATATAGTTATTTAGATCAACCACTTCAAATGATAGAAAAAGAAGATTCATTAACAAAAAAATATAAAAATATTGCATACATTATATATAGTGATGATAGAATTTTAATTAGTGAAGATTACAAAAATATATTAGGTGTTGATGATTATCAAAAACTATTAAAGTATATTGTAACTGATCAAGGAAAATTCGTATATAAAGGAAATAATTACTATTATTCTGTAAATCATAAAGGAAATAATTATAAAACAATTGCAATTACAACTGATAGTTATATTAAATTTATAAGAAGAAATTCACTTGGAATAGTTATTCCGATTGTAATAATTACATTTGCAATAATTCTTATCTTACTATTTTTATGGTCAAGAATAGTTGTAAATAGACTTCAAAAATTAAAACTAAAAGTTGACAATATGAATAATGAAAAATTTTATGTAGCAAAAAGCAAATATGAATTTGATGATGAAATTATGTTACTAGATAAAACTATAGATGAAATGAAAGAAATTATATTATCTCAGGATAAATATAAAAGTGAAATGTATCAAAATATATCACATGATTTTAAAACACCTATTACAGTTATAAAATCATATATTGAAGCTTATCATGACGGAATTGAACCCTACGATGAAGTCATTAATGTAAGCGAAGAACAAATTAAAAAATTAGAAAATAAAGTAAAAACCCTATTAGAATTAAATAAAATTACATATTTACAAAACTCCTATAAAAACGATATAAAAACGAAAATTATTACTACGATAAATAGTACTATTGATAAATTTAAGATAGTACGAAATGATATAAAATATTTAGTTAAATGTGATAAAGAAGATATATTTTACGATGGTACACCTGATATGTGGGAATCAATAACAAATAATATACTTAGTAATTTTGTTAGGTATGCAAAAAATGAAATAGTAATAACTATAAAAGAAAATAAAATCGTATTTTTTAATGACGGCGAACCAATTGAAAAAGAAATACTTTCTTCAATGTTTGAACCCTACAAAAAAGGAAAGAAAGGTGAAAATGGTATTGGCTTATCAATCGTAAAAGGCAACTGCGATTTGATAGGATATAAAGTTATTGCTAAAAATAAAAAGAATGGTGTAGAATTTATAATTAATAAAGGAACGAAATAGTTCCTTTTTTTTGTTATTTATATGAATTTGGGTAAAAATAGTGTATAATTTAAAATAAGGATACATAGGTGATAAGATGAGTAAAAAGAAGAAAATATTGATAATTATACCAATACTATTATTAGTAATAATTTTAATGTCTATGAATATAAGTAGTTTAAAAAAACTATTTGCAGATATAAATAGTTTAAGTACTGGTACAACAACATTTAAAGATTGGTCTGAGTCACCAACAACACTTGATTCAAAATATTCAAATTCAACAATATTTTTAACGAAAGATTCATCTTTTGAAGTATATAGAAACAAAGATGGAGAAGTAAAGAAATATATGTGCGATTATAGTAAGTTTAATGGCAGTGATACATACACTACTGAAGCAGAAGAGTATATGAAAAATAGTAATTATAAGTTCTTGATACAATGGAGCAAGATAGATGTTACAGAAAATGGTGATACTTATACATTTTGCTTTCCAAGAGTAGAGATTGATCTTTTAGATGGTGAAACATATCAAAATTTAGATAATGATGTAGAATTAACTGAAGGATTTAGTATTTTAGCAAAAAATAGCGCAATTAATGCTAATGGTAATTATATTGATGCAGTACTTACAACAAAAAATTTAGTTTTTTGGAATAATAAAGAATTAGATGCAAAATATGTTTATAAATCAAGAATTACAACTCGTAGTCTTGAAGGAATAACAAGTGGTCAATATTCTAGATTAGATAGTGAAGGCTCTTCACAAGTTCCTGTAGTGCTAGGAATTCCAATAGAATTTAATTTGGATCATATGATTGGACAAGTTGATGCAAGTTTGAGTTATTATGAAGCAGATACTTATAACACTCCTAATCAAAAATACGCGGATGTAAAAAATATTATTGGTTTATATTCTGATATTGATGTATGGAATGATAAAACTTATTTATTTTCAGATAAAATTTTTAAGGGAAATGAAGGTGTTGCGTTTACAAATTCAGAAAATGTCAAAACAATATATTATGATGTAGATGGACAATACGGAAAGCAAATACAATTGACTAATAAAGATGGTAGTAAAACAGCAACAGATTATCAAGCAAGATTAAAAACTGTTACTGCAACAGACGGAAATAATAAAGAATATAGTGGTTTATATATAGATGATGAAGTGCGTACTAATGCAAATGTAAAAGATATTCATGAAAAGACATCAATATTTATTACTGAAGATTTAGATAATGAGAAAATATTTAATTTTAGATATGCATCTGCTAGGTCTGCTGGAATTAGATTCTGTTTTGTATCACCTATAAAATATGATATAGCGGGTCCTGTCAAAACATCATCAGTTACTAAAACGACTGATAATAAAAATTATATTTATAGTATAATTCAAAAGATTCCAAACAACTATTATGGATATGCGTTAAAGTTTGCAAACTATAGTGGAACATTATATAACTCAATTTCTATATCAGATATATTTGATGAAAAACTTACTAATATAGATAAAAATAAAATTACAATAGTAAATGAAAATGATTTAGATGTTACAAAGTATTTTGATATTTCGCTTAGATCACACTTATAAAGTTAATGTTCCTGTAACAACAAAAGACAAAATAAATAAAAATAAAATAAGTAATAAGGCATCAACAACAGTAGATAATGATACTAGTAATATTCTGGAATCAAATAATGTAGATGTAGATGTATATTATACAGTAACAATAAATCATATAGATGAATATAATAATGCAATATTAAAGACAACAACAGATGAAGTTATTTATGGTAATACATTTAGTAGTAATAA
>FR893548.1 GCA_000433675.1 Clostridium sp. CAG:433
TTTTTTATTTCCACTTTTATATTACAACTTCATAAATAAAATTTCTTTTTTGTTTACATTAAAACGACAAATAAATTAATTTTTATTTACATTGAATTAAACTTATGATATCATTTTACTAGAGAATAGGAGCGATATATATGATAAAAAAAGATGAATTGATTACCATGAATGATGGAGAATATTTTGTTTTAGAAACTTTGATATATGATAGTATTGAATATGGTTTTGCAAATAAAATAGATGAAAATGATGAACCATTAAATATATATAAGTTAGTATATAATGAAAATGGTATTAATAAGGTATTAGAAGATGAAAAAACTGCGAATATTTTGTTACCATTATTTGAAGAAATTTTAACAAAAGAAATAAAAGAAGGTGAGTATTAATATGAATATTGATGAATTAATTACAAATATAGAAAGTGATAATTTTGAATCTTCGTTAGATTCTATGACAGAACAAGAATTATCAGATTTATATCAAAGATTGTTAGATGCAGATGATGAATTACAAGTTCGTTTAACTGATTTACAAGAATCTGAACCTAAACCATCGCAAGAAGAATTTGAAGAAGTTGTAGCAAACAAGAGAAAAATTGAGGATGCAAACCAAAAAGTTAGTGAAAAGTGGGCTCAATTATTAAACCCAACTCCTGTTAATGAACAAACTCCTGAGCAAGCACCACAAAATATAGAAGAAGATTTTACTGAAATAAGTAATAATGTAAATTCTGTTGAAAAACCAAGAATCGAAAGAAATCTGGATAGGATTAATGAAGTAAATGAGTTAATTAAAACAAGAACAGAACAATTATATGATGAAAATACTCCATATGTGGAAATGGATCCAGAAATAATTGCTTTGAATGGTGAACTTACAAGTTTAAATAATGAAGTGAATATCGAAAGAAATGAAGTTTATGCATATGTATTAAATTATAGAAAATCTACTTTAGAAGCGGATTTAAAAAATGCAAATGATAGATATAATGCAAGAGGGGACGAATTAGCTGCAAATGGTGTTGATTATACTAGCCAATTTATGGATCCAGAATATAATTCTCTTGCAAATGAAATAAATTCTATACAAGGTGAAATAAATAATTTGAATGGATATACAGAGATGTATCCTCAAACAAGATTAGGTGGTTTAGAAAGACAACTTGCAGATGCAAATGCAAGCCTTGCAGAAGTAAATGCAAATCTTGACGAAAGAATGAATACATTAGCAGATGAAGGTAATAATTATCCTCAAATGGATCAAGAAGTTATTAATTTAAATGGTCAAATAACTGCTTTAAATGCACAAATAGTTACTATAAACAATTCAATCCATAATATGCAAGAAGAGATAAGAAAGAATGCATATTATTTAAGAGTTGAAGAACTAAAACAAGATTTATCAAATGCAAGTAAAAAAATTGAGGAAAAAGAAATTGAATTAGATAATAATAATGTTTCTTATGATGATCGTTATATGGATCAAGATTATATAAATGTTTGTAGAGAAAGAGATTATATCCAAAAACAGATTGATGATTTAAAATATAAATATGATAATAATTTATTAACTGATGAAATATTTAATCAAATAAATTTATCAGAACTTCCAAAAAAGACAAATGAAAATACTCAAACTAATCAAAATGGAAGTACTCAGGCTGGTACAAACGAAAGCGCTCAATCTAATGAAAATGAAAATGCACAATCTGATGAAAATAATAATACTCAAACAGATACAAACGATAATTCAAATGATATAGAAAATCAAATAAAAGACTTAGAAGAAAAATTAAAAGCATGTGCAGAAAGAATGCAAAAAGCAAGAGAAGAAGGCAATGAACAAGCATATGCTGAAGAAAGATCAAGATTTAATTATTTAACACAAGAAATTAATAATTTAAAGCAAAATCAACAATCTGATACAAACGATAATTCAAATGATGTAGAAAATCAAATAAAAGATTTAGAGGAAAAATTAAAAGCATGTGCAGAAAGAATGCAAAAAGCAAGAGAAGAAGGTAATGAACAAGCATATGCTGAAGAAAGATCAAGATTTAATTATTTAACACAAGAAATTAATAAATCAAAGCAAAACCAACAATCTAATACAAAAGACAATTCAAATGATATAGAAAATCAAATAAAAGACTTAGAAGAAAAATTAAAAGCATGTGCAGAAAGAATGCAAAAAGCAAAAGAAGAAGGTAATGAACAAGCATATGCTGAAGAAAAATCAAGATATAACTATTTAACACAAGAAATTAATAATTTAAAAGGAAAAAATCAACAACAAAAAGCTTCATCTGAGGGTAATAATTCAGGAAACAATGAATCAGAAAATAAAGATGAAGGTAAAGATAACGAGAAAAAAGACGATCAAGATCTTGATCCAAATAAAAACGATGAAGAAAAAGACAATGAAAAGACAGAAGAAGAAAAGAAGGAAGAAAGAAAACAAAAAATAAAAAAAGCAGCTATTGGTGCTCTTGGAGGGGCAATAGGATTTGGTTTATCATTTGTACTTCAACCTGGTACAGCAGGTACAGTAATATCTGTTGGTAGACTTGTTTATTCAGCTGCAAAAAAAGGTTTAAAAGTATATACTGAAAAACATAAAGATGATGAAAATAATAAAATTATAAAAATGGTTGGAAAAGTAAAAGAATTTACTAAAGAACAAGCTGAAAAGCATCCAAAAATAACTAGTGCTATATCTAAAGTAAATAATTTCTTAAAAAAACCAGAAACACAAGTATTCTTAAATGGTATGGCAGCAGGTTATACTATTGGTAAGCTTTCACAATTAGTATATAAAATGCATGAAGCATCAGCTATTGAAAAAAATATTCCAGATAATACTGAAGTTGAAAATAATTCAGAAGTTGGTAAAACACAACCAGAATTTATGGATAAAGTTCCTGATATTGATACGCAACCAGATATACCAACACCAGATCCAGTACCAGAACCTACATTTGATCCAACAAAACCGGTTGATTTAAGTTCACTTGGTGAAGGTTATGTAAGTAGTTATTCATCAGATCCAGTATCTTTAATAACTAGTGCAGGTAAAAATGCTATGTTTGATAAAATTAATGTTGTAGATGGAAAAACATGGGTTCATTTTACACAAGGAAATGGTGCAGGATATGCATGGTTCCCAGCAGAGGATGTATTAAATGCACTTGATTTATCAGATATTTCTGAATTAACAGGTGAAGTATCAGGAGGAATGCACTTATGATAAATAATATATATGAACTTGAAAATGGTAGACAATACATTGTAGTTGCAGAAGAAAATATTAATAATAAAAAATATGTATTAGTTATGGAATGCAATTATGACAAAGATGAAATTAATGATGAAGATTTATTATTAAAACTTGTAACAACTAAAGATGGTGGAATTGTATTTGAAAATGTAGAAAGTTCAATAGTAAATCAAGTATTACCAGTACTTTTATCAAAATATCAAAGATAGATTGAAAGATTTCTTTCAATCTTTTTTTTCTAATTTATGTAAAGTTTTTGTTTTGCTGTATTATTATTTTTTTATTGGTGTTACAATAATAAAGGTGAAGAAAAAATGAATAGAAGTAGAGAACTTAGTATGATAGATTATTCCATTCTTACAACAATGGGAAAGGGTGGAGATTATGCCTGTTATGAAAATGTAGTTGGTGCTCTTGAAGAATTTGTATTTAAGAATAGTGTAATGGGTTTTACTAGAAAAGATGATGCTAGAAATTATATAAGTAGTTTAAATAAAAATGAAATTAGAAGAGAACTTATAAAAAATATAATAAAAAAACATTATTGTGCTATATATAATGGGTATGCAACAATTTTAAATACAAATAAAAAATTTGGTGATAATTTAAATATATCTGAATCAGAATTATTAATTTTTAATGCAGTTAATGAAATGCAGATGGAATCAGTTGATAATATATTAGATAGATTACCAAAATTAACGGAACTTATGATTGAATCATTTGTGGATTCTAGATATTTTGATAGAAGTTATATGGTGACTAATTTGGATAGTAATGAAGTCACAAATGATGAATGTCAAAACTTATTATTTAAAGTGGATGCTTATTATGCAGAAAAACAAGAAAGAATAAATAAAGATAATCATTGAAAATCAATGTCATAGATGATATTGATTTTTTATTGACAAATTTTTAAAAATATATATAATACTGGTAAATGAAATATTGGTGGTGGTAATATTGTTCGCAGAATTTTTAAAACAAAATGAATTTTATCAAAAATATATGCAATTATTTGCATTTAGATTTACAGTTGGAAATTTAGAGATGGAAGATTCTAAAACTGAAATAACTGATTCAAATAGAGCAATTGAGATGTATAATAATATGAATGCTTTTATGAATCTTATAGAAAGTAATCCAGATAAATTAACTCCATTTGATGTAATAGAGACTGCAGATTTAGTTAATAAAGATATTGAATTCTTTCAAAAAGGGTATAGAAAAACACAGGTAGATGTTAAAAAAGCAAAACATTTCTTTCCTGTACCAGCAAGAGAAGTACCATCAAAGATGTATGCACTTTTTAATGCATATAATAATATTTGGTGTGATTTACCAGTTTACGAAAAAGAAGCAAGATTTAATATAGAACTTGTTAGACTTCAACCATTTGAAGATGGTAATAAAAGAACATCAAGAATAATAATGAATTATAATTTGTGTAAACAAAATAAAGCACCAGTTGTTATTAGTGGTAAAGATAATGACGAATATTTTAGATGCATAGATGAATATGATGTAGAGGCTTTAACAAAGTTAATAAAAGAAAAAAGTGAAAATGAACTTGAAGTAATGATTAACTTATTTAGAAGTGTATGTGGTGATGAGATAGTAAGTGAATGTGATGAAAAGGATGTTAAGATATCTACACTTATGTTTAAAAGAGATTGTGAAAAATGCAAAAAATTAGAATATAAGAAAAACGAGGACTAGTTTCCTCGTTTTATTTCTATTAAATATGGTGCATTAATATTATCAGTATTATGATATTCATTGTAATTAATGTTATTATCTTCTAGATATTTTTTTATGCAGGTTCCTTCCTTTTTACCTTCTTCATGAGGATAAATAACCGCAAGTATAATTCCTTTATTATTAAGCATTTCAAAAGAATTTTTAATAGCATTAACAGTACTTATATGATTTGTCATAATCTTTTTATTACCATTAGGTAAATATCCTAAGTTAAAAAGTATTAAACTTATTTTACCTTTATATTCTTTTAAAGTTACATTTATATTTTCATGACTTTCATTAAATAGTTTATAGTTTTCTTTTTTATTATCTTTTAATAATTTATCTGTATTATTAATCGCATCACTTTGTGTATCAAATCCGAAAACAAACCCTTTATTTAAAGTATTACATAAGTATAAAGTATCATTTCCATTACCAGTTGTCATATCTACTGCAATATCATTTTCTTTTAAATTCTTATCTATAATTTGCCTTACTTTATTTAATATACTTTTATTAAAACCTTGATATGTATCTCTTCTTTTTAATTCTTTATCAATGTCATTAAGAACACCAAATTTTTTAGTAAGCCAAGTAGGTTCGACAAGTTCATCCTTATCAGGATCACCTGTGATTCTATTAATAACAATTTTTTCATCTAAATATTCTAGCTGGTCACATACAATATCTACATATTCTTCTTTAGTAAGAACGTGGAAGTTTTCTTTTAAGTATAATTTAAAAAGGTTAGTATCTTTTAATATATGAAGCATATGAATTTTTATACCAAGAATTTTTTTGTTTGATAAATATTTAGCAGTTTCAATCATCATTTCTTTTGTTTCATAAGGTAAGCCATTAATAATATGTACAACAACATTTATATTTTTGTCATTTAATTTTTTCAAACAATCTTCAAATTCTTCTAAAGTGCTTCCTCTATTAATTAATTTGGCTGTTTTATCATGTATAGTTTGAAGACCAAGTTCTATAACTAGATCAGTTCTTTTATTAAGTTCTACTAAATAATCTAGTACATCATCACTAATAGAATCAGGACGAGTTGCGATATTTAGACCTACAACATTATCTTGTTTTAATATTAGTTCATATTTTTCTTTTAATTCAGAAAGTGGGGCATATGTATTTGTATTTGCTTGGAAATATCCAATATATTTTGCTTTTGGCCATTTTTTATGTAACATTTCTTTAACTTCATTAAACTGAGTTAGTAAATCAGTATCATCTTCATAATATTCTCCAGATCCATGTGCACAGTATATGCATCCACCATGTCCTTTAGTGCCATCAATATTAGGGCATGAAAAGTGAGCATTTAAACTAACTTTAAATACTTTGCATCCATATTTTTTTTGATAATAATAATTTAATGTATGATATCTTTTATTATCAAGTGTATATTTAAACATAATTATCGCCTCTTTTTTATTGTATCATAAAAATGTACTTGAAAAAACAAAATAAATATATTATAATCATTAGTAATGAGTGATGAAGAAAAGTAGTAATAAATATTTTACTTTAAAAGAGAGTTAGTGATTGGTGGAAACTAATAAGTAAAAATTTATGAACTTGTTTTGGAGCTTAAACGTATTTCTTGCGTTAAAAGAATTAAAGAGCATAGTAAGTCTATGAAGTAAGGTGGTACCGCGATTTTGTCGTCCTTACATTTCATAGATTTTTTTTGTTTTTAGAGGTGAAGTATGAAAGAATTTATAATTTTGTTTGTATTATTTTTTATAATGATTTATTTGTTTTACTATTTTTTATATAGAAGAAAAAAATTAGTATATGATAAGAAAACTTTATCAGCAGATATTAAAATATTAGAAGGTTATTATAAAGTAAATACTGAAAAAATAGGATATCAAAGGGTACTTAGAATAATGAATTTAGTTAATTCATTAATGCTTACTATTATGATTATGATAGTATATAAATTAAATAATTACTTATATAAGTTTTTAATATTACTTGTATTAATAGTACCTTTTATATGGGTAACATATTATTTTTTAGCAAAATATTTAAAACATTTAGAAAGGAAGAGTGAAGAGAATGTATAATTTTAAAGAAATAGAAAAAAAGTGGCAAAATAAGTGGGAGAATGAAGAAACTTTTAAAGTAACAGAAGATAAGGATAAGAAAAAGTTTTATATGCTTGTTGAATTTCCATATCCATCAGGAGCAGGTTTACATGTTGGACACGCAAGATGTTTTACAGCAAGTGATGTACAAGCAAGATTTAAAAGAAGCAAAGGATTAAATGTATTATTCCCATTTGGATTTGATTCATTTGGTAATCCAGCAGAACAATATGCGATAAAAAATCATGAACATCCATCTATAATGACACATAAATGTATTGATGTATTTAGAAGTCAAGCAAAAAGCCTTGGACTTTCTGTAGATTGGTCAAGAGAAATAAGTACTTGTGAACCAGAGTATTATAAGTGGACACAGTGGCAATTTATAAAATTCTTTAATGCAGGACTTGCATATAAAGATGAAAAAGAAATAAATTGGTGTCCTAAATGTAAAATGGGTCTTTCTAATGAAGATTCACAAGGTGGGAAATGTGTTAGATGTGATACACCTGTTGAGAAAAAATTAAAAAATCAATGGATGCTTAGAATGAAAGATTATTCTGAAAAATTAATTGATGGACTTAAAGACACAGAAATACTAGATAAAGTAAAAACAGCTCAAATTAACTGGATAGGTAAATCAGTAGGTGCACATGTTGATTTTAATATAAAAGAGGTAAATGAAAAAATAACAGTATTTACAACAAGATGTGATACATTATTTGGCGCAACATTTATGGTAATTTCACCAGAACATCCAATACTTTCAAAATATGAAGATAAAATAAAGAATATTTCAGAAGTAAAAGAATATCAAAAAGAAGCAAGAAGTAAATCAGATATTGAAAGAACTGATATGACTAAAGAAAAAACTGGTGTAAAAATTGATGGATTAACAGCGATTAACCCAATTAATAATAAAGAAATACCAATATATATTAGTGATTATGTTCTTATGGGTTATGGAACAGGCGCAATTATGGCAGTTCCAGCACATGATACTAGAGATTATGAATTCGCTAAAAAATTTGGTATTGAAATTACTCAAGTTTTAGAAGAAGTAACAGGTAAACCTCATGAAAATGAAACTCATAAAGATAGTATTGTTGCAGTTGTATATGATGAAAAAAATGATAAATATTTAACAATAAATTGGAAAGATAAAGGTGGAAGATTATTTATCGGTGGCACAAGAAAAAATAATGAAAGTGCATTAGACTGTGCAATTAGAGAAATAAGAGAAGAAACTGGTTATGATGATTTAGAATTTATAAAAGAAACATTCAAAATTAATCATCATTATTATGCATTTAATAAAGACAAATATTTTGAAATAGAAAGTACAGGGTTATTCTTTAAGTTAAATTCAGATAAGAGACAATCACAAGAATTAGATGATGATGAAGTATTTGATGTTGAATGGGTAACAAAAGATACTATATTAAATGAAGTAAAAGATGAGTTACATATTAATACATTTAATTATTGTATAAACGAAGATGCAATGACTGGTGATGGAGTACATATTAATTCTGGATTCCTTGATGGTCTTAATAAAGAAGAAGCATTAAATAAAATGTACGAATATTTAGAAGAAAATAAAATAGGTTCTAAATTTACAAATTATAAACTTCAAGACTGGATATTTAGTAGACAAAGATTCTGGGGTGAACCAATTCCTATGGTACACTGTGAAAAATGTGGATGGGTACCAGTAGATGAGAAAGATTTACCAGTAGTTTTACCAAATGTTGAAAGCTATGAACCAACAAAAGATGGTGAAAGTCCATTATCACTTCTTGATGATTTTGTAAATACTACTTGTCCAAAATGTGGTGGACATGCTAAAAGAGAAACAGATACAATGCCAAACTGGGCAGGATCTTGTTGGTACTTCTTAAGATATATGGATGCGCATAATGATAAAGAATTTGTTTCAATGGATAAAATGAAATATTGGGGACAAGTTGATTTATATGATGGAGGTATGGAACACGCAACAAGACATTTACTTTATGCAAGATTCTGGAATATATTCCTTCATGAACAAGGACTAGTACCTTATAGTGAACCATTTTACAAAAGAATTGCTCACGGTATGATACTTGCAAGTGATGGAAGTAAAATGAGTAAAAGTAAAGGTAATGTTGTAAATCCAACTGAAATGGTTGAAAAGTATGGTGCGGATGCATTAAGACTTTATGAAATGTTTATAGGTGATTATTCAAAGGATGCAGCTTGGAATGAAGATTCACTTAATGGATGTGCTAAATTCCTAGATAGAGTATATAATTTAGGTGAAACAATAATAGATGAAGATATTATTTCTAAAGAAAATGAAAAAATTATAAATAAAGGTATTAAAAAGGTTTCAGAAGATATTGAAAACTTAAAATATAATACAGCAGTTAGTACACTTATGACTATGTTAAATGAATTTAATGCAAATAAAAAGATTACTAGAAAAGAATATAGAATTTTCTTACAATTATTAAATCCATTTGCACCTCATATAACAGAAGAATTAAATGAAAAATATAATTTAGGTGAAGAATTATCTAAATCATTATTAGAAGATTATGATGAGAGTAAAATTATTGATGAAACATTTACAATGGTTGTACAAGTAAATGGTAAAGTAAGAGGTAAAATAGAAGTAAATGCTAATACTAGTGATGATGAAATGAAAGAACTTGCTAAATCAATAGAAAATGTAAAAAATTATATTGATGGTAAAGAAATAATAAAAGAAGTAATTGTTCCTAAAAAACTAGTAAGCATTGTAGTTAAATAAAAAATAACAAAAAAACTTACACAAAAAAA
The DNA here is from genome assembly GCA_000433675.1 of Clostridium sp. CAG:433. Taxonomy (GTDB): domain Bacteria; phylum Bacillota_I; class Bacilli_A; order RF39; family UBA660; genus CAG-433. The sequence continues at coordinate 9,957 of FR893548.1, forward strand.
TTTTTTGTGTTATAATTACTCACGGCTGAGCAGTTAAAACGTAAGTCCAGGCTTTTGGATTTACGTTATTTTTTGCTCAAAAAAGGAAGGAGTTTTTATGAAAAAAGAGTTAGATTTAGGAAAAGAAAAGATAGGAAAATTACTTTTAGCATTTTCAGTACCTTGTATTATAAGTATGATTATAAATTCAATTTATAATATAGTTGATCAAATATTTATAGGTAAAGGTGTTGGAATAATAGGAAATGCCGCAACAAATGTTATATTTCCTATTGTAATAATATGTAATGCATTAGCGGGTCTAGTAGGTAATGGTGCTGCTGCAAATCTTAGTTTAAGACTAGGAGAAGGTAAGAAAGATGAGGCTAAAAAAAGTATTGGTTCATCTATAACATTACTTTTTATAATATCAATATTAGTAGTAATTATATTTGAGTTATTGCTTCCAAATCTAGTATATGTTTTTGGATGCACTAAAAATGTTTATTCATCTGCAATGACATATGGAAGAATAATTGTATTTGGTTCATTTTTTATGATTATTTATTCAGGATTATCTCAAATAATTAGAGCAGATGGTTCACCAAAATATTCAATGATTTGTTTACTTGTAGGAGCAATTTTAAATATTATATTAGACCCAATATTTATATTTACATTTAATATGGGTGTCGCAGGAGGTGCTATAGCAACCGTAATAGGACAAATAGTATCATTTGTAATAGCAATCTTCTATATTCCAAAAATAAAAAGTGTAAAATTATCTAAAGAAGATTTTAAAATAGGAAAATGCACATTAAAAACATTATCACTTGGGTTATCTTCATTTATAACTCAAATGACAGTACTTGCACTTTTTGTAGTTATGAATAATATAATGAATAAGTATGCATTAACTAGTAAATTTGGAGAAGATATTCCACTTTCTGTATATGGTGTAATATCTAAAATAAATAGTTTATATGTATCACTTATATTAGGTCTTGCAATAGGTGCACAACCAATAATAGGATTTAACTATGGTGCTGGTAACTATAAAAGAGTAAAAGAAACATTAAGAAAGGTAATGATTACTGGATTTATTATAGGTATAATATTCAATTTATGTATCTATATTTTCCCAGAAAAGATAGTATCAATATTTATAAATAAATCATCAGATGATTATAAATTATTTATGGAGTTTGCAATTGACTTCTGCAGAATATTCTTATTAGTATGCGCACTTAATTCATTTGAAATGTGTTCATCAATAACTATTCAATCATTAGGTAATGTAAAGAAAGCAACAATGGTTTCTTTTGCAAGACAAATAATTTTATTTATTCCACTTGCACTTATATTATGTCAATTTTATGGACTTTATGGTGCGTTATATGCAGGTCCAATCGCAGATACAATATGTTTTATATTTGTAATATTTGTATTTACTTCAGAATATAAGAAAATTACAAAACTAGAAAATATGACATCAAAAAATGAAATAATATATAATAATGAAAATTTAAAACCAGTTCTAAACAAAAGGGTAGTAGTCGCAATATCAAGAGAATATGGTAGTGGCGGAAGATATGTTGGTGAAATAATTTCTAAAAAATTAGGTATTAAATTTTATGATAAAGCATTTATTAGTGAAGTAAATAAAGAAACAGGTTTATCAGAAGAATTTATTAAAGAAAATGAACAAAAACATAGAGTACTTGGAAGTTTTGAATATAACAATGATGACAAATTATTTATTGCAGAAGAAAAAGTAATAAAAAATATATCAAAAGAGTCATGTGTAATTGTTGGTAGATGTGCACCATATGTATTAAAAGATAATAAAGATACAGTTAAAATATTCTTATATAGTAGTGAAGAAGATAAAATCAAAAGGGCAATAAAATACTATAATATTCCTAAAAATAAAGCTAAAAAAGAAATAGAAAAAATAAATAAAATGAGAGATAAACATTATAGTTATTATACAGGTTCTTCATTATATAATCCATCTAATTATGATTTAATGATTAATGTTGATTCATTAGGTGTAGAAGGTACAGCAGACTACATAATAGAATATATTATGCAAAAAAAATAAAAAAATAATAAAATCATGTTGACAAAAACGAATAGTAATGATATCATTGTTATTGTCAACTGATAAGTGCTCGATTAGCTCAGTTGGTAGAGCAAACGGCTGTTAACCGTTGGGTCGTAGGTTCGAGTCCTACATCGAGCGCCATTTGATAATTAAAACAATCTTTATAGATTGTTTTTTCTTTTATATTATTATATAATGTTACTGGAAGTAATATAGTGGAGGGTTTATGGTAGTAACTGAAAATAAAGAAGAAATGAGTATATTAGGATTATTATTTAGTGATTATGATTTTATAAGTTTATTTAAAATGAAAAGTAAATCAGTAAATAAAGAAGAATATATAAAATTTTTAAAGGAAACATTTAAAAAAATAGATAATGAGTATTCATTAATAGATGATGAAGAAAAAAAGATTATTGCTAAAAATAAAATTAATGATATAGTATCAAGATTAGATTTAAATAGCGATGAAATTAATTTAAATAATTATTCTTGGTATGAACAAGAGGATACAAAAAAATTAGCACTTAAAAGATAAAATAATTAGTTTATTTTATTTTTTTTACAAAAAATTAGGGGATTTTCTGATTCAAACGGAGAATATATATAATAGTAGAAATTATTGTTAATTTATAGTATAATTGAGTAAACAAGGAGGTTTTATGAAAAATAAAGAAAATAACTTAATTATATCTGATTCTATTTTAGATGATGTAAAAAATATAGTTAAAAAAGCAAAAGATAAAAAAATTGTAAGACCGTGTACAGATGCTTTTAAAAATAATCCTGTAGAATTAGAAAAGCATAAAGGAAAGGCTAATTATTTTTGTAAATAATATGAAAATAAAAAAGAACAACTATGAAATTGGTGATATTGTTTTTGTTTCAGAGTATAAGTATAAAGATGGTTCTAGTGGAAATGGTCATTTATTTGTAATAATAGATAAAGAAATGAACGAATTAGTTTCTATAGAATATTTTGGATTAATAATATCATCTAGAGTTTATAAACAAAAAAATCTATCTAAATATCAATATAATGAATTATTAAAGAAAAGTAAATTAAATGGGTTATTATGTGATAGTATAGTAAAGTGTGATGTATTGTATAATATACCTAGAGAAAATATTTTATTCAAGATTGGTTCAATTGATATAGATGATTATATTAAGTTTATAAATGTTTATAAAAATGTCATGGAAAAATCAATATAATTTCTGTAAATACATATACTATATATGATTGACAATGATTTTTACTTATGATAATATATATTTGCAAACAAAAAAACGTTGATGAAGAAAAGTAATATTAAGATTCCTTAAAAGAGAGTCCTAGATGGTGAGAATGGATACTGATATTAATATGAAAGAACACTTCGGAGTTCTTTTTCTGAAATAATAGTAGGAAAAAGCGCGAGGAAAAAGATGCGTTATTCTTTAATGAGTGATCATAGAAATATGATAAACTGGGTGGTACCACGGATATAACAGTTATTCGTCCCTTTAATTTTTAGGGATGATAACTGTTTTTTTATTTTATAGGAGGAGAATGAAAATGAAAGTAAATAAGTATAGAACTAACATTTGTGGTGAACTTACAATTAGTGACTTAGGTAAAAATGTAGTTTTATCTGGTTTTGTACAAACAATAAGAGACCATGGTGGAGTAATGTTCTTAGATTTAAGAGATCATGCTGGAATTACACAAGTTGTAGTACATGATGAAAGTATGCTAGAAGGAGTAAGCAAAGAAACTGTTATAAAAGTAACTGGTGAAGTAATAAGAAGAGATGAAGAAACAGTTAATACAAAACTATTAACAGGTGAAATAGAAATAAAATGTGAAAGCTTAGAAGTATTATCACCAAAGGCACATACATTACCATTTGAAATAGATGGAATGCAGGAGGTAAATGAAGAAGTTAGACTTAAATATCGTTATCTTGATATGAGAAGTAAAAAAATATCAAATAATATTAAACTTAGAAGTGATGTACTTCATTATTTAAGAAATAAAATGTATGATTTAGGTTTTACAGAAGTACAAACACCAATACTTACTGTATCATCACCAGAAGGAGCAAGAGACTTTGTAGTACCATCTAGAAAGTTTAAAGGTAAATTTTATGCATTACCACAAGCACCACAAATATATAAAGAATTATTAATGGTTGGTGGAGTAGATAAATATTTCCAAGTAGCACCTTGTTTTAGAGATGAAGATAGTAGAAAAGATAGAACACTAGAATTTTATCAATTAGATATGGAAATGAGTTATGTAACAGAAGATGATGTTTTAGAAGTTGGTGAAGAAATATTCTATGATGTATTTTTTAAATTCAGTAATAAAGAAGTATCACCTCGTCCATTTAGAAGAATAGCTTACAAAGAAGCAATGGATTCATATGGATCAGACAAACCAGATCTTAGAAATCCACTTATAATAAAAGACGCTAGTAAAGTATTAGAACATACTAGTTTTGGACCATTTAAAGGAAGTATTATTAAGGTAATAGTAGTAGATGATATAGGAACAAAGCCAAATAGTTGGTTTAATGAAATAGTTGATTATGCTAGTAGTATAGGAATGCCTGGTATTGGATATATCACACTTATGAGTGATGGAAGTCTAAAAGGACCTATTGATAAATTCTTAAGTGAAGAAGAAAGAGAAAACTTAATAAAAGAATTTAATATGAAAGAGAATAGTGTAATGTTCTTTATTGCAAATAAGAGACTTAATGTAGCAAGAAAATTTGCTGGACTTATTCGTGATGAACTAGGAAGAAAATTAGAATTAATCGATCCTAATAAATTAGAATTATGTATTGTTAATGATTTCCCTATGTTTGAATATGATGACAAAACTAAAAAATATGAATTCTGTCATAATCCATTCTCACTTCCACATAATGGTATAAAAGAATATGAAAAAGAAAATATTGATGATATACTTGCTTACCAATATGACTTTGTATGTAATGGTAATGAAATGGCATCAGGAGCAATTAGAAATACTGATTTAGATTCATTAGTAAAAGGATTTGAAGTAGTAGGATATACAAAAGAAGATGTTGAAAAGAGATTTAATAGTTTATTTACAGCATTTAAATATGGTGTACCACCTCATGGAGGTATGGCTCCTGGAATAGATAGAATATTAATGCTTATAAATGATGAACCAAACTTAAGAGAAGTTCAAGCATTCCCAGCAAGTGCATCAGGTGCAGATAATATGATGGGTTCACCAAGCGTACTTGATGATGAACAATTAGAGGAATTAGGAATAAAAATTGATATAGAGGACTAATATGAAAAAAGAAAAACATTTAGAAATAAATGAGAATAATTATAAGGGGTATGTTGAGTTATATAAAACAAAATTGATAACACCTGATAGAGAAAAAAAAGAAAAGTTAAAAAGTACATTAATCGGTTTAGGAGTTATGTTTGTCATTCCATTTATTTCTATATCATTTTTTAAATCAATTAATTTTAATTGTAGTGCTGAACTTGGATTGTCTTTATTACTTTCTATGTTTGCTGCGGATATTGGATATATATTTTCATCAATCAAAAGTAGCGAAAAAAAAACAAAATTGCAGATAAAAGAGAAATACCCATACATAGATTTGTCTTTAGATATGCTGGAAGTTGAAAAAGCGTTAAAAGAAGCAAAGATATTAGTTTATGATGAAAATCATGTATTATTAGATGTTAAATCATATGAACAAAGATTAAAATTCGAAAAGGAAATAAAAAAAGAATTAGAAAAACAAGACAATAATGAAAATCTTGATGAACTTATAAAAGATAGTGAACAAAAAATTAAAGATAATACTGATAGCATGGAAGAATATAAAGATAATATAAAACAAGAAAAAATTAGATTAGAAGCTTTAAAGAGAATAAGAGAAGAAAGAGAAAATCAAGTCTTTTATGAAAAAACAAATAATATTGAAATGCCAAGTCAAGAAAAAGGGTTAGTGTTAAGAAAACAAAAGGAGGATTAGCATGAGTACAAAATTTACAAAAGAAATGGTAGATGACTATGCAGATAAATTACTAATTGGTTTAACAGAAGAAGAAAACCAAATGGTATTAGATGAATTTGAGATAATAGATGAAACAATAAATACAATAAATGAAATAGAAGGTATTGAAAATGTAGAACCAATGACACATACTTTAGATGATTTCGTTTATGAACTTAGAGAAGATGTAGCTGAAGAATCAGTACCAATAGATGACTTACTATCAAACTGTGATATGCATAATGGTAGAGAAGTAGAAGTTCCAAAGGTGGTGGAATAAAATGAAATATATGAATAAGAGTATTGAAGAATTACATGAACTTTTAAAAGAAGGTAAAGTAACAGAAAGAGAACTAATAGATGAATCATTAGAATTATCTAAAAAGGTTGAAGAAGAAAATAATGCATTTGTAACAATATTAGATAATATTGAGGAAAAAGAAGTAACTGATAATTTATTAAGTGGTATTCCATATGGTCTTAAAGATAACTATTCTACAAAAGGAATATTATCAACTGGATCATCTAATACGCTTAAAGATTATGTGCCATTTTTTAATGCAACTGCTGTAGAAAAGTTAAATAATGCAGGAGCTGTACTTATAAATAAAACAGCCATGGATGAATTTGGTATGGGTGGAACAGGAACAACATGTCATACTGGTGTAGTAACTAATCCATGGGATAAAACAAGAATGTGTGCAGGATCTTCATCTGGATCTGCAGCAGCAGTAGCCGCAGGTGTTTATCCATATGCAACAGGATCAGATACAGGAGATTCAATAAGAAAACCAGCTGCTTACTGTGGTATAGTAGGATATAAACCAACATATGGAATGATTAGTAGATATGGACTATTCCCATTCGCATCATCTCTTGATCACCTTGGAGTACTTACAAGATGTGTAAAAGATGCTGCAATAGTAGTTGATAAAATGAAAGGTATAGATAAAAATGATATGACTAGTTGGGATTCAAGTGATATACATTTAAGAGAATCTATAACTGGTAACGTAAATGGTAAAAAATTATGTTATGTAAAAGAAATATGTGATATAAATAATTATCCAAACGCTACAGAAGAATTAAAAGAACATTTAAGTAATTTCATGAAGACAATTGAAAAAGCAAAAGAACTAGGTTTTGAAGTAGATGAAGTATCAGTAGATAAAACATTATTAAGTGCTGTACCAGCAGTATATGTTGTTATATCATGTGCTGAAGCAACAAGTAATATGTCTAACTTAACTGGTATAATATTTGGACCTAGAGCAGAAGGTAAAAACTGGATAGAAATGGTAAAAAATTATCGTACACAAGGTTTTTCACCACTTATAAAAAGAAGATTTGTAATTGGTTCATATGTACTTCAATCACAAAATCAAGAAAGATATTTTAGAAATGCACAAAGAGTAAGAAGACTTGTTGTAGATGAATGGAAGAAATTATTTAAAGATTATGATGCTGTAATCCTTCCAGTTGGATCAGGACCAGCAAAACACTTAGATGGTTCAAAAGATATCTTAACTAAAGATACAGAAATATTAGAAGAACATTTACAAATAGGCAATTTTGGTGGATTCCCATCTATAACAATACCAAATGGATTTGTAAGTAATATGCCAGTAGGTGTAAACATTACAGGTAATTGTTATGATGACGCTAATGTTTTAAATATTGCATATGCTTTAGAAAGTGCAATGCCTTATAAAGGACAAATCGCAGGAGGTGAAAAGAATGAGTAAGTATTTAGCAAAAATAGGTTTAGAGATGCACTGTGAAGTTAGTGAAACAAATTCAAAAGTATTTTCAAGTGCAAAAAATGAATATTCACAAATACCTAACTCTAATATAAGACCATATGATATGGCTTTTCCTGGAGTTCTTCCAGTAGTAAATAAAGAAGCAGTTAAAATGGCCTTGAAAATAAGTATGGTTACAAATTGTTCACAACCTGAATATATGTATTTTGAAAGAAAAAATTACTATTATCCAGATATGCCTAAAAATTACCAAATTACTCAAGAAACAAAACCAATTCCAGTAGGTATTTACGGACATGTAGAATATGAATGTAATGGTGAAGAAAAAAGTGTTAGAATTAATAACTTCCATTTAGAAGAGGATGCTGCATCATTAGATCATTTATTTGATACATCAACAATTGATTATAATAGAGCTGCAGTTCCTTTAATGGAACTTGTAACAGAACCTGATTTTCATTCTGCTGATGAAGCAGTTGCTTTTCTAGAACATATGAGAAGAGTATATCAATACTTAGATATATCTGAAGCAGATAGCAAAAAAGGACATCTTAGATGTGATGTAAATGTATCTATTATGGATGCAGATAAAGATGAAAATGATCCAAAAAATTGGGGAACAAAAGTTGAAATGAAAAATGTTAACTCTTTTGGTGGAGTAAGAGATGCGATTAATTATGAAATCAAAAGACAAAGTCATTTAAAAGATAATGGAGAATATGATAAAGTTGTTCAAGAAACAAGAAGATGGGACGAAGAATCAGGTACAACAATTTCAATGAGAAGTAAAGTTGATGCTGTTGATTATAAGTATTTCGTTGAACCAAATATTCCAAAATTTAAATTAAGCAAAGAATGGCTTGATGAAATAAGAGAAAGTATTCCAATGCTTGCTTATGACAGAAAGAAAAAATATATGAATGAATATGGTCTTAGTGAATATGATTCAAATATATTAGTTAAAGAAAGACCAATTAGTGATTATTTTGAAAAAGCAGTAGAAATTGGTTGTGATGTAAAACAAGCAGCAAACTGGATAAATGGTATGATACTTTCATATTTAAATACAAATGAAATATCAATTAAAGATTTTTCTATGACAGAAGAAGATTTAAAAGAATTAATTGATTTAATAGAATCAAAAACAATATCTAGTAAACAAGGTAAAGACGTATTCTATAAATGTTTAGAAGATAAAAAATCACCTAAACAAGTAGTTAAAGATGAAGGTATGATGCAAATAACAGATTCATCAGAAATTGAAAGTGTTATTGATGAAGTTATTGAGGAAAATTTAACTCAAGCAAAAACTTATGATCCAACAAATCCTAGAATATTAGATTTCTTTGTAGGACAAGTAATGAAGAAAACTAGAGGTAAAGCAAATCCAGCCATGAGCAGAGAAATGCTTGCTAAAAAATTAGAAGAATTAGTTAAATAATTTAAAAAATGAATTTTGTATAAAAGTTCATTTTTTTCTTTAGTTTTGTGTCATAATATGTTATCATTAATAATAGGTGGTATAAGTGGAAAAAGGAGAAAAGAAAAATATTATTGTTGTCAAAAGTTTAATAATACTTCTTTTTTTTATTTTACTTTTTCTAATATATTTGAGCGTAAGAAATATTTATAATAATGCAACATTTTATTTAAATGGTGAAAAAACAATGAACTTAGATTTAAATGCAAATTATGAAGAACCAGGTTATGTTGCTGTTTTAAATGGTAAAAATATTAAGAATAAAGTTAAGGTAAAATCTGATGTAGATACAAGTAAATTTGGTGAATATACGGTAAAATATACTTTAGAATATAAATATTTGTTTATTAAAAAAGAACTAATTAGAACAGTTTCAGTAAAAGACCTAATTAGTCCAGAATTAAATATCAATTCAGATGATCATATATATTTATATTTAAATGAAAATTTTGAAATGCCAACATTTAATGCAAGTGATAATATTGATGGTGATATTACTAGTAAAGTAAAAGTACATTCTAATATAGATATTAAAAAGGCTGGTAACTATAATATTACATATTCTGTTACTGATTCTAGTAATAATGAAACTAAAAAAGATATAGAAGTAACTGTTGATAAGAAGAATAATTTATCTTATATAAAGGTAAGTATTGCAGAACAAAAATTATATTATTATGAAAGAAATAAATTAGTATTAGAAACTAATATAGTTACAGGAATGAGAGGAGTAAGTCCAACACCAACAGGTGATTATAAAGTACTTAGTAAAGAGAGAAATGTTAATTTAACTGGTGCTGATTATACAAGTTTTGTAAGTTATTGGATTGCATTTAAAGGTAACTCATATGGACTTCATGATGCATCATGGAGAAGTAGATTTGGTGGAAATATTTATACATATAATGGTAGCCATGGATGTGTTAATATGCCAAGAAGTGAAGTATCCAAACTTTATGATATGGTTGAAATTGGTACTCCAGTATATGTTCATTAATTTGATAGATTTCTATTTGAAATCTCTTTTTTTTATGTTATAATTGATTTATGCGAGAGTGGCGGAATAGGTAGACGCGAAGGTCTCAAACACCTTTGGCCTTTGGCCGTGTGGGTTCGATTCCCATTTCTCGCACCATATTGATGATAAATTACTAACTAGAAAATAGTTAGTTTTTTTGATCAAAATGAATGTATGAGTTATAATTGTGTTTGAAATAAAAATTAAAAACTTGAAAATAAGTGAAAAACTTAATAGAAAAATAAATATAAAAATGTTACAGATGACTTAAGAAAAAACAAAATAATAACTGAAAAAGAATATAAAGAAAATAAAAAAAGATTATTATGAATTATAATATATTTATCTTTTGTGTTAAAATGGTTGTAGAAACATGTTATAATATCAAATAAGATTTTTATGGAGGTTTAGTTATGAAAAAAACAAGCGAAATTGTACAAAAAATAAAAAGCTGTTATGTAGAAGATGATTGTATTCAAATTATGGTACCATATAAGGATGAGATTACAATATTGAGTCAGGATGATATTTTATTTCATTACAAAAAAAATTCTAATTATTATATTAATAAATATTTACAAGATGAAAGAAGAAAGCAGTTTCCTTATTCAAATATACCCACACATTATTCAAGAGTAGGTTTATTTGACAGAAGAAGTTATGCAAATCAATTATTTGAATATAATAAACCATATATTGGAGTCATTGATGGTAGTATTATTGAAAGTTATGCTATAAAAGATAATGATGAAGCATTATTAATCAATAAAGTTATGTCTATTTTTAAAAGAACAGGTTATATATCGAGAGATGAATTAGAAAAATTGTTAGATAAATCTTCATATCCAAATTATAATGTATGTTTCCTTTCTTTGGATGGTGAAATATGTCAAAAAAATAAATATAGAATACCAAATGAAGAAAGGATAACCACATCTATTATTAGATATATGGAAGAAAATGTTGATAGTTTAAGAACAGGCATGAAAACTCAATGTAATTCAACAAATGTAGTGGGTGATTATTTAAATATAGATCCATGTTTTTTAGGTTTATTTCAAAAAAAAATATATGATTTTGATATTAGTGACATTCCCTTTGAAATACCACTTTGTGATAAACCAATATTAATTATAAAAACAAATAATAATGAAATTTCTATTCAAGGTGTTGAAATATTCTTTGTTAATCATAATTATTATAAAGTTAATTTTTATGATATTCCTGTAACAAAATATACTCTTGAACAATTGAAAAAATCAACTAAAATAATTCCAACTAAAACACTTAAAATATCAATGAGATTAAATCCAAATGTAACTAAAAAAGATTTAAAAGAAGCAAAGGAAAAAATTGAATCAATGAAAACTCATGGTATTTTAGAAAGTTCAAAATTGCCTAAAAGTTGTAATTATGAACCCGAAGAATATTCACCATTAGCATATGATAAATTTGAAAAAGAACGTGAGCCAATAATGTTAAAGAAAATAAGAAAGTAGTATAAATACTTTCTTGTTTTTGTATAATTATTAGATATAATATAAAAACTACTCTCAAATTTAAATTGAAAGTAGTTTTATTTTTGAAAGTTTAATAACACACTTGCAAATTGATATAATTATTATATATGTGAAATTATTTATTACTATTATTATTTATTTGTTTTTTTAATTGATGTACTGATATGTTGTTATCTTGTTCTTTATTTTTATAATATGGTTTTAAAGATTTTCTATCAACAAATAAACTATTAATACAATGAGCTGATGTTGACATTATTAATCCACCCAAACGATAACCATTTTTTGTAATATCTTGATGTATTTTAATATAATCTAAAATTGAATTAAAGTTTTCTAAATCAACATATCCACCATTTTTAACTTTTATTAAAACTGCATTTTCTTTATAAAGTTCATCATCTTCATCAACATATCCAAAAGAGTCACATCCAATACATTGATCACCTATATACATACTGCTACTAAATGTAGTATGTGTATTATATTTTGTACATTTTCTAATATCACCTATAAAAATTTGATCTGTTTTCATCTATTGTCCTCCTTGATTAATATATTATAAATAATAACATCATAAAATGCAATAGTATTAATAATGTGATATACCGAAGTTTTATTGGCTATTGTATATAAAAATATTTTAATTTGATGTATAATAAGAAAAATAGGAGGTTTTGATATGCTTGAAATAATTAAATTTAAATCAATATTAAAAAAGAATAAAAATGTATTTAAAGATATTATAAGTGATATGACTATAAAATCTTTAAAAGGTAATAATATAATTCTTGTTGATTCTAAAGGAAACGAAATAATATCAGAAATTAATGATAGTAATATAATATTTAGATTTGATGATAAAAAGAATGTAATTGTTAACTTACCTCAAGATGATAAAAATGAATGTGTTAAGGTTGTTGAAGTAGTAAAAGATGAAAGAGATAATGGTTGTGTTATCGAAGTAATAGAAAAAAATTATGATTTTTCAGTAGAATCAGAAGATGAAAAAGTTTTGGTTGATCTAATTTCTAATAGGTATGTTTTTGATAAAAATATTTCAATTTATGATATTAATAATTTTGAACAATTATGCAATATGAAAACTACCTTTGAAAGTCATTTCAAAACACTATTAAAACCAGTTGATTCTCTTAGATGGTACACTGATTCACCTTATTCAACTTATACTAAAATAGATGGCGAAGATATTTCTTATATTTATGATGTTGTTAATGGCACCGATAAAATATATAGAATATATGATTTATATAATGGAATAATAAATGAAAGAAATATTGATGATATTTTTTCGATACATTTAGGATTATTAAGAAAATCAGCACTTGGATATAAAGAAATAAATGGAATAACTGCTAAAGAAAATGAAATATGTGGAGATTATAAAAGAGATTTATCAACCGAAAAAAGTACATTTATTTATAATTTAATAAATAAAAAAATTGGATATAAAAAGCAATTTGACATTTATGATATTAATTCAATTATAGAAGCAATTACATATAAAAAGACTGCACCAGAAAGAGCAAAAGATTCTTTAGAAAGAGAGCTTGGAATACCATATGAAGAATTTAATAGATTAGACTGTGATGAACAACATAAAATTCTTCAAACACATAGAAAAAATTTAAAACCAATTAAAAAAGATGAAGTTCTTATGATGATTGGAAGTGGTGAACATTCAACTTTTGTTAAGGTAAAAAAGGGTGAAAGAGTAATGCTTAGTGATGGAACATTTGTTGAGGCAGGTTTAACACCAGAAGAATCAAAAAGAAGATTAGATGATAAAATTGATGAAATGCTATATAGCAAACCAGTCACTTTAGTTAAAAAAATTAGTAGAAGATTAAAAAGATAATATAATTTATTTTTATAGTATGTTATAATATAAGAAATTCAGGAGGTTTATGGTATGAAAATAGAGATAGAAAAATTTTTAGATGAAAAATTAAAAGATTTTTTTCCACGAGAAGGAAAATGGAAAAGCAGTTGTTTTTCTAAGTCAAAAATGTTAGAAGAAATTAACTTACCATGTCATTTAAGGGATGATAAATGGTTAGCTGGTTTAATAACAAAAAAATATAATTTATATTCTTTGGGAGAAGATACCATTCTAGAATATATTGTTAATTCTAGCAATTTTAATAAGTTAAGATATGAATATGAGCAAAAAATAGTTGGCTGGCAAATAGATTGGATGCGTAATGGTGGAGAAAATTGGGTTATTGATCAAAGTTTAGGTGGAGAATTATTTCTATTTAGTACTAAATGTGACTATGCATTTAGAAAGGGTGTAGTAGATACTTTATTAGCAATTGGAATGGATAAAGATGCAATTGAAGAAGGCATTGAAAAAAATGCTAACAAGTGGCGAGAAAAATATATGAAAATTTCTTTTTATAATTTATATTCTGTATTACCGACTTACTCTTTATCACCTTCTAGTGGTGAGCAAAAAATATTAGAGAAACCTAGTCAAGAACATTATGAAAAGTGGCTAAAATTAAGATTATATGAATATTATATGGAACATAAAGATTCTGTAGATAAATATGGTGAAGTATTACCTGAAATGAAAATGACAGAATCAGAAGTTATGGAATTAAAAAAATGGTTAGAAACAGCACATGAAGAAAGAATGAAAAAAATTGCTGAATTTGAAAACAAAAATAGATTCTTAAATGTTCCAGAAATTAGAGAGATTGATTACTATGGTTGTGATATCTTACCAGCTGATGAATTAGAAAAGGTTAGACGTTTACAAAAAAAGAATAATAAACCACCAAGATTGGATTTTAAAACATGGCTATATCTATATATTACAAAGGCGGTAAAGGTTGAGCATATACCTGTAGTAGAAGTTGAAGAAAAAAATCAGATGTGTGTTAACGATAGCAAAGAAAATGAGGTATATATTTTTAAGGACTATGATGAATATAAAAAGTTCTTCTTAATGTATTTAGATGATATTGAAGATGATGTAATAAATTTAGCGATTTATACTAGAGGTAATAAAGGTCAAGTAGTTGCATTAAAAGGATTATGTGAACATATTATTGTTAAAAAGAAAGTTAATGATTTTTATAGTTCAATTTCACAAGAACAAATTGATGAAATTCATTCTAAAGGAAAATTAACTCCATTAGAAATAGTACAATTATGGGAAGCACATGATTTATGTATTGAAGGTAATAAAACGATTCCATCAAAAAATAGATGTAGATATTTTAATCAAGATTGTCATGAATGCTTAAAGGAAACTGCATCTCATAAATTAGAACATGATAATATTGATTTTGAAGTTGCAAATTCAATAGCTAGTGAGCCAGCACCTGTTTTAAAGAAAACAAGAAAGTAGATAATAAAATACTTTCTTTTTTATGTATAATAAACTTGGCTAGTAAGTTATCGCTTACTACTAGAGATTGTTAGAATTTATTCTTATCAGCATATAGTTAAATTTGACAAATTAATAGTTTTAGATTATTATTTAATCATATTAAGGAAGATAAAAGGAGTAATTTTGCTATGGAAAAATTAAAGAAAAGTTATGTTGAAAAAAGATATAAAGAAAAAGCAGAAATTTCAGAGGTTATGGAGAGAGATCCAATGAAAATTCAAAATGATGGAGAAATATGTGCTTTTCGTTTCTTTGATAAAGAAATTAATGCAAATGGCGAAGAAAAATATGATGGTGAAAAATCAAATTTTTCAAAATGGATTTTTTTTGGTAAAAGAATGATGTTACGTGAATTAGAAAATTCATATGGAACTAATCCTGATTTGGTTGATTATATGGATCGCAATAATCTTAAATTTATATGTCATACACAGGGTAATACTTTCGTTATAATGGGAAATGATGATATGACTTTTGAGGAAATGGTTGTAGCTAAAGAAAGAGAGGAAGCTGCAAGAAAAATGTTTGAAAATTTAAAAAATCATATTGGCGAAAATGTTTCATATACTGCTTGGCATCTTGGAATGAAGTTAAAAGAAAAAGGATGGTTAAATGGTGTAGATGACTTTAAATATGTAGAGATTGTGAATGAAAAAGGTTGGAGTGAGCTTATACCATTTGTTGGATATAGGGCTGCAATTTACAATATAACTTCAGAAAATGGCGAAGTATTATATGAAAATAGATGTGCTGAATTTAGATATGATGGACAAAAAGAAGCTGATATACTTGATTTTAAAAAATTTACGTTTGGTGATAATATATTAGATATTGAACGTGAAGAAGAAGAAAAAATGAACGCACAAATTAAAGAAATTCGAGAAAAAATTAACAAAGAAGCACAAAAAGAAAAATACAGACTTATGAAAGAAGAATTAGAATTAATTAAGCCTGAAACAAAAACAGTAAGTAATGATGATTTATCTGTAGGGAAAAAGTAGTTTTATAAAAATTACTTTTTTAAATGTTAGAAATTTTATTTGAAAAAATATATATTAAAAATACGCAAAAAACATGAAATAAAAAAGCAGGGAAATAAATTTAATTAAAACATTATAGGAGAAAAATATGTCTGAATTAAATATTATAATTGATAATTTTGGCCATAAGGAATTAAAAGAATATTTAATGTCATTAAATGGAATATTTGATGTCAAAATTACGAATGATGAATATTTAGATATTTATTTAAAATATGATTCTAGTTTAATAACTTTAAATATAATTAAAATGGAAATTTTTAATTTTTTAGATATCATGAAAAATCCATCAATGATTGCTTTTAATAAATATTCAAAGTGTAAGACACTTAATTACATAATAATTAGAGATAAAATATGTTGTGAATATTGCTTTAAAGGTGCTATAGATGATTTATTTAATATTGAAGGAATAGAAGAAGTTAATAGTAATTATTTAGAGAAAAGAGAAAATATTATAATTAACATAAAATATAATCCAAATACTATAAGTGAAGAAAAAATGAGAAAAATAGAATTAAAACTAAATATATAATCTTTTGAATAATAAATATAAAAAAGTGTATAAATTTGTTAATAATTGGGTAAGTTATATAAAAAATATAAAAAAACTATTGTTAAAATCAAATAATTTTGATATAATCATATTGCTTATTTGAAATGGCGATGTAGCTCAGTTGGCTAGAGCATTCGGTTCATACCCGAAGGGTCGAGGGTTCGAATCCCCCCGTCGCTACCAATATTGTAAATGAACTTGGAATTGTTATAATTTCAAGTTTTTTATTTTTTAGACTAAAAAACAACCTTAATAAAATTATATAAAAACAGGGGTTGTTTTCTTAATCAATAAGATAAAATATAGAATAAATTAAAATAGAAAGGAGTGAAATTATGATTGAAAAAATAAAAAAATTTAAATTTAAAGATAAAGTTTATAATGTAATAAAATGGATTTTATTTACAGGAGTAGCGCCTACTATTACATTAATAATTGGACTTGGAAAATTATATAACTTTAATCCAACATTAATTGTTGGTACAATATCATTATTTGCGTCTTTTTTAGGTGCAATAACAGGTTTATCTAATTATAATTACAATAAAGATATAGAAGAAACAATTGAAAGCTAAATAAAAGTTTTATAAGTCTTAAAATTAGTGTATAATAAATATATAGGAGAAAAATATGAAAAAGAAAATATTAATACCAGTAATTATTCTAGGAAGCATTTTACTTATATTTGGAGGAATAAAATTATATTCTTATTTAAGAATTAAATATGCGAAAGTTGAGGTAGAATTAGTTCCTGATTTAACTTTAGAATTTAATGATAAGAAAAAGGTTTCAGATTATATAGAAAGTATAAATGGAAAAATAGTTAATGATTATACTATTGATTCAAGTAAACTTGGAAAGAAAACAATAGATTTTAAATTTATAAATGATGATAATATAAAACTTGATTATAGTTTTGATGTAACTGTTGTAGATACTGTTCCACCTATTGTTTGGCTAAGTAATACATATACTTTAAAAAAGGGAAGTGAAGATACATTACTTGATGATATACTTTGTGGTGACAATTATGATAATAGTCCAAAATGTGAAATAATTGGAGATTATGATTTGAATACTGAAGGAAATTATACTCTTAAATTTAAAGCAACAGATAGTAGTAATAATATTACTGAAAAAGATTTTAATTTAAAAGTATATGAACCAGTTCAAACAAAAAGTGACGATAGCACTAAAACAAAAGAAGAAATAAAATATGTTAATTTTAGTGATGTTGTTAGTAAATATAAAGATAATAATACAAAGATTGGTATTGATATTTCATTATGGCAAGGAGATATAGATTTTAAAAAATTAAAAGAAGCAGGCGTAGAGTTTGTTATTATAAGAGTAGGTTACATGAAAGGTACTAATGGAGAAAGAGTACTTGATAGTAAATTTAAACAAAATATTGAAAATGCTAATAAAAATAAGATACCTGTAGGAGTTTATTATTTCTCATATGCATCTAGTAAAAAAGAAGCTATTAAAGATGCAAAATGGGTATTAAAACAAATAAAAAAATATGATGTTACTCTTCCAGTAGCATTCGATTGGGAAGATTTTAGTGATTATAATTCATATAAATTAAGTTTTTATAATTTAACTTCTATGGCGGATGGATTTATAGAAGAAGTAGAAAAAAATGGATATAAAGGAATGCTTTATGGAAGTAAAAATTATTTAGAGCAAATATGGTTACCTAATAATCATAATATTTGGCTTGCACATTATACAGATAAAACAAGTTATGAAGGTAATTATAAATTCTGGCAATTAACGGAAATAGGTAAAGTAGATGGAATTGATGGTACTGTTGATATAGATATACAATATAAATAAAATCAGAGTAGTTGTTACTCTGATTTCTTTCTTTTCTTTTTCTCTTTTTTCTTCTTTTTAGCAATTTCGGTATAAAATTCTTTCCACATTTTATAAACATGTTCTTTACTATAAAACTCTGATATTTCTTTGGCATTTTCTACTTGTTTTTGATATTCTTTTTTATCTTTACTTAATAATTCAATTATTTCGCTAAATTCATCATTATTGCTACCTTTTAAATATTTCTTAAATAAAATATCTTCATATAATTCTAAATCTCTTAAAAGTATTGGTGTATCAGTACTTATTGCTTCTAATATTGTCATTGGAAATAATTCATTATAAGATGGAACAAATAATAAATCTGATGCGTTAAATAAATCATTCATTTCATTTCTTGGTACTATTCCTAAAAATCTAACATTCTTAGGTGGATTTTCCATTATTTTCTTTAAATCATGATGTCCATCAGTTATACCACCAAAAGAAAATCCACCAGCCCATATAAAATCAATTTTAGGTAATTTTTTAGCAACCTCAACAAAATCAATAACACCTTTTCTATTTTGAATTTGTCCAGCACCAAGTACAACAAACTTATTTCTTTTTATACCTAAATTTTTTCTAATATCTTTAATTTCTTTATCAGTTTTTTTGTAAAACATTTCTTTAGATACAAAATTAGGTATGTAAGTAATTTTATCTTCTTTTATACCAGCCTTAGCAATATCTTTTTTAAAAATAGGGTTTACTACAACTAAGTAATCAGCACTTTTATAAAAACTTATTACATATTTCTTAAAAATTTTAAATATAGGTTTTGGTAATTTTATAGAACCATCTAATGTATCAGGTAAAAAATGTACATATGCGACTGTTGGATTTTTACTTAATTTTAATTTTAAGTAATTTCTAGGTTCAACTGTATGAGCATGTATTACATCATATTTTGTCCCTTTGTTTAAAAATATTTCAAAATCATTTTTACCATCTTCATTAAGAAGTTTCATTAATTCTAAATAAGCAGATCCAACTCCTTGACCATCAACTGAATCTGCCATAGAAAGCATATTTATTTTAATCTTATTGTTATTATCATCCATATTTTTTACTCCTTGTATATTAGATTATATCACAAGTAATATAAAAAAAGTATACAAAAAACATTTCTTTCATATTATATACTATAAAGGTAATTGTTAAAAAATTGACAAAAACCAATATTTATAATAAAATTATATTGTGCAAATGGTGCAGTATCCTAGTTGATATATTTGTTATGAAGACGAGCCTAAAAATTCGTTAAAGAGCACATCTGTGAAACTTTTTGTGTTTGCTTTGGTCGCCCAGACTGGGGTGGATGCTGAAAGGATAGTTTTATGGGAAACTTATAACGGCATATAAGCAGAACCCATATTACGTGGAGACTTAATCTTGTGCTTTAGCCTTGACTTTAGTACGAATTAAGATTAAACCTATTTTGAGGCGAAAGCTTTGAGTAGCGTAGCTTGCCTTGAGTGAATATCTTGGGATTATAGAAAAATGTAAAATAATAGTGGCCATATTAATTTATATGTTATTGCTATATGAAATTGTATTTGCAAAAAAGACTAGTAACGAATCAATATCACAGTGAGGAAAACTCCTAGGCTGTTTGCCTGCATAAGATTGCAGTGCGTACTTAGTGGTAATCAAGTCATATATTCGGAAACGGTATATACATTTATTAAAGGGGAACCGCCTTTTGGTAACGAAAGGTTAAATCGTGGGAAATCCTACTTGACCTATGACGCAAAGTTTATTATGCTGGTACCAGGCATTTTTTTTAACTTTTAAAATATGTGAGGAAATATGAAAAAAAATAAAAAGAAGAAAAAAAGTAGAACAAAATGGATAATAACTGTTATGATAACATCTTTTATATTATCATTAATATTTTCAAGTTTATCAGAATCAGTTATACCTAATATAAATATTGTTTTTGGAATTCTTATTATAATTATTTTTATAGGTATAGGAATAATATTTGATATGATTGGAGTTGCTATAACAGCGGCTAATGAGACACCATTTCATTCTATGGCATCAAAAAAAGTAAAAGGAAGTAAGCATTCTGTAATGCTTTTAAAAAATTCAGATAAACTTGCTTCAATATGTAATGATGTTGTAGGTGATGTATGTGGTGTTGTAAGTGGTGGTGCTGGTATGCTTGTCGCAAGTAATATAGCTTCATCATTTAATATTAATTCATCTGTAACAGTATTATTTGTAACTGCGTTAATCGCATCAATTACAATAGGTGGAAAAGCAATAGGTAAAAGTGCTGCTATTAAAAATTCTGAAGCAATAACTTTCAAAGTAGGAAAAGTTTTAAATTTATTTAATAAAAAAACGTATAAAAAGAAAAAATAGTGGAATATTATAAATGTCATATGAAATATATGACATAAGTTTGAAAAGGGCCTAAGATTTATTTGGGCTCTTTTGTTATATAAAATTTAAAAAATAATGAATAAAAATATCAAAAATTGTTCATTATAGTAATGACATGATAGTTAAATGTGTTAAAAAAGAATATAATGCGGGATGCTTATGTTCTTTTTTTTGATTTTTTTCTTTACAAAAAAAATTAAATAACTATAATAGTATATCAAGTAGGAGATATGTATGAAAACAGAAAAAGAAGAAGAGGAATATAAAGTAAAAATGGAAGAATTAAAAAACTTTTTATTTCTTGTTAATGTTTATACTAGTGAGTTTTATGCAGGGTTCAAGCTTTCAGAAGTTATATCTAAATTAGATGATGAAATACTTGTTTATGAATATAATAAAGAACTTAATATAGAAGACTTAAAACCATTATGTGGATTTATAAAAAAAGATGAAGATATAAAAGAAAATAAATATGCGCTTGCTTATGCTGCGTCAAAATATTTTAATACATGTAAAACGGGTAATAAAAAAGTTGATGAATATATATTAAGAATGCATTAAAATATGGTAAAATTATATAGGTGATAAAATGAATTTTGAATATAACAATAAAAAATATGAAGTAGTAATTGAAAAGAAAAACAATAAAAATACTTATATAAGAGTTAAAGAAGATTTAAAAATTTATGTATCAACATCTTATTTAACACCTAAAATTATGATTAAATCATTAATTGAAAATAATAGAGATTCAATAATAAAAATGATTCAAAAAAGAGAAAAGGATAATATAAAACAAAGTGAAAATTATTTTTTAGGAGAAAAAATAGAAATTAGGATATGTGATACTAAAAAAACATTCTTTGATGGACAAACATTATATTCAAATAGTAAAGAAAATATAGAAAAATGGTATAAAAAGAAATGTGAAATTATTTTTAAAGAACATTTAGATAATATTTATAATAATTTTTCTAAAAAAGTTCCATACCCATCACTTACAATTAGAAAAATGAAAACAAGATGGGGTGTATGTAATAAAAAATTACAAAAAGTAACACTTAATTATAATCTAATATATATGGATACTAAATATTTGGATTATGTAATAGTTCATGAATTATCACACTTTATACATTTTGATCATAGTAAAAACTTCTGGAGTTTAGTAGAAGAAAATGAACCAAATTATAGAAAAATAAGAAAAGAGATGAGAGAGTAATGACTATAGATTCAGTAGATAACAAAAAAATAAAAAATATAAGAAAATTAAATCAAAAAAAATATAGAGATGAAACAAATGAATTTTTAGTTGAGGGTATTCATCTTGTAAGAGAAGCATATAAAGAAGGATTACTAAAAGAAGTAATTTTAGAAGAAAATGAAGAAATAGATTTTAAAGTAGATACTACATATGTTACATATAATGTGATAAAATCTATATCTAGTCTTGATACACCATATAAAATTATTGGAGTATGTAAAAAGAAAGAAGAAAAGGAAATAAATGGAAATGTACTTATACTTGATGGTTTACAAGATCCTGGAAATCTTGGAACTATAATTAGAAGCGCAGTAGCCTTTAATGTAGATACAATAATTCTTAGTAAAGATACAGTTGATTTATATAATCCTAAGGTAGTTAGAAGTACGCAAGGTATGAATTTTCATATTAACATTATAAGAAGAGATTTAGAAAATGAAATAAAAGCTTTAAAAGAAAAAGGATATATTGTATATTCTACAGATGTAATAAATGGAAAAAACATAAAAAATGTAAAAGTTAATGGTAAATATGCTATAATAATGGGTAATGAAGGAAATGGTGTAAGAGAAAACATTAAAAATCTTTCAGATGAAAAATTATATATAAAGATGAATAATGATTGTGAAAGTTTAAATGTTGGAGTTGCAACTTCAATAATACTTTATGAATTTAGTTAGTAGGTGAAAATATGGAATTAGTTAGAATTGGTAAAATTGTAAATACACATGGGATAAAGGGTGAACTTAGAATACTATCTAATTTTGAATTTAAAGATAAAGTTTTCAAAAAAGGTGTTAAAGTTTATGTAGGAAAAAAGAAAAAAGAATTTATTATCAATTCATATAGATTTCATAAAATTTTTGATATGGTTACTTTTGAAGGATTCAATAATATAAATGATGTTGAATACTTAAAAGGTGACTTTGTATATGTAAATGAAGAAGATTTAAATTTAAAAGAAAATGAAATACTAAAAAGTAAATTAATAGGTTTTGATGTAATAATAGATAACGAAAATATTGGTAAAATAACTGAAATATTTGAAACTAAAGCAAATGATGTTATTAGAGTAAATGAAAATATATTAATTCCTTATGTTGATGAGTTTATTGAAAAACTTGATAAAGACAATAAAAAGATATATGTTAAAAATGTAAGGGGGTTATTATAATGAGAATAAAAGTATTATCATTATTTCCAAAAATGTTTGATGGAATACTAAATGAATCAATTATTAAAAGAGCAATAGATGATAAAAAAGTAAATATAGATGTTATTGATTTAAGAAGCTATAGCAAAGATAAACATAATAAAGTAGATGATACAATTTACGGTGGAGGAGCAGGAATGCTTATTAAATGTGAACCTGTATTTGACGCTATAGATGATTTGAAAACTAAAAATACTAAAGTAATTATGCTTAGTCCTGATGGAGTAAAATATAATCAAGAAAAAGCATATGAATTATCTAAAGAAAAAAATATAATTTTACTTTGTGGTCATTATGAAGGCTTTGATGAAAGAATAAATACTGTTGTAGATGAAAAAATAAGTATAGGTGATTATGTTTTAACAGGTGGAGAAATTCCAGCAATGGCTATAATTGATTCAGTAACGAGATTACTTCCAGGAGTTATTAATGAAGAATCTCATTTAAATGATTCATTTAATAATGATTTACTTGATTATCCTCAGTATACAAAACCTCAAGAATATAGAGGAATGAAAGTTCCTGATGTTCTTTTAAGCGGAGATCATAAAAAGATAGATGAATGGCGAAGGGAAGAACAAATAAAGAAAACAAAGAAGCAAAGACCAGATTTGTTAAAAGAAAGTGAAGAAGAAAAAACATTAGATGAAGATTTAGCTAAGACTGAAGAAGAAAAAGAAAATACTGAAACAAAAAGAAAACAAATTGGTAAATATACATTAATTGATGATAAATCAAAGAAAAAGATAGAAAATATTGAAATTAATGATGGTTATGATTTTAAACCAAAAAATAAAATAGAAAAAGATGATTTAGCATCAATAAGTAAAGTTGTTTTAGTTGAACCAGAATTTATTGAAACAATAGCGAAAAAAAATATAAATAAAAAATTAAATATTTTACTTAAACAAATCGCAATAGTTTTAAATGATGAAACAGATGATGAAGGTGCAGATTATGTACTTGGTGAAATTGATAGACTTGCATCTTTAGTAATGGGTAATTATTCAAAATATTTAACTAAAGAATATAAAAATTTAATAAAAAATAAATTATATATGTTAAAAGAAGAAATAAATTTAAAACAAATGATGAGAGCAAAAACAGTAGATTATAGTGAAGAAAAGGGGAGAAGTTTATAATGAATATAATATTAACAGGTGATAGACCAACAGGGAAACTTCATTTAGGACATTACATTGGATCATTAAAAAATAGAGTAGTGCTTCAAAATGAAGGTAATTATGATGAAATGTATTTAATGATTGCAGACTCACAAGCATTAACTGATAATTTTGATAATCCAAAAAAAGTAAGAGATAACATAATAAATGTTGCACTTGATTATTTATCAGTTGGAATAGATCCAAAAAAGGTAAATATATTTATTCAATCGCAAATACCAGCTTTAACAGAATTATCATTTTATTATATGAATTTAGTAACTGTATCAAGGCTTCAAAGAAATCCAACAGTTAAAAATGAAATAAAAGAAAAAAGTTTTGAAAAAAGTATACCAGTAGGATTCTTTTGTTATCCTATAAGTCAAGCAGCAGATATAACTGCTTTTAAAGCAAATATTATTCCAGTAGGTAATGATCAACTTCCAATGCTTGAACAAACTAATGAAATAGTATCAAGTTTTAATAGAATTTATGGTGAAACATTAGTGCCTTGCAAGGCAATTCTTAATGAAAATAAAATAGCTCAAAGACTTCCAGGATTAGATGGAAATGCAAAAATGAGTAAATCATTAAATAATGGGATTTATTTAAGTGACCCAAGTGATATTATTTATAAAAAAGTAATGAGTATGTACACAGATCCAAATCATATAAAGGTAGAAGATCCTGGTAAAGTAGAAGGAAACATGGTATTTACTTATCTTGATGTATTTTCAAGTGATGAACAAATTAGTAGATATTCCGAATATAAAACTTTAGATGAAATGAAAAAAGCATATGAAAAGGGTGGACTTGGAGATGTAAAAATTAAAAAAGTTTTATATAATGTTTTAGAGGAAATTCTTTCTCCAATAAGAGAAAAAAGAAGATATTATGAAGAACATTTAGATGAAGTATATAGTATTTTAAAAGAAGGAACAAATAAAGCAAACGAAAAAGCAAATAAAACATTAAAAGAAGTTAAAAAAGCAATTATGATAGATTTTTTTGAAGAGTAGTATAAATTACTACTTTTTATTTACAAAAAGGTATTTATTATGTTAAAATCTATAAAGATAAGGTGATAAAAATGACAGTAAGCATAATTATACCTGCATATAATTCTGAAAAGTTTATTAAAAGATGTTTAGATAGTGTTATAAATCAAATATATAAAAATTTAGAAATAATAGTTATTGATGATGCATCGAAAGATAATACTAAGCAAATAATAAAAGAGTATGCAGAAAAGGATAATAGGATTAGACCTTTTTATTCTAGTGAGAATAAAGGAGTTAGTTTTTCAAGAAATATTGGTTTAAAAGCATCAACTGGTGAATATATAATGTTTGTAGATTCAGATGATGAATTAACAAAAGATGCAGTTAGAAGAATGATAGATATAGCGGTTAAATATAATTCAGATTATGTGGATAGTTATGAAATCGTAAAATATACTAAAAGAAATAATAAGGTATGTATGTTTACAGAGTCTAAGGTACCAAAAAAGCATTTAGTACTTGGAAGTATAAAAGAAAATCCTAAGATAATAAGTATGTATATGTATTCAAAGGGAAAACTCATAAAAAGAGAATTAGTTGGTGATTTAATATATGATGAATCACTTAGAGTTTACGAAGATGTTGTTTTTGAACAAACATTAAAATCAAGAGTTAAAAATTATGTAATGATGAATAAACCAGTTTATTTTTATTATCAAAGAGAAGACTCTTTAATTAATGCACTTGGTAAAAAACATACATATTTTTTAGAATCTGTAAAAAGAGTAAAATTAATTTATGAAGATTTTGATAAAAACATAAAAGATATTATTGAAGAAATGCTTTTTCAAAATGCATTTTTAACCTTATTTACTAAGGTAATTAAAAATAATGATGGAATAACAAAAAATATAGAGTTATCAAAATCATACTTAGAAGAATTAGTTAATTTATTTCCTGATTATAAAGATAATAAAAAATTAAATAAAATAATAAAGATTTTAACAGAAAAATTGTTAAATAATGATAAAAAAATGGAAAGATTTATAAAACTTACATCTAAGATTAATTTTATATCGTTATATTTTAATTTTCTATCAATAAAGAATAAGTATAAATTAAAAAATCCGTTAGATTAAATAAATGCAAAACTATTGCATTTTTATTTTATTTATGTTACAATCGATATTGCGAGAAGGCAATCCGCTGTTTTTATATTGTCTAATATGATTGCTGGATAAGAAAAGGAGTGAAATCGTATGAGTAATATTATTGAAAAAATTACTGCAAAACAAATTAATCCTAACATTCCAGAATTTAGAGTTGGAGATACTATTAGAGTAGACGTTAGAATTATCGAAGGAAAAAGAGAAAGAATCCAAGCTTTTGAAGGTGTTTGTGTAGCTAAAAGAAGCGGTGGAATATCAGAAACTTTTACTGTAAGAAAAATGTCTGGTGGAATTGGTGTTGAAAGAATATTCCCAGTTAATTCACCAAAGATTGATAAAATAACTGTAGTAAGAAAAGGTAGAGTAAGAAGAGCAAAACTAACTTTCTTAAGAGGTTTTATTGGTACATACAGAATAAAAGAAAGAAAATAAGACTTCAAAGGTCTTATTTTTGTTATGGAGGATAAAGTGGGAAAAATATTTAAAAGTGAAATTTTTAAAACAGTAATGAGCTATTTATTAATAATAGTTTGTGTAATTTTAATAAGAATATTTTTTATAGATCCAGTTAGAGTTGATGGTGGTTCCATGGATACAACTTTAGCAAATGGACAAATAATGATATTAAATAAAATTGTATATAAAAGAAACGATATAAAAAGATTTGATATTGTTGTTATTGATGAAGGCGATAAGGCTATTATAAAAAGAGTTATTGGTCTTCCTGGTGAAACAGTTGAATATAAAGATAATAAACTTTATATAAATGGTAAAGAAACAGAAGATCCATATCCATCAACAGAAACAGATGATTTTAGTATTACAGATATTGGACATATTAAAGTTCCTGGTGATTGTTATTTTGTAATGGGAGATAATAGAGCTAATTCATTAGATAGTAGATATCCAACAGTTGGAGTTATAAAAAAGAGCCAAATTGAAGGTAGAACAAAACTTAGAATATGGCCACTTAATAAAATTGGTAATGTAAAATAAATCATATATACATGGTTTATTTTTTTCTTTTTAAATGATATAATTATTATAGTTAAAGGTAGTAGGAGTAATAATATGATTGATCAAAAAACAATAAAAAAAGAAGCTAAAAAAAGTATAAAAAAGCATTACTTTAGAAGTATAATACTTGTGTTTGTTTGCTCTTTATTACTCGCAGGTGGATTTAACTTTACAACAAAAAATATAATAGATGTTCCAGGTGCGCAAAAAGAAGCAAGCAAAATAATTAATAATAAGAAAATTAGTGGTACAGAAATATTAGATGAAATAGAAAAAAAATTACCTAGTGAAAAACAAATCAAAAAAGATATAAAGAATAAATATACTAATGGTGCGATATCTTATATTATTAATGAAACAACAAGTAGTGGCTCACTTGTATTCGCAATTCTTAATGGTATAAATAAAGTTGTGTTTGAAGGTAAGATTGGTTCTGCTGTATTAATATTTATAAGTACTATACTTTTAATGCTATTTACTATTATATATATAAATACATTAGAGGTTGGTGAAAAAAGGTATTTTTTAGAAAAAAGAAGATATATTGATACAAAGATTGATAGATTAATATATCCATACAAAGTTAAAAAGACATTTCATATGGCTTATATACTATTTATGAAATCACTATATCAAGTATTATGGTGCTTTACAATTATAGGTGGTTTTATTAAGTATTATGAATATTCATTAATACCATATATTTTAGCGGAAAATCCTAAAATTAATAAAAAAGAAGCATTTAGAATATCAAAAGAATTAACAAATGGAAATAAATTAAAATTGTTTTATTTAGATTTATCTTTAATTGGATGGAGTATTTTAAAATTATGTACATTTAATTTAAGTGGTATATTTTTCTCTGATATATATAAAGAAGCAATTCATGCAGAAGTATATATGACTTTAAGAAATAGGGTGAATTTAGATAATAATGATAGAGAATTATTGAATGATTCATTATTAGATATAGAAAAAGGTGTAAATGAAGAGTATCCTGAAGAAAGATATAAAGTAAAAACAAGAAAATGGTTAAAGGTTGATTTTAATAAAGATTATAGTATTAAAACATATATATTATTCTTTTTTACATTTTCATTTGTTGGTTGGATCTGGGAAGTATTTTATAACTGTTTAAATAATGGTACATTTGTAAATAGAGGAACAATGCATGGACCTTGGCTTCCAATATATGGATTTGGAGGACTACTAATATTAATATTACTTAAGAAATTTAGAAATAAACCAGTATTATTATTTATAAGTGCATTTATTTTATGTGGTGTATTAGAGTATTCAACTGCTTGGTATTTAGAAACATTTAAACATTTAAGATACTGGGATTACACAGGATATTTCTTAAATATTAATGGAAGAGTATGTCTTGAAGGTCTTATTGTATTTGGACTTGCAGGTTGCGCATTTACATATGTTATTGCGCCTATACTTGATAATTTATATAGTAAAATAAAACCAAAAATCGCAAGTATATTATGTGTAGTTTTAATATCTTTGTATTTGGCTGATTTAATGTATACAAAAGTTAATCCAAATACAGGTGTTGGAATATCAGAAGAAGTAGAAAGGATTGATGTGAAATGAGAATATTAATTATTGGTGCGGGTGTGTTAGGATCAAATCTAGCACATTCTATAAAAAAAGGTAATGATGTAACTATTTTAGCAAGAAATAAAACATATGAAAATTTAAAGAATAATGGACTAATTATAAAACATAAATTAGGAAAAAAATCAGTAGATCATTTTAATGTAATCGATAAATTAGATGAAAATGATATTTATGATGTAATATTTGTAGTTTCTAGATTTTCATCTTTAGATAGTATTGTAAAAATTATAGAAAAAAATAAAAGTAAAAATATAGTTTTTGTTGGTAATAATATGAATGCAGAAAAATATATGAATATAAAAGATAAGAATATATTATTTGCTTTCTTTATGGCCGCAGGTAAAAAATATGATGGTTATATAAATTCAATTTGTTTAAATAAAATTGAAATTGGAAGAACAGATGGGAAAGATATCAGTAATGAATTCATAAAATCTATATTTAAAGAAACAAAAATAAAATTAACAATAGAAAATAAGATGAATGATTATCTTAAAACACATGCATGCGCGGTTCTTCCACTTGTATTCGCAAGTTATAAAGTAGATGGTAATTTAAAACTTCTTAAAAAAGATAAAGAGTATTCTTTACTAATAATGGATGCAATTATTGAAGGATATGATGTTCTTAAAAAACTAGGATATGAAATACTTCCTAAAGGTGAATATGAAAACTGCGTTAATAAAAAGGAAAAATGTGCATTTATTTATAGATTTATGTTTTCAAATTTTATAGGTAAAATGTGTATATCAGATCATGCAATGAGTGCAAGAGAAGAGTTTATACTTTTAGATAATGAATTTGAAAAATTAAAGAAAAAATCAAAACTAGAAACTAAAGTATATGATAAGTTAAGATTAGATTTTTTAAACTATGATAAATAATATAAGTAAAGTATCAAGAAGAGTGAGATAATATGGAAGAAAAATTAAATAATAAATATTCAATAATAGTTAATAAAAAAAGAAGATATAATGCAGATGATTTTAAAGACTTTAAATATATTAATATAACAAGTACTGATGGGAGAAATATTTTAATAGAAGAAGTAACAAATATACAATTTAATAAATTAAAAGAAGAAATGAAAAAACAAGGAATAAATATAGGTATAAAATATGCTTTAAGAAATGAACAAGAACAATCTAATTTATATAAAAATTTTTGTGAAAAATATGGAAAAGAATATGCTGATAAAATAGTTTGTCCAGTAGGAACAAGTGAACATCACACAGGTTTAGCAATTGATGTTGAAGTTATGGCTCATAATGAATGGATTAGTAATAATGATAATATAGAAATATCCGAACCAATTTTAAAGGTAATGCATAAATATCTTATTAAATATGGTTTTATATTAAGGTATCCAAAGCAAAAGGAAGACATTACACAAATTACTTATGAACCATGGCATATCAGATATGTTGGAACCGAGTTAGCAAATTATTTAAATCAAAATAATTTAGTACTAGATGAATATTTATATTAAAGTAAGGTGTATTTATGAAAGATGAAGTAGGTCAAAAAAAGTATTGTATAGTAATTTCTATAATAGGATTAATATTAGGAATAATAGGATTTATAATTGAATACTTTGTTATGAATAAATTTGATATTATATGGATTATATTTTTAGTTGTAAATATATTTGTTTTATTTATTAACCTAACCTCAAAAAAGTAAAAAATTTACTTTTTTTAATTTTAATCTTGACTTGGAGCAAACTCTAAGTATTATATAATATATAGAAGATGATAAAAATGATAAAACAAACAGCGGGAAGAGATTCATTAGGTGAATTTGCACCTAATTTCGCACATTATAATGATGATATTTTATTTGGTGAAAACTGGAATGATGAATCAATTGATTTAAAAACAAGATGTATTATTACAGTTGTTGCTTTAATGTCTAGTGGTATAACAGATAATTCTTTAAGATATCATTTAGAAAATGCTAAAAAGAATGGTGTAACAAAAGAAGAAATGGCAGGAATAATAACACATACTGCATTTTATGTAGGATGGCCAAAGGGATGGGCAGTATTTAATTTAGCAAAGGAGGTATACAAAGATGAATAAAGAAGAATTTGATAAAGTAAATGCATTTGGTAAAGGAGAATATAACGAAGGTTATAAAGAATATTTTAGTGGAAATAGTTATTTAAATCCACTTGCGAAAACAGATAATATATTTCTTGCAAACGTAACTTTTGAACCAGGTTGTAGAAATAATTATCATATTCATCACGCAAGTAAAGGTGGAGGACAAATACTAATATGTACTGCAGGATATGGATGGTATAAAGAAGAAGGAAAAGATGCAGTTAGTTTAAAGCCAGGTGATGTAATCACAATACCAGCAAATGTAAAGCATTGGCATGGCGCTAAAAAAGATTCTTGGTTTAGTCATATTGCAGTAGAAGTTCCAGGAGAGGACACTTATAATGAATGGCTTGAACCAGTAAGTGATGAAGAATATGATAATTTATAGGGAGTAAATATGAAAGTATCAGAAGTAAGTAAAAAATATGATATAAGTGCAGATACATTAAGATATTATGAAAAAATAGGATTAATAAAAAATGTACCTAGGAATAAATCAGGAATAAGAGATTATGATGAAAATGCACTTAAAAGAATTGAATTTATTAAGTGTATGAGAAGTGCAGGTGTTGAAATAGAAATATTAATAAAATATATGAATTTATTAGAACAAGGTAAAAAGACTGTACTTGAAAGAAAGAACTTACTTAGTGAACAGAAAAATAAATTGCTTGAAAAACAAAAAAGTATTTCAAGTACACTTGATAGACTTGATTATAAAATAAGTTTATATGATGAAATAATAGAAGGTAAAAGAAAAGATTTTACAGAAGAATAGGAGATTAATAATGGATAATAAAAGAAGAATAATAATATATCATTCATATTCTGGTCATACAAAAATGATAGCGAATATAATAAAGAAAAAACTTGATTGTGATGTATTAGAATTAGAACCTAAATATGAATTCTCTAGTGATTATGATGAAGTAGTTAAAGAATACCAAAATAATGAAAAAGATAAAAGCACAGTAGTGATAAAAGACATTAATATTAATCTTGATAATTATGATGAAATAATAATAGGAAGTCCTGTTTGGTGGTATTCTATAACTCCTGTTGTAAGAGAATTTTTAAAAGAAAATAATTTAGAAGGTAAAACAGTTATACCTTTCGCAACTAATGCAGGATGGCTTGGTGGAACATTTAAAGAAATAGAAGAGTTATGTAAAAATTCAAGTGTAACAAATGAAATGAATATTGTATTTGGAAGTTATTCCGATGATTTAGTAACAAGTATGGATGAAATTAATAATTGGATAAATACTCTTTAATGATTAGACTATTAAAATAAACATGTAAAAAAATTACTCATAATATATTTTAGAAACGAGGTAATACTATGGATGAAAAAATAAAATATATTATGGAAAGTAATGAAATAAGAAACAAACTTTGTAAGATGGGAATTTGTCCTGTAGTAGGTCCAACAGGTCCAAAAGGTGATAGAGGTGATATTGGGCCTGTAGGAGAAACAGGAATAAGTCATGAGATTATAATAGATGAAACAAAAACAATAAATCCTGATGAACCTGCAAAAGTACAAGATGAATTTAATAATAATATACATTATTTAACTTTTTATATACCAAAAGGAGAAAAAGGAGAACAAGGGAGTATTGGACCAGTAGGTCCAAAAGGTGAAAAAGGTGAAAAAGGTGAAACTGGCCCAATGGGTTTACCTGGTGAAAAGGGAATTAGTGAAATTTTTATAATAGATAAAACAGAAACAGTAGAACCAGATGAGCCCGCAAAAATACAAGATGATTTTAATGATAATACGCATCATTTGACTTTTTATATACCAAAAGGAGAAAAAGGTGAAAAGGGTGATCAAGGTAGTGTTGGCCCAGCAGGACCAACAGGCTCTTTAGGACCAACATCATATGATGTAATTGCTTTTGTTAGTTATCCAAATACAACAGTTGCAGGAATTGCACTTACAGGTGCTTCAAGAATAATTCCAGGCATTACAAATAAAATATCAATGGAAGGTAGTAACAGTATAAAAATTAATCAAAGTGGATTATATGAAATTACAGTTTGTGGTAGAATTTCAGGTGTTACTAAAGATATAGGAGGAGCATTTTATCTTATAAAAAGTGAAACTTCTGAAGTATTAACAGATATGTCATTTATATTATCAAAAGGTAATACAGAAGATATGGACTTTTCTGAAATATCATTTGTTGATATAACTGCTCCTGCAACACTTCAGATTAAAACTGAAATAGATGGAGATACTGCAACTAGTAATATTGAATTTTCTAGTATTAATGTATTAATAAAAGGTTATAGTGTATAATTATTTATAGGACAAATGTCCTATTTTTTTGTATAATAGAAATAGGTGAAGTAATTATGGTGTTAAATGTTAGTGGAAGAACTGATATAGTCGCATTTTATTCAGATTGGTTTATGAATAGAATAAAGGAAGGATTTGTAGATGTTAGAAATCCATTTAATAAGAAATTAGTAAGTAGAATATATTTTGAAGATGTTGATTTAATATTATTTTGTACTAAAAATCCAATACCAATTTTAGATAAAATAGAAAAAATAAATAAACCTATATTATTTCATGTAACATTAACACCATATAAAAGAGATATTGAAGTAAATGTACCACCAAAAGGGAAAATAATAGAAGCTATAAAAAAATTATCAAATATAATTGGTAAAGATAATATATGTGTTAGATATGATCCAATATTTATTAGTGATGAATATACTTTAGATTATCATATAAGAAATTTTGATAAGTTATGTACTTTATTAAATGGATATGTAAAAACTATAATCGTTTCATTTATAGATGATTATAAAAATGTTAGAAAAAATATGAAGAGTATAAGATATAGAAATTTTACTGAAAATGATTATAAGATGATTGGTGAAAGTTTTAGTTTAAGTGCAAAAAAGAATAACATGACTGTTCAAACTTGTTTTGAAGAAAGAAATTTGACTGAGTATGGATTTAAAAAGGGAGAGTGTTTATCTCATACACTAGCATTTAAATTAACAGGTAAAACTAATTTTAAATCGTGGACTGCAAGAAAAGGTGGTAATTGTAACTGCGTTCAAATGGTTGATATAGGCGCATATAATACTTGTTCACATTTTTGTAAGTATTGTTATGCTAATTATGATGAAAAAAAAGTAAAAGAAAATGTAATTAAACATGATAAAAATTCATCTTTATTAATTGGTAAGTTAGAAGAAGATGATATTGTAAAGAGAAGATATAATTAATTTTTATTGAAAAAAATAAAAAAATATGATATTATGAATACAGATGAAGGAAACTTCATAAAATAAAAAAGGATACGTTTGATTGGGTGAATCAAATGTAATCCCTTTGTTGGTACATCTGAAATAAGCATTAGCTTAAATCAGATGCTTTTTTCTTATAGAAGAATTAACAAAATAATTACTAATATAAGGAGTTTAATTATTCTATGTAAAGATTTTTCTTTCTTAGACATAATATCACTCTCCTTTCGTGATCCCCTGATGAGGTTCCAAAAGGAAAAACATCTGATATTTCAAACGTATCCAAACTGATTATAATAAACAAGTGTTTAATTTACAATATAAAATTAACAAAAAATTAATAAAACAAGCTTTTTAAGGCTTGTTTTCATATGCTAAAAACGGAGAGTATAATTTGTTAGTTGCATCCTTTATTAACTGCGCCAAAACCCCAGAATAATAAGAAAATTATAAATACTACTATAATAATACCCCAAACAAAACCATAACCGCCATTATTTTGCTGGTAACCATAACCTTGATATGGGTATGGATATTGATAATACATAATATATCTCTCCCTTCAATATATTATATTTAAATTTATTCAAGTTCGTGATAATAAATATCTATTTCTTACAATATTGTAAGATTTAATTATATAAAAATATAGTATAATAATATTTAAGGGAGACAAAAAAATATGAAAAAAATCATGATAGTAGAAGATGATGAAGTAATTAAGGATGAACTTAGTGAATTACTTAAAAATTCATCATATTTAGTAGAAAGTGTTAAAAATTTTGAAAAAGCAAAAGAAGAAATATTTAAATATAATCCTGATTTAATACTTTTAGATATAAATATTCCATATCTTAATGGAGAACTTTTATTAAAGGAAATAAGAAAAGAAAGTAGTGTACCTGTAATTATGGTTACAAGTAAATCAGGAGAAATAGATGAAGCATTATCAATAACATATGGCGCAGATGATTATATAACAAAACCATACAATCCAACTATATTACTTTTAAGAATACAAAATATATTTAAAAGAATTAGTCAAAATAATAATGCATTAAAATATAAAGATATAATAGTTGATTTAAATAAATCAGAATTAAAAAAAGATGATAAAGTATTAGTTCTTACTAAAAATGAAATGATAATATTTTCATATTTATTAAACAATAAAGAAAAAATTGTATCTCGTGATGAACTTATGACATATTTATGGAATAATGAAGAATATATAAATGACAATGCATTAACAGTTAATATAAGTAGACTTAGAAGTAAATTATCAAATTTTGGTTATGAAAATATAATAGAAACAAGAAAAGGACAAGGGTATATATTACTATGAAATTAAGTGAATATTTAAAAGATAAAGTATATTTTATAATCGTAAATTTAATATGTATATCTATAATAATTTTATTATTACTTGCGTTTAAAGTGCGCTTTAGTTTAATTATGGTAGTTACATTTTTATTGATAACTGAAAACATTTTATTATTAATGATAGATTATTTTAGAAAGAAAAATTTTTATACTTCTTTAAGTCAAAAACTAGAAGAATTAGATAAAAAATATTTAATATTAGAAATGATGAGTAGACCATCATTTTATGAGGGAAAAATATTGTATGATACTATTTATGAAACTGATAAATCAATGATAGAAATTGTTAATGAATATTTATCAAATATAGAAGACTTTAAAGATTATATTGAAATGTGGATTCATGAAGTAAAAATACCAATATCAAGTTTAGTATTAATGAGTCACAATCATAAAGAATTAAATAACACTTATATTAATGAAGTAAAAAAATTAAATGATTATATAGATCAAGTTTTATATTATGTTAGAAGTAATTATGCAGAAAATGATTATATTATAAAAGAAAATAATTTAGACAAAATTATAAAAGATGTTATTTTGAAAAATAAGGATGAATTACTTTTAAATAATATAAATATAGAAACAAATATAAAAGAAAATAAGGTCTTAACAGATTCAAAATGGCTTGAGTTTATATTAAATCAAATTATAAACAATAGTATAAAATATAAAAAAGATAATGACTCAATTATAAAAATAGAATCATTAAAAGAAAATGATAAAACAATTTTGAGTATTTATGATAATGGAATAGGAATAAATAAAAAAGATATAAAGAATGTATTTAAAAAATCATTTACAGGAGAAAATGGTAGGAATTTATCAAAATCAACTGGAATGGGACTTTATATAGCAAAAAGGTTATGTGATAAATTAGGGCATAAAATATTAATTGAATCAGAAAAAAATGAATACACTATAGTTAAAATTATATTTGGGAATAATGATTATTACAAAATAGATAACTAACTTACAAAATTGTAATATTAGGTAATACAAAACAAACGACAATAATTTATTTATCTACTAGAATGAGATGTAGAAGGGAATGATTTTATGGAAAATATTTTAAAAATCGAAAAAATTGAAAAGTATTATGGTAATAAATCAAGTCTTACAAAGGCAATTGATAACATTTCATTTTCTGTAGATAAGGGTGAATTTATTGCAATAATGGGAGCATCTGGCTCAGGAAAAACAACACTTTTAAATTGTATATCTACAATTGATAAAGTATCATCAGGTCATATATTTGTAGGTAACACTGATATTACTAAACTAAAAGGAAATAGTTTAAATAAATTTAGAAGGGAGAAACTTGGTTTCATATTTCAGGATTTTAATTTATTAGATACATTAACATCATATGAAAATATAGCACTTTCTTTATCTATTCAAAATGTTAATTCTAAAGAAATAGATGATAGAGTTAAAAAAGTAGCAAGAGAACTTGATATAGAAAAAATATTAAATAAATATCCATATGAGTTAAGTGGTGGACAAAAACAAAGGGTAGCGAGTGCAAGAGCAATAGTAACAAATCCAAAATTAATTTTGGCAGATGAACCAACTGGCGCACTTGATTCTAAATCATCAAAAATGTTACTTGAAAAATTTAATTTTTTAAACAAAGAACTTTCTGCAACTATATTAATGGTTACACATGATGCATTTACTGCAAGTTATGCAGATAGAGTAATATTTATAAAGGATGGCAAAATATTTAATGAAATTAATAAGGGTGATGAAACAAGAAAAGAATTCTTTGATGAAATAATTGATGTAGTAACTCTTTTAGGTGGTGACTTAAACGATGCTCTTTAAACTTTCAATAAAAAATATACAAAAAAGTATTAAAGACTATGCCATCTATTTTCTAACTTTAGTTTTAGGTGTTGCTATATTTTATGTATTTAATTCAATAGAAAGTCAAACAGTAATGATGAAAGTATCTAGTAATACTTTAGAAATAATAAATCTTATGAATCAATTACTTTCATCAGTTAGTGTGTTTATATCCTTTATATTAGGCTTTTTAATTATTTATGCATCTAGATTTTTAATAAAAAGAAGAAATAAAGAATTTGGTATATATTTAACACTTGGAATGAGTAAAAGAAAAATATCTTTAATACTATTTTTTGAAACACTTATAATAGGTATTTTATCTTTAGGTGTTGGACTTTTAATTGGATTTTTCTTATCAGAATTAATGAGTTTATTAGTCGCAAATTTATTTGAAGCAGATATGACTAATTTTAGATTTATATTTTCATCAAGTGCTGCACTTAAATGTTTAATATATTTTGGAATTATGTATTTAATTGTTATGATATTTAATACTATAAGTGTTAATAAATGTAAACTTATTGATTTAATTAATTCAAGTAAAAAGACTGAAAAAATAAAATTAAAGAATCCTATTCTTTGCGTGATTATATTTATAATCGCATGTGCTATGCTTATTTATTCATATTACTTTGTTACAAGTGATAGTAAATTAAGTGGTGATATAACTAGTCTATATATTCCAATTGTTTTAGGAGCTTTATCTACATTTTTAATATTTTGGTCATTATCAGGTCTTATATTAAAAATAGTAATGAATATGAAAGGTTTATATTATAAAGGATTAAATAGTTTTACATTAAGACAAGTTAGTAGCAAGATTAATACCACTGTATTTTCAAGTACAATAATATGTTTAATGCTTTTTATAACAATATGTTTTTTATCAAGCTGTTTATCAATTAAAAATTCACTTACTGGTAATATTGATGAATTATCTAAAGTTGATGTAGAAATTATAAAAGATAGAAATGTAACAGATGATTTTATAAAAGATAATTTATTAAATGATGAAATTATTTCGGATACAAAGATTGATATTTTAGAAACATTAAAAAATAATAATATTGATAAAAATAATTTTAAAGATATGCTTATAATTTATTATTATAAAACTAATTTAACTCTTCAAGATACATTAGGTGATGCATATGAAGAAGTAAAAGAAAAATTTCCTCTTATGAATTTTTTTACTAAAGAAAATATAATGAGTATTAGTGATTATAATAAAGTTGCTAAATTATATGGTAATAAAACATATACATTAAAAGAAAATGAATATATTGTTATTGCTGATTACAATTCAATGATAGATATTAGAAATAAGGCATTAAATAAAAACTCAATAATTACAGTAAATGATAATGTTCTTACTCCAAAATATAGTGAATGCAAATATGGATTTGTAGATGTTGGTGCGCAGCATTTAAATAGTGGAATTATTGTAGTACCTGATAATGTTGTTAATGAAAATATGCCTAAAAAGGAAATTTTACTTGCTAATTATAATGCAAATACTAAAGTTGAAAAGCAAAAAATTAATTCATTAATAAATAATTTAGAGAATACATATAATAAAACTAATTTAGTTTCATATAATACAAAAATTGATATGTTAGAGTCATCAATAGGACTTGGAGCGCTTGTTACATTTATTGGTTTATATTTAGGAATAATATTCTTAATATCAAGTGCTGCAATACTTGCTTTAAAAGAATTATCTGAATCAACGGATAATAAAGAGAGATATAAAATGATTAGAAAATTAGGTGCAGATGAAAAAATGATCAATAAAGCATTATTTAATCAAATATTTATATTCTTTATGATTCCTTTATCACTTGCTATAGTTCATTCAATATTTGGTATAAAATTTGCAAACAAAATACTTGGAACTATGGGTATTAGTGGTCTTACTTCATCAATTACTATGACATTTATATTTTTGGTATTGATATATGGTGGATATTTCTTATTAACATATTTTGCTAGTAAAAATATTATAAGAGAAAAATAAAATGAGAAAATTTGTAATAGTTATATTTGTTATAATTTGCACTATATTTTTAACGGGTTGTTCAAAAGATAGAGTAATAAAAACTTTTGATGATGCAAGTAAAAAGTTTGGTGATGAAATTCTTACTAAGGATAATGATTTAATAGGTAAAAGAAGTTTTGGTATAGATCATTATACTGGAACTTATGTGTCAAATTACGAAAAATCTAGTAAAAAAGAAACTATTTTTGGTGGTACTACTTTAAATAGAGATGAAGATAATATTCATATAAAAATATATCTTGAAAAAGTATCAGGTGAAATAACTATAAAAATGAATTTAAAGGAAGAAGAAAAAATATTAACTAAAGATAGTGGTTTATATGAATTTGATTTTAATGTAAAAAGTGGTAGTAATTATTTTGTTATTGATACAAATAATTTTACTGGAAATGTTGATATTTTAATTAATTAAAGTAAACAATTATGTTTGCTTTTTTTTAATCTAAAGTAATTATTATAATATGAATGAATATTATTAATTACAAGGTGATAATAATGTTTAAAGAAATATATGAAAAAATAATTAATGATAAAAAAATAATAGATAGGTATGAAAATATAAGAAAGTTTGAAGATAAAACTGGCGGATGGGCATATCATGATTTAAATCATATAAAAAGAGTAGAAAAAATAATAGATAATGTATTAAATAAGTTAGATTTTGATGAAGAATTTATTTATAAAGAAAAAATAGCGTGTATACTTCATGATACAGGTGCTATTTTAGGAAAAGAAAATCATGCATACAGAAGTTACTTATTTGCAAAAGATTATTTTATTAATAATGATATAAAATTTGATGATATTAATTTAATACTTGATGCAATTAAGAATCATAGTGATGGCTTTGAAACAGATAATTTATATGGAATAATATTAATATTTGCAGATAAACTTGATATGACAAAAGAAAGACTTTCATCTAGTGGCAAAAAAGTTAAAGGTAATAAAGAGTATAGTCATGTGAATGATATTGATATAACTATAGAAAATAACAATCTTAAAATAAATTTTATTACGGATGGTGAAGTTAATTTAAAAGAAATAAATGAATATTATTTCACTAAAAAAATATTTAAAGGAGTAGAATCATTTTCAAATAAGCTAGATTTAAAATATATTATGTTAATGGATAACAAGAAATGGAAAATATAAATGAATAATACTATTTTAGTATTATCTTTTTTTTGATATAATTAATTTATAGTAGGTGAAAAATATGCAAAATACAACATTATACTTAATAAGACATTCTATAAAATATGATATAAAAGATATTGTAGAAAATTATAATACAAGTGATAATGAACAAATTAAAAATGAAAAACTTGTTTTATCTGTAGAAGGGGAGAAAAGAGCAGAGATTTTATCTAATGAAAAAGAACTTCAAAATATTGATACAGTATATGCAAGCGTGTTAGTTAGAACTCTAGAAACTGCTAAATACTTACTTGAAAAACAAAATTTAAAAATAAATTTAGATAGTAGATTGGATGAAAGAAGAAGAGGTAGACCTAATGATGATATTTATCCAGATTGGTTTACTAAACAATTTTTAGATGAAAATTTTAAAACATTAGGTGGAGAAAGTCAAAAAGATGTAAGAAAAAGAATGGATGAAGTAATAAGTGAAATTATAAAAAATAATAAAGGTAAAAGAATTGCTATATTTTCTCATGGCTATGCAATAATATATTACTTACTTAAATACTGTAAATTAATTAATGTTAGTGCTGATAGAAATATTACTTTTTCATTTAATGATAAAGTTGTATTTGATAAAAAAATATCCGCTCCAGAAGTATTTAAACTAGTATTTGATAGTAATGATAAAGTTATAAGTATTGAAAATTTAGAATTTGATGATTTGAAGTAAGAGGTTAGAAATGAAGTTAGAAGATTTAAAGAAAGATTATGATAGGCTGCAATTAAAATATGGTGCTAAAGAACTTGATTCTATATATAAT
This sequence comes from Clostridium sp. CAG:433, assembly GCA_000433675.1. Lineage (GTDB taxonomy): Bacteria > Bacillota_I > Bacilli_A > RF39 > UBA660 > CAG-433. Next base: position 52,229 of record FR893548.1, read on the forward strand.
GGTGGGGAGTGTATAAACCCTGATATTTCTTTTGTATTTATGAATCCAACAGGAAGAAATATTGCATCAAGTAAAAATTGGAAAGGATTAAAATCTCCTTGGATAGGAACAAAAAATATATGGACATTATTTTATAATGTTGGATTATTAGATGATGATGTATATGAAAAAATTAGAAGTATTAAAGGAAAAGAATGGACAATAGATTTTGCAAACGAAGTATATGAAAATGTAAAAAAACATAAAGTTTTTATAACTAATTTGGGTAAATGTACACAGATAGATGCAAGACCTCTTCCTGATGAAGTATATAAGAAGTACTTAAATTTATTTAAAAAAGAGATGGAAATAGTAAATCCAAAAGTAATAATACTTTTTGGTAATCAGGTAAGTTCTATTGTGCTTGATGAAAAAATATCTGTTTCAAATGTTAGAAAAAAGTTATGTGTGAAGAAAATAAACAATAAAGATTTTAATTTTTATTCAGTATTTTATCCTATTGGTAATGGATCATTTAATGTAGATAAATCTATCGAGGATATAAAATGGATAATAAGTAATATGGAGGAAAAAATATGAAAATAGTAAAAGATGAAGAATTAAAAAAATATAATGATAATGATTATGTGTGGTATGGTTGTTATGGCTCAAATATTAATTATGATAGATTTATGTTATATATTAAAGGAGATAATTCTGGAATATATAGTTCAAGTGAAGGATGTGAAGATAAATCTGAACCATTAGAATCTAAAAAATACATATATAATTGTCCAATTTATTTTGCTGGAGAAAGTAAAAGATGGACAGGGGGTATGGCTTTTTTAGATTATATGAATGATGGGAAAAGTTATGGAAGAATTTATAAAATTAAAATGAGTCAATTTAAAAGTGTATTAAAACAAGAGGGAAAATTATATGATGCTGTTGTTTTAGCGGGCTATGAGGATAATTTACCCGTTTTAACATTTACATCCAGTAAAAAATTAGATGAAATATTAAATGAACCAAGTGATAGATATATAGATGTAATAAAAAAAGGATTAATTTCTTGTGGATATGACTTTAGTGAAGAAGAATCTAAAAAATACTTTAAGAATGGAGAAAGATGTTAATATGAGTAATATTGTGATTGGTATTGTTTCTAAACACAAAAAGAGTAATGATTCTAGAACTGATTCATTAATTCGTGATGAAGTTAAACAAGCAATATTTGATAATGGTGCTCTAGCAATTGGGATATTATCTCCAGATGATGAAATAATGTTTTCTTCAGATAATTTTATGGAGTATGATGAAAAAATTAATAAATCTGTTATTATAGAACAAATAAAATTATGTGATGGAATCATACTTCAAGGTGGAAGTGAAAGTGAGGCGTATGAACCTTTTATAGCAAAATATTGTTATGATAATGACATTCCTTGTCTTGGAATTTGTGCTGGTCAAAATAATATTGCAAGAGGATTAGGAGGAACAATTAAATGTGTTAATAATCCTGATTTTCATAATAGACCTAATGATCAATATGTTCATAATATAAATATAATAGATAAAAATTCAAAAATTTTTAATATTATAAAAAAAGACAACATTAGGGTAAACTCAAGACATAAAAACGTACTTGATAGTTATCCATTATTAAAAGTTACAGCAGTTGATGAAGATGGTTATCCTGATGTTGTAGAAAGCGAAATTAAGCATTTTTATATTGGTATTAGATTTCATCCTGAAAGTTTATATAAAATAGATGAAAATCATAATAATATTTTTAAGGCTTTTATAGGTGCATGTGATGAAAGAAAAAATTACAAAAAGTAATATAAGATGGATAATAAGTGATATGGAGGTAAAATTATGAAATATATAGATAGTGTTGATAAAAGAGTATTAGATTATTTTAATGTATTAGAACCAAATTTTCCAGAATGGTTAAATGATTATATAGAAACTAAAGAGTTATTAAAGCAAAGATATATTAGTATGACTTGTGGTACAATATATTCAGATTTATTTGAAAGTGAATTTTTCTTTTCTAGTTTAGATCATTCAGTTGCTGTTGCTTTAATAGTATGGCATTTTACTCATGATAAAAAACAAACTTTATCAGGTTTATTTCATGATATAGCAACCCCAGTATTTAAACATTGTGTTGACTTTTTAAATGGTGATTATATGACTCAAGAATCAACAGAAGATTTAACAAGTAAAATTATTAGTAGTTCAAAAGAAATAATGGATTTATTAAAAAGAGACAATATAAAATTAGAAGAAGTAGATGATTATCATATATATCCAGTTGCGGATAATGACACTCCAAAATTATCAGCAGATAGACTTGAATATTCACTTTCTAATGCACTTTTAACATATAAATTATCAAATATAGATGAAATAAGTAAAATTTATAATGATGTTGTTTTAGGTAAAGATGAAGATGGTACTTTAGAATTATCATTTAAATCAAAAGAAACTGCCTTAGAGTTTGTTAAAATAACAAGTAAATTATCTATTATATATAGAGATGATAGAACAAGATATTCAATGCAGTTAATTGCGGATATTATAAAGAAATTAAATGAAGATGGATTAATAACTAAAGAGGATTTATATAATAAAAAAGAGTCAGAGGTGATAGAAATTATAGAAAATTCTAAATATAAAGAAATATTTAATATATGGAAAAATGCTAAAAATGTAAAAGTAAGCAAAGAGAAACCAGAAACTGTTTATTTTGTTCATCATGGCGCAAAAATTAGATATATTGATCCACTTGTAAATAAAAAAAGAATATCAAGCATAAGTGAAGAAGCAAAAAAAGAAATAGATAAAAATTTATCGTATGACATGAACAATTATATATATTTAGATTTTAATTTTTAAATAAAATATTAAGTGATCAAGAAAATTGATTGCTTTTTTTCATATTTTAGGGGAATTCACTTTAAAAAGAGAGAATATAAGAAGTAGAGGTGATTTTTTGAATTATTATGATGAAATAAAAAATAAACTAATTGACAATGAAATATATAATAGAGTTAAAGACTATTCAAAAGAAAGAAATAAAGTTATTACATACTTCGAAGTAGGTAAATTACTTGATGAGGCTGGAAAACATTATGGTGAAAATATAATAAAAGAATATTCTTTAAAATTAATTAATGAGGTAGGTAAAAAATTTAATGAGAGAACATTAAGAAGAATTAGACAATATTATAGAGTGTTTTGTAATAAGAAATGGTCGCCAATGGCGACCAAATTATCATGGAGTCATTATACGGAGTTATTATCTATAAAAGATGAAAGAAAACTAAATTATTATATTAATATATCTATAAAAAATAACCTTTCTAAAAGGCAATTAAGAGAGAAGATAAAAACAAATGAATATGAAAGACTAGATGAAGAAACTAAAAGTAAATTAATTAATAATGAAGAATATTATGTGACTGATTTTGTAAAGAATCCTATATTAATTAAAAATAATTTTGGTTACAAAGAAATACCTGAAAAAGTATTAAAAAAATTAATACTAGAAAATATTGAATTATTTATGAATGAATTAGGTAATTCATTTTGTTTTGTTGGAAGTGAATATAAAATAAAAATAGGGGATAGATATAATTATATAGATTTATTACTATTTAATATAGAGTACAATTGTTATGTAGTTATAGAATTAAAAGTAACTGAGCTAAAAAAAGAGCATATTGGTCAAATACAGGTTTATATGAATTATATAGATAATAATTTAAAAAAAATAGAACAGGATAAGACAATAGGAATAATAATATGTAAAAAAGAAAATAATTATATAATTGAATATTGTAGTGATGACAGAATAATAGCAAGAGAATATGCATTAGTATAAAAAAATGGTATAATAAAATAAATATAGGAGGATTTATGAAAAAAGAAGAGTATATAAAAATAACAAATGAAATATTAAGTGGAAAATCAAAAGATGTAATGCTTTCTCAAATTGAAAATTATTTTTTAGCAAAAGATAATTTCAAGATAGATAAACCAAAATATGGTGTATCTGATAAAGTAAAATTAAAGAAAGGTACATTACTTCATGGAACATATGAAAATTTTAATGGACTAAAATTGATTGTTCAAAAAGGTCTTGTTTCTAATTTCTTTACAGAAAAAGTAAGAGGTACAAAGTATCCAAGTAGTGTAGGAGTATGGAATTTAAAAAAAGATTATGATTTGAATGAATATATTAATTTTTATAGTGGTGGAACTATTAGATATAATAATTTATATAATAAAGAAACTAAAACTGAAGTTATACCATATTCTGATATGAAAAATATAAATGAGATAATAGAAAAAAGTGGTTTTCAAAGATGGTATATGGAACAAACAAAAGAAGCAAGATTTATGCCAAATTTATTATCAGATAATGTACAAATAGGTATTATATTTGATAGTGATAATGAATATGTAAAAAAATTATTAGTTAATGATATTTTATCTGGAAATATGGATAATGAAGTATTAAAAGATTTTGTTGTAGATAAATATTATGATAGATTTTTAATTGATGTAAAAAATAAAGATGATTTTTTTACTGATAGGGAAAGCGCTGTTCTTTTTGGTATACCATCTAATTTTATAGAAGGAATATTAGTTGGAAGAACATATGAAAATGATGAAAAGATGTTAAAGAATATAAAAGAATTATTACCAAATGTATATATATGTAATTTAGATGGTATTGTAATAAAGTAAGGGAGTATTTATGAAATTTGAAAAAGAAATAACTGTAGAAGTATCTTGTAATATAGAAGAATTATTAAAAATATTAAAAGAAAATGATTTTGAACTTAAAGAGGTTTATGATATTAAGGATATCTACATGATTGATAAAAAATATAAAAACATTGAAGATAAATTAGAATTATTAAAGCATGCTATTTTAATTAGAGATATAATAGAAGAAAACAAAGAAACTAAACAAATAACATATAAATATAAAGAATATGATGAAAATGGAAATATTACTAAACAAGGGAAAACTAATTGCAAAATAAATTCTATAGAAGAAGCAGTAAATTTATTTAATGCACTAGGTTATGAAAAGTTAATAAATATAAATGATCATTTACTTGTATATGCTAATAAGGATGATGAATTTGTTATAGAATGCGTTAATAATAAGCATATCTATATAGAAATAGAAGATAAATGTAATTATATAGATAAGTGTTATAAAAGCGATGAAGAAATGAAAGATGCTATTAACAAATATAACTTACCATTAAAACAAAATAATTATTATGCTAAAAAAGCTTTAGATGAATTAAATGAAATTTAGAAAAGAGGTAATATATATGGATTTAAAGAATTTCAAATTAATGCCATTTTATGATTTGGATAAAAAATGGGCTGTTTTAACATCGGGTGACAAAGAAAATTTTAATCAAATGACTGTAAGTTGGGGTGGCTTTGGAACTATATGGAATAAGCCTGTAGTAACAGTTTATGTAAGACATAATAGATATACATATGAATTTATTGAAAATAATGAATATTTTACATTAAGTTTTTTTAGTGATGAATATAAGAAGGATTTAAGTATTTTGGGTAGTAAGTCAGGAAAAGATATAAATAAATTATCACTTACTGGTTTAAATGCAGAGTATAATGAAAATTTTGTTACATATAAGGAAGCTGTTTTAACTATTATTTGTAAAAAATTATATGGTCAAGATTTAAATATGGATAATATGAGTGAAGAAATAAAGGAAAAATATTATTCAAATGATCCTGTACATAAGATGTATATTGGTGAAGTAATCGATATAATTGATAGAAGATAGGGTGATATAATGAACGAAAATTTAGAAAAATTATTTGATATATTATTATCTAATAACCCAAGTATTCTTATAAGAGAAAATGAAGATTATATTTTTGATATTATTCCAGAACTTAGAAAATCAAAAGGGTTTAATCAAAATAATCCATGGCATATTTATGATGTTTATGATCATATTTTACATGTTATAGATGGTGTAAAAGAAAATATAATTTTAAGGTTAACCGCACTTTTTCATGATATAGGTAAGCCATATACTTACATGGAAGATGAGAATAATATTGGACATTTTTATGATCATTGGACAAAATCATGTGAGATATTTTTAAACTTTTCAAAAAAATATAAATTACCAGAGAATTTAACTAATGAGGTTAATAAACTAATATATTATCATGATATAAATATTTCAAAATTAAATAGAGAAGAATTAAATAAATTTTTAGATGAATTTAGCGTTGATGAAATTAATATGTTATATGAAATTAAGAAAAGTGATTTACTTGCACAGTCACCTAAATATCATTATTTACTTGATGAATATGCTTTACAAAAAGAAAATTTATTAAAGAAAAAATTTCTTAAATGGAAGTTTTGTTCTGATAACGAAAAATTGATAAGTTTAGTATTAAGTGGTGATAAAAGAGCAACTACATCATTATATAGTGAGTATATTAAAGATAAAGAACCATTACCAAAAATAAGTGAAAGAAGTATTATTTTGCATGATGATAATACTTATGCATGTTTAATAGAAGTGGAAAATGTAATAATTACTGAATTTAAAAACATAACAGAAGAACTTGCCTTTATTGAAGGAGAAGGAGATAAATCACTAGAATATTATAGAAATGAACATTATAAAATATTTAAAAAGATAGACTCAAATTTTAATGATGAATCTAAGGTTGTTTTTGAAATGTTTAAAGTAATAGAAAAATATAATTAGTTGCCATATGACCAGGGTACCAATTTATGTTAATTAATAGAGGTGGTATAGTGAATAAAAAAGAATTAGAAAAATTAATTAGTGCTTTAAAAATAGAAAAAAGTGAGTACTGGATTTTATCAAGTGCTTCACTTGTTTTAAGAGGAATATATGATAGTGCTGCAGATTTAGATCTTGCAGTCACTGAGAAAGGTTTGAAAGAGTTAAAAGAAAACTATGATTTAGTACAAAAAGAAAATGGTTGGTATATAGTAAATGATAAAGTAGAATGTATTCTTGATGAAAAGATGCCAAACAAGATAGAGAAATTTGGTGAATATTATCTTCAAGATATTTATGATTATTATGATTTTATAAAAAATAGTAATAGAGAAAAAGATAAGAAAAGAATTCCACTAGTAAAAAACTATATTAATACTAAAAAAAATAATGGATAGATAACTATAAAGTTAGTTAAATAGGTAAATGCAAATTTCATATAATTATT
>FR893549.1 GCA_000433675.1 Clostridium sp. CAG:433
AACGCAGGTTAATTTTCTTTTAAACATTTATTATTACTTTTTTAATGGTCTATCTAACTCTTCTATAAAATTTGAATTTAACTCGTCTTTTGAAGGTAATTCATCATTTTTATATTTACTTACATAGTCTATAAATCTATTATATAATTCTATCTTTTTTCTATTAATATTTTTTCCATTTATTTTTTCTTTTTGAAGATTTATATCTATATCTTCTGAAAACCATTTGATTCCTATTTGATTTAATAGTTCTATTTGTTCTTCTGTTATCTTACATTTATCTTGTCCTTGATATGCTTTTCTTTGGCGATATATCCAACTTCCTAATGCTATTCCTTTTTCATCAGAATCATAACCATTTTTTGTTTTAAAATCATAAGGTACTTCTAAATTATGATAATGTTCATAATAGGCTTTTGCCAGCTCATACTTCTTATTCCATTCTTCTTTTTTATCCCTTGTTTCAAATCTCATTCCTATTTGTTTTAATAGTTTTATTCGTTCTTCACTTATTTTATTTTTTTTAAATACTCGTCTTTGCTGAGAAATCCAGCTTCCTAATGCTATTCCTTTTTCATCAGAATCATAACCATTTTTGGTTTTAAAGTCATAAGGTACTTCTAAATTATGATAATGTTCATAATAGGCTTTCGCTAGTTCATAGTTTTTATTCCATTCTTCTTCTTTATCTTTTATTTCAAATCTCATTCCTATTTGTTTTAATAGTTCTATTCGTTTTTCACTCATCCTGTTTTCTTTAAATGAGTTTCTTTGATGAGAAATCCAACTTCCTAATAAAACACCTTTTTCATCAGAATCATAACCATTTTTTGTTTTAAAAGAAGGTGGTACTTCTAAATTATGATAATGTTCATAATAGGCTTTCGCTAGTTCATAGTTTTTATTCCATTCTTCTTCTTTATCTTTTATTTCAAATCTCATTCCTATTTGACTTAATAGCTCTATTTGTTCTTTTGTTATTTTATTTTTCCCTTTCCCATTATATGCACTTCTTTGACGTTTTATCCAAGATCCTAATAAAACACCATTTGCATCATAATCATATCCATTTATCGTTTTAAATTCAGCAGGTACTTTTAAATTGCCATGATATTTAAAATATGCTTTTGCTAGTTCATATTTTTTATTCCACTCTTCTTTTTTATTCTTTGTTTCAAATCTCATTCCTATTTGTTTTAATAGTTCTATTCGTTCTTCTGATATTTTTCTACCATCACTACCTTTAAAGTCTTTTCGTTGACTACGAATCCAGCCTCCTAGGTCTATTCCATTCTTATCATATTTATATCCATTTATTGTTTTAAATTCACTTGGTACCTCCAAATTGCCATAATGTTTATAATAGGCTTTCGCTAGCTCATATCTTTTTTCCCATTCCTCTTCTTTATTTATTATTTCAAATCTCATTCCTATTTGTTTTAATAGTTCTATTTGTTCTTCTGATATTTTTCCAGTACCCTGTCCATTAAATGATTGTCTTTGAGTATAAATCCAGTTTCCTAATGCTATTCCATTTTCATCATAATCATAACCATTTACTGTTTTAAAATCAGCAGGTACTTTTAAGTTTTTATAATGTTCATAATAGGCTTTCGCTAGCTCGTATTTATCCATCCATGTTATTGTTAATCTATCTCGCACATATTCAAGAATTTTAAATAAATCTTCATTTATCATATCTATATCAAATGACGCATTTTTTAAATGAACATTTATTTTTCCATTATTTTCTGAACTTGTGTACTCTTTTATTCTATCTTTTAGATTTGTTTCTAATTCTTTAATAAATCCAATATTATTTGATAAATCTATTATTATTGGTGCGAGTAAAATTTCAATCAATTCTTCTTTTGACATTGATTCATTATATGTTAATTCTCTTCTTTTACACTCTTCAATTAACTCTTTTCTTGATTTTAAATTATATTCTTCATATTCTTTTTCGGTATCATGGCCAGCTGACAATGCTCTTCCTAATTGTTCAAAAAATATAATATCAGATTTTGTACTTCTTGCCATTATTACTCCATCAAGTCCTGGAACATGTACTCCTTCATTATATTGATTTATGGCAAACATTATTCTAAGTTTATTACTTGTATCATTTTGATTTAGGTCTTTATCATTATAAAATGCTTCTCTATTTCTTTTGCCATCAATGCCCATATCACTTGTTGTCATATAAAACTCATAATCATCTTCTGTTAGTCCCATTTCATGAATCCAATTTCTTGCTTCAGACATTATACTATCCATATCATTTACTCCGTTTTCGGGATTAAGTGGACAAAAATATATGTATTTTCCATTTGGTTTAATATTAGTTTTAAATATATCGCTTACTCCTGGGGCTTCATGAACTCTCTTCTTCAAATCTCTTAATAATGGTTCTAATTCTTTATAATCTGCAGAATTAGAATTTAATGAATTAATTTTATCTTCTAAATATTCACAAGTTTCCTCTAAATATATGTATCCACTTTTGTAATTTGGTTTTGGTAATACTTCTTCTATCATGGCATCACACAAATCATAATTACTTACTACTTTATTAGAAAATAACTCATCATTTTCAGGATTAACCATATCTCTTTCATACGCTGTTCCTCTATCTCTAACTGTATATGCCGTCATTCCAAATATTTGTAAATCTTCATGTGTTTCAACAAGAGTATTTATTCTTTGACCCCAAATTGGCGCTCCTATATGATGAAACTCATCAAGAATTAATAAATCAACATCTAAATCTGCAATTTCATCATCACTCATATTTATAAAACTTTGATATGTTCTAAATTCTAAATTAGGAAAATTTTTTTCTAAAGATACAGTTTCATTTTGCTCTATTAATTCTTTTTCATGTTCTATTACTGATCCATATGGTACTACATATATTATCTTTTTATCTTTGTTATCTAACGCTAATTGTAATGCATTAAAACTTTTCCCTGTTCCTGTTGCATGAACTATTGCCGCTATATTATCTTTTTTAAATTGTTGTTTTACTTTTTCATAACTTCTTATATTATGATCATATAATCCTAATATTTCATAATTATTCATTTTCTAACACCTCATATATTATATATTGTACCATAAAAACAACGTAAAACTTAAAAAAAATCAACCTTGCTTATAAAGCAGGTCAATTTTCTTGTAAACATTTGTTATTACCTTTTTAGTGGTCTATCTAATTCTTTTATAAGTTCTGAATTTATCTCTTCTTTTGAAGGTAATTCATTAGTCTTATATTTACTTAGATATCCTATAAGTCTATTATATAATTCTATCTTTTTTCTATTAATATTTTTTTCATTCATTTCTTCTTTTTGAAATTTTACATCTATATTATCTGAAAACCATTTCATTCCAATTTGATTTAATAACTTTATTTGTTTTTCATCTAACTTGTTATTTGTTTGTCCTTTGAACGATTGTTTTTGAGTAGATATCCACATTCCTAATGAAATACCATTTTCATCATATTCATAGCCATTTATTGTTTTAAACTTAATTGGAATCTCTAAATCACCATAATGTTCATAATAGGCTTTTGCGAGTTTATATTTTTTATTCCATTCTTCTTCAATATTTTTTGTTTCAAATCTCATTCCTATTTTTTTAAATAATATTATTCGTTTTTTACTCATTCTATTTTCTTTATAGGCTTGCCTTTGATTTCTTAACCAATTTCCAATTTCGAATCCATTTTCATCATATTCATATCCATTTAACGTTTTAAAGAACTGTGGTATTTCTAAGTTTCCATGATGTTCATAATACAATCTTGCAAGTTCATATTTTTTATTCCATTCTTCTTCTCTATTTTTTGTTTCAAATCGCATCCCTATTTGCTTTAATTGTTCTATTTGCCATTCACTTATCTTATTAACAACATTACATTTATATGCTTGCCTTTGGTTCGCTACCCACATTCCTAATGCAACACCATTTTCATCATAATCATACCCATTTACTGTTTTAAAATTAACTGAAACTTCTAAATTTCCGTAATTTTCATAATACGATTTTGCAAGTTTATATTTATCATTCCATACTAGTTCAATATTTCTTGTTTCAAATCTCATTCCTATTTGTTTTAATAATTCTATTTGTTCTTCGGTTATCTTACTAGCTGACTTTTCTTTATATGCTTTTCTTTGAGTACATATCCAAATTCCTAATGTTATTCCATTTTCATCATAGTCATACCCATTTACTGTTTTAAATCTTTGTGGTATTTCCAAATTTCCATAATGTTCAAAATAAGCTTTCGCAAGTTCATATTTTTTATTCCATTCCTCTTCTTTATTCTTTGTTTCAAATCTCATTCCTATTTGTCTTAATAACTCTATTTGTTCTTCTGTTATTTTATTTTTACCTTGTCCATTATATGCTTGTCTATGTTTATTTATCCAATTTCCTAATGCTATTCCATTTTCATCGTAGTCATACCCATTTACTGTTTTAAAAAACTGTGGTACCTCTAAATTATGATGATGTTCATAATATGCTTTTGCAAGCTTATATTTTCTTTGCCATTCTTCCTCTCTTTTATCTACATCAAATCTCATTCCTATTTGTTTCAATAGTTCTATTTGCTCTTCTGTTATCTTATTTTTGCCTTGTCCTTTATATGCTTGTTTTTGAGTACATATCCAAACTCCTAATCTTATTCCATTTTCGTCATATTCATATCCATTTTTTGTTTTAAATCTAACTGGTGCTTCTAAATTTCCATAATGTTCAAAATAGACTTTTGCTAGTTCATATTTTTTATTCCATTCCTCTTCTTTATTCTTCGTTTCAAATCTCATTCCTATTTGTCTTAATAATTTTATTCTTTCTTCACTCATCTTATTTTCTTTATAAGCTTGCCTTTGAGTATATATCCACAATCCTAATGCTATTCCGCTTTCATCATAATCATATCCATTTACTGTTTTAAAAGACTGTGGCATTTCTAAATTTCTATAATGTTCAAAATAAACTTTTACTAGTTCATATTTTTTATTCCATTCCTCTTCTTTATTCTTTGTTTCAAATCTCATTCCTATTTGTCTTAATAACTCTATTTGTTCTTCTGTTATCTTATTAGCTGTATTTCCTTTATATGCTTGTCTTTGAACGTCTATCCAACGTCCTAACGCAATACCATTTTCATCATAGTCATACCCATTTATTGTTTTAAAATTAACTGAAACTTCTAAATTTCCATAATGTTCATAATAGATTTTCGCTAATTTGTATTTTCTATTCCATTTTTCTTCATTCATTGATTGAAGACTTTTTTTTACTTGTTTTAATTGTTCTATTTGTTTTTCTCTAGTATTTGACATTAAATTAATCATATAACCACTCCCCAAAAATCAAGGATATATTATATCATGAATATTTATAATGTCAATTTTAAACGTAAAAACTGTTGTTTAAAAAGTTAAATGCAACTTTTTAACTTGAATTAATA
>FR893550.1 GCA_000433675.1 Clostridium sp. CAG:433
TAAACTGTCCAACTTTTGGGGTTCAGTTCATTTTAGGGTACTTTTCTTATATAATAATTGAAAAAATATAGAAAAAATGTTATTATTAAAAATAGATAGTAGGAGGATAAAGATGGGAAAACAAATCAAAAACAAAAAATTTACAATAATTTCTGTAATTTTATTACTTGTTTTAGTAATAGTATGTTATTTCATTATTAGTAATTTTAAAATAAGCAAAGTATTATCTGCAAAATACGATACTATTAAATGTATTACTTCAGATTGTGATGGAATAATGACTACAAGGAAGAACAAGGATAAAGAAATGGTGTTTTTACTTAATTCAAAAGGAAAAGTTATTTCTAAATACGAAAAAAAGAGTGATAAGTATGAACCATATGCTTTAAGCAAAAATTATTTTATATCAGTTAGTCAAAATGATGATAAAAGTAAAACAACTTATATTGTTTATAACAAAAAAGGAAAGCAAATATATAAAACAGAAGAAAAATTAGAAAAAATAAATGATGATTATATTTTAATTAGTAGTGATAATGAAAAATTCTCAATTATTAATAAAGATGGTAAGGTAGTATATTCTGATATAAAAGAAGTAAATTTATATGATAATAATAAATTTATCTCTGCAAAAATAGATAAAGATTATATTATATTTGATGAAAAATTAGAAAAAGTATTAACAAATTATACTGTGGATAAAGAAGTTAAAGATAAGAATGATGAAGTACTTTATTTAATTATAAAAGATACAAAATCAGAAGAATATAGTTATTTTGATATAAAATCATCTAAAATAATTGGTGAAAGTTTTAGTAGTTATAAAGAATCAGACAATGAAGACGAATTTTTAATAACAAAAAAAGTAAATAATTCAAAAGTTACATATATTTTATACAAAAATGGAAAACAAAAGAAATCAGATAATAGTAAAAGCCAAATAGAACTTGTAAATGATATAAAATCTATTTTAAATAAAGATTATTATTTATATACATCTACAGTTTCAAGTGAAAGTAATAAATATGTTTTAGTAGATAATTTAAAAGAAAATAGTATTGGAACATTTAATGTAAAAACAAAAAAATATACAGAAATATATAAATATTCAAAAACGGAAAATATATATTCCACAGTAAACAAAATAGAATCAAAAAATAAAGAATATTATCAAATTTCATGTAGTTTAAATATATGTGATACACCAGTATCTGTTGTATATAATTTAACTGATAATAAAGAAATATTAAAAAATAATGATTCAGATAAAATGGTAAAAAATTATGCCCAATATGAAAACAATTATAAAGTTATAAAATACGCAAAAACAGGAGAAAATGAAGATTACAAGGGTAAATATGTTTTATATGACAATAATAATAAAGAGGTTTCTAAATTAGATAATGAAATTGTAGTTATAGATAGTAAAATGATAATTGGAAATGATATATCAGATTCAAAAGTAGCATTATATAATTCTAAAACTAAAAAAATGTTAACAGAAACAAAAGGTGAAATTATAAATTTAAATAATGAAAATTTATACAAATATACAAATGATAATAATGAAGAATTTATAGTTGATAATACAGGAAAAGAAATAGCAAATAAATCATCTAATGATGTATTAGTATATAGTGATGATTCAATTTTAAGTGGTGATAAAAGTATTGAAGTATATAATTTAAATACAAATAAAAAAATAAATTATTCTCTTACAAAGAATGAAGAAATCACTGATGTAACAAGTTCTGTAATTAAGCCTTATAAGGGATTAATATATGTTAATAATTCAAAAAATAAATATTTTAAAATAATAAAAACTAATGGAAAAGAAAAAAAGATAAAAAAATTAACAATTGATAGAATAATGCAAAATAAAGATAAAGATGTAATAATAATTACAAAAAACAGTTCAAATAAGTATGGTCTTTATATTATAAAATAAAATAATGTATAAAAATGTAATAAATTGGTAAACATATTATTGTTGAATGATAAAAAATATGATATAATGAAGAAAATAGAATAGTGGAGGATGGTTGTATGGCTAAGGCTAATGAAACAAAAGAAGAAGTTAAAGTTGTAACAGAAGAAAAGAAAGAAGAAACAAAGACTACTAATAAAAACAATAGTGTTATATGTATAGTAATTGGTGCAGTTTTAGTAGTTGCTCTTATAGTAGCAGCATGCTTTATGTTTATAAAGAAAGGTGGACAAGAAGCATCTTTATCTAAATCATTAGAATCAATGGGTAAAGATTTTTATGAAAATTTCTATTATACACAAGTTGGTTCAACAGATGAAGAAAGAGCAGATTTCTTATCTAAATATGAATCAATTGGTATTAAAATTAATTTAGACAACTTATCTCGTTATGATGAAAATAAAAATGCTGATGAAATAAGTAAATTTGTTAACCAAAAAACTAAAAAAGCATGTGATAAAACTAATACAAAAGTAGTAATTTATCCACAAAAACCTTATAACAAAACTTCTTATAAAATTGAAACACAATTAGATTGTGGTTTTGATGCAACAAATACAAAATAATAATAAAAGAACTGCTAACGTATGTTAACAGTTTTTTTATAGACAAAAATAAAAATATATGGTATAAATTTTATTGTATGAAAAATAAGGAAGGAACAAAATATGAGTGAAAAATTAGTTAAAGGAATATTAGGTACTTTTGGTGGACTTACAAGCATTGCGTTTGGTAAGGAACTATTAGTTTTTATTATATCCTTATTACCAATATTAGAGTTAAGAGGAGGACTTTTAGCAGCTGCATTATTAGGACTTGATCCTATTTCAAGTTACATAATAAGTATTGTAGGAAATTTACTTCCAATACCATTTATATTACTTTTAATAAATAAAATATTAGATAAAATGAGAAATGGTAAAAAAAGTAAAAAAATCGCTGATTGGCTTGATAAAAAGGTAGAAAAAAGAAAAGGACAAATAGAAAAATTTGGATATTTGGGATTAGTTTTGTTTGTTGGAATACCACTTCCAGGTACAGGTGCATGGACAGGATCATTAATTGCATCAGTACTTGAAATGGATAAGAAAAAGTCATTTTTAGCAATACTTGTAGGTGTTATTATGGCAAGTATTATTATGATGATTATATCATTTGGATTAGTATCAAATATTGTTAAATAAAAATCATTTTAATATGATTTTTTTTGTTGCTATTATATATGATGTGCATATTATAAAATGAGGAGGTATAATATGTATCATGATTGTAATACGGATTTTGAAAAAATAAGAAAAAGAATAGAAGAAGAAAAAAATAAATGTAAAAAATGTTATATACAAGGGCCAACAGGTCCAAAAGGAGAAATAGGTCCGACAGGACCAAAGGGTGAAAACGGTTTTTCAACTGTTGATGTTGGAGAAACAAAAACTGGTGAAGCAAATACAAATGCAATGGTGGAAAATGTTGGTACAAATAAAAATGCTATTTTAAATTTTACAATTCCTAAAGGTGAGGCTGGGGATAAAATTATTATTGGTAAAACAGAGACATTAGATGCAAATGCAAGAGCAAGAGTTGAAGATACTTATGCTGAAAATGTGCATACATTGGATTTTTATATACCACAAGGATTTGATGGAGTAAATGGTGAAATAGGACCAAAAGGTGAACAAGGTGATCCAGGAATTAGTGAAAAGATTGAAGTTATTAATACAAAAACAGTTGATTCAGGTCAATTGGCAGAAGTTAAAGATGAATTTACTGATAATACACATTATTTAACATTTTTAATTCCTAAAGGCGATAAAGGAGATATGGGACCACAAGGGTTAGTTGGAACAGCTATACTTGATTCTTACGCAAGTTTATATGAAGATAATGGTAATTCATATATGTTAGTAGCAAATACTCCTAATCAAGTAGAATTAAGTAAAAATTCACAAATAAAAAATATGGATATATCTTTTACAAATGCGGTGAAAGTATTAAATGCGGGTATATATAAAATTGATTATTTTTTTTCATCGGTCGCATCAGTACAAAGTGATATATCTATTGAATTAAGAAAAGAAAATATTACAATAAATGGAACAAAAATTACAAAAAAGGTAAATAATCAAGAATATGTATGGTTTAACGGAAGCATTATTGTAAGTCTAAATAAAGATGAAAAAATAGATCTTGCAGTGTCATCTACAACGAATGTAACACTTACTCCAGATGAAGATACTGTTTCATATTTAAATATAATAAAAATTGGGTAAAATGTTTCATATTTTTAAACAATATTGCTGACTTTTTTTTAAATATATTATATAATTAAATTAGTATAACATAATGGAAGAGTAGTGTTTATGAAAAGATTTAATGAACTTAAAAATAGTTTAATTATTAAATTAGTTTTAACATTTTCGTTAATTCTTTTTAGTGTGCTACTAAATAAACCTATTGTATATGCTGCTGGGACTGAATTTGACTTTAATTATACTGGAGATTATCAAACTTTTGTTGTTCCAAAAACTGGAGTTTATAAATTAGAAACATGGGGAGCACAAGGTGGACACAGAGGAAGTAATAATGGTGGTTATGGTGGTTATACAAGTGGTACTGTATATTTAACGAGAGGAGACATATTATATGTTTATGTTGGTGGTAATGGTACAACAAACAAAGGATACAATGGTGGTGGATTATTACCAGATTTAAATATTTATGGTGGTGGTGCTACTGATATACGTTTAACAAGCGGTGCTTGGGATAGTGAAGAAGGTTTAAAAACAAGATTAATTGTATCCGGTGGTGGTGGATCAGTAGGTGCACATTCTGGAGGAGCTGGTGGTCTTTCTGGCGTATCTGCATCATCAGGTTATGGTTCTGGAGGAGGAGGCGCAACGATTGCGGTCGCAGGATCATATCGCGCAAGTTTTGGTAAAGGTGGGAATGGACTTCATGCAAGTGGCGGATATGGTGGTGCCGGTGGAGGAGGTTTCTTCGGTGGAGGAGGAGCTAATCCAGATGGCAGCGGTGATGATGATAAAGGCGGCGGCGGCGGATCTAGTTTCGCCTATAACGCACAATCAAAATCAAATTACTCTTCAATGAATATAGATGAAAAATATTATATGAACTCTATTAGTTATTCAACAGGAACAAATGCTGGTGATGGTAAAGCAAAAATAACATTACTTGAAATGAATGGAATAACAGATGTACAAATTAATAATGGTGATGTACCAGTTAATTTTTCATATGATAGATATGATTATGATTTTACAGTTAACAATGATGTAAAACAAATTAAATTTGATATAACTACAGAGGATGGATATACTCTTTCACAAAGTAATAAAGTAACTGATATGACAAATATCTTATCAGTAACAAATACAGTAACATTAACAGATAATACTACAGGACTTGTTCAAGTATATACTTTCAAAGTAAAAAAACATAATTATTATTTAAACGCAGGTGGTGGGACATCATATTACTACGACTATACTGGCGATTATCAAACATTCTATGCTTATAAATCAGGTGTGTATAAGTTAGAAACATGGGGAGCACAAGGTGGTGACCGTGGTGCTAGCAATGGCGGTAAAGGTGGTTATACCTCTGGTGAAATATATTTAAATAAAGGTGAAATGCTTTATATCTATGTGGGCGGTAATGGTAACAATCATAATGGATATAATGGTGGTGGTTATATTCCTGAAACATGTTATAGTGATGCTACTTGTGTAAGACCAGTTAAAGCATTTGGCGGTGGAGCTACTGATATACGTTTAGTACCAGGTACTTGGGATAATACTGATGGATTAAATTCAAGAATTATGGTCGCAGGTGGTGGAGGATCAGTTGGTGCATATGGAAATACTGGTGGAGCTGGTGGTTTAACGGGTGGTTCTTCATCTGGTTATGGTTCTGGAGGTGTTGGTGCTTCAATTACTGCCGCTGGATCATATCGTGCAAGTTTTGGTAAAGGTGGGAACGGACTTAGTGCAAGTGGCGGTTATGCTGGTTCTGGAGGTGGAGGTTTCTTCGGTGGTGGAGGAGCAAATCCAGATGGCGGCGGAGACGATGACCGTGGCGGTGGTGGAGGCTCTAGCTTTGCTTGGAGTAATACTACTAAAACAAGTGTTCCATCAAGTTATAACGTGTCAGAAAAATACTTTATTAATGCAGCAACATATACATCAGGAGCAAATTCTGGTGATGGTAAAGCAAAAATAACACTTATAAAATCAAACGGAATAACAGATATAAAAATTAATCGTGGTAATATACCAATAGATTTTAATTATGAAGTTCATGATTATTATCTAAATGTTGATAATGATATGACAAATGTAAGATTTAATGTAGCAACTGAAGAAGGTTATACAGTAAATCAAACAAATAAAATTGTAGATATGACAAATATATTATCATTTACAAATACAATAACATTAACAGATAATACAACAGGTGTAGTAACAACTTATAACGTTACAATTAGAAAACAAAATAGTCATTTAGAAGAAGGATCAACAGTTTCATATGGATACAGTTATACAGGTGATTATGAAAAATTCTATGTACCAGCAACTGGTATATATTCATTAGAAACATGGGGAGCTCAAGGAAGTGACCGTGGTGCTAAAAATGGTGGTAAAGGTGGTTACTCATATGCCGAAATGTACTTATCAAAAGGTGAAGTTTTATATGTACATGTTGGTGGAAGTGGTAATACAACAAGCATAAATGGAACAGGTAAAGGCTATAATGGTGGTGGACAAGTATCAGGATACTATGGTTCTGGTGGTGTTTGGATTCAAACAAGCTTAGGCTATGGTGGAGGTGCATCTGACATTCGTTATGGTGGAGATTCTTTATACAATCGTGTAATAGTTGCCGGTGGTGGAGGATCTGTTGGTTCAACATCAAATTCTGGTGGTTACGGTGGTGGTCTAACTGGTGGAAATGCTATAGGTAGCTATGGTGCTGTTGGAACAGGTGGAACACAAACAAGTGGTGGTACAGGACAGAATGCAGGATCATTTGGCCAAGGTGGTAACAGTTATGGAGCAAATGGCGGTTACGGCGGTGCTGGAGGCGGCGGCTGGTATGGTGGCGGCGGCTCTGGTGTTGACAGTGGTGGTGATGATGACCGTTCAGGAGCTGGAGGTTCAGGATTTATATGGAGTGAATCATCTGCATCAAACGTACCATCTGGATATTTAGTAACAGATAAAGGTTATTTATCAAATGGTCTACTTTATAGCGGTAATCAAACATTTAAATCACCAACAGGCGCAAATGAAACAGGTCACACAGGTGATGGATTTGTTAGAATCACACCAAAATTAATAAATGGTGTATCAAGTGTAACAATAAACGATGGTGATATTCCAGTTGACTTTGATTATTCAGTTTATGATTATGATTTATCAGTACTAGATAGTGTTGATTACATAAATGTAAGTTTTATACTAAATGAAGGATATTCGAAAGTAGAAAGTCATAAAGGAGCATACTATTTTAAAGACGGCGAAAAAAAATATGTGTACGCAGTTGATGTTATGAATAATATAACAGGACTTACAGTAACATATACATTTACATTCCATAAACAAAGTGATTATTTATTAGATGATGGTAATTATGGATACAAATATACAGGTTCATGGCAAAAATTTATTGCACCAGCAACAGGAATTTATACACTAGAAGCATGGGGTGCACAAGGTGGACATAGAGGAAATAACAATGGAGGTAAAGGTGGTTATTCTACTGGACAAATCTTCCTAAATAGAGGACAAATACTTTATGTTTATGTTGGTGGTGATGGTAATAATCACAAAGGATATAATGGTGGTGGACTATTACCAGGAGCAAATATCTATGGTGGTGGTGCATCAGATATTAGATCTGGAGGCTATGCACTTAATAATCGTATTTTAGTTGCTGGTGGTGGAGGATCTGTTGGTTCATCATCAAATGCCGGTGGCTACGGTGGTGGTCTAACTGGTGGAAATGGTGTCGGAAGTTATGGTACTTTAGGAACTGGTGGAACACAAACACAAGCAGGAACTGGTAACATATCTGGATCATTTGGTCAAGGTGGTAACGGTGTATACGCTAATAGTGGCTTTGGTGGCGCTGGAGGCGGCGGCTGGTATGGAGGTGGCGGCTCTGGCGTTGACGGTGGAGGCGATGATGACTGTTCAGGAGCTGGAGGTTCAGGATTTGTTTGGACTGAAAGTAATAAAACAATAGTACCAGAAGACTATTTACCAGGATCAAATGTTTACTTGACAGAGGCAAAAACAGTATCTGGAAATAGTGAAATGCCAACCCCAAAAGGAGAAACTGAAACAGGACATTCTGGTGATGGATATGTAAAAATATCATTCGCACTATCTTATGATTATCAAATAAAAGTAAGTGATAACGTAAAAGTAGATAAAGAATTTGATTACGAAATAAAAGATTATACAGGAACATTAGATAGTAATGATTCATCACTTGTTACATTTACAGTAACAGATAGTGACTCAATTATTAATGTTACAGGTGATGGAACAAGAGAAATACATGTTGGAGATAACGATTTTGAAGTTGCTATAACATATGTAAATGGTGTTGTTGATATATTCACATATCATATACATCGTGAAGCAAATAATATAGATTATTTAAATAATATTTATTTAGATGGTAAATCTGTATCAGAATTCGGGAATACAACATTTAATAAAAATACATACGAATATAACTTAACTCTTCCATATTATATGGATGAATATGACTTAACTGTAGATAAAGGATCAAGTGATCAAATAATTACAAATTTAGGTCATATATCAAATAAAAACAATAAATATACTATACCTATTTCAGTAACAAATGAAACAGGAACAAGTACAAAAATTTATACATTAAATATTACTCTTCCACACTCTAGTAAAATGAAGAAATTAACATTAACTAGTGATGGAGGTACAAAACTTGAATATGATGTACCAATCGATGAGACAACTATGAACATTAATCTTGAGAGTCATATTGCCGCAGTACATGCAAGTACAGAACTATATGATATTGAAGCAAAATCAAATGTCTTAGGCGATGGATATATACTAGATGATGAATATACAATTACAATAACAGTAACAGAGCCACATGTATCAAGTACAGTTTATACTATTAATATTAAAAGAATTACAGTAAGTGGTTATGAAAAAGATGTATCTTATACAGGAAGTTATCAAACAGTTGTTATACCTTATGATCATGAATATTTCTTACAAGCATGGGGTGCACAAGGTGGTAATAACGGTGGCCGTGGAGGTTACTCATACGGTACAGCATATTTAGAAAAAGGAACAATACTTTATGTTTATACTGGTGGATCTGGTCAAAATGGAGGATTTAACGGAGGCGGCGACTCAAGAGTTGGAAAAGGTGGAGGAGCCTCTGATATCCGTGTAGGAACTGACTCATTATATAGTAGAATTCTTGTCGCAGGTGGAGGCGGCGGCCATGGATCTGATGGCTGTGCCTCTGGTGCTGTAGGAGGAGGAACTAAAGGTGGAGGTTCAGCTTCTAGTGGTTCATGTGGAACACAAGCAGGAGGAGGAACTCAAACTGAAGGAGGTTCTTATGGAATATATGGAAATGTACTAGGTTCAGTAGGTAAATTTGGTGTAGGAGCATCTTCCTCATTCACTGGCGGAAGCTACTATGGTGGTGCCGGTGGTGGTGGATGGTACGGAGGAGGATCTGGATCTACTTCTGGTTGGTCAAACGGAGGTGGTGGAGGATCTGGATTCGTATACACAAAAGATACTGCATCAGTAATAGAAGAAAACTCTGATTGGCTTTTAGATAGTACTTATTACTTAACAAATGCAGGGACATTAAGCGGTAGTAATGACTTTATTGCGCCAAGTGGAGACAAAGAAGAAACAGGTCATCCTGGAAACGGTATGGTAAAAATATCAATACCATATCAAGAAAGCGAAAATAACTATTTAGATGGAATTATAGTTAATAAAGGAACATTAACTCCATCAGAATGGGATTATAATAAAGATACATATTATCTAGACCTTGCATCAGATGAGGTAGAGATAAATGTTGAAGGTGTACCAGCAGATGGTAAAGCAAGTGTAATAGGTAATGGTGATTATGTTATAGAAGATGGAGAAACTAAAATAAATTTAGTTGTAACTGCTGAAAATGGAAGCACTAAAACATATACACTTGTAGTACATCGTGAATTAGATACAAATCCAATTCCAAATAGTATTGAGATAAACGGTTTAATAAAAACATATTGTGAAGAATATGAAGGAGCATGTAACTATACATTTAATAAAGATATTCATAATTATGAAGTAACTGTACCATATACAATTAGAGAAATTACTATGGTTGTAGATAAAGCACATTATTTCCAAACTACAAAAGGTGATGGAGTATATGCATTATCTGGTGGAAAAAATAATATAAAAGTAGAAGTTACTAGTGAAGACAAAAAGAATACAAGTAAATGGAACTATGAAATAACAAGAGATATGACTGGTAATGCTGACTTGAAATCATTAAAAGTGATAGATCCAGAAGTAGAAATTAATTATTCATACAATATTACTGATTACTATATAACAGTACCAAAAGATACTGAACATGTAACACTAGAAGCTATTCCAGATGATGAAAATGCAACTGTAAAAATAGAAAATCCAGAAACACTTGAATATGGTGACAATTTAATAACAATAACAGTAACCGCAGCAAATAAAAAAGTAAAAGAATATCATATTACAGTAAATAGATTACAAAGTAATAATGCATTCTTAAATAATTTTAAAGTTATAAATATAACAAATGATAAGAATGAAGAACTTTCTCTTACTCCTGAGTTTAATAAGATGAATTTATCTTATGAACTAGAAGTACCAAACGATGTTACTAAGTTAAGACTTGAAGGAGTTGCTGAAGATACAGAGTTCTCAAGCATTGAAGGACTTGGTGATTTTGACATAAAGGTAGGCGCAAATACATTCAACATAGTAGTAACAGCGCAAGATAAAACATTCTTAACTTATAAATTAAATGTTAAGAGAAAAGCAAACTCAAATACATTACTTGATTCATTAACAGTAAAAGATCATAATTTTACTGAAAACTTTGAATCAAATAAATATTTATACTATATGTATGTAGATGGTAGTGTTGAAAGTCTTGATATTACAGCAGTACCATCAGCAGAAACTTCAACATACCAAATAATTGGTAATTATCAAAAATTAGTCGCAGGTAAAAACGAAATAACAGTTAGAGTAACCGCTGAAGATAAATCAACATGTGACTATAAAATAATTGTTTATAGAACAGGATATAGCGATAATAACTTAGAATCATTAACAGTAACAAATGGTTCAGAAAATTATATTCTATCTCCAAATTTTGATCCATTATACGACAAATATACATTAACTCTTCCAAATGATGTATCAAGTGTAACTTTAACAGCAGTCGCAAATGGACAAAAGAGAGCAAAGATAGGTAGTAGCGCTATATATGTTAAAAAAATTGATTTATTAAAAGAAAATCCAAGTAATAATGTAATAACAGTAACAGCAGAAGATGGTACTATCCATACTTATACTGTGGATATTACTCGTGAAATATCAAGTGATAATACATTACAAAGTCTAGAAGTAAAAAATAATACATTTACTCCAGATTTTGATAAAAATACATTAAATTATACTTTAACAACATATGATACAAGTCTTGATATTTTGGCAGTACCAACAAATAAATTTGCTAAAGTATCTATAAGTAATAATAGAAATAATCTAAAAGAAGGATTAAATACTATAACTATAGATGTAACTAGTGAAAACGGAAAAACAAAAACATATACACTAGATGTAACACTTTTATATGATAGTAATAACTATTTAAAAAGTTTAAATACTAGTGATGGATTAAACGAAGAATTTAATAAAGAAAAATTAGATTATACAGCAACAACTGAAAAAGATGAAATAACTATTACACCTTTAGCAGAAAGTACAAAAGCAATAGTAAAAATTACTAATTCAAAAAATGAAACAGTTTCAGGAACAACCTTAGTTAGCGCAGGAGAAAATATATTTAATATAACAGTAACTGCTCAAAATGGAGATGTTAGAACATATAAATTAAATGTAACTAAAGTACCATCAACTGATTCAAAACTATCTAGTTTAACAACAAATGAAGGATTAAATGAAACATTTGATCCAGATAAATCAGATTACACATTAGATACTAAGAGTCATGAAATAACTATTCTTCCAGTAGTTCGTGATAAACATTCAAGTTATAAAATATTAGATAGTAATAACAATGAAATAATAGGTGGCAAAGTAAAATTAGTAACAGGAGACAACAGATATTCTATAGTAGTAACTGCTGAAGATTTAAGCACTACAACATATACTTTAACAGTTACAAGAACTAAAAATAATGTTGCGACAATAGAATCAGTAGGATTTGGTACTACACCAAAATTTGATAAAAATACATTTAATTATGATACAGTAACAGATGAAACTAGTTTAGACTTTAGTAATATGGTATTAACAGATCCATATTCTACATATGAAATAACTGGTAACTCTGATTTTACAAATGATAAAACAAGTACAGTAACAGTAAAAGTTAAATCAGAAGATGAAAAGGTAACAAATACATATACATTTAATGTAACAAAAGTAGTATCAACAGATTCATCATTAAAAGAATTTAAATTAGGTAATTATGAATTTGTGCCAGAATTTAATAAAGATAAAAAAGAATATGAAGTATTTGTACCAAAAACATTAACAGAAGAAATATTAAAAGTTAAAACAACAAAAAATACTGCGATTATAAAGAGTATTACAGTAAACTCAAATTCATTGACACTAACATCAGATCTTGAATATAACAGTAAAATTACTGGATTAAACCCAGCAAAAGGAGATACAATTACTGTAATAGTAGAAGCAGAAAATAAAACACAAAGTACATATACTTTAAAAGTAAGTAATGAAGATGAGATAAATAATTACTTATCCACATTAAATGTGTCTTGCGGAGAACTTACTCCAGCATTTAATAAAGATACAAATGAATATACAGTAATGACAACAAAAGATGTAACAGAATTTACAGTACTCGCAACACCTGAAGTAACAGAATCAACAGTAACTGGTAATGGAACATATTCATTTAATACAGATAAGAAAAAACAAGTAGTTGAAATAAAAGTAAAATCAAAACGTGGAAGTGAAAGAATTTATAAAGTAACTGTTAGAAGACCCGCATCAAATGAATCTAGACTAAATAATTTAACAGTTATAAATGGAGTAATGACTCCAAACTTCCAAAGTGAAACATATGAATATGATGTAACTGTTCCAAGTTTAATTACAGAATTAAATAAAGATTCATTTACTTATGAATTAATGGATGAAGATGCAAAAATCTCATTCCCAAGTATGAAATTAAATGTTAATGAAGTAAATAAATATGAAATAACAGTAACATCGGAAGATGAAACAAGTGTAACAAAATATATATTAAATGTAACAAAAGAGGCATCAAATAGTACAACTATCTCTAGTGTTCACGTAAATGCATTAGGCGAAGAATTAACTTGTGAAGTAAATCAAGATACTAAAACTTGCGAAATAACAATACCTGCAGATGCGACTAGTTTTGTAGTAAGTGCAGATATACCATATGGCGCAAGTATAAATCCAGAAAATAAAACAAGTTATAATATGGATATAACAGAAAAAGAAAAAGATATAACTTTAAATGTAACTGCAGAAAATAAAATAAATACTGATTCTTATACACTAAAAATATTAAGAGAAAAATCAAATAATGCTTTCCTTAGTTCATTAGAAGTAAATTATACATCTGTAAAAGACTTTAAAAGTGATGTATTATCATATGAAGAAACTGTAATAGGAACATTATCACAAGTATTTATAAGTGCAAGTACAAAAGATCCACGTGCTACTATTAAGACAGATCTATCAAATACATTTAAGTTAAATCCTGGAGATAATAATATAGATATTTTAGTAGAAGCAGAAGATGGTACTAAAAAAACTTATACAGTAAATGTAATAAGAAGTACAAGTGAAGATGCAACACTAAAAAGCTTAAGTGTTAATGGTTATAAATTTAGTGAAAACTTTGATCCAGATGAAACAGAATATACTGTTTTATTCCCAAGAGATAAGACTGAACTAAATAAAACAGAAATATCATATGAATTATCAGATCCAATCGCAAGTATATCAATGGATAGTAAATTAAGTATTGATTATGATAAACAATACAATACATTTAATATAACTGTAACTGCGGGTGATGGAGTTACTAAAAAAACATATCATATAAATGTAAAACCAATTCCATCAACAAATAATGAAGTAGATCATATCGTGATTAATGGTGATGAAGTAAAAGATGTAGAAGGAACATTCACATATTCTATATTTGATACTGATACAGAAGCAACTTTATCAGAAATAGTACTTAAAAACGAATATGCAAGTATTTTTGTATTATTACCACAAAATATAAAAGCAGATGAAGACTTTACATTTGTAGTAACCGCAGAAGATGGAAGTATAAAAACTTATACAGTTAAATTAATTCAAAATAAAACAAGAGAATTAAATTTACAAAATATTGAAGTTAACTTTAAAGAAGAAGATGATTGTGACGGAATATGTACATTAGATAAAACATTTGATGAAAATGTATTAGACTATGAAATATATATTCCAAATGAACTTGCTTCTTTAGAAAGTTTAATAGTAACACCTAAAAATAATTTACAAAATGTTGTAATAAAAGGTAATGAAAACTTTGTAGTAGGTGAAAATATAATAACAATTGTAGTAAGTAATTCATTAAGTGAAACAAAAGAATACAAATTACATGTTATTAAAGAAGCAAATTCAGATCCAAACTTAATTGGTATATCATTTAAAATACCAGAACAAGAAATAGAAGGATTTGATGAAAATACTACAGAATATAATGTTGAATTTACAGGACTTACAACAGGTAAATATGAACTAGAATATACTAAGAAATTTGATGGTCAAAGAGTTAAAAAGTCAGGAGCAACTGTACTTAATTATGGAAATAATAACATAATAGTAACAAGTAAATCAGAAAGTTGTTTTAGTTCAGTAAAAACAAGAAAAGGATGTAATGAAAAATCTTATGTAATTCATGCTTACAGAAATGAAGTATATAGTAACCTTTTATCAGCATTAACTATTTCAACAGGTAATGAAAGTGATTTACTTCAAACATTTAATAAATATAAATTTGATTATGTACTAGAAGTAGATAGCGAGATAAGTAAAATAAAAGTAGAAGGTACAGCATTTGATTCTGAACACGCAAGCGTTGAAGGTAATGGTGAATATAACTTAAAATTAGGTGACAATGAAATTAAAATTACTGTTGTTCCTATAATAGGAGGAAAAAGAACATATACAATAAATGTTGTTAGAAGTTCAAATGATAATGTTAACTTAAGTGATTTAAAAGTTGTAGGTCACACTATGACTCCAAACTTTAGTAAAACTACCCTTGATTATTATGTAAGCGTTGACAGTGATGTAAATTCATTAGATGTAAAATATACAAAAGAAGATCCTAATTCAAGTGTTGTTGTTTCAGAAAATGATAATTTAGTAACAGGTGAAAACATTATTAGAGTAGTAGTATTATCTCAAGATAAAACAAGAGGTAAAACATATAAAATCCATGCAATTAAAGCTGCTAGTGATGAAAATAAACTTAATAATATTAAAGTTTCATCAAAAGAAAATGATACAGAAACTGAATATAACCTAGAACCTAAATTTGATCCAGAAAAAAATGAATATAATGTTAATATTCCATCTAATATAAATGTAGTTAATATAGATGTAACTAAGAAAAATATTATGGAAACAGTAACAGGAATAGGTACTTATGCACTTAAATATGGAACTAATAAAGTAACAATTGTAGTAACAAGTGAAAGTGGAATAATTAATAATTATACTTTAAATATTAATAGAGAATATGAACTTGGTTTATCAGATTTAATAGTAAAAGACTTAATGACAAATGATGAATTTGATCTTACTCCAGAATTTGAATCAAGCACTTTAGAATATAATGTAACTGTTCCATATGAAACAGAAGATGTATTTGTAGAAGGTACTTTAATAGAACCTGATTGTAATATAACAGGTCTTGGTGCTCATGCATTAAATACTGGAGAAAATACTGTAAATATTACGGTTTCATATAAAGATGAAGCAAGTAAAACTTATGTACTTAATATAACAAGAGAAAAAAATAATGATAATAGCTTATTAAATTTAAAAGTAGAAGAAGGAATTATTTCACCAGTATTTGATAAAGATACATTAAATTATGAAGTAACAATTCCATATGAATTTACAAGTGCAACAATTGATTATACATTAAGTGATCCAAATGCAAGTGTAGAAATAATTAATAATTCTGATTTTGAAGTTGGAATAAGTAAAGACGTAATAGTTAGAGTAACTGCAGAAAATGGTGATGTAAAAGACTACATAATTAAGGTAACAAGGGATAAAATGCCAGATGCAAGTAATTATTTAAGCTATATGGCTGTAGATAACTTTGAATTAGAACCTGAATTTACTAAGAAAAATTTAAATTATGAAGTAGATGTACCTAAAGATACAACAAATATAACACTTCATTTAAAAGCAGATGATCCAAGATATACAACTGTATCAATTTATAAACTTGGTGAAAGTGCTATGACTGATATAGATGTTACAGAAAAAGATCCATCTATAAATCTTGATATAACAAGTAAAGACACAACATTTGTAATTAGAGTAACAAATTATCAAGGTATAACTAGAAACTATCAATTACTTGTATATAGATTAGGTGATGATGAAGCAAGAATTAAGAGTTTATCATTTAATCACGGTGAATTATCTCCAAAATTTGATAGAGATAAATTTGAATATACACTAGAAGTAGATAGAAGCATAAATGCTATAAAAGAAGATGTTATAATGCTTGCTGAAGATTCTACTTATACTATTATAGGAAATAAAAATTTAAAACCTGGAAATAATACAGTATTAATAAAGACTTTATCCGCAGATAAAACAACAAGTCTTACATATACAATTACTGTAACAAAGAAATTATCTAGTAATGCATATTTAAGTGATATAGTAACATATCCAGATAAAACATTTACATTTAATAAAGAAGACTATACATATAATATGACTGTGCCAAAGAATGTTAATAGCGTTCAAATAATAGGTATTAGAGAAGATAATACATCAACAATTACAGGTAATGGAGTATATAATATTACAGGAAATGAATTAATGGTAAATTTAGTAGTAACCGCAGAAGATGGAACATCTAAAATATATACAGTAACATTTACTAAAGAAAAAGATGATAATGCTAATTTAGCAGAACTTATAATAGATAATGGTGAACTTGTACCAGAATTTAATCCTGATACTTTAGAATATAATGTAAAAGTAGAAAATTACATAGATTCAATTAGAGTAACAGGAAAAGCAGAATCAGATTCAAGTACAGTAACTGGATTTGGAGAACATAATTTAGATGTTGGAACAAACAAGATAACAATCACAGTAACAAGCGAAAGTGGAAATAAAAAAGATTACATAATAAATGTAACTAGAAAATCAAATACAAGAAATACACTTGAATCACTTGTAATTAGTGATGAAAATAGAAGTTATGCATTAAATCCAGAATTTGATAAAGATACAGAAAATTATACTGTAGAATTACCAAGATACTTAAAAGAAGTAACAGTAACTGCTAAAGCAGAAGATGAATCTAGTACAGTAACAGGAACAGGACTAGTATCTATAGATGGTAAAGACAAAATAGTAGTAACAGTAACAAGTGAATCAGGAGAAGAAAAAACTTATACTGTGGATATCATAAGAGTTAAATCAAGTATCGCATATATAAAATCATTAGTTGTAAAAAATGGTGAAATAGATAAAGAATTTGATAAGAAAACTTATGATTACACCGTAAATGTAAATGAAGATGTTACATCCCTTGATATGGATATAACACTAGAAGACCCTAATTCAAGTTATGAAGTAATAGGTAATAAGAACTTATCATCAGGAGAAAATATAATAAAAATAAAAGTAACTAGTGAAGATGGAAATACTACTAAGTTATACACAGTAAAAGTAATTAAAGGACTAAGCACAAATAATGACTTATCAATGATAAAAGTAAATGGTAATAATGTGGAAAACTTTAATAAAGATACTTTAGAATATAATTTAACTGTTGAAAACAGTACTGAATTTGCATTAATTGAGTATATTAAAGAAAATATAAAATCCACAGTAAAAGGTGATGGAACATATTCATTAGTAGAAGGAGAAAATATTATAAATATTACTGTAACAAGTGAATCAGGTAGTGAAAAGACTTATAAATTAAACATTTATAGAAAATATGATGATACACTAACATCTATTGAAACAAATAGAGGTGAAGTATCTCCTACATTTAATAAAAATATAACTGAATATACACTTACTCTTCCAAATAGTGTTAAAGATATAAATGTAAAGGGAATAGCTTCTTCAAAAGAAAGTACAGTAGATGGAAACAATACATATGATTTATTACCAGGAGAAAACATAATAACTCTTACAGTTACTACAAAAGATAATAATAAAAAAACATATACATTAATAGTAACAAGAGAAGCAAGTGATAATAACTACTTAAGTAGATTAAGTATTTCAGAAGGTGTATTATCTCCAACATTTAATAAAGATAAGACAGATTATACAAGTGTTATACCAAATGAATATGATCATGTAACAATTGATTATGAAACTATGGATAAAGAAGCAACTGTTCAAATAATAGGTAATGAAAACTTAGTAGAAGGAGAAAATACTATAACAGTAAGAGTAACATCTACTAGTAAAAAAGTAAGAGATTACGTATTAACTATAACAAAACAAGCAAAAGAAAATTACAGTAATTACTTAACAGATTTATCAGTAGATCCTGGTGAACTTGATCCAGTATTTAATAAAGAAACAAATACATATAATGTAACTGTTCCAAATAGTGCAAGTGTTATAACAGTAAGTGGTGTAAGAGAAAGTAATGAAGCTACTGTAAACGGATTTGGAAGACATGAACTTTCTAGTAACAGAACTGAAATATTTGTTACAGTAACAAGTAAAGATAAGAAAATAAGAACTTATAAAATAATTGTTAACAAACTTGGAAGCAGTGAAGCAAGATTACAAAATCTTATGTTTGAAGAAGGAGTAGTAACACCAGTATTTAATAAAAATATATATGAATACAATATGGTTATTCCATCAAATGTAACAAAATTAACTCCACTTTTAGTAACAACTATTGATAAGGATGCTACTTATGAAATAATAGGTAATGAAAACTTAAATGCAAGCGTTAGTACAGTAATAGTAAGAGTAACAGCGCCTGATAAAGTAACTAAAAAAGACTATAAAATAACAGTTAATAAAGAAGTAAAACCAATTGCTAGATTGCTTACTCTAACAAGCAATGTTGGAGAACTTACTCCAGAGTTCGATAAAGATAATTCAGGAGTGTATGAAATAGATGTAGATGATAGTATCAACAGTATAATTTTATCTGGTGAAAAAGAATATGAATCATCTATAGTAAGTGGTTTAGGAATTCATTACTTAACTGATAAAGAAACAAATGTAATAGTAACAGTAACAAGTGAAACAGGATATGTAATGAAATATGCTGTAAAAATAGTAAAATCAAATTCTTCAAATGCATACTTAAGTGATTTAGGTGTTAAAAATAATGTTATATCACCAGAATTTGATAAGAATATAAATTCATATAAGTTAACAGTGCCAGATAAAGAATCAAGCATTGAAATATATGCAACACCAGAAAATCTATCAAGCACAGTAGATGGTACTGGAATAAAGAATCTTGATTATGGTTTAAATACATTTAATATAGTAGTAACAAGTACAAATGGTAATACAAATACTTATGTAATAGAAGTTACGAGAGAATATAATGAAAGTGTTAGAATTAAAGATTTAATAGTTAAAGAAGGAGAACTTACTCCAGAATTTGATCCTGATACATTAGAGTATAGTATTAATATTCCAAATGAAAAACAAAGTTTATCATTAAATGTAACTCTTGAAGATCCAAATTCAAGTTATGAAATAATTGGTAATGAAAATTTTGTGTTAGGAGAAAATAAAGTACAAATAAAAGTAACTGGTAAATCAGGTAAAACTAATACTTATGTATTAAATGTAAATAGACAAAATGAAGTAAATAATTATCTTAAAAATATAACATTATCAGATGGAGAACTTACTCCAGAATTTGATAAAACTATTCTTAGTTATGATGTAACAGTAGGTGCAAATGTAGATACTATAAATGTAAGCGCAACTGTTGAAGATGAAAAAAGTACATTAACAGGTGATGGAATACATTCACTTGTTAAAGGAAAGAACAAGATATTATTAAAGGTTGTAAATAGTGGTATAGAAAGAGTTTATACATTAAATATTTTAAGAGAATATAATAGTGATAATAAACTAATATCATTAACAACTGATAAAGGATCATTAACTCCAGAGTTTAATTCTGACATTAATAATTATGTTGTTGATGTAGATGAAAATACTGATAATATAACAGTAAATGCTACTGCAAATCCTGATTCTTTAGTAACAGGAACAGGAAATTATCTATTAAATAAGGGTGAAAACACTATAACTATTACAGTAACCGCAGAAGATGGAAGTATAAATACTTATGTTATAACTGTAAATAAAGCATTATCTTCTAATTTAAATCTTACAAAATTTGAACCAGATACTGGAACTCTTGATAAGGAATATAATAATAATGAAAATACTTATACATTAAATGTTGGTTCTAATATATCAATAATAAATATGAGTATTATTCCTGAAGATTCTAGAACTACTATTAGTGGTGAAAAAGTAATTACGATGAATGAAAGTGAAAAAACTATTACTTATACATTAACTGCTGAAGATAATAGTACTAGAGTTATTACATTAAATGTAGTAAGAGAAGAAGAAGTAACTGATTTAGAAATTGATAAGACAAATATTGTAATGGTAGAAGGAGAAACAGATAAAATTAATGTTAAAGTTCTTCCAATTAGTGTTAATACTAAAGTTTTATATGAAGTATTAGATAAAGATATAATAGAAGTTGATGAAGATGGTAATATTAAAGCACTTACTAAAGGATTTACAAAAATAATTGTAAGTACTGAAAAAAATCCAGCAATGAGAAAAGAAGTAACTGTCGAAGTATTATCAAGTAAAATTACAAGTTCTGTTTATAATATTGCTAGAGTAGATTATGAATATATAACTGGTATGGATGAAAATGATACTATTAAAGATTTATTATCTAATGTAGATAATGAAAGTAGTACATTAAAAGTTTATAATTCAGATTTAACAGAAATAACTGATTTAGATGAAGTTATAAAAACTGGACAAGTAATTAAACTTATTATAAATGGTAAAGTATATGATGAATTATATATTGTACTAAAGGGTGATATAAACGGAGATGGACTAATAGATGTTACAGATAAATCAAAATTAAAAGATCATATATTGTTAAGAACTGAATTAACAGATTATACTAAATATGCAGCAGATCTTAATAATGATGGATTAATAGATGTATCTGATAACTCTAGAATTGCAGATTATATCTTAATGAGAATAGATACTTTAAATTAAAAAGCAGAATGAGAAATCATTCCGCTTTTTTGATACTTGAAAAAATAAAAAATTTATGTTATTATGAATACAGATGAAGGAAACTTCGTAAAATAAAAAAGGGAACATTCAATTTTGCAAGTGAATGTCGTCTCTAATTTAATAGGTTTGACACTCTATCAATGCTGAAGAGTGTCTATTTTTTTATTGCTAATACTAATAGAGTAGATAGTAATAAAATGATAGCAATGAGTTTTAAAAACTTTATTATAAAAGTCTTAATTTTCATCAATATCAACCTCCCTTCTCTTTTAAGATTGGGGGACGACACTCACATTAAATGTTCCAAATATATTATCTCATAGTTAACAATGCAAAACAAACGAACAAAGAAAAATAAATGTATTTTTTTTAAATGCAAAGGATAGATAGCAGTGGATTTATTATAAGAGTGTCAATTTTAAATAATATAAAAACTACTCTCGAATTGAAAGTAGTTTTTTGATAGTAATTAGACTTGTTAGTATATAAATACTTTTATCTTATTACTTTTTTCTTAACTAAAGTAGGTATAGTTTGAAACATATATATACATTGATCATTTAACATTTGATAATTTGATAATTCATCCCTAAAATCTCTCCTATTAGAAGATGATTCTACTTGGTTTTCAATTGATGATAATTTTTTAATAAGTTCATCTTTAGAACAATTAAGTTCAATTTTATTTTGAGTAATTAAGTTTGCAACATTAAGTTCTAATTGTTCTTTTAACTTTATGCTATCAAATATTTCTTTCATTCTTAACAATTGTTCTCTTGTATAAGAATGTTTTCTTTGAATACATCTATCAAATGAAGTTAATAAGAAATCAATTTGATTAGCATCCAATAATCCGTTTTGAATCATATATGAAGCAATTTCTAATTTTTTATCAATCATATCATATCTTTTATAAAAAATATCTTGATCATCTTCTATTCTAGCAAATGAACGAGCCCAAAAATCAAATATTGTATAACCGCTATCATAGGGCTGAACAGTTAAATCAATTTTATAATGCTTTAAAATGTAATCCATTAATTCCAATCCAATATTTTGTGGATTCATAGAAAGGTTACCAATTACTGATTCGTTTATTTTGCGAGTAACATCAATAATTGTTTTTGTATAAGATTTAACACCATTAATATCAAAATCCTTCTCTAACATAGAATTTTCAGAAGCTAAAATTAAGAGTTTTAATGATTTTAGTGCATTAATATCAGTTTGTTTTGCTAAATATATTCCAAGTTCATTCAAGTTTTTTAAATCCTTAGTAGTATCATTTAATATATCGATTCCACTTTTTACATAAGCATTCATAAAAAATCACCTCATAGTAGTTTTAGTATAACATATTTTTTATAAATGTAAATATTAATTTTAAATATAATTATTGTACTTAATCATTCTGTTTTTTGACACCTTGCAAAAATATAAAAAATATGATATTATGAATACAGATGAAGGAAACTTCATAAAATAAAAAAGGGAACATTCAGTTTTGCATGTTGAATGTCTACCCATTGATTGTGTAAGACACTTAATTTCTTATGAAATTAAGTGTCATTTTTTTATTACAATAATCATAATGATTAAGAGTAGTAAAATGATAGAAATATATCTAAGAACTTTGATTACAAAGTTTCTTTTTTTCATTTTTATCAAACCTCCTCTCCGTAAGAGATTCGGTAGACACTCAAACAACTAAATATTCCAAACATATTATCTCATAGTTAATTTTGTAAAACAAGCGAACAAAGTAAAAAAACTAGAAAAATTTAACAATTAAAGAGTTATAAAAAAACTCTTTTTTTTCTTATAAATTAAGGAATTTTCGTTCACAAAATTAATTAAATTTGATATAATTAATATTAATAATAGGAGTCTATCCTTAGGAGGTAGTAAATGAGAAAGTTTTTTAATAAAATACTAAGCTCAATGCTTGTATTTTCGGTTTTTATCTCATCATTTTCATTAAACATAATTAGTGTACATGCAGATGGTGAACACAAGTTTTTATTAAAAGCATATGATTGGAATGCATTTGATAATGATTGGGAAGGATCTGGAACAGGTGATGAGCTTATAAATAATGCCGATGTAGAACCTGGAAAAGTAATTCAACTTTCAATTTATTATATACCAGGTACAGACCCAGATATGATGATGCAGATGGCTATAAAATATGATAGTAATTTAGTTGAGCCCATGTATGATGAAGGTTCATTATATTTAGAGGCTGATATGTCAACAACTTATCAAGGAGGTATATGGCCTGCAGTTGGAAAGTCGCCAGACAATAAAAAGAAAACGAATTGGACAGTATCTGCTAACGATGCATCAAGTTATAGTATGATTAGTGTCTTGGCGGAAGATACTGCAAAAACAAAAGCTCTTACAACGGAAGGCGTAATCGCAAGTGTATATTTTAAAATAAAAGATACTGCAAAAGCAGGTTCTGTAATAACATTTGAATATGATAATTCTCGTACAAAATTAACAAAATATGACAATGGTAAAGAAAGACCAGTTATTACAGAAGGAATAAACTTAAATGTTTTCGGAAAAATGTCCGCAAATACATTATTAAAATCATTATCAGTAAAAAATGGTACACAAGAGTATCCATTAAATCCTACATTTGTACCAGATTCAGAAACAGTAAGAGATTATCAAACAACAGTGCCAAATAATATAACAAGTGTTGATATATCCGCAACAGCATCTGATACATCTGGAAAAGTATTACCTGGTGGTCTTGGAACAAAAAGTTTAAATGTCGGAGAAAATAATTTTAATTTAGTTGTTCAATCACAAGATGGTACACAAGAAATATATCGATTAACAGTGTATAGATTAAATAATGATGCGGCACTAAAAAGTTTAACATTAACAAATGGTGTAAATATTGGAACATTTAGTGGTGGAACAACATCATATACAGCAACTGTTCCATATAAAACTAAATCATCAGAAGTAACAGCTTTAACAAATGATTCAAATGCAGTTATAACAAGTGGAACAGGTTCATTTAATTTTACAAATTATGGAACAACAACAAATACACATAATATTGTAGTAAATGCAGAAAATTGTGATTCTAAATATGCAAGTGTTCCAGGAAATACATGTACAAGCAAAACATATACAATCACAGTAACTAGAACTTCTCCATCAAGTAATAATAATTTAAGTAATTTAACAGTAAATAATAAAACAGTAACTAATTTTAATAAAAATACTTTAGAATATACTTTACCAAATGTATCTAATGAAACAACTAGTTTATTAGTAGGAGCAGTAGTAGAAGATACAGATAAAGCACAAATAAAAAGTGGAACAGGAACAGTTAATTTAAATATTGGAGATAATACATTAAATATAGTTGTTAAAGCAGAAAATGGAGACGAAAAAACATATAAATTACACGTTAGAAGATTATCAAATGATAACAAATTAAAAAGCTTAGAAGTTAAATCAACACCAAGTGCTAGTTTATCACCAGCATTTACAAGTACATTCTTTGGAGATTATAACTATAATTATACAGAAGATGTAAGTTCTATAGATGTAAGTGCAATTGTTAATGATACAGATAAAGCAATGGTTGGAATAGTAGATGCAAATGGTTCTGAAACACTTACTAGCTCGTTAAATACTGCATCTAAAACATTTACAACTAATACAAGTAATGTAACAATTGTAGTAACAGCAGAAGATGGAAGTATTCAAAACTATACTTTAAACTTAGTAAGAGCAAAATCAACAGATGCAAATTTATCTAGTTTAATAGTAAATCCTGGAGAACTTGTTCCAGTGTTCAGTAAAGAAACAAGAAATTATAATGTAACTGTAGATGGAAGTGTAACAAGTATAAATGTTAATGCAACACCTCTATCAAAGTATGCTAAAGTAGAAAGTATTACAGGAAATACAAATCTTAACTTTGGAAATAATCAAGTGGAAGTAGTAGTAAAAGCAGAAAGCGGAAATACAGTAACATATACAATAAATGTTGAAAGAAAAAAATATGACATTGCTTTATTAGATGATATAAAAGTAGATGGCGTAAGTATAGACAATTTTAATAAAAATACATTTGAATATACTTTAGATAAAGTTCCATTTAGTAAAAATAAAATCAATGTAGATGCAACTAAAACAAATGAGTTATCAACAGTAAAAGGTTTAGGAGATATAGAACTAAAAACTGGTGATAATCAAATAGTAATAGAAGTAACCGCACATAATGGTATAACTAAAAATACATATAAATTAAATATTGAAAGAGAAAAAAATAGTGATAATTTAGTAAAAAGTATAAAAGTATCAGGAGTAACTCCAAAACTAAATAGTGATGGAACATATAGTGTAACACTTCCAAATAATAAGACAACATTAACACCTAATGATGTAGATGTTACAATAAGTGATGATGCTAGTATAGAAAAAAGTCCAGCAATAAATTTATCAACAAAAAATGATAACATATATACATTTAAAGTAACTGCTGAAAACGGAGACGAAAAAACATATACTATAAAAGTAACAAGAACAAAATCTAATGATACAACACTAAACAAAGTAACATTAACAATAGGAAGTGATTCATCAAGATATTGCTTAATGGAAAATGATAAATGTAAAATTAATGTACCTAGCGATACAACAAAATTCTCTTTAACATCAGAAATAAATAGTGAAAGTACTATCTCGCCTGTAAATGGTACAGAATTTACTATGACACCAACAGAAAGAATAAAAGATATAACTTTAACAGTAACCGCAGAAGATGGTACTAAAAAAGAATATACAGTTACAGTTGAAAGACAAAAATCATCAAATAATAATTTAAGTGATATAAAAGTAGATAATGTAATTTTATCTGATTTCAATAAAAATAAATTAACTTATAATATAACAGTTCCAGGAACTACAAGTAGTGTACTTGTATCCGCTACAGTAGAAGATACAGGAAAAGCAGTAATAACAACAGATTTAAGTAATAAATTTAGTTTAGACTTTGGAAATAATAAAATAGAAATTGTAGTAAAAGCAGAAAATGATGAACTAAAAACATATACTTTATATATAGAAAAAAGTAAAAGAATAAATGCAAATTTAAAAGACTTAAAAGTAGATAATGAAACAATTACTGATTTTAATAAAGATAAAACAGAATATACTTTAGATGATGTACCTTTTAATAAAACTGAATTAAATATATCTGCAATAGCAGAAGATACTTTAGCTAAAGTATCAGGTACAGGAAATATAAAACTAAAAACTGGTGATAACAAAATAATTATTACAGTAACAGCGCATGATACATCAGTAGTAAAAAATTATATTATTAATGTAAGAAGAGAAAAGAATAGTGATAATAAAGTAAAAAGTATAAATGTATCAGGGGTAACACCAACATTAAATGCTGATGGAACATATAGCGTAACACTTCCAAATAATAAAACAACATTAACACCTAGTGATGTAGATGTTACAGTAAGTGAAGACGCTAACATAGAAAAAAGTCCAGCAATTAGTTTAACAACTAAAAATGATAACATATATACATTTAAAGTAACTGCAGAAAATGGTGATGAAAAAACATATACTATAAAAGTAACAAGAACAAAATCTAATGATACAAGTATAAAAAAGGTAACACTTACAATTGGAACTGACTCATCAAGATATTGTTTATTAACTGATAATAAATGTAAAATTGGTGTACCAAGTGATACAACTAATTTCTCTTTATCTTCTGAAATAAATAGTGAAAGTGTTATTACACCTGCAAATGGTACAGAATTTACTATGTCATCAACAGAAAGAGTAAAAGATATAACTTTAACAGTAACTGCAGAAGATGGTACAAAAACAGAATATACAGTTACAGTTGAAAGAGAAAAATCATCAAATAATAATTTAAGTGATATAAAAGTAGATAATGTAAGTGTATCGGACTTTAACAAAGACAAATTAATTTATAATTTAACTGTACCAGGTGCAACTGATAGTGTAAGTGTAAGTGCAGTTGTAGAAGATACAGGGAAAGCAACTATAACAACAGATTTAAGTAATAAATTTAATTTGAACTTTGGAAGTAATCAAATAGATATAATTGTAACAGCAGAAAATGGAGATTTAAAAACATATACTTTATTTATTGAAAGAAGTAAAAGAGTAAATGCTTATTTAAAAGACTTAAAAATTAATGATAAGACTATAACAGGATTTAATAAAAGTAAAACAATATATGATTTAGGAGAAGTTGATTATAATACAACTGCTCTAAAAGTAGAAGGAATTGCTGAAGATGAACTTGCAACTGTATTAGGTAATGGACTTATAAATTTAAGTACTGGAACAAATACAATTACATTAACAGTAAAAGCACATGATACTAGTGTAAGTGAAATATATAAAATTACTGTTAAAAGAAAATTAAATGATGATACAGGTATTCAGGGTATAACTCTTGCGGGAGTTCCAGCAGTTAAAGATGGATTAAATTATAAAGTTACTGTACCAAATGATGTGACAAAAGCAGATAAAACAAATTTAATAGTTACAGTAAATGATCCAAAAGTAGAAACAGATAAAAAAGCAGAATATATATTCAATGATACAGAACTTTTAACAACAAGTGATAATATGATAAATATATTGGTAACAGCAGAAGATGGAAGCGTAAGAGCATATACATTAATAGTAACAAGAGAAAAATCAGATGTTGCACTTTTATCAAATTTAACAGTAACTAATGGTAGTTTCTTACCAAGTTTCTCATCAAATGTATTTGAATATGAAGTAACAGTACCTGTTGATGTAACAGAATTTAATGTAACTGCGACTAAGTTAGAACCAAATTCAAAAGTAACATCAGGAGAAGGACACTATAATATTTCAACAAGTGAAAAACAAATAGAAGTAACTGTCGTAAGTGAAGATGAAACTAAGTCAAATACATATATATTAAATATAAAGAGAACTAAATCAAGTATAAATACATTATCAGATATAACTGTTAGTGAAGGAACATTAACACCAGAATTTAATTCAAATATAACAAGTTATACAGTAAATGTTGATGGAAATATATCATCAATAGATGTATCCGCAACCCTAACAGATAGTAGAGCAACTATTATTTCAGGAACAGGTATTCATCCACTAAATGTAGGAGATAATAACATAGTTATTAGAGTAGAAAGTGAATCAGGTTCAATACTTGATTACAATATAAATGTAATTAGAGCTAAGAAGAATATAAATGATTTATCAATGATAAAAGTTGATGGAAAAGAAATAGAAAACTTTAGTTCTGATACACTTGAATATGATTTAGGTGATGTAAATTATAGTAAGACAAAAATAAATGTAGAAGCAGTATTAAAAGATGTTGATTCTAGCGTAAAAGGTGATGGAGAAATATCTTTAAAAACAGGAGATAATGAAATTGTACTTACAGTAATAGCACAAAATGGAGAAGAAAAAACATATAAATTACATGTAAATAGAATAAAAAATGATAATGCAAACCTTAGTTTATTATCAGTAATGGGTTATACATTAACACCAGATTTTGATAAAGATACTTTATATTATGAAACAACAGTTGAAGAAGAAAAAAGTATTCTTACAAAAGAAGAAGTAACTGCGGTTGCAGAAGATAAAAATGCATCTATTTCAAAACAAGATAATATAGAATTATCAACAACAGTAGATAATATTTATAAAGTAACAGTAACTGCAGAAGATGGAAAAACTATAAAAATATATACAATAAAAGTAAATAGACCAAAATCAAGCGATACAACTTTATCAAAAGTTAATTTAACAAACGCAGTGTTATCTCCATCTTTATCAAAAGATAAAAGAGAATATACACTTACAATTCCATATGGAAGTACAGAATTTACTATAGAAGGCGTGCCAACTGTTCCTACTACAACAGTAACAGGTAATGGTACATATTCAAAAGATGATAAAGTAGTAAGACTTACAACAATTGCGGAAGATGGAAGTACGGATGTATATGTATTTAATGTTGTAAAAGCATTAAGTAATGATGCAACACTTCATGATTTAAGTGTAAGTGGATATAATTTAGATAAAACGTTTACATCAACAACACTAGATTATAGAATTGGAGATATTCCTTATGGAACAACTAAATTAAAAATAAATGCTACTCCAACAAATTCAGATTCAACTATAAAATATTATGTAGGAACAACTTCATTTGATAGTAATATAGTAGATATACCAACACTTCTTGGTGAAAATGTAATAACAGTAGAAGTAACCGCAGCAGATGGAATAAGTAAAAAATTATATACAATAACATACAATATAGTAAAATCAGATAATGCATACTTAAGTAAATTAACACCATCATTAGGTAAAATAGATTTTAACAAAACTACATTCTTATATAATATAAATGTAGAAAATAATATTGATAAAATAAGTTTCGATATAGAAACAGAAGATAAAAATGCAAGTATTAAAGTTCTTTCAGAAAATTTCTTTACACCTAAAACAATTACAGTTGATAACTTAAAAGAAGGTGATACAACACTTGAAATTATAGTTGTCGCACAAAATGGAAATACAAAAACATATAGTGTAATTATTCATAGACTTGGTAAAGAATTAAGTAGTGATGCAAATCTTAGTAGTTTATCAGTAAATGGACAAACTCTAGATAAAGAATTTAATATGAATGAAACAGAATATAGTATTGGAGAAATATCATATAGTTTAGAAAAATTAACAATAAATGCAACACCAAATATTGATACATCAACACTTACATATTTAGTAAATGGTAATAAACAAAGTAGTAATGTTGTTGATATTCCAAAAAATAATGGTAATGGTGCAATTACAGTTCAAGTAACTGCAGAAGATGGTAAAACAGTTAAAAACTATAAAATAACGTATTCAAAACAAGCATCAAGTAATGCATACTTAAATGATTTAAGAGTAAGTTCTGGAGAATTAAGTTTTAATAAAACAAAATATTCTTATATAGTAAATATAGATAGTGATGTAAATAAAGTTGATTTAACAAGTGTACTTGAAGATAATAAATCAAATATGAAAATAAATGGAACAACATATACATCACCACATACATATACAATTTCACC
This sequence comes from Clostridium sp. CAG:433, assembly GCA_000433675.1. Classification (GTDB taxonomy): domain Bacteria; phylum Bacillota_I; class Bacilli_A; order RF39; family UBA660; genus CAG-433. The sequence continues at coordinate 31,098 of FR893550.1, forward strand.
ACTAGAAGTAGGTAATACAGAAGTTGTAATATTAGTAACAGCTGAAGATGGAACATTCTTAACATATAAAGTAACATTTGTGAAAAAAGCAAATATATCAGAAGTAATAACATCTGTTAAATATGGTCATACAATAGCAAATGGTTATATAAAAACAGTAAAAGTAAATACAACAGCACTTGAATTAAAAGATCAATTAGATAACCCTAATGAATATTTAGAAATAGTAAATAGTGATGAAACAAGTGTTATATCAGATAGTGATATAGTTGCGACAGGATATATAGTTAAGTTAATGATTAATGGAGAAGAAAAAGATAGAAAAACTATTGTAATAAAAGGCGATGTTAATGGTGATGGAGTAATAGATATCAGTGATTCAATTGGTATACTAGGTCATTACTTAAATGGTGAAAATAGTTCTAAAGCATTAACAGGAGCATATTTTGTTGCTGGTGATATGGTAGAAGATAGTGAAATAGATATAAGCGATGCTATAAGTGCATTACAATATTATTTGAAGAATTAGTAGGAGGTACATAATGAAGAATAATGGAAAGATAACAAATAAACTTATTATAATTTTAATAGTAGTAGCATCTATATTTGCAATATATATTAAAGCAAATGCTGCAAGTACAGTAGGATCTGCTAGTATTGGTTATACAGTAAATAATAATGCTAATATTGGTGATGAAATAACTGCTAAAGTAAATGTTAACAATGTTAATGTAGATTCAAGTAATATTGGTATATGTGGTGTAGGAGGAAACATATCATTTGATAGTGATTATTTAGAATTTATATCCGCAACTGGTATGAGTTCTCCATACGCTGTATCTGTAAATAAAAATAATAATTATAAATTTGCGGGTATTGATTTTACCTTATCAAATGGATTTAGTTCAGCGACAGATATAATTACATTAAAATTTAAAACATTAAAGACAGGTTCAACAACTTTGTCTTTGGCAAATGTATTATTAAATGACTGTAATAATAATAAATTATCAGTAACACCAGTTTCAAAAACAATAACAATTGGAACTCCTGTTATTAAAGATTCTAATAATTATTTATCTGTTTTAAGTATTACAGGATATACAATTAGTCCAGCATTTAATAAAAATACAACTAGTTATAGTTTAACAGTTCCAAATAATGTTTCAAGTGTAACAGTAAATGCTACAAAAGAAAGTGCTAAAGCGACTCTTACAGGAACAGGGAATAAAAATTTAAGTGTAGGCGCTAATAATATTTCAGTAGTAGTAACTGCAGAAAATGGAAATAAAAGAACATATACAATAACTGTAACAAGACAGTCTGCAATTCAAAAATCAAGTGATAACTCCCTAAAAGATTTATCAGTTCCAGGTTATACATTAAGTCCAGCATTTAGTAAAGATAATTTAGATTATACTTTAAAGGTACCAAATGATGCGACTAAAATAGATGTTAAAGCAATAACAAATAATGAAAAATCAAGCGTTAAAATAGTAGGTAATACAGATTTAAAAGTAGGAGAAAATGTAGTAACAGTAGAAGTAACCGCAGAAGATGGAAGTAAAAAAACATATAAAATTACTGTAACAAGAGAGGAAGAAAAGAAAAATGAGCCTGTTCTTGACTCAGATGCAACATTAAGTAAATTAAATGTAGGTGGTTATACATTAAGCCCAGCATTTAATAAAAATAAGTTCTCTTATTCTATAACAGTACCAAGTAATGTTGATAACTTAACTGTACAAGCAATTGCATCAAGTAGTAAGGCTAAGGTTACAATAAGCGGTAATAGTAACCTAAAACCAGGTATGAATTATATTACAGTTACAGTAACCGCAGAAAATGGTAATAAAAATACATATACAGTAAATGTAACTAAAAAGAAAGCAAGTACAAGTACAAGTTCTAATTCTGGTACAAAAGAAGAACAAAAAAAATCAAATGAAAATTATCTAGAAAGTTTAGTAATAGGTAATGGTGAAATAAGTCCTAAATTTGATAAAAATATGAGTAATTATGAAGTTACAGTACCATATGAAATTAATAAACTTGATTTAACTTATAAAGCATCAGATAAAGCTAAAGTAGAAGTAATGGGTAATAAAGATTTAAAAGTAGGAGAAATTACCCCTATAACAATTAAAGTAATCGCAGAAGATGGAAGCGTAAGAATTTATACTTTAAATGTAAAAAGAAGTCCACTTAAAAGTAATAATGATTTATCAGATATAAAAATTGATGGTAAAAAATTAGATGATAACTTTGATCCAGATAATTTAAATTATAAGTTAACTGTTGATGGAAATACTGATTCACTTGACGTAGAAGCAATTGCTAAAAATCCTAATGCTAAAGTAGAAATAACTGGTAATAAAAACTTAAAAGAAGGTAACAATGTTGTAATGGTTAGAGTTACAGATGAAAATGGTTTCACAAAAAGTTACCAAATAGATGTTGAAAAGAAAAGTAAGAAAATTTTAGGATTAACTTTAGGACAATTCTTTGCATTATTATCACTTTTATTACTACTATTAGCAATCATAATAATGCTTATAATATTAATTAAAAGAAAGAATAAACAAAAAGAAGATATTCAAAAAATATCAGAAGGAACTAAAATAGAATTTAAACCTGAAATTAATATTGGTTCTAGAAATGGTACAGATGATGATATAGTTTATCCTAATGGAAATATATATCAAGATAGTAAATTAAGTGCTGAAGTACCAAAACAAATAAGTGAACCAAAAAATGTAATAGATTCTGATTCTATAGATGCAGATTATGAAGAAAAATATGATTTATATGATGATGTAGTAACAAAAGATGAATTATATGATGCACTAGAAGAAAGTTTAGAAACTAACAATACAGATAAATTAAAAATGCTTCTTAAACAAGAAGAAGTAAATAGACTTAAAAAAGAAATAAAAGAAAAACAAGAAAAGTTAAATAAGTCATCAAGATATGATACATTTGACGATGATGATTTTTAATAAAAAAATAAACAATTAAAAGTGAACTTTTTAGTTCCTTTTTTTATGCATTTTATTTGAATTAATAGTATAATACTCCAACCCATTACATACTTTAAATTTATTGGTACATATTAATGATATATGTATGGTTTTTGTTTGACAAACACTCTGGGGAGGGGGTATAATATATATGATATAATAGAAAGAATGTTGAATGGGAGTCGTATTAAAATGAAGAAATTTTTTCAAGGTAAAATAAAATTTTTAATAATGATTGCATTTTTATTTTTGTTTTTTTTTAATACGGTAGCATACTCAGGACTTGCTAGTAAACTAGCAATAACATCTGAAGCAATGTTCAGAGCTTCCGCAGACATAAGAGTAACAGGAATAAAATTAGAATCTGCAAGTAATGGTGCTGTAGAAAATTATTCACCAAAGTACAATGTTGATAATACAACTACAGGTTTTACACTTCCAAATGCAAATTCATCAATAACATATAGAGTAACAGTAACAAATTATGGTGATAGAAATCAAACAATATATTCTTTCATAAAACAAAGTATAAATAAAGATGGAATAAATGTAACAGTAACAGGTTATAAAGAAAAAGATATAATAAAATTTAATACAAGCGTAGAATTTTTAATAACAATAACTGCTACAACTCCAGATACAAACCCAATCAATTTAATAGAACAATATGAATTTAGAAAAGTATATACTGTGGAATATCAAAATACAGATGGAACACAAGTTTTAGAACCACAATATAAATATGAAAAAGAAAGTTTAAAATTAAGGGAAGATGTTTTAACTAAAACAGATTATGATTTTAAAGGATGGACATGTTCACTAGGCGATTATGCTGCTGGAAGTGAATATACATTAGATCAAGATATTATTTTATATCCTAAATTTGAAAAGAAAAAAGGGAAATTAGATTTAAATTATAATATAGATGGAACATGGTATTATTCAGGATATAATAATAAAATACAAACAGGAATAAAAGTTGCAGGATCAGATAAAGGATATTTAAATGATTTTGGTGGAACATATGAATATGGAACAAGTTATGAAATATATGGATTTAAAATAGATGGAGTAGAAATACCATATTCGAAGAAATACACAGTGGATGGAACAAACCATTTAAATGTGTACTTCAATACAATTAATTTCACAGTTAATGATGAGAATTTAGGAAGTATAACACCAACACAATTAATAGTAATACCAGGGACAACATTTACTGTATCTAGTAATGTAATAACATTATCAGATGGAAGAATAGCAACCGCAAGTACAAAAGATGTAACAGGATACAAAACAAAATTCTCAAGTTATACAATAACACCAAATAGTACAACAATAAATGCAAAAACAACAGCACAAGCAAATTTCACAAAAGAGGCAGAAAAATATACAATAACCCTTGATAACAAAAGTGCAACAACAGCTGGGACAACAGCTATTTATGAAAAGTATAATACAGGAATATATTTAGATGGTGCATTAACTAAAGCAATGACAACAAGTACAAATGCAATAACAAAGCCAAGTAAAACAGGATATACATTTAAAGGATATTATACAAAAGAAAATGGTCAAGGAGACCAAATAATAAATGAAAATGGATATATAACAGAAAATATAACAAATACAACATATACAGCAAATGCCACAGTATACGCATATTATACTATTAATACATATACAATAACATATAATTTGAATGGTGGAACAGTTTCTACTGCAAATCCAACAAGCTATAATATAATGTCGTCATTTACTTTAAACAATCCTAATAGAGTTGGCTATACATTTAATGGATGGACAGGCAGTAATGATGCTAGTAGTGGATTAAATTATACATCTTCGAGTCCATATACTGCAAAGCAAAGGGATCATATATTAGGTAATGATTTTTCTCTCGCTGAGGGTTCTACATATAGAGTTTTCGTTACAGGAAAGCGTGTGTCAGGTACATTAAATTTACAAGGAGGAATTTGGTATACTGAACATTCTACCGGTAATGGCTTTGATGGTTATAGCGGTGCTTTTAAGAAAAGTGAAGATTTAGAAAATGGATATGCAAAATATTATAAAGATATATCCATATCTACAGGATATACAAAGGGAAGATTTTATATACAATTAGAGCAAGCAACAAGTGGTGGTACGACATCATGGAGTTTATATGATATGCATGTTATAAAGGTTAGTAATTCGGTAAGTATACCAACAGGAAGTACAGGTAATAAAGCATATGCTGCTAATTGGGCACCAAATACAAATACCGCATATAAAGTTAATCATTATGTACAAGATATAAATACAAGTACATATACACTTAATAGTACTGATTCAAAAACTGGTACAACAGGAGCGTCTTTAACATTATCAGACTTAAAAAAAGAAATTTCAGGATTTACATATTCTAAAGGACAAGTTGATGGAGCAGATGCATTAACAACAACAATATTAGCAAATGGAAGTAGAGTAATAAATTTATATTATACAAGAAATAGTTATACAGTAACATATGATGCAACAACAAATGGAGGAAGTACGGCTACACAAACTTCGAGTGTACTATATGGTGGGAAAGCAGATTTAACAAAAAAAGCTGAAAAATCAGGTTATGAATTTATAGGATGGAATACAAATAAAGATGCAACAAGTGCACTTACAAGTTATGAACCAGTAACTGGCAATGTAACGTTATATGCAATATATAGTAAAACATTAACAGCAACATTTAATTACTATAATTCTAAATCGGAAACAAAATCAGTAACAATATATAATAATGCGACAAGTGGAAGTATAACATCACCATCTGCATTAGGAACACCAAGCGGATATACATTTAGACATTATAGTACAAGTAATGCAGCAAATGCATCTAAAACAATTGATGCAAATTCGGCAGTAGTATTAACAAGCAATCAAACGTATTATGCGTCATATCAAAAAACAGTAACATTAAATTTCTATTATCATAGTGGAACAGATACATATGCTAATACACAAACTAGTACAACAGCAACCGGCGTTCAATATTTAGGATACAATAATGCTATAGTAAATTCTACAGTAAGTATTCCAAGTGCTGTTACAGGAAGTACTGGATATTACGGCACGTCATATAAAGGTGTAACAGCGGCAAATTCAACAACACCAATAAGTGTAAATACGGGAACAACAAATTATTATGCTTATTATCAAGTAGGAATAACATATTATTACTATAATGGAAGCACACATACATCAATGCCAAGTGAAAGTGATAAGACACAGCCAATAAGAACAGCATATTCAAATGGAACAAATTATGTTACAAGTGTTAATATAACACCAACACCAAGTGCATATGATGAAGCATCATTTAAGGGTTGGTCATATACAAATGATTCAGTAAATGATAGAAATCCAGCATATACTGCAATGACATCACTATATGCATATTATCAAAAGACAGTTACTGCAACATTTAATTATTATGATGGAAGTAAAGCAGCAAGTGCAACCGCAGGAAATACAAGAACATATATTTCTAAGTCTGGTGGAGTAAATACAATTAATACAAATATAACAATACCAGATGCAGCAAAAGCAAATAGAGGATCATATACATATAGAGGAGTAAGTACAGGAAATACTGCAAATGCAAGTGTAGTAACACCAACAACAGCAAATACAACATATTACTCATCATATACATATGCAATAACAGCGACATTTAAAGCAAATGGAGGAACAGGAACGGCGCCATCAGCAGTCGTAGGAACAGGATATATGAATTATTCTGGAACAAAAATTGGAATAAGCGTAACAATGCCAAGTAATACATTTGCAAGAAATGGTTATACATTTGGTGGATGGAATGATACAGTAGCCAATAAAACATATGCTGCAGGAACAAGTACTACAATAGATAGTTCAAGAGACTTTAATGCAACATGGAATGTTGTAACATATACAATTAAATATAATTTAAATGGAGGAACGGTTTCCACAGCAAATCCAACAAGTTATAAAATAACAGATGCGGATATAACATTAAATAATCCAACAAAACCAGGATATACATTTACAGGATGGACAGGAACAGGATTAAGCGAAGCAAGTACAACAGTAACAATAAAATCAGGTAGTTATGGTAATCGTGAATATACAGCAAACTATTCAATTAATCAATATTATTATGATGTTAATCCAGATTCAGGTATAAAATCATTTGATATAACAATAGATGGAAAAACAAGTAAAGAATTAAAAGATTATAATCAAAAACATAATTATGGAACAGAGGCAACAATAACAAATGTAGTAGCAAAAACAGGTTATATATATACAGGTTATAAAGTTACTGGAAGTATGACAACATTAACTGGAAGTACTAATTCAAATATAAAAACAAAATTAGGAGCAGGTAATGGTGCGATTGGATTAACAAGTACAGCAAATGCATTAACATTTGATGCACAAACTCTTGCTTCTATAAAATATAGTACAACACCACAAGCACTAGTATTTAAAGGCGCAGATAATGGAACAGGAAGTTATAGTTATGCAATAACAGCAGGGAATACAAATAGTTATTTCACTATAAATGGAACAACAATAACAACGAGTGATACAGCAGTACCACCAGTAGGAACATATAAATTAACAATACAAGCAACAGATAATACAAGTAAAGTAACAGCAACAGCAGAAATAACTATAGTAATAGAAGAAGCAAGTTCAATAAATCCAACATTAACAGCATACTCAGGAACATATGATGGACAACCACATACAATCGGAGTAACAGGTGGAAGTGGTGGAACAATACATTATAGTACAGATAATAAAACATGGAGTACAACAAAACCAGCAAGAACAGATGTAGGAACAACAACAATATATGTAAAAGTAGTAGGAGATAGAAATCATACAGATACAAGTCCTATACCATCAACAATAACAATAAAACCAGCAACAATAACATATACAGCAAGTTCATATGAAGGATTCTATGATGGAAATGGACATACAATAAGTGTAAGTGTAACAAAACCAACAAGTGGTGCAACAATAACATATTCAACAAGTGCAAATGGAACATATAGTGCAACAAAACCAAGTTATACAGCAGCAGGGACATATACAATTTATTTTAAAATAGAAGCAGCTAATTACACTACAAAAACAGATAGTAGAACAGTAAAAATAAATACAACAAATCTAAGTGGAAGTGTAACAATAACAGGAACAAATACATGGGGACAAACATTAACAGCAAATGTAACAAATACAAATAGTGCGACACTTTCATATCAATGGTATTCAACAACAAGTACAACAGCAACAGGAGGAACAGCAATCGCTGATGCCACAGAAAATACATATAAAATAGATAAATCATTAGTAGGTAAATATATTTATGTAGTAGTAACAGCAAGTAAAACAAACTATAATAAAACAACATGGAGTGATATAACAGATACAACGAATAAAACAGCAACAGTAGCAAAACAAGCATTAAGTGTAACAGCAAATGCAGCAACAGCATCATATGATGGAAAAGAACATAATGCAACAGTAAAAGTAAATAGTGCATCATGGGATGGAAAAACAATAGTATCAGGAACAAGTACAAGTTATGGAAGTACAGTAACAAGTGCTGGTGTAACAGGAACAACATATAATTTATTACCATCAAGAACAGCAAAAGGAACAACAAGTATAAGTTATAAAATAACAGGTGGAAGTTATTATAATGATTTTACAGGAACATCGAGTGTTGCAATTAATCCAGCAGGTTTATCAGGAAGTGTAAAGATAACAGGAACAAATACATGGGGAAATACATTAACAGCAAGTGTAACAAATACAAATAGTGCGACACTTTCATATCAATGGTATTCAACAACAAGTACGACAGCAACAGGTGGAACAGCAATATCAGGCGCAACAAAAAATACATATGAAATAGACAAATCATTAGTAGGTAAATATATTTATGTAGTGGTAACAGCAAGTAAAGCAAATTATGATAATGCAACATGGAATGATATAACAGATACTGCAACAAATAGTACTGGACCTGTAGCAAAGAAATCAGCAACAATAAGTTTTGCGTCATCATCTGTAACAATAAATTATGGAGAAAGTGCAAAAAATACATTAACAAACACAGGAGATGGAACAGTAAGTTATACATCAAGTAATACAAATGTAGCAACCATAAATAGTACAACAGGTGAAGTAACAATAAAACAAGCAGGAACAACAACAATAAAAGCAAAGGTAGCAGATGTAGCATATTATACATATTCTACTAAAACAATAAGTTACACATTAACAGTAAAAAAGATAACAAATCCAGCAAAAGTTTCACCAGTAACTGGAATAGTATATGGTGAAACAAAGGCAATGGTAAGTGCAACAGGTGTACAAGGAACAATATATTATTCAACAGAAACAGAATTAACAGAAGCAAATTATTTATCAAAAGGAAGTCAAGATATTCCAAGTTCATCAGGAAGAGATGCTGGGACATATAATATATATTATTATGTAACGGGTAATAGTAACTATAATGCAGCATCAAATACTTCATCTACACCAGTTAAGACAACAATAGGGAAAGCTACAAACCCAATAGCGATAACATCGCCACAAAGTTGGACACCAACGTTCTCAACAAGTGCGCAAACGAAAGCAATAACAGGAGCGACAGGAGGACAAGGGTCAGTAACATA